>RQYD01000025.1 GCA_003858485.1 Clostridiales bacterium COT073_COT-073
CTTACTGGCGGAAAGTCATATCAAAAAGCACAGTCTGCCTGGGCAGAGAGTCAAAAGTTAAAGCAAAATTCAACTTTTGTGTCAGCTCTGCAATAAAGGAAACTGTGCTTTAAAAAATTTTATTTAAATAAAGAATTTTCTTATAAATCCATAATCTCTTCCTGGCTCAATCCAGTGTATTCCATGATCTTTTCTATTGGAAAGCCATCTTTTTTCATTTTAAAAGCAATCGCCAGCTTTTCGCGGCGCTCGCCACGCAGTTCACCAATGGTAATCCCCTCTTGCTTTCCAATGGTAACTCCACGTTGTTCGACTCTATCAAAAATTGATTCCATGGTCTTTTCACCTCCTGATTGTTTTATTAATTCTATAATCTTTTCTTCACTACATCCTTTTCTGGTTGTTCCCAGATAGGTTATTGTTTTGGTAGCGATCTCTACTAAGGTATCAATCTCCAGTTGGTTCATGATCTGAAATATTTTTAGGGTTTGCTCTTTAAATGCTTTTTCCTCCGGCTCATAAACAGAGATGATCGTTTTTAAATATATGTATAATTCCGTTCCCAAGTCACCACTTTTCAGCACTCCTGCGTTTTCCCAGGAAAAATCATAATACAGGGCTTGATATAGCGGCAGATAAGGTAACAGCGCAGCTGGCAGTTCTTTTGGTAAATGATCCTTTAGCTGCAGATATTGCCAACGTTTTTTGCCTTGATGAAACACCAGCGGCAAGATCGGCGAAAGGCTATGATTTTGAGCTAAATCATGATGCCAGATCTCACTGATATAGCGCAGGATCTGGATGGGGGTATACCGGTCTTCATAGCTTTTATGCTCCATCAGCAGCAGTAAGTAGTAATTCAGATCCTGGAGCTGAAAGCGAAATAAGAGATCGGCTTCACCCAGTTTTAACTTGGGGCTGATGGTTTTAGGCTCAACCGGGATCAGGGATCGATATTGAAGGATCGGCTGCAACTCTGCCGGTAAATAATTTTCCAAAAAATCAGTCAGCACTTCTTTTTGGCCCATATTGGCTTTAAAAAAGAGATCATGCGGTTGACTTAGTTCCTGCCCTTTCTTTGCTTTTATCTTTCCTATATCCTGTTCCAAATGCGATTCTCTATTTTCATTTTGGCTTTGCTTTTCCATCCCTTCTCTCCTCTCATTATAAAATATTTCCGCTGATTTTTCCACTATAAAATATAGGGTGATTTTTGTGAGGGCAGTTGAAACATGTGACTATTTTTTGATTCTCATTACCGCTCATATGGTTTCTCCGAAATCCGGCTCCGAAATACAAGCGTTTCTTACCTGTTTCTTCGTAACTGCACTCACTCTTTATTTATAGATATTATAACAAGAGAAAATTCAAAAGTCGTCCGCTGGTTGCGGAATTGCATAAAGGTTTACAGAAAAAATAATTAAAAAAACATAAAACAAAAAAACAGGATTCCTTTCACCGGCTTGCCGGTTATTTCTTTTTTCTGGTCTTACTGGCGGAAAGTCATATCAAAAAGCACAGTCTGCCTGGGCAGAGAGTCAAAAGTTAAAGCAAAATTCAACTTTTGTGTCAGTCGCCAAATATCACCAATTGCCAGATAATCCAGACAGGCAGTATCCATATAATGAAACAGCAAAGCCCGCATTTTTTCGCCCCAATCATCGCGAATTCCGTCAATATAGCCCCAATAGGATTGGGCTAATTCCAAAATCCGGCAAGCTGCTAAAAAATCAACCAGCGCCTGATTCTGACAGTCTTTGGGAATTGCGGTTCCATCACTGGTATAACCTGACCAAAAGGACTGCCTGGCTAAATCAAAACATTCCCGATCATAAAAATTAAATAAGAAAAATAAAAATCCATAATACTCCAAAGCTGCTGGTGCTGCCTGAGAAGATTCCAAATCAAAGTAACCGGTGGGCTTGCCGGCCGTATTTGTAAAAAAGTTTTCAGCATGCATATCAGTAAAAACTAAAACCGGTGGGGCAGCGGTCAGGCTGAAATCATCAGCATGATCTTTTAATTTTTGCTGAAAAAACTCTCCCACTCTTTTTTCTTCAGCTGAATTGCGGAAAACTTTTTTAATATGGCAGCGGGTTAATCGCATTTCAATCACCGAAGCAAAGCGCTGGCTAAAGTTGGTAATACCGGCCGGTTCAATTTGACCTTTGTCCATAATGTTGCCGAAAGAAGAAAATTTAATTTTCTGGATTTTAGCAAAATCCTGGCCCAGATAGTACAGGCTGTTCAGAAAAAGGGATTTGGAATAACCGCTTTGCTTCATACATTCTTTATGTGAAAATCCGGTCATTTTCTGCAATAAAATAAAGCTGCCGACAGTAGAATCGTGTGTTCCATAAACCTGCGGTACCGGTACATCAGCCAGAGCAGCCATTTGTAATAAATAACTTTCTCTTTTCAGGGACAGGCTTCCGCCAAACAAAGTATCCTGATGAGCAGTGCCTAAGCCTTTTTCGGTATCTCTGATTTTTATAAATTTACAGATAGCTGATTGATTGGGAGTAAGAGTAACATCAAATACAAAATGATTGGAGCCCTCATTGATTGGCTGGATAGCTGATACAGAATAGCCGTTTTCAGTCAAAGCCTGAGCAGCCATATGACAAGTGATTTCAGATCTTAACATAATAAATCCCTTCCGGTCAGACGGATTTTTTAGGTGAGTCTTTTTCCAGTTGCTGAAGATATCGGTAAATGCTGGCTTTGGAATTGCCAAGTTTAGTGGCGACTTCATGAATGGAATTTTTAGCCACAAATACACCGCGCTCATTCATTTCCCGGATAATTGATAATTTTTCCTGAGCGTTTAAACGATCAAGCGGAGAATTAAAACGGATAACGGCGTCATCCAGAACATTGCTGATAATTTCTGCCACAGACAGGGATAAAGTATCAAAGGGGGTGTTCTGGGTGATTTCTTTGTTGATAGAATATGGTGGCTCGCCGTTGATCAATTGTTCCAGATATAATTGAGCAGCAGTCAATGGCTGAATGTTGGTGTTAATGGTGAGCAGTCCCTCCAGCTTTTTGGCGCTGCCCAAAAAGAGGGTAGCAGAACGGCGCTTTTCACCGGTGGCTGAAAAACTGCGATAATTGATATGATAAGGCAAATTGCTGCTTTTGGCATGGCTGATCAGAGTTTGAAAGGTTTTATCCAGAGGCATACCGGGATGATAATTTTCGGCAGATGGATTCTTAATCATTAAAAATTTTTCAGTATCGCATAAAATGATTTCACTGTTGCTTCCTAAATATAAAGCTAAAAAATCAACGATCGGGGCATAAAGTTCAACATTCATAAAAGTTCTCCTGTTATTTTTTGTGTATTTTAAACTATCATACCAATTCTGAACCATCCGGCTTTCGGTTTACTGAATTTGAAGCTTGATCTTCAGCTTTCCGGTCTTTCCTGAAGCCATCTTCTGCTTTAAGGAATAGGCGGCAGCTGAGATTATTTATATAAAAAATAATATCACCATGATAAAAAAAAGTCAATATAAGAAAAAAATATATATATTATAAAATAATATTGACATAATAAAAAAATTATATTATTATTTTAACATAAATAAAAAATAAATTGACAAAGTGATGATGGGCTGACAAATATTTATAGAATCGTTTGTTCTGTCATATTTATTGAGAATTCAATTTAGAAAAGTTGAATTTAAAAACTGATTTCAGTACGGCTTTTGGTAACAGATAAGGTCAACGAAGATGAAAACAGGAGGGAAAATGTATGGCCAAATATGTATTACGCCGTTTTATATCAATGTTAGTAACTCTGTTTTTGATTGCAACCGTTACTTTTTTTTTGATGCACATGATTCCCGGCCAGCCCTTTGAGGTGACCAGAGAAACACCGGAAAGTGTCAGAAAATCATTAGAGGTCAAACATGGATTGGATAAACCTCTGTGGCAGCAATATTTGATTTATATGAATAATATTGCACATTTGGATTTTGGAATTTCTATGAAATATAAGGGCATTAGCGTTATTGGCGAAGTGGCAGGCGGAATGCCGATTTCGGCCATTATCGGTTTTGGCGGAGTGGTCATTGGCTGCCTGATCGGTTCCGTTTTAGGCTCAGTTGCCGCTTTAAAAAATAAAGGCTTTGTTGATTATTTTGTCATTATTCTGGCGATTTTGGGGGTATCGATTCCTAATTTTGTCTTTGGTTCCCTGATTCAGCGATATTTGGCGGTGGAATGGAAATTATTTCCAATCCAGGGATATAAGGGAGTACAATACTTCGTTCTGCCGATTTTAGCGGCTTCTTTTACCAATATTGCTTATTATGCCCGGATGTTGCGTTCCAGCATGCTGGATGTGATGCGTCAGGATTATATTTATACTGCCAGAAGCAAAGGTCTGAGTGAAAATGAAATTGTGCGCAAGCATATGCTGCGCAATTCCATGCTGCCGCTGGTGACATCACTTGGGCCAATGTGCGCCGGAGTACTGACCGGCAACTTTGTCATTGAAAAAATCTTTAATATTCCTGGTATTGGCCAGTCGATGATTGTTTCTATTCAAAATTTTGATTATACCATGATCATGGGACTGACCATTATTTTTTCTTTTATCTCAGTAATTTGCTATTTTGTTGTGGATATTGTTTACGGTATTGTTGATCCGCGAATTCGGATTTCAAAATAACTCAGGGACATTCACTGCTTAAGCTGCCGCCGGATGGCAGCGGAATGGAGAAGCATATGGAGAATAATAGTAATATCAGGCACCAGACAGAAATTGATGATCGCCTTTTAAGGAAGGAAGCAGACCAGGAAGATCTGGAGGATGCTCTGTTTGAGGCGGATACCTCTGCTCATGAAAAGGCTGATGGCATGGCCCGGCCGGCCATGACCTACTGGAGTGATGCTTTTCGCCGGTTTAAACGTAACCTGGTAGCCATGGTTTCAACCATTATTTTGATTATTATTATGCTGATGGCAATTTTTCAGCCAATGCTTAGCCCATATGCCTATGATGACCAGGATTGGGCCAATACCAATCAGGGCCCAAGCAAGGAGCATTTGTTTGGAACTGATGAATTGGGACGGGATATTTTTGTCCGCTGTTGGGAAGGAGCCAGAGTCAGCCTTTTAATTGCCATTGTGGTTGCCCTGCTCAACGGCACCATTGGTATTTTATATGGTGGCATTGCCGGTTATTTTGGTGGGGTGGCGGATAATATTATGATGCGTTTTTGTGAATTGATTGTGTCCATCCCCCAGATGCTATGGGTGGTTTTATTGATTTTGATTATGAAACCGGGCATCTTTCCGATTATTATTGCGATTGCTGCCACTGGCTGGATTGGGATGGCCAGACTATTCCGGGGCCAGGTTTTCCAGCTGAAAGAATCAGAATTTGTATTGGCCAGTCAAACCATGGGTGCAGGCAGTATGTGGATTATTTTAAAACATTTATTACCCAATACTATGAGCCCGATCATTATCAGCATGGCCAATGTTATCCCCGGAGCTATTTTTGCGGAAGCTTTTTTAAGCTATATTGGGCTGGGTATTCCGCTGCCTTTAGCCAGTTGGGGAGTATTGGCCAGTGATGGAGCCAACAAATTGCTGATCTATCCATATCAATTATTTTTCCCGGCGCTGCTGATTTGTATCACCATGCTGTGCTTTAATCTAATGGGCGATGGGCTTAGAGATGCCCTTGACCCCAGACTTAGACAGTAGGAGGAAATAAGATGAGCGAAAAAGATATTTTACTGGATGTCAGGGATTTGGCTTTTTCTTTCCATACCTATGCCGGTGAAGTCCAGGCAGTCAGAGGCGTCAGTTTTAAAATTGAAAGAGGAAAATGTCTGGGCATTGTCGGTGAGTCCGGCTGTGGTAAATCTGTTACCGCCAAATCACTGATCGGCCTCAATCCCGGTAAGCCGGTCGGAGAATTGAAACAGGGTGAAATTTTATTTGATGGCAAAGATTTAGCCAAAATTTCAGAAAAAGAAATGCGTAAGGTCAGAGCGCAGGAGATCCGCATGATTTTTCAGGATCCGATGACCTGCTTAAATCCGACCATGACCATTGGCCGGCAAATTCTGGAAGGAATTTGTAAGTATGGAGATAAATGCAAGGAAGAGGCCAAAAAGATAACTTTGGAAACTTTGACCCTGGCCGGCATTTCCAGCCCGGAAGAAAGATTTAAACAATATCCGCATGAGCTTTCCGGAGGAATGCGGCAAAGGGTGATGATTGCGCTGGCAATGGCGGTCAATCCCAAGCTGCTGATTGCCGATGAACCGACAACTGCTTTGGATGTGACTATTCAGGCACAAATTTTAGAACTGATCAAGGATATTCAAAAACATTATGACACTTCAATTATCATGATTACCCATGATTTAGGAGTAGTTGCCAATATTGCGGATGAAATCGCAGTTATGTATGCCGGAAAAATCTTGGAATATGGCCAGGTGGAAGATATTTTTGAATTTCCGGCCCATCCTTATACCTGGGGGGTTCTGCAATCGATTCCACCGGAAGATATGACGGATAGGCAGCCTTTAAGTCCGATTTTGGGAACCCCGCCGGATTTGATCCGGCCGCCCAAAGCTTGCCCTTTTGCGGCCCGTTGCCCCTATACCATGAAAATTTGCAGTGCTCAGCAGCCGCCGGTATATTCATGCAATGGCACCGATCACCGGGTAGCGTGCTGGCTTTATCATCCAAAAGCAATGCCCGTTAAAAATCCATTTACCGGACAGGAGGTTATGAAACATGAATAAAAAAGACATAATACTCCGGACTGAAAATTTGAAAAAATATTTTAAGATTAAAAGAGGAAAGGTTGTCAAAGCCGTCGACGGTATTACCATTCAATTAGAGCGGGGCAAGACCCTGGGCTTGGTGGGAGAATCCGGTTGCGGCAAAAGCACTTTGGGCAGAACTTTAATTCGCATTTATGAGCCGACCGAAGGCAAGATTTATTTAAAAGAAAAAGATATCAGCGGTAAGAGCAGTAAAGCTTTTCGCCAGGAATTATCACAAAGCATGCAAATGATTTTTCAGGACCCCTATGCCAGTTTAAATCCAAGAATGACCGTTATTGATTTAATTGCTGAAGGCTGGGATTTAAACCGTTCTATTCAGATTAGCGGAAAAGAGCGGCGGGAAAAAGTGCTGGAGCTGTTGCGGATTGTCGGTTTAAATGAAGAACATGCCAATCGTTTTCCGCATGAATTTTCAGGCGGACAAAGACAAAGAATTGGAATTGCCAGAGCGCTGTCGATGAATCCGGAAATTATGATTTGTGATGAGCCGATCAGTGCACTGGATGTATCGATTCAGGCTCAGGTCATGAATTTATTGCTTAAGCTGCAACAGGATAAAAACCTGTCCTATATTTTTATTGCTCATGATTTGTCAATGGTTCGGTATATTTCGGATGAGGTAGCAGTTATGTATTTGGGCAGCATTATGGAGTATGCGCCCAACACCGAGTTATATTCGCATCCACTTCACCCATACACCAAGGCGCTGTTTTCAGCGATTCCGGTTGCTAATCCGAAAGTTGAAAAGAACCGGAACCGAATTAAGTTGTTGGGAGAGATCCCCAGTCCGATTCATGCTCCTCAGGGTTGCAAATTTTGTACCCGCTGTGAAAAGGTCAAGGATATCTGCCGGGAAAAAGCACCGGAATTAAGAGAAGTTTCAAGCGGACATTTTGTTGCTTGTTATTTATATTCTGAAAAATAAAAATCAAAAGAAGGAGGTAGAAAGGAATGAAGGGAACAATGCGGAAATGGTTGGGACTGGGATTGGCAGTGATCATGTTAATTAGTTTAAGCGGGTGTGGACCGACCAAGGAGCAAAAACCGGCGGACACCGGTCAGCCGGCAGAAACCGGTAAGCCGGCAGATACACCGGCCAAAGAGGAAAAGCCGGGGAATACGGAAGCTGCCCCGTCAGCAGAACAAGTATTAAAAATATCGATCAGGAATGAGCCGGGAGCCTTGGATCCTTGGTTTAACAACAATGGAGAAGCATCCAGCATTATGGTGGCATTGCATGAACCATTGCTGCGGCCGGATGGAGAAAATGGTGAAAAATCAAAGCCGGCATTATTGGAAGAATATACATATAATGCAGATAAGACGGTTCATACCTTGAAGTTGAGAAAAGGTGCAAAATGGCAGGATGGATCGGAAGTTACAGCGGAAGACATTGTGTACAGTTTTCAGCGGGCGCTGGATGGTACACTGGCTTCAGAAAAGGCTTATCAATATTATGAAATTTTAAATGCTGAAGCAGTCTTTAAAGGCGAGAAGAAACCGGAGGAATTGGGTGTAAAACAATTAGATGGTCAAACGATTGAAATTACTACCACTTTGCCTTGTGATTATTTTGAAGAAATGCTGAAAAGTTCAGGAATGGCACCGGTGCAGAAAAAAGCAGCCGAAGAACATAAAGATTTATATGGCAGTGAAGTTGAAAAAATTGTTGCTTCCGGTCCCTTTAAATTAACAGAATGGACTCATAAAAATTCAATGGTGCTGGAAAGAAACGAAAACTATTGGGATGCCGATAATGTTAGCTTAAATAAGATTGAAATTACCATTACCAATGATGCCAATTCAATTATTGGAATGTACCAAAATCAGGAACTGAGCCTGATGCGTTTGGGCAGTGATTTACTGGAGAAATATAAGGATGCCAAAGGATTTTCTACTCACAAACGCCTGAAAGTAACATTTATTGAGTTTAACCCCAGAAATGAATTTTTAAGCAATATTAAAATCAGGGAAGCGCTGTCAATTGCCTTTGACCGGAAACAATTTGCCGGAAAAATCATGAAAAATGAGAAGCTGGCGGCTTATGGATTAGTGCCTTATGGTGTTAAAGGTGAAAAAGACGGAGATTTCAGAGAACAGCAGGGTGATATGGTGGTTGATTCGGCAACGGATCCGGCGGCTTTGGAAAGAGCTAAAAAGTTACTGGAAGAAGGTTTAAAAGAATTAGGTAAAGATAAAGCTGAGCTGGAAAAAGGCTTTGTGATTCAGTGCCTGGAATTTGGTAAGCTACAGGCTCAAGCCATTCAAAATATGTGGAAAGAGAGTCTGGGCATTGAAATACCGGTGACAGTACTGGAATTTAATATTATTCTGCCAATGCTGCAAAAAGGAACCTTTGACTGTGTCATCGGTGGCGGTCAGGATTCGCCGTACCGTGATCCACAAGGTTTTATGGAATTTATCTATGCTGAAGGTAAATGGGATAATCAGGAATTTAAGCAATTGGTTGAAAAAGCTCATAACCAGGTGGGAGATGAAAGAATTGCCAGCTGGAAGAAAATTGAAAAAATGGTATTGGATAACTTTATTTACATTCCGCAGGTTTATGCTGAAAATAACTGGGTAGTCCAGGATAATGTGGAAGGAATCCATATTTATCCATGCGGATATGAATTTGATTATAAAGATGTTAAAATTATGAAATAATAAGCGGTAAATACCGGATTTTGCCAGTGATAGCCCAAAATTTATCAGCATGGCAGAGCAGGCAGATGATCGGCTTTGCGGATTGCCGGTGGGTTACGGTAAAGGTCGGAGTTTTGTTGGTGATAGCCCAAAGTTTGCTGGTATGGCAGCAGGTGGCTAAGCCTTTGTGGATTGGCGGAGGGTTACGGTAAATACCGGATTTTGCCGGTGATAGCCCAAAATTTATCAGCATGGCAGAGCAGGCAGATGATCGGCTTTGCGGATTGCCAGCAGGCTATGGGAAAGTTGAGTTAATAAAATAAAATTTTAAAAATCATGGGAGAAAGAAAATGCAAAATGGATCGAAGTACCGGTTTCAGTGGCAGCTTTCTCCCATCTATGAGAAATCGGAAATGAATCCGCAAGTTGCCTTTACTAAGTGGGGGGACAAAGGACCTTTACTGGCGGCAATGGAAGTGGAAGGAAAAAGTAGATGGGAAAAGGACTGTCTGAGGGATGGTCAAAACCGGGACCAGCTTTTAGCCAAAAGACAGGAGCTGATAACAAGCGGGGCGGCCTATCCGGAAATAGAGAAAAGCTGGCAGGAGTATTGCCGGCAAAGACGACTGGCGGCTGTTAAAGATGAAGTACGGCAATGGGTTGTTGCAGGCACGAAGAATACGTATGAACAAATTTTAAAGCAGGCGGAGCCGGAAAATTTAGACTGGCTGGCCGATTATCAATTGCCGATTGCCCAGGCAGAAATTGATATGTGTAAATTTTGGTTTGCCCAGCCGTTGGCCCGATTAAGGGACATGGCCGGGCATATTGTGGCAGCGTTTTTACATGGTTTTATCAGTCAAAGTCGTGAGCGGGGCCAGCGCCGGCGAGTTCGTTTTTATTATCAGGTAGGACAGGAGGCTTTGGCCAAAGAGGTGGTACTGGCTATGCAGGAAAAGGGATTAGTGCCGGTGATTACCTGTCCGAAATCGATGTTTGGGCGCAATCAGTTTGCCGTTGATCATCAATTTGATTTGTATCGCCAGCTTTCAGCGACGGAAGTGACGGAACTGATTACCGCTTATCAGGAGACTTTAGCGGCTAATGCTGAGGAATTACGGGATACTTGCGGTATGATCGGGATTGATCAGTTTGGCCAAAAGCCGGAAACGATCATACCGGCGACTCATAGTTTGCAGCTTGATTCCCGGGAAATGGAGCTGTTTTATCAGCTGCAACTGGAAAAAATGAAAGCGGAGGCGGAATATGTTAAACCGTCCGAGCTGTCATTTTGTAAAATTACTTTTCCTAATTTACTGCTGGAAGAGCAATTTCCGGAATTATTTGAAAAATTTTTTGCTCTCAATTTGATGGATTCGACAGAATATGAATGGGAGCAGCAGAAGTTGATAGATGCTATGGACTTATGTGAAAAAATAGAAATTAAAGGGATTGAGGGAAATCAGACGGATTTGACAGTTCAGTTGTTTGCGATTAAAGACCCGGTCAGTCAAACTAAATTTTTAAATTGTGGCGGAGATTTAAACATTCCCTTTGGCGAAGTCTTTACTACTCCCAAATTAAAGGGAACAGAAGGAATTTTACATATTCCGCACATTTGCTTAAAAGGAGTTTTTTACCATAACTTATTTTTGCAAATCAAGGATGGAATTATTTTAAAGGCTGATTGTGATGAGGGCGAAGATTATATCAAAAAAAATCTGTTGCAAAACAGGGAACAGGTTGGATTTGGCGAATTTGCCATTGGGACCAATACTTATGCCGCCACTTTAACCGAGCAGTATCAACTGGATGAGCGCTTGCCGATTTTGATTTATGAGAAAACCGGACCGCATTTGGCTGTTGGCGATTCCTGCTTTGCCCGGGCAGAGGACAGACCGATTTATAATATGTATGATCATAAGGAAATGGTTTGCCGGGAAAATGAAGCCCCTTATTTTAATGGACCAAGCCGGCAATATTATGGTTTTCATACAGATATTACCCTGCCTTATCATCAGATTTTATATTTACGCGGGCGGACGAAAACCGGCGAGTTGATTCCGATTATTGAAAATGGACGCTTTGTATTGGCCGGAATTGACAAATTAAATCAAGGATTTGCAGGTATCGGAGATGGGAGGCAAGTGCAATGAAAAGATATTTTCGCGGTAAATGGATGTATACAGCCAACGCCCGGGATGAAGTTATGGAAAATTTTATCCTGGTTGAAGAAGATGGAAAAATAACGGATATCCGGCCGGATGATGGAAAAATTCCACCGGAAGGGGAAGTCATTGATGTCCGGGACTATTATCTGATACCGGGACTGATTGATTGTCATGTTCATTTTTTTATTGGACCGGACTGTGCGGCATTTCCGCAAAGTTCATGCCGGATTGCGGATATGATTTGCGAAGGAGCAGCTAATGCTGAAAAATTATATAAGGCCGGGATTGTTGCCTGCCGTGATTTAGGTGCTGTCGGAGGATATACCCTGGGCCTGCGCGATGCCATTAATCGTGGAATAGTCAGAGGGCCAAAAATTTTAGCTTGTGGACATGCCATTTGTGTTACCGGCGGTCATGGTCATGAGCTGTGCTATGAAATTGATGGAGCTGACAGGATGCGGCAGGCTGTTCATCAAACTATTAAAGATGGAGCCGATGTGATTAAATTGATGGCCTCAGGTGGTGTTAATTCTCCGGGACCGGAGCCGGGACCGTGTGAACTGACAGCTGCTGAAGTGAAAGCCGGTATTGAAACCGCTCATAGTATGGGCCGGAAAGTAGCCGCTCATGCTCATGGCGAAACCGCTATGCGGCTGTGTATTGAGGCCGGAGTTGATTCGATTGAACATGGCGTTTTTATGACCGAAGCCATTATGGAGCAGATGATTGCTAAGGATGTGTTTTTAGTACCCACCTTATGTGCCCCTTATTATGCGGTGACCGAAGGCATTCGCCGGGAACCGGATAATCCGGACCATAAAAAAAGTCAGGAAATTTTAGAAAGGCATCGTCAGGTTTTGAAACGCTGTTCGGAAAAAGGGGTAAAAATTGCAATGGGGACGGATGCCGGCTGTCCTTTCAACCCTTATGAGAAAGCTGCTCATGAAATTGTGTTGATGGTCAGAGCCGGACTTTCTCCCCAGGCAGCATTAAAGGCAGCAACTGCCGGAGGCGCGGAACTGATGGGACTGGATGATTTGGGTGCTTTGGAAACTGGCCGGCGCGCCACCTTTATTTGCCTGAAAGAAAATCCGTTTGAACAAATTGAAACAGTTGATCAGATTGCCAAACTATATGCTGATGGTCAGTCGGTTTGTTTGGATTAAAGGAGGTGTCGGATGATTTCGTTTTCTGAGATTCCCTATCAGCGGATCAATATTCAAAAATTTCAAAGAAATTTTCAGGAATTATTAGCCGAGATTAAGGCAGCCGATAGTTTTGCAGCGGTCTATACGGCGGTTTTAGAAATTGACAGCCTGACAGAGCACTATAAAACTGCAGCCAATCTTTGTGAAATTCGCAATACCATGGATACCAATGACTCCAAATATAAACAAGAAACGGAATTTTGGGCAGAAATTTCGCCTTTGTTTGAAGAGCTGCAGAATCAATTTTATGAGCAACTCCTGCAAAGCAAATATCAGCCGGAGTTGGAAAAGTATTTGGGAGCAGAGTTTTTCCGGCGGATTAAAATGATGAAATCCGAATTTTCAGAGGAAATTCTGGCACTGATGCAGGAAGAGAATCAGTACTCGATGGATTATACCAATTTAACTGCCAATTTATCGGTGATGATTGACGGCCAGCCAAGGCCTTTGTCCTATTTGGCCAAACAAGCGGCGGATGGTGACAGACAGGTTCGTTCCGACTGTAATCGTCGGCTGGAGGAATGCTGGTCTGCCATTGGTCATGAACTTGATCAGATTTTTGACCGATTGGTGCAGGTCAGGCATCAAATTGCCCAAAAATCGGGCTATCAAAGTTATACCGATTTATCTTATCAAAGACGGGGACGGACCAGTTATGGTAAAAGTCAGGTAGCAACTTTGCGGCAGGCGATTAAGCAGCAGATTGTTCCGATTTTGCAACAGCTTTATGAAAAACAAAGCCAGGAACAAAAGCTGGATATTTTATATCATTATGATGAAGATTTTTCAGGAGTTAAACTAACGCCGCGTGAAGATATTGTTGAGGCCTTTATTCCGGTTTACCGGGAATTGTCGCCGGAAACAGATATTTATTATCAGGATTTAATGGAAGCCGGATTTTATGATGTGGACCTGCGGCCGGGTAAAATTATGGGCGCTTACTGTAATATGCTGGGGCGATACCGGCTGCCATTCATCTTTGAAACCTATAATGCCACTTTTGGAGCGGTCAAAACATTTGCTCATGAAACCGGCCATGGATTTCATGCTTATTTAAATCGTGGCGAGCCGATTCAGTTTTTACAGGAATGTAGTGCGGATTTAGCGGAAATTCACTCAATGGCGATGGAATTTTTGATTTGGCCGTATTTGCAATATATTATTCCGCCGGCACAAATGGATAATTATAAATTGCAGCATTTAAAGACGGCTTTGGCTTTTATTCCTTATGGTTGTGCTGTTGATGAATTTCAGGAAACTATTTATGATCAGCCGGATTTATCAGCTCAGGAACGGCTCAGCTTATGGCAGCGCCTGGAGAGGGAGTACTTGCCGTGGCGGCATTATGAAAATGATATTTTCTTTGCCCGGGGCCGGTTTTGGCAAAAACAGACCCATATTTATAAATGGCCATTTTATTATATTGACTATGTTTTGGCTCAGATTTGTGCTTTTCAGGTGCATTATCAGGCCCAGGAAGATCCGGCAGCAGGCTGGCAGAATTACCGAAAAATCTTGAAGGAAAGTGCTTATCACAGCTTTTTGGATACGATTACCCGGGCGGGATTGCAGTCGCCGTTTGCAGATGAAACGATCACTCAACTGGCTGGCCGGATTGCTGCAGAGATTAGTGTTTTAAAAGAAGATAAAAAATAAGGTCAATAATTTACTCAACTTTCCCACGTTCCTTGGAACAGTCTTTTTTAGGTGTGCAACCGCAAGCCATCTTACAAAGTAAGTGGCGAAAGGCACGTTAAATGGGTGGGAACGAAAGCAATCTTGCGAAGCAAGTTGCGATAGCGTGTGCCGCGAAAGCCATCTTACGAAGTATGTGGCGAAAGCGGTGGAACCCATGTGCCCGCTCCTTGGAGCGGGATAGAGCCAAAAAAGACTGTGGGAAAGTTGAGTAATTGATTAGAAAGAAGGACAAAAATGAGTTGTGTGTATCTGGGGAATGGTATTTTAAAAACAATGGCTGAGCAGGGAACGATTGAAAATGGCGGAATTTTGATTGAAGATGGCCGGATCGTTTATGTTGGAGAGGCGATCATGCCGCCGGAGCCATGTATTAAGGTTGATGCCAGAGGTGGCTATATCATGCCGGGACTGATTGACGCTCATTCTCATATTGGTATATTTGAATCGGGAATCGGTGAAATGGGGGTGGATGGCAATGAAGATAACTGTGCCATTACTCCACAAATGCGCGGCATCGATGGTGTCAATCCAATGGATCCGGAATTTACCAAGGCGTATCAAAATGGTGTGACTCTGGTAGCTACCGGACCCGGCAGTGCCAACCCGATCGGCGGGCAGTTTGCGGCTTTACATACCAGGGGTAGAACCATTGAGGAAATGTTGGTCAAAGAGCCACTGGCTATGAAAATGGCTTTTGGTGAAAATCCGAAAAAAAGTCATGGCAGCAAAGGCCGGCTGCCGGGTACCCGAATGGGAGTGGCGGCTTTGATCCGGGAAACATTATATAAGGCCAAGGAATATGCGCAAAAAAAAGAAACGGAAGGCGGTGTTTCCTTTGACCTGGGGATGGAAGCGCTGGTTCCGGTAATCAAAGGCGAGCTTTTGGTTAAGGCTCATGCTCACCGGGCGGATGATATTATGACCGCTTTGCGGATTGCCGAGGAATTTCATTTAAAAATGACGATTGAGCATTGCAGTGAGGGACATTTGCTGGCGGAAGAACTGGCGGCCAAGGGAAATATGGTTATTTTGGGGCCATATCTGGGCTTTCCCCATAAGAATGAGGTAATTTGGCGGGATGAGGCGGCGGCCGGAATTTTGGAAAAAGCCGGAGTGGAGCTGGCGATCATGACTGATTTACCGGCCATGCATGAGGAGAGCTTACGAATATCGGCCGGCCTTTGCCATCAAAAAGGGTTATCGGAAGAAGGAGCATTCCGGGCAATTACTATTTATGCCGCCAAAAGTTTGGGTTTGGATCAGCAATATGGATCATTGGAAGTAGGTAAGGCAGCCGATATTGTCATATTTGATAAAAATCCGATTACATGCCTGGAGGCGAAATGTATTTTTACTATGATTGAGGGACAGTGTGTGTTTAGTTGCGAAGAAATCGGAAAGGAGATATTATTATGAAACATATTAAAATTGCAGCCGGTCTGGCGCATGTCAGTTATGCCAGAATTGCCGATAAGGTGATCGAGGCTGATCAGGCAGGAGCCGATTATATTCATTCGGACGCAGCGGATATGTATGATTTAAAAAATATGCAGTTAATGGGCGGCCCGCAAATTATTGCCGGTATTCGGGAAGTTACCGATAAACCGGTGGAATGCCATATTTACACGGTTGATTGTGATCGCTTATTTGTAGAAAAGCTGGCAGCAGCCAAATGCAGTATGTTGATTGTGCCGGCAGAGCATTTTATTGGAGCGCCATTAGCGTATTTGATTAATTATTGCCGGGAATTTGGCATGAAGATCGGTTTGGCGGTGGGTTGCTATACTCCGCTCTCCTTTGTGGAGGAATCCATTTATGATATTGACCGTTTGCATATTGTTACGCATGGTGTTGATGAAACGGATGGGCAGGATAATTGGGGCTGGCGGAAGTCAGTGCCGGATATGATCCGGCGGGCCAGAAAAATGATAGATGAGAAAAATCCACGCTGTGAGCTGGCGATTGACGGAGGATTGCGTTTTGACAATATGGAACCGTTAATTGCCTGCAATCCTGATGTCATTGCTTTATCGTCAGCTATCTTTAAAGATCCGGACGGCATTACCGCCGGTGTTCAAAAATGCCGGAAAGCCATTGATGAAGCGGCGCGCAAATTTAATTTGGAATAGTTGATGACGGGGCTGTTGCAAAATACAGATTTTACACAAGATATTGCGGTAAAACATAGGAATTTTACCTTACATCTTGTGTGAAAATCTTAAAATGCAACAGCCCCGCAGTGGGATAATAGTCACCACTCAAGTGAAAATTTTATCTGAAAGTGAAACAATAAAAAAATAGAATAGAGCATGATCAAGTGGCCAGGCAAAAGCACATGGAAAGGAGCAGTCCAATCCATGTGCTTTGATATTTTAAAAGCTATATTTGCAGTCCTTTATCATCACCGGTTTGCAAACAAAACGGCAGTTCTTGTGGGCGAGGATAAATGCGAGGCATTTGTTCCGGGGCCGGGAAACAACCCTTTATTTCTCCAGGAATAACTCCATGATCTGGTTGCTTCTTTCCAGAAAAGCTGTCATCCGTTCAGCTTCCAGCGGTTTATGGCTAAGCAGTGCCAAATCATAAATTTGATGGCAAAGCAGGCTTACTGTATCGGTATCAGCATTTGGATTTTCCAGCAGATAGGTGACCAGCCGGTTATTTTTGTTTAAAAGCAGGATTTCCTCGCTGGGGGCTGCACCCAGATCCATCCCCATAAAACCATACATTTTCATCATATCCTGCATTCTCCGTTTTTCTTCAGAAAGTAAAACCATACCGGAGATTTGCTGATCTTTTAAGGCTTCAACGGAGATCTTCAAATCTTCTTTGGCCAAAGCCTTTTGGAAGATTTTTTCCAGGTTTTCGGTCAGACTTTTCTTCACATCTTCGCTCATGCTTTCCCCGGTCTTCATTTCGGCAGTAATGTCTGAGTCAATTCGTAGAAAATGCAGCTTATGCTCGGGGTCATCACTTTCTAATCTTTGTAAAAACGGCTGGTCAATGGTATGTCCCATTTCAATGGCATTTAATCCGTTTTTGACAAAGGCAGCAAGATATGAAGCCTGTAAATTACGGTCAGTAAAGTAGTAGACATTATCATTGCCGGCCTTTTCCCGGTATTCCGGCAGGGTCAGATAATTATGGTCAATATCCTTAAAAATTAAAATATCTTTGACTTTTTCAAAGAACTTATCATCTTTTAAGCAACCGTATTTGACAAAGGGATGAATATCCGCCCAAAATTTTTCATAGGCTTCGGTACGTTCTTTTTTAAACAGCGAGTTTAACTTATCAGCCACTTTTTTGGTGATATAATCACTCAGCTTACGAACAAAGCCGTCATTTTGTAAAAAGCTACGTGAAACATTCAGCGGCAGATCCGGGCAATCAATGATACCTTTAAGCAAAAGCAAAAACTCGGGGATCACTTCCTTGATGTTGTCAGCAATAAAGACTTGACTGTTATACAGTTTGATTTGCCCTTCCATGGTATCAAATTCATTTTTAAGTTTTGGGAAATACAGAATTCCCTTTAAACGGAAAGGATAATCCATATTTAAATGAATCCAGAAATGTGGTTCATTAAAATCGGTAAAGGTGTTGCGGTAAAATTCTTTATATTCTTCTTCCGTTACTTCGCTGGGCTGCTTTAAATAAAGAGGAGTCGGAGTGTTCAGAGGTGTTTCTTCTTTTATAATAATATCTCCGTTTTCATCTTTTTCGGGCTGGGCATCGGCATTTTTTAAATAAATGGGATAGGGCATAAAAGAACAATATTTGCGAATGGTTTCGCGCATTGCCCATTCATTTAAATATTTTTTACCATCTTCATTGACATATAAAATAATGTCAGTACCATATGTTTGACGGCTGCCGGCGCTCATTTCATATTCAGCACCACCCTCGCATAGCCATTTGACCGGAACAGCGCCTTTTTGATGGGAAAGAGTTTGGATTTCCACTTTTTCCGCCACCATAAAAGCAGAGTAAAAACCAAGGCCGAAATGGCCGATAATTTGCTCGCCTTCATCCTTATCTTTATACTTTTCTAAAAAATCATATGCCCCGGAAAAGGCGATTTGATTGATATATTTTTTGACTTCTTCTTCGGTCATACCAATTCCCCGGTCAGAAAAAGTAATAGTGCCGGCGCTTTCACTGATGGTGATATCGATCCGATAATCGGGCTCGCCTTCCATGTCGGCTTCGCCAAGCGAAACCATTTTTTTTAATTTGGTCATGGCATCGGAGCTGTTAGATACCAACTCCCGCACAAAAATGTCGATATCTGAATACAGCCATTTCTTAATAATCGGGAAAATATTTTCACTGTGAATGGATAAACTACCTTTTTCCATGTCTGCCTCCTAAAATCTTTGATTGTAATATGTCTGCACATATTCATTATTCTACACGGAGAAAGCAGGAATGTCCATCTTGGGAATGCTTTCTAATCATTTTATAATTAATTTCTAATTATATTTTAAGTTAAATGCCGCCAAATTATAACCAAATTCCGCAAATAGCGGACGACTTTCCAGTAGCCAATGGTTATACTGGTGTTAACAGGGCAGGGAATGATATTTTCCAAAGGGATAATGTTTGCTTTAAAAGACCGATTAGCGGTATAAGCCGGTAATCAGAAAGATAAGTTGTAAATAAAGTGTCAGTAAAATTTTAAAAATTTAGATGCACAAGATTGGTCTGTAGGATAAGCCAATAAGAGAAGACTGAAAATTTACTGGTAAAAACGGGGAAAATACTTTATAATGAAAGGAGAGAATGATGGGAAATCAGGAGCGTGATCATCAAAATGAGATCGACATTTGCAGGGAACAGGCGGAAAAATTTTCGCTGTGCAATGACTATGCCTTTAAAATCGTGTTTGGCAGTGAAGAGAATAAAGATATCTTGGCCGCCTTTTTAGAGGTGGTTACGAAAATGAAGAAAGCCGATTTTTTGGAATTAAGGATTGAAAATCCGACGTTGATGCCGGAATATAAGGAGAAAAAGTTAGGGATTGTTGACTTGAAAATCATTTTAAAAGACGGGCAGAAAGTGAATATTGAAATTCAAAATTTTTGGAGTGCTTCTTTTTCTAAGAGAAGTCTGTATTATTGGTCAAAAATGTATGCCGAAGATTTTTTATCCGGGGAAGATTATCAAAAATTAAATAAATGTATTTCCATTAATTTGATTCGTGATAGATTTCCTCTATCGACCAAAACACATTCGGTTTATCAAGTACTGGAAAGGGATACATATACCAAATTGGATGATTCGCTGGAACTTCATTTTTTGGATTTAAGTAAGGCAAAAGCGGACGATGGTCTGGGTGAATTAAAGAAATGGCTGGTTTTTATTCAAACCGAGGAAAGAAAGGAGAGAATGGCAATGGCTCAGGGGAATGCAATGCTGGAAAAAGCAAATGATGTGATGGATCGCTTTTATCTGGATCCGGAAGCCAGAAAGCAGTACGAAGCGGCAATGAAAATAGAAAGCGATTATCGAATGTTTGAAAATGAATTTAAACGCCGGGGGATGGAAGAAGGAATTGCCCAAGGTATCAATCAGGCTAATTATGCGATGGCTCAAAAATTAAAAGCAAAGGGCTTTTCGGTTTCGGAGATAGAAGAATTAACCGGTTTAAAACCGGAACAGATTTGAAGCATTTGGCCTGACGTTGGGAACACTACGACAGCTCCTACTTTGAAGTGCGCAAGCATGTACGCCATCTTGCATAGTATGTGGCGAAAGCGGGGGAACCCATGTGCCCGCTCTCTGGAGCGGGATAGAGCCAAAAAAGACTGTGGGAAAGTTGAGCTAACTATACAGCATATAAAAGAAAGAATTGCCTGATTTGAGCGAATTTCTTTCTTTTTTATCTATTTTTTTAGTCAAATGTGCCGATAAGTATAAAGCATATTGAAGAAAATTGAAAATTTAAAATACAGTAACTTAAGATTGCCCAGCGCACATTTGGTTTTTAGAGAAATGCCGAATAGCGGATATATACCATAAGTGAAGTTGAATGCTTCAATTAGAGGAAACGAGAGGAACTGAGATGACAGATTATAACAATATTTTGAAAGTGGAGCCATTTGCTTTATCCAAAGAAGAAAAAAGACAGTTTTTAATGAAACAGGTTAACGAGCTTACCAGGTTTCATTATGAACATTGCATATCTTATACAAAGGTATTGGATTTTTTAGGCTATGATAGAAACAAAATGTATTCTTTGGAAACACTTCCATTTCTTCCAATTCGAATGTTTAAAGAATTTGAGATGCTGAGCGTTTCGAAAGAGGAGGTTTTTAAACGAATTACTTCTTCGGGAACAACGGGTCAGAGTGTGTCTGAAATTTTTTTGGATAAAGAAACAGCATTAAATCAGCAGAAGACTTTGATTCGGATTATGGGTGATTTTATTCCGGAAATGCGGATGCCGATGATTATTTTAGATACAGAGCGAGTAATTAGAGACAGGAACTTTTTTTCGGCCAGAAAAGCAGGTATTTTAGGTTTTTCGCTTTTTGCCAGAGATAAGATTTATGCACTGGATGATGAGATGAATTTGGATATTCCGGCACTTCAAACTTTTTTGGCAAAGCATAGTGAGAAACCAATATTGGTATTTGGCTATACTTTCATGATTTGGCAATATTTTTATCAGGAACTTTTTAGAAGAGGAATGATGCTGGATTTTTCAAATGCAATTTTAATTCACGGTGGTGGGTGGAAAAAACTTCAAAATCTTAATATATCCGTGGAAAAGTTTAAAAGAGGATTATATGAAGTTTGTGGAGTGAAGAAGATTCATGATTATTATGGCATGGTAGAGCAGACAGGTACTATTTATATGACATGTGAGAATGGGTATATGCATACAAGTGTCTATTCGGACATTATCACAAGACGAGCTGAGGATTTTTCGATATGTGAATTTGAAGAAAAAGGAATTGTGCAATTAATATCATTGATTCCACGGTCTTATCCCGGTCATAATTTGTTGACAGAAGATGAAGCAATCATTTTGGGCGAGGATGATTGTCCATGTGGACGTAAAGGGAAATATTTTAAAATTTCAGGTAGGATCCAGAATGCTGAGGTTAGGGGGTGCAGTGATACTTATGCAGGCAGATAAAATAATGTATTATCTGGGAAATGAAGAATTGCATCCAAGACCGCTGAAAATTTTTGATGAGCGGGTAATGAATTTTTTAGAGGATTTGTCAAGAACTCTCAGAAAAAACCCACAGGCTCAAAAATATGCAGATATTATTACTTTTGCTTTTTGGATTCGAAAGAGAAATATTCAAAAAAAGAAAGAGAAGTATCAAAGCGAACTCATTCGAGTGGGACGTGGAATTGTATTTCATATCGCCCCATCGAATATTCCGGTAAATTTTGCTTTTTCGCTAGTATTTGGTTTACTCTCCGGCAATACAAATGTTGTGCGGATATCGACCAAAGAATCTGAACAATACACAATCATAATGAATTGTATGCGTAATGTATTGGGCAGTAAAGCAGATTATCAAGTGGTAAGAGAAAATATTGTTGTTGTATCCTATCTGCATGATTCGAAGATTACAGATTATTTTTCATCAATATGTGATATTCGGGTTGTTTGGGGTGGAAACGAAACAATCAATGAAGTTAGGAAGTCAAAGTTAAAACCGAAGGCAACAGAAGTGACATTTGCCGATCGCTATTCTTTTTCTATTCTATCAGTAAAAAATATTTTGGCGATGGATGAAAAGCAATTAAGAAAATTAGCAAAGGACTTTTATAATGATACCTATTTGATTGATCAAAATGCTTGTTCATCTCCTCATTTGATTGTATGGAAAAAAGATAAAGAGATTTCGAAGGAAGATTGTGAGTTGGCAAAGAGAGTGTTTTGGAATCGGATATCCGATGAGGCTAAGAAATGGAAGTTATCTGAAATGGCAGTAATGGAAAAATATACATCAGCTTGCCGGTATGCAGTTCAGAAAAAAGAAGTACAAAAATTGCATTCTTACAGCAACCGAGTCTATGTTTTGGATTTGGACTTTGTTTCTGAAGAAACAGCCGATATTCGAGGGCGATTCGGCTTGTTTTGCCAAGTGGAGATAAGCTCTTATCCGGAAATCTTGCCTTTGTTTGGCCAGGATACACAGACCATTACATATCAAGGTATTGATAGCAGAGAGCTGGGAGAATTTTTAGTAGAATATGGAGTGTGTGGCGTTGATCGGATCGTTCCGGTCGGGAAGTCACTGGATTTGGATTTGATCTGGGACGGATATGATATTATCTGTTCGATGTCCCGGGTAATATGGCATGAATAATGAGTTAGAGTGGAGGCTCAGCTGTGAATCGTTTTGATGAATTATGCATATTTAGAGTAGCAGAACTGTCGGATACTGATCGGATTATGTCTTTTATTAAAAAATATTGGAAAGATACTCATATATTAGCAAATAACAGACCTTTTTTTCTGTATGAATTTGCCCACAAAGACCATTTGAATGTTTTTTTGACAGAAGATAGAAAAACCGGGGAAATACAGGCGATGATGGGATTTTTTTCGTATTCATTTGATGAAAAATCAGAGCAGACGGATTATAGTGGATCAATTTTAAAAGTTCGGGATGATTGCTCAATCCCTCTGCTTGGAATTGAAACCATAAAACGTTTTTTTGAAAATAAAAGACCAAGGCAATATATTGGGAACGGGTCGAATCCGATTACAGCATTGCCTTGGCAAAAGAGAGCACTAAGACATTATACGGGAAAACTCAAACATTATTATCGGTTGAATGAAAATGCGGAATACCAAATTGCACAAATTTCGGAAAAACGAATTTTAAGAATCGAGTTTCAACAAGAATATTATTTACAACATTATAAAGATGCCGAAGAACTATATGCAGTTTTTGACGAGAGTGCTTTTAAAAATCGATTACCATATAAAGACAAATGGTATATTAAAAAAAGGTACTTTGATCATCCAATTTATCGCTATTTTGTTTGCGGAATCAATGATGGTGGAAAAGTTGATGCCGTATTGATTGGCAGAGAGGTGTCTCATAATGGCTCAAAAATATTCCGGATTGTGGATCTGTTGGGAGATTGTTCAAAGTTCAGAGGAACAGGAAAGGCATGGGAGCAGTTGATGCAACAAGAAGGATATGAATATGTTGATATTTATCAATATGGGATGGATGCTGAGGTTTTAAGACAAGCTGGCTTTATTGACAAAGAAGAAACCTTGAATAATATTGTGCCTAATTATTTTGAACCTTTTGTACAAGAAAATATTGATATATATTTTCATACTCCTTGTTCAAACAGCTATATTTTTAAAGCAGATGGCGATCAGGATAGGCCGAATTTTGGAAATGTTTAGGAGAATAGATTCATGAAAGAAGACATGAAATATTTAAAGGGAAAAATTTATGAGATGAAAAAAGAAGCGCTGGCAATGGCGCTTCGTGCAGGGAAAACCGGTTCTCATCTGGGGGGTGGATTTTCTTGTATGGAGATTATGGCGGTACTGTATTTGAAGATTATGGATTTAAAAAAAGACCGGTTTTTTATTGGAAAGGCACATGCAGTGCTTGCTTATTATACAGCCTTACAACAGGCAGGGTATCTTAAACAGTCGGACTTGCTTGAATTTGAACAAAATGGATCAATCCTTCCCGGACATCCTTTACGTAATATTGAAAAAGGCATTTATTACTCCGGCGGGAGTTTAGGGATGGCTTTTTCTGTAGCTGTAGGAAGTGCGCTACATCTGAAAAAAACAGATCCGAAAGCAAAAGTGTATGTTTTGCTTGGGGATGGAGAGTGCCAGGAAGGAAGCATATGGGAAGCGGTTATGGCAGCTGCACATTTTGGGCTTTCCAATATGGTGTGCATTATTGACAAAAACGACCTTCAATATGACGGAAGTACGAAAAGTATTTTAGGAATACAGGATTTTTCTAAAAGATTTCGGGCTTTTAATTGGGATAGTGTTTCCGTAAATGGTCATTGCATTGAGGAATTGGTAAAAGCATTATCGATTTCGCAAACGGGTAAGCCATTATTGATTGAAGCAAATACCAAGAAAGGGAATGGGATCTCTTTTATGGAAAATAATTTGGAGTATCATCATAATGTGTTAACCCACGAGCAGTATGAATTGGCTTTGCAAGAATTATCTAAGGAGTATGAATAATATGCAAGAAATATCAAGTAGAGATATCAGAGCATGGTCAAAATTCGGACAAAAAGGATCAGTTTTTGGCGTGGCGTTGCCCCGGATTGCAGAGGAAGACGAATCGGTATATGTGTTGACGGCTGATTTGATGCGCTTATCAGGGTTGCAACGTTTTCATAATCTATATCCGGATAAGTTGGTCAATGTGGGAATTGCAGAACAAAATATGATTGGGATAGCTTCCGGATTAGCTTTTGAAGGGAATTCCGTCTTTGCGACTACCTATGCGTCTTTTATTACCATGAGATGTTATGAACAAATTCGTCATAATCTCGGTTATCAAAATGCAGATGTAAAATTGATCGGTTCCTCGTCCGGTTTAGTGATGGGATTTTCCGGAAATACACATTATACCTATGAAGATATAGGAATTATGCGGATGATACCCAATATTAAGATTTTATCACCATGTGATGCACTGGAAGCTTATAAAATGACATATCTGGCATATCAAACGAAAGGACCAGTGTATATTCGTTTGTCAGGTAGTTTGCAAAATCCGATTGTTTATAAGGAAGATTATGTACTGGAGATCGGTAAGGCAATCACATTGCGTGAAGGAAAAGATGTGGTTATATTTACCACAGGTTCGATGGTTTCGGAAAGTCTAAAGGCGGCTGAAAAGCTTGCCGCAGAAAAAATCAATGCCACTGTGGTGAATATGCACACCATTTCGCCGCTGGATCATGAGATTATTGAGCGGCATTTAGAAGCTTCGCTTTTTGTTACGGTGGAAGAACATCGGATGTCAGGAGGATTGTATTCTGCTATTTGTGAGTATATTTCATTAAAAAAACGAAGGCCACCTCATTTGTCAATCGGAATTCATAAGCCATATCTTCCGGTTGGAGATTATGAGTATTTGAAAAAATTATGTGGTTTGAACAGTGAGGATATTGCTTTTAAAATTTTGGAGGTATTGAAAAAATAAAAAGATGAGTGAGATGGTACTGTTGAATCGGGATAATATGTATGAGTATTTTAGACAGACGAAAGAATTTATTTTTTTAGATGAGGTTATGGTTTATCCTGGTGAATATGCGGTTGGAAAAAAATATATTTCAGAAGAGGAATGGTATTTTAAATATCATTTTCCGAATAATCCCATGATGCCGGGAGTATTCCAGATGGAAGCGATGATGCAGACCGGAGGATTGATTGTTAATACGCTTCCGGGGAAAAAAGAAGCATCCATTTTATTTGATAGTGCTAAAAATATCAGGATTTTATCAATGGTTCGACCCAATAATATAATTACCACAAATGTCAGATTGATTTCTTACAAAAGAGGAATTATGAAATTAGAAGGACAGGTTGAATTGAAAGACAAGATAATCTCTAAAATGGATTTTTCGTTGATCTTGCCAAATGAGCTACCTAAGATATCATTGTAACAGGGAAATTTCCGGGAAGAGGAGTGTAATCAATGAAGAGATTGTTAGAAGGGAAAACAGCAATCATCACAGGGTCGAACAGAGGAATAGGGAGAGCGATTCTGGAAAATTTTGCTGAAAACGGTGCATCGGTTTTTGCCTGTGCCAGAAAGAAAAATCCAATATTTGAAAAAGAGTTGGAAAATTTATCTAAAATACATAAAAATGAAATAATTCCCATATATTTTGAATTGGGAAATGAAAGTGAAACGAAAGAGGCGGTAAAGCAGATTCGTTCCTATAAAAAAGAGATTGATGTGCTTGTAAATAATGCCGGAATTCTTTCAAAGAATGAAGTTTTTTTAATGACTTCACTGGATAAATTGAAAGAGATATTCGAGGTGAATTTTTTTGCTCAAATGTATTTCACCCAGCTGATTGCACGATCTATGCAAAAAAGAAAAAAAGGAAGTATCATTTATGTCTCATCAATTGCCGGAATTGATGGCTTTTTTTCCGGATATGATTATGCATCCAGTAAGGCAGCTTTAAATTTGGCAGTAATTCAGCTTTCAAAAGAATTGGGGCAGTCGGATATTCGTGTCAATGCAGTGGCACCGGGAATGGTAAATACAGATATGTTTCAAAATGCCGAAAATATAGATTTTTTATTAGACGGAATTAATTTGGGGCGATTTGGAAAACCGGAAGAAATTGCCAATGCAGTGATGTTTCTTGCATCGGATCTGTCATCTTATATAACGGGTCAGATTATGCGAGTCGATGGAGGAACCACTCCGCCGAAGACAAGATGGTAAGTATTAAGCAGGATTATAAATAGGAGAATTAATATGGTGCGAAAAAAAGTGACCATCAAAGAAATGGAAGATATTGTCAAACAAATGAAAAGAGACCTTTTTTTGATGGCTTACAATTCAGGAACGAAAGGAGCTCATGTTGGGGGAAGCTTATCCTCGATGGAGATTTTGGCCACGCTTTATGCGCAGGTGATGAATTATGATACAGCAAATCCCTTATCCGATCAAAGAGATCGCTTTATAATGAGTAAAGCTCACTGTGCAATAGGATTATATGCTGCCTTAAAAATGGCCGGTTTTTTAAAGCAAGAAGATATTGAAGCGGCAATGCAAAAAAATTCAGTGTTATTTAAACATCCAAAGATGGATATTAAACGCGGCATTGAGTTTTCGGGCGGAAGTTTGGGGCAGGGATTATCGCTGGCTGTAGGCAGTGCGCTGGCACTCAGGAAAAGAAATAATAGTCAGTCTCAATTTTATGTTTTGATGGGTGATGGAGAGTTAGACGAAGGTTCCGTATGGGAAGCACTGAATTCAGTAATTCATTTCAATTTAAAGAATATCACTGTTATTATAGATAACAACGGTTTGCAAAATGATGGATTAAAAACAGATATTATGAATATAGGAAATCTGCAAAAAAGATTGGAAGCAGTAGGCTTTTCAGTGTTTGAAGTGAATGGACATGATTTGAAACAATTGGCAGAAGTTTTTATGATACATACAGATTTTCCAAAAGCAATTATAGCAAATACAAATAAGGGAAATGGAATTTCGTTTTCTCATAATAAGGTCGATTGGCATATTAATTATGTGACAAAAGAATTGTATGATCAAGCGATAGTGGAGATTGGATAAATGATGAATTTAATCAACAAAAAAAATATCCGGGTGTGGTCAATGCTCGGAATGCGTAGAGTAGTAGGCATGATGCTGGATGAGATGTCGGATTGGGATAATTTTATTTTTTTAACAGCAGATGTTGCCAGATATTTCGGTACAGAAAAGTTTGAAAAAGAACATCCGGACAAAATTATGGATGTCGGTATTGCCGAACAAAACTTAATTGGCATTTCCGGTGGTCTGGCTAAAGAAGGAATGAATGTCTTTGCTGCAACATATGCCACTTTTCTAACATCGAGAGCCTTGGATTTTATTCGGGTAAATATGGGATATATGAAATTAAAGGTGAAACTGATTGGTGTTGGTGGCGGGCTGAGTGAAGGAGATTTATCGGCAACACATATGGCGTTGGAGGACATAGCAAATATTACAGCGATACCAAATATTACAGTGATTTCACCAAGTGATGCTTTAGAATTGGTGAAGGTTTTGCTGGCAGTTAAGGATTATAGTGAGCCGGTATATATTCGCTTAACCGGTAAAACAAATACGCCGATAATCTACAAGGAGGATTTTGAGTATAAAATTGGTAAGGCAAATATATTGAAACAGGGAAGAGATATTGCGCTGATTACGAATGGGGTCATTACGCAGACTGCTTTGGAAGTATCATTGATGCTGGAGGAAGAAGGTTATACGGTAGCAGTCATTGATATGCATACGATTAAACCGCTGGATACTGATACCTTAAATCAATATTTGTCAGCGAAATTGATTGTGAGCATTCAAGAACATATGACAAATTGCGGTATGTCCGGGATGATTGCAAGTCATCTGGCAAGGCAAGGCTGTTCTGCGAAATTTTTGGATATCGGGATCGATGATTTTTATCCTCCGGCAGCTGAATATGAGGATATTTTAACTTATTGCGGACTGGACAAGCAGTCCATTTATCATAGGATTAAGAGTTGCTTGGCTAACGAAATGAATCAGGAGAAAAGCGATGGCATTTATGGATAAGCCGATTGCGGCAAGAGCAATGTATGATTATATAAAAAAATTAAGAAAAAATAATAATAGGGTAGGTTCAATTCCCAGATCAATTTCCATTGATTATAATAATATCTGTAATTTTAAATGTGAATTTTGTTATGAACTTACAGATTTAAAATATAATAAGCTGCGACTGGATTTTGAAACCATTGC
This sequence comes from Clostridiales bacterium COT073_COT-073, assembly GCA_003858485.1. Classification (GTDB taxonomy): domain Bacteria; phylum Bacillota; class Clostridia; order Lachnospirales; family Vallitaleaceae; genus W11650. The sequence continues at coordinate 29,043 of RQYD01000025.1, forward strand.
CCGGGTTGCGGATGAGGCCTATGAACTGGGGATATTTGAGATTGTATTGCAAGGCGGGGAGTTGCTGGTTGATTTAGATGCCCTGCATCAATTGATAAAAGCTTTGAAGCCGGAACGCTTTCGGGTGATTTTAGTGACCAATGGGTATCTCCTGACAGAAGAGGTAGCGGTCGGCTTGGAGAAAATAGGTTTAGACTGCGTAGGAATCAGTGTATCAGGTATGGATGTAGAAGAGCATGATCGTTCCCGAAGGATGAAAGGTTCACATAAAAAAGTGTTTGAGGCATTGGAAAATGCCAAAAAAGCTGGTTTGACAACTTGGATTCAGCCAATTTTCGGGCATCATAACTCAAAGTCTGAAGATTTCTTTGAGTTATTGGATTTTGCCAAAGAAAAAGGTTACGGTATTTATTTTTTTCTTGCAATGCCTTACGGGGTGTGGAAGGATAATTATTTGGATGCAGAAGATATAAGGATTTTTAAGCAAATTCGGAAGGAATATGGTGCTTTTTATGATACCTGGGATTTTTACGACAATAAGAAAGAGAGAATTAGTGGATGTTGGGCAATGAACCGAATCTTTATTACACCAAAAGGGGATGTTTTGCCATGTCCGTTTATCAATATCAAGGTTGGTAATGTCAAGGAGCAGTCATTGAAAGAAATTTTCGATTATGGTTTTTCAATCAAACATTTTTCGGAGTATAAACCGATTTGCATAGCGGCCCAGGATCGTCAATTTAGAGCAAAGTATTTGCAGGGAAGCAGTTCGATGTTTCATCCGCCGGAGGCGAAAGATGTGTTTTCGGAAGATGATTTTGTATAAAATAACTTGTGTCAAAGCAGCTGTCTGATTTGAAATGGGGCAGTGGTTTCGCCAATTGCCTGCAAGCACAGGGCTGTTGCAAAGTATAGTTCACACAAGATATGGTAGTATATAATAAGGATTTTATAGCTTGTGTTAAAATTTTAAAATGCAACAACTCTTTAACTTAAAATTAAAGGAGGTATCAGAATGAATAATTATGAAAAATATGTACAGGCTTTTGTTGAGAACTTTGAGGTGGATAAGAGTGCAGTGGAAACCTTGGAGTATCAGTCAGTACAAGAATGGGATTCGATTGGGCATATGAATTTGATGGCGACAATCGAAGATGCATTCGATATTATGCTGGAGATGGACGATATTATTGATTTCAGTTCATTTCAAAAAGGGATTGAGATTCTTAAAAAATATGATGTGGAACTTTAAAATAAATGCTTTTGCAAGCCAAGACCGATATCCTGGTGGGCTGGTCAGGTAAATTGCCGGAGGACGGTGGTAAATGTGGAGCTTTTGGTTTGACGATGGGAATAGCCGGCAACTTTTAAATCAAGGTAATATAGATGGAAATATTTCGCATAGAAGAAAAAACTTACTCAAGCAATTGTTATATTATAGCTACGGACAATCGGAATGCAATTGTTATTGATCCGAATTCTTTTGAGGAGATTCAAGAGATATTAACTACTCATGGATTGACTTTGAAGTATATTTTGCTGACACACGAGCATTATGATCATGTTTGTGCTTTGGAAGAGCTTAAAAAATATCAGGCAGATGCGCTGGTCGTAGCACAAAAGCATTGTAGTGAGGCACTACCGTTTGTGGATCAAAATAAGGAGCGATTTCGTTTATACCTTCATTACATGGGGGTTGACCGACATATAGCATTAAAATCATGTAAACCGGATTGTGCGGATATGGAGTTTGATGATAATTTGGAGCTAAAGTTGGATGATTGCCAATTTGTGTTAAAGGGCACACCCGGACATAGTCCGGGGAGCAGCGCCTTTATATTAAATGAAAGATATTTGTTTGCCGGAGATTCAGTTTTGTTAGCGAAAGATGTTGTTGTAAAGTTTTCGGGAGGAGATATAAAGTTGTTTGAAAATCTGGCGAAACCTTTTTTTAAATCACTAAAGGACAGTCTCATTGTTATGCCGGGGCACGGAGCTCCCTTTTGTTTATCAGAAAAATTAAAAAATGATTGGAAAGATTAGGTAAAGCACAATGAATTTTTATGATTTGACAGATAAGTATGAAGATCGGCCAATTGTGATTGATGATAATGGAGTACAACTAAATAAAGAGTTGCATAATGAGATTGAGACAAAAATAAGAAACCTTATTCAGCCAAGAAGATTGGTTTTTTTTATCGGAGATAATTCGGCCATATCCATATCGATTTATATCAGCTTACTAAATCATGCAATTGTTCCGGTAATGATTTCACGTGATTTGAATGTTGATTTATTTGAACAGTTAGCAGAGCTTTATAAGCCGGAGTATATTATCCTAAAAAAAGAAAATGTTTCTTTGCGATTGGATACGGATGCTTTTATTGAGATCGGTGATTACATTTGTCAAAAAACAAAATATACGGTCAGGCATAAGTTGTATGATGAATTAGCATTGCTTTTAACTACTTCCGGCAGCACTGGCAGTCCGAAACTGGTTCGCCAAAGTTATAAGAATATCAATTCAAACACACAATCAATTGCGAAGTATTTAGAGATTACGAAAGAGGAAAGACCGATTACCTCTTTGCCGATTCATTATACATATGGGATTTCTGTAATAAATAGTCATTTGCTTTTGGGAGCAACGATACTTGCAACAAATCAATCTGTGGTGCAAAGAGGTTTTTGGGAGTTCTTTAAAGAATATGGGGCAACATCCATTGCCGGAGTCCCGTATACGTATATGATGCTTAAAAGAGTTCATTTTTTCCAAATGGATTTGCCGAGTTTGACTGTAATGACGCAGGCCGGAGGAAAATTAGCAGTAGAGCTACACGAAGACTTTGCCAAATATGCTGCAAACAGCGGAAAGAAGTTTATCGTGATGTATGGACAAACAGAAGCAACCGCAAGGATGGCATATTTGCCTTATGAGAAGGCGTTAGAAAAAATAGGAAGTATGGGGATTGCGATTCCAAACGGAAGATTTGAGTTGATTGATGAAAGCGGTAACAAGATTGACTCTCCGGATACGATCGGTGAATTGGTATATTATGGAGAAAATGTCACTTTAGGTTATTCAGAGCAAATGGAAGATTTGGGTAAAGGGGATGAACGTAAAGGTATCTTAGTTACAGGCGATATGGCCAAATTTGACAAGGATGGATATTATTATATTGTCGGAAGAAAAAAGAGATTTTTAAAAGTCTATGGAAATAGGGTTAATATAGATGAGATAGAGCGCATGTTAGATATTCGATTTAAAGAAAATGAGTTTGCCTGCACCGGAGAAGATGATCATATATCCGTTTATTATACCGGCGATATCATCGAAAAAGAAGTATTTCGATTTTTTATGGAAGTCACAGGAATCAATAAGCAAGCAGTAACACTATATAGAAGGCGAGAGATTCCTAAAAATGAAGCAGGAAAAATTTTATATTCACAATTGAGTATCGAATAAGGTAGTTATTTTATTTTTGAGAAAATGACATTTTAGATTTCTTGGTAATTCGATTTTAAAGTAAAATATTGACTATCTCAAAAAACAAAGAAAAGCATATTGAAGTGATGAAATGCCCCTTAAGTAGATATGGCCAGTGACTTGAAGCTACTTAGGGGGTATTTTTATGCTTAAACGGAAGCTGATTTTATAACATCTTCTTTTTTTGCTGGTAATCTTGGATAAATTCCGCTATAATAAGAAAAAAGCATTAACATGACGAACAGAAAGGATAAAACCATGAAACATCGTGGAAAAAATAAACCCAAAAATGAAATGATTAAGGCCGGCCGTTGGCTGGTTCTGCCAATTATTTTAGTGCTGGCGGTAGTGCCGCTCCTAGTCAGGGCTAAAGTTTATTCAATTGGTCTGTCTCAATTTCCCTGGTTCCAGAATGACCAGATGGCAGCGGAGTTGTTTTTGCAGGTCAAGCAGCAGGCGATCATTGCAGTGGCAATATTGATGCTGGTAATTATCAGCTATTATTTGATTGGAGCGTTGCTGACCAATCAATCGCGATATTCGGATGGTTTTTTAAAAGAAAAAGGCCAGTGGAGATGGGAACCGGCTTTTTATCCGTTGGCAGCATATATGCTGCTGGCCATTATATCAACTGTTTTTTCGCCCAATGCCCAATATGGCTACCGGGGTGCACATGAGCAATTTGAGTCGCTGTTTGTGATATTGGCATATGGCGTGATGGTGGTATATACTTTTTGGGCTGTTTCCAGTGAGCAGGCAATGAAAACTTTGGAAATTGGATTTTTAATCGGTATTTCACTGCTGTGTGGTCTGGGGCTTCTGCAAATTACCGGCAATGACCTGTTCCGGTCTGCGCTGGGAGCTAAACTGGTTTTACCCAAAGGAATGGGCGGGAGTCTTAACTTTACATTCCCACTTAATCAGGTCTATTTATCCTTATATAATCCTAACTATGTCGGTATGTATGTGTCGCTGGTGATACCGGTTATAGCTGCTTTGTTTATTACCAATCGTCATTTGAAAATGCGGATCTGGTATGGATTATTAATTGGGAGTTTGCTTTTATGCTTGATTGGTTCAGGTTCTAAGACAGCTTTTGTGACATTGATGTTTTCTACTTTATTATTATTGGTGTTTTACCGGAAAAAACTGCTGCAAAATAAAATGATAACCGTGATCGGACTGACAGTGGCCGGTGTTTTTGTGGTGGCTGTGATTTTGTTTATGGGCAATAGCTTTTTTGAGCGTCTGCGGGCATCACTGCAATTTTCCGGCAATCCGGAATATGAATTATCAGAATTACTGACGGATCAGCAAAAAATTCAATTGACCTATAAAGGGGAAAAGGCCGAGCTGCTGGCAGATGCAGCGGCTGAAGGCGGTTTTCGGCTGCAAAGCCCGGATGGACAGGTGATTCCGTCTATTTTCAGTGAGGAAAACCAAGTGATCGCCTTCCGACAGGAGCCATTTACAGAAATTCCGCTGCTGATCACCGATCAAAATGAAGAACGGACCGAGCTGCAATGGCAGATCAGCGGCATTGCCTGGGATTTTGCCTACCGGGCAAATGAATTTGTGTATATTACTCCGCTGGGCAAGGAAGACCAATTGGTTGAGGTGGAGAAGGGACTTTTTCAAAATCAGGAAAGTTTTGCCACTCACCGGGGTTATATTTGGTCACGCACCTTTCCTTTGCTCAAAAAATATATTTTCCTGGGTTCAGGGGCTGATACCTTTACTTTAGTCTTTCCGCAACGTGACTATTTAGGAAAATCACATAATAACTTTCATAATACAATTATTACCAAACCCCATAATCTGTATTTGCAGATAGCGGTTCAAACCGGTGTATTATCGGCACTGGCAGTGATTGCCTTTTATTTGCTGTATTTTATCGGCAGCCTTAAATTATACTGGAAAAGTGACTTTTCCGGTTATTTCAGTAAAGTCGGCGGAGCGGTATTTATTGGCAGCATTGGTTATATGGTGTCTTCGTTCTTTAATGATTCGACCATTACTGTTGCCCCAATTTTCTGGACTCTGATGGGTATTGGCTTTGCCATGAATGCTCAGGTAAAAAAAGAAATGCTGACAGGTGAAAGCAAAGAATAAAGCTTTGGTACAGATTGCCGCCGCTCCGGCCAGCTGCCGGAAAAGAGTTCAGCCGGCAGTTGATTGAAAAATAACAAGGTGTAAACCGGAAGATTTTGTGATGGCAAAAAACTTTAAAACAGAGAGAGCCGGCAGCAGGGCATTTGCGTAAGACAAGGGGCATACAAGCAGAGGTTAGGAAGTACTGCCGATAAAGAGGAGGAAATATGTATTTACGATATGGAAAACGGATGATTGATTTTACGCTGGCCTTGCTGGCGGTTTTATGCCTGTGGTGGCTGATTTTTGGCTTAGCCCTGGCGGTTCGGCTGACTTCGCCTGGACCGGCCTTTTTTAAGCAAAGGCGAATTGGCCAAAATAAAAAGGAATTTGCCATCCTCAAATTCCGGACCATGCGGGTGGATACACCGCCGGATCTGCCAACCCATTTATTGACCAATCCGGAGCAATATATTACCGGAATCGGCAAATTTTTGCGCCGGACCAGTTTGGATGAACTTCCGCAGATCTTTAATATTTTAGTTGGTGATATGGCCCTGATCGGTCCCAGACCGGCGCTGTGGAATCAAGCGGATCTGATCGCCGGTCGTGACTTATTTCAGGTCAATCGTTTACGGCCCGGACTGACGGGCTGGGCACAGATCAATGGTCGGGATGAAATTCCGCTGGTTAAGAAAATCAGATTGGATGCGGAATATGCGAAAAAAGCCGGTTTGGCCTTTGATATTAAGATCTTCTTTTTAACCATTGGCAAGGTCTTGACCGGTGAGGGCATTGCCGGATAATTCAACCGGAGATCAGGTGTTTATATATGACTGAGCAAGTCCGGTGAAAAAACGGTTTAAGAGAAAAAGCCTGCTAAATCTAAAGGCAAAGAGAATAAAGCAGGCAAATAGCAGAAACAAAGTAAATAGTAAATAAGCCAATAAAGACAAGGAGAAAGATCAGATATAAATCTTATCCAAATATAAGAGGCCAGAGAAATGAAAAGAATTTTAATTATTGGGAAAAATAGCTATATTGGAAAAAATGTAAAGAAATATTTAGAAAGCTACAGCCATGATCAAATGGTGGTGGAGGCAGTCAGTGGAGAAAGTGGGGAATGGCAGGATCTTGATTTTTTTGAATTTGATGTAGTGATCATGTGTTCAGCTCTGGTTCATAAAAAGGAAAAAAAATTGGGCTGGAATGCTTATTTACAGGCGAATGCACAGCTGCCGGCGGAAATTGCTGAAAAGGCGGAAAATCAGGGGGTAAAACAATATATTTTTCTTAGCAGTTTAGCAGTTTATGGCCGGGGATATGAAAAAATCGAAATAGGCACCGAGCCTAAGCCGGAAACCTATTATGGCCAGTCTAAATTACTGGCTGAAGAAGCATTGCTGGAAATGGAAACTGAAAATTTCCGGGTAGCGGTTCTGCGTTTGCCCATGGTCTATGGCCGCAAAGCTAAGGGCAGCTACTGCACGCTGCGTAAATTAGCTAAATACTATCCTTTTTTTCCGAAAATTGAAAACCAGAAAAGTGTGATTTCTATTCGTCAGCTTTGTCGTTTTCTGGAAAAGGTGATCACTGAAGAAAAACATGGGATCTTTCATCCGCAGGACAAGGAATATTTATCGACTTCTGTATTGGCTCAAAAAGCTGGTCGGGATATTGGGCGGACCGTATGGCTGCTGCCATTTTGCCCGTATCTGCATGGTTGGCTAAAGAAAAAAAGCAAATTCTGGCGAAAAAGTTTTGGCGATTTAACAGTTGATAAGGAAATTGACCGCTGGCAGGACACCCCTTTTTGAGTGGAATTCAGCTGTATAGAGCATGTAAAACAAGTAAAGAAATGATCAGAATTGCCGATATGTAAGTTTGAGAAGCGGATATTTTAATAAGGAAGTTCGATATTTATTTACGGGATGTGAGAAGAAAGGGAAAATTATGATTTCGATTTATAATAAAGCAATTTTAAAAGAATTGAATCCGGCCTTGTTAGAAAAATTGGAGGAGTTGGAAACAGAAGGATTAAAAAAAGCCAGGGTATTGCCATCCAAAAGCGGTGAAAAAACACTTGCTTATGAGGAAAATGGAAAGACTTATTTTTTGCATTCCCGTTATCAGCCATCCTATGAAGCAGAAAAAGCAGCCGACAGCTATGCAGATATTACCAATGAAGATAGTGTTGTTTTTTATGGAGTAGGATTGGGTTACCATATTAAGGAAATGTTAAAACGTGTTCCGGAGATTAAATATTACTTAATAGAGCCAAATTTGGAAGTCTTATATGTTTTTTTGGAGCATAATGAATTAAAGGATATGGAGTTAGGAAATTTGGAGGGAATTACTATAGATTTTGGCGATTTAGAACAAAAAATTCCTCATATTTTAATTAAATATTCACAAGAAATAAAGTTGGTACTTCATTATAGCTGTGTTAAATATTTTGAAGAATATTTTGAACAATTTCGAAAATTATTTTTGGGCTCATTCCGAAGAGAAAAAGATCGAACTATATTTTTTGCACTAGAGCAATTAAAAACCGTAACCAATGAATTTGATAATATGATGACAGTGATAGAATCGGCTAATATACTAAATTGTGATTTAGAAGATATAAAAGGGAAAACTGCAATTATAGTAGCTGCCGGACCATCACTGGATGATGAGATTGAAAATATCAGGGAAATCAAAAAAAGGGGAATGGCCTATATTTTGGCGGTTGGTAGTGGAGTGAATTCTCTGTTGAGTCAAGGAATTCATGCAGATGCAGTCTTTTCATATGATCCCAGTGTAGAGAATCAAAAAGTTTTGAAAAAAATTAAAGAGGAGAATATTAAAGATATCCCATTGATTTTTGGAGCGGGAATTGGTTCGGAAAGCTTGAAAGATTACCCCGGTCCAAAAATCTGTATGTTAAATAGCCATAATTATATTATTAAACATTATTTGAAATCGAAAACAAAAGATATGCCTATCGTTGGTGTGGGTGCAACTATTACAGTTTCAGGTCTGGATGCGGCTTTAAAAATGGGATTTAAGCAGGTTATATTAGTTGGTCAAAATTTAGGTATTACCGAAGATAAATCCTATAGTTCAGGAATAGAGTATGCCCCCACAGAAATTGTCAAAGAGAGTCAGTATACGGAGTTGGAAAAAGATGTTCATGGGAATACCATGAAAACATCAACGGCTTATTTGATGATGCGAGAGGGTATTGAAGAGGTGATAGAGATTTCGGCTAAGGATGCCAAAGTTTGGAATGCTACCCGAAAAGGCTTGGCAATTAAAGGAGCAGAATTTAAGGCTTTAGCAGAATTGATGAAAGAGATGGAGCCCAATTCGGTAACTGGGCGTTGGCTGGAAACTACTGCCGAAGATTATGATTTGGAATACTTAGCCAAACAAAAAGAAGAGATGTTTTGTTATAAAGAAGAAGTGGATAAGCAGGTGCAACAATTAGACTCTATTTTAGAGGATTTAAAAAAGAATTCGGAATTAAATTTATATAAAAAACTAAAACCGCTTTATACGAAATTGAATTTGAATTTAAAACGATTGGAAAAGAATAAATTCAGTGTCTTATTTGTTTTGCCATCAATGATTCAAGAATATCATAATCTGATTCGGCGAATTGAGTATTTTAATTCCATTTCCGATAAGGAAGAACAATCCCGCTCTATTTATAAGGAATTTAAAGAGTTTCGGGAATTATATAAAGAAAGACTCAAGGTTATGGAGAAATATTTTGAAACATTAAACAATCAATTGGAAGATTACTTGAAAGAGAAAAAGGAGATTGTTTCATGAAGATCCGAATTAAAGATGTACAATGGGAAGTGATGGGAAAAGCAAAAGAAATTATGGCTCAAATAGATGATTATTTAGCGAAAGAAGGATTGCTGCTGAATAATTTAATTGTTGATAAAGTTGAAATTTATGATTATTTTGAAACCTATTTACAGGAAAATACAACAGAATCTTCACGAATAGAAGTAGTTACACTTACTTATGAAGAATTGGTGAAGCATCTCTTTAATCAATGGAATGAAAGTAACCAAAGGCTGTTAGAAGAGGCAGAATCGCTTAGTTTGATTTTTTATAGAAATGAACAGTTGGCAGAACGATGGGAAAAATTAGTTCAGATTTTGGAAAAAGGATATGCTATGCTACAAGATGCAGAAGATATTTTGTTTTTACAAAAGAAAATACCGGAACAAGATTCCCGGATAACTGCTGAGAAAATTGAGCAATTAAGTAATATATTAAAATTATTTCAAACCGGGCTGGAAGAAAAGGATGAAATTTATCTGGCAGATTTACTTCATTTTGAATTAGCTACATTTTTAGAAAAATTGGATAAATAACACTAAGGCAGAAATATCAGCAATCATATTAAAAAATGAAAGGAGAGGGATGGCTAAATGAGCAAGGTACTGGTGACCGGCGCAGACGGTTTTATCGGCAGTCATTTAACTGAGGAACTGGTAAAAGCAGGTAAAAAAGTAAAAGCATTTGTTTATTATAACTCATTTAATTCCTGGGGATGGCTGGATAGTTTGCCCAAAGAAATTTTATCGGAGATTGAAATATTTACCGGTGATATCAGGGATCCCAATGGGGTCAGAGAAGCGATGAAAGGACAGGAGATCATTTATCACTTAGCGGCTTTGATTGCTATTCCCTTTAGTTATCATTCGCCGGATGCCTATGTTGATACCAATATCAAAGGTACGCTTAATGTATTACAGGCGGCTCGTGATTTGGCACCGGACAGAGTGCTGGTAACTTCTACTTCAGAAGTTTATGGAACAGCCATGTATGTACCAATTGATGAAAAACATCCCTATCAGGGGCAGTCGCCTTATTCTGCCACCAAAATCGGAGCTGACCGACTGGCCGAATCCTTTTATCGCAGCTTTAACTTACCAGTCACGATTGTCCGGCCATTTAATACCTATGGACCAAGGCAGTCGATGCGGGCGGTAATTCCGACCATTATTACCCAGTTATTAAGTGGATATCAGGAGATAAAACTGGGGGCATTGACTCCGACCAGGGACTTTAACTATGTCAAAGACACGGTGGCGGGCTTTATGGCAATTGCTGAAGCGGCTGGGACGATTGGACAGGAAATCAATATCGCCACCCAAACCGAAATCAGTATTGGTCAGCTGGCGGAGGAAATGATTCGCCAGATTAATCCGGCAGCTAAAATTATTTGTGAAGAAGAAAGACTGCGTCCGGAAAAAAGTGAGGTCAATCGTTTGCTGGGCAGTAATGCTAAAATTATGACCATGACCGATTGGCGGCCGCAATATGACTTAAGCCGGGGTTTAGCGGAAACCATCGAGTTTTTTAAATACAATTTACATCATTATAAAACTGATTTATATAATATATAGATCAAGGAGAAATATCATGAGTGTAAACTTTATTCCATTATCTGTACCCAATTTACAGGGAAATGAATTAAACTATGTGACCGAAGCCATCACTAAAGAATGGGTTTCGACGGCTGGCAGTTATGTAGTGGCATTTGAGGAAAATATGGCAAAATACCTGAATGTTTCGACAGCTGTTGCCTGCCAAAGCGGAACGGCGGGCTTGCATGTGGCACTGCGTCTATGCGATGTCAAAGCAGGAGAGGCGGTGATCGTGCCGACCCTGACTTTTATTGCAGCCGTTAATCCGGTTAAATACTTAGGTGCCGAACCGATCTTTATGGATTGTGATGATAGTTTGTGTCTGGATGTTGAAAAACTATCCTGTTTTTGTGAACAAGAATGTCAATTTGATGGTAATATTTTAACGGATAAGCAAACCGGACGACGGATCAAAGCAATTGTAGTGGTTCATGTATTTGGAAATTTAGCAAATATGGAGCATTTAATGCAAGTGGCTGAAAAATATCATTTAAAAGTGGTTGAAGATGCTACTGAAGCTTTGGGGAGCTATTATACAAGTGGAACATACTGTCGGCGCTATGCCGGTACGATTGGTGATTTTGGGGTTTATTCCTTTAACGGTAACAAGATTATTACCACCGGTGGTGGAGGTATGATTGTGGCCAGGCGACAGGAAGATATCGCTCAGGCTAAACATTTGACCCAGCAGGCTAAAGCGGATGAGGTTCGGTTTGAACATGATGAGATTGGCTATAATTACCGGATGACCAACCTGCAGGCGGCTTTGGGGGTGGCTCAGCTGGAAAAGCTGGAAGACTTTATTTTGCATAAAAAACAAAATTATGAATATTATCAGAAAGCGGTTAATGACATCAGAGGTTTGCGAATTTTGGGTTTTGAACCGGAGATTCGTCCGAATTACTGGTTTTACTCTTTGCAGATTGATGCTGATTTTCCGATGGATCGGGAAGAGGTGATGGCTTATTTTCAGGAAAACAAGATTCAAACCCGACCAATTTGGGGATTGATTCATGAGCAAAAACCATATTTGGGCAGCCGGATATATCAGATCGAAAAAGCAACTTGGTATTGGGAGCGAATTTTAAATATTCCGTGCAGCTCCAATTTATCAAAAGAGGATGCAGAACGTGTGGTTAAAGTATTAGCAGAAGTGGCAAAGAGAAAAAAGGATTTTTATAAAATGGCAAAAATGGATGATTGTCAGCTTGTCCAAAAGGAAAAGTGACCAAAAAGTCGGTTTTATAGAATAGGAAAAATTGAGCGAAAAGGTGTCATAAAGTGAAAATAATAGCACAATCATCAGATATAGGTATTCAAAATCTTGTGACAAATCGGCAAAAAAGGAGTACGGGCTTGGAAATAAAGGATTTTTTGATTACAGAAGAAGTTCAGATTATAGAGGCGGTTCAACGCCTGGATACTTTAGGCAAAAAGACGTTATTTCTGATTCGGGATGGTCGGTTAATTGGTACATTAACCGATGGAGATGTCCGGCGCTGGTTGTTAAAGGGCGGTAATTTAGAAATATCGGTCAAAGAGATTGTCAATTACAAACCAAAGTTTATTTGGGAAAAAGATAAGCTGACTGCCTATCAAAAACTACGAGAGTGGAAAATTGAAGCACTTCCGGTTTTAAATGAGGAAAAACAAATTATTTCCATTATTTTATGGGATAATGAAGAAATCTGTAAGGGGCAGGTCTTAAATTTACCGATTGTCATTATGGCAGGAGGCCTGGGAACCAGGCTCTTTCCTTATACCAAGATTTTACCCAAGCCACTGATTCCGATTGGTGAATTACCGATTGCTGAGCATATCATCAATCGCTTTCATGGTTTTGGTGCAAATGATTTTTATTTGATTGTCAATCATAAGAAAAATATGATCAAAGCTTATTTTAATGAAATTGACAAGAGCTATCAGGTTCATTATATAGATGAGGAAAAACCGTTGGGGACAGGAGGTGGCTTAAGCCTTTTAAAGAATCAGATTGATTCGACTTTTATTCTGTCCAATTGTGATATATTAGTGGAAGCAGATTATGAGGCGATTTATCAATTTCACAAGAAAAATAGGTATGTGATTACGATGGTGTGTGCTGAGCAAAAGATCAAAATTCCGTATGGGGTAATTCACACGAATAAGCAGGGAGAAATTATCGGTATGGAGGAAAAACCGGAAATTTGTGTGCAAACCAATACTGGTTTTTATGTGGTTGAGCCAAAAGTGATTGAGGAAATGGAAGAAAACAAAGCCATTGGTTTTCCGGATGTTATTGAAAAGTACCGACAAAACGGCAATAAGGTCGGAGCCTATAAAATCGGACAAAATCAATGGTGGGATATGGGACAGATCGATAAAATGGAAAAAATGGAAAGATATTTGGAAGGAGAGCAATAGTCAAATAAGATGATGAAAAGTACAGATTTGCCAAGTCCCTGTTTTATCATTAAAGAACAGGAATTAACCCAAAATATTATCGGATTTCAGACGGCCTTTCAGAAATATTTTCCCAGCACTATCTTTTCTTATTCGATAAAAACGAATTCCTTGCCCTATGTGTTAATGAAAATAAAAAAAGCCGGTGGTTATGCGGAAGTGGTATCAGCTGATGAGTATTATTTGGCAGAATCTCTGGGTTTTACCAATATTGTCTATAATGGAGTGGCCAAGACCAAAGAAACTTTTCTGAAAGCTTTAAAGCAGGGGTTTTTGGTTAATATTGATATGGCTGAAGAGATTGACTGGCTAAATGAGATTGAGCCGGATGAAAATTTAAAACTGGGAATCCGGGTGAATGTAGTTTTTCCGGAAGACCTGAGAGAAAACACCAGTCGCTTTGGCTTTTCGCCACAAAATGGTGAATTGCAGGCAGCCATAGCCAAAATCAAAGACCTGGGCTTTAATATATCAGGTCTGCACTTACATCGCAATACTAAAGCCAGAAGTTTGCAAATTTATGAGGCTACTTGCAGGGAAGCCATTCGTTTGATTTACCAGGAAAAATTGACCATTAAATATTTGGATATTGGTGGTGGTTTTTATGGGAATATGGCCGGTAAGCCGAGGTATGAAGAATATGCGGCGGCGGTTTATGAGGCTCTGCGCCATGATTTGAATCTTCGGGAATTAACACTGGTTACTGAGCCGGGCAATGCCATTATTGCTTCACCGGTTAATTATTTGTGTCAAATTAAAGATTGCAAGCAAATTGGTGACAAAATTATTTATACCACTGACGGTACTCGCAATCATATTGATCCTCTGTTTCAAAAAAGCAGTTATAGCTATACGATGCTGTCAAATAAAAGCAGTACCGACAGCAGCGGGGAGAGAGAAAGCATACGAAATCATGAAAAATGGCTGTTTGGCGCATCTTGTATGGAAAAAGATGTGATTATGCGTTTTTCGCCGGAGGAGATGCCAATGGTTGGTGATGTTATCTGTTTTGAGGAGGTGGGAGCCTATACCATGACTTTGATTCCCAACTTTATTCAATTACAGCCGGCTGTATATGTAGAGCGAAATGGAGAATATGCTTGTGTTCGCCGAAAATGGACAGTACAGGAGTGGATACAAAAGTGTCAAATTGAAATATAAAAGAAAATGAGGCAAAGATGCAAAATATATTATTAACCAATGCCGGCAAGAGAGTGGCTTTAGTTCGGGATTTTAAGCAAAGTTTTAAGGGCCAGGGGAAAATTGTGGTGACTGATAATTGGTCGGTGGCACCGGCTCTGTTTGTAGCGGATGAATATTATTTAACTGCCAGGATTGATGAAAAAAACTATATTAAAGATATTTTAGAAATTTGTGAGCAGGCGGAAATTAAAGCAATCACCAGTTTAATGGACCCGGATATTTCAGTCCTGGCAGGAGCCAGGGAGGTATTGACCAATAAAGGGATCTTGTGCTTGTTTCCGTCAGAACATACGGCTGGTCGTTGTCTGGATAAATATAAAATGTTTCAGTTTTTAAAAGAGAGTAGGATTCCGACCATTGCCACCTTTTTTGATTATGCTGATTTTATGGCTGCATACCAAAAAGGAGAAATTGATTTTCCGGTCTTTATTAAGCCCAAAAGCGGAAGCGGTAGTGTCGGTGCTCAGAAAGTATATACTGATGCCGA
Organism: Clostridiales bacterium COT073_COT-073; assembly: GCA_003858485.1. GTDB lineage: Bacteria > Bacillota > Clostridia > Lachnospirales > Vallitaleaceae > W11650. The sequence continues at coordinate 44,188 of RQYD01000025.1, forward strand.
ATTGCAATTGATATTAAAAAATGCTGCTCAACCTTATATTATTCAGGAGTTTATTGAAGGAATGGATATTGATGCAGATGTCTATGTCGATGCCATTAGTCATCAGGTGGTTTCGATTTTTTTAAAAGAAAAGATTGAAAGGATGATTGGCGGCACCAGCAAAGCAATTTCCATAAAAGATACCGTCTTATTTGAAAAGATCAAACAGATTTGCGGGCATTTTGAATTTTGTGGGCCGGTTGATTTGGAATTTTTGCAGGTTGGTTCGGAGTATTATTTATATGATATCAATCCCCGATTTAGTGGCGCTTATTTGCATGCCTATGCATGTGGAGTTGATTTTCCGAAATTGATCTTAAATAATATCCGGGGAAAGGTGAATCCATCCCAGGTTGGTGAGTATGAAACAGGGCAAATCATGATGCTGTATCCCGATGTTGCGTTAGTATCTAAGCACGATTTAAAAAGAGATTATCGGGATTAGTGCGGAAAATATCGGAAATGGGAGAAGCTATGGATAAGGTGTTTATTATTGCGGAAGCGGGCGTAAATCATAATGGTGACATTCGGCTGGCCAAAGAATTAATTGATAAAGCCAGGGAAAGCGGAGCTGATGCTGTCAAATTCCAAACTTTTATATCAGAAGATGATGTGGCCGGAGATACGGCCAAGGCAGAATATCAACAGTCGGAAAATACCGGAGAGAGTCAGCTACAAATGCTTAAACGTTTGGAGCTTGGCTATGAAGATTTTCGGGAATTAAAAGCATATTGTCAAAAAGTGGGAATTTTATTTTTATCTTCACCTTTTGAAGAAAAGAGTATTGCATTTTTAGAAAGTATAAATATGCCAATTTTTAAGGTAGCTTCCAGTGAAGTAACCAATTATCCTTTTTTGCGGGCAATCGGCAAACTAAAAAAACCGGTGATTTTGTCAACCGGCATGTCTGACTTAGGAGAAGTGGAGGCAGCCATCCGGGTACTGGAAGAATATGGCAGTGGACCGATTTCCTTGCTTCACTGCAATACCGAATATCCAACTCCGGCAGAAGATGTTAATTTACGGGCAATGTTGACTTTAGGTCAGGCCTTTGCTAAAGAAGTAGGTTATTCCGATCATACGGTTGGTATTGAGATTGCCATTGCCGCAGTCGCCATGGGGGCAAAAATTATTGAAAAGCATTTTACACTGGATAAAGATTTGCCGGGACCTGACCATCAAGCCAGTTTAAATCCGGTCGAATTAAAGGCGATGGTCGAGGCCATTCGCCGGGTGGAAAAAGCACTGGGCAGTGGAGTGAAAATGCCGTCTTCCTCGGAACGGAAAAATATCGCCGTTGCCCGCAAGGGAATTGTGGCAGCCAAGGCAATTGCCAAAGGCGAGCAATTAACAGAAGATAATTTAATAGCTAAGCGGGCAGGTGGTGGGATTTCACCAATGCGCTGGCAGGAAATTATTGGACGCACAGCGATGCGGGATTTTGCTATGGATGAAAAAATTGAAATTTGAAATGTGTAAGGAAAACGGAAACGGCTACAAAGCAGGTTTTATATTTGGGGATCATCAACAGACAGAGAGTATGAAGTGCGGCCAATACAAGGCATTTGCTCTGATGGTGGCAAATATCTGAATAACTCCTGATTTAGGCAAAAAGAAAATATGAGGTAAACCATGGAGAAAGAATGGAATGAGGTCTATCAAAAATGTAATTGGGGGAATGAATATCCCAATGAAGGCTTGATACGTTTTATCGCCTGGAAGTATCGGGATCAGAATACCCGGATACTGAAAGCATTAGACGCCGGTTGTGGCAATGGCACCAATACTTTGTTTTTAGCTAAAAAAGGATTTCAGGTTTATGGCTTTGACGGATCGGCAGAAGCGGTGGATGTGGCAAAAGGAAAGCTGAATTATTATGGCTTTGGCCAGACGGCAGCGAGAATATCGGCCAGTCTATTTCATCAATTGGATTATGCAGATGACTATTTTGACTTAATTACCGATATTGCATTTCTTTCGTGTCTGACAGATGAGGAAATTCAGAGTTTATTAAATTTATATCAAAAAAAATTGAAATCCGGCGGAATTATTTATTGTACCGGTTTACATGAAGAAAATGGAGCATATGGTTTGGATACGGCTGGTGTAAAACATGGAAACCGAGTAGGTAAGGTTAAAGAAGGACGATTAAAAGGCGAATATACCCATTCTTTTTTTTCCAGAGCTAAGATAGAGCAGATGTTTGAACCATTGCAGTTTACGGATATTCAAATTAATTATTTTAGAGAAGAATATGCCGATCCCAAACTCCGATATAGCTATTTTTCAGTGTTTGCCAGAAAATAAAAGGAGGGCGGACAAATGAACAAAGTATGTGTTGTGACCGGTACCCGAGCGGAATATGGATTGTTGAAACCGATTATGGAGCAATTGAGCAAGGCGAAAGATGTGATCTTACAGCTAATTGTAACCGGTAGTCATTTATCGCCGGAATTTGGACTTAGTTATCGGGAAATTGAAGCTGATGGCTTTCGGATTGATAAAAAGGTGGAAATTTTATTAAGCAGTGATAGCGGTGGTGGGATTGCCAAATCAATGGGGCTGGCTATGATTTCCGGGGCAGATGCATTGATGGATTTAAAACCGGATTTAGTGGTGGTGTTGGGTGATCGCTATGAAATCTTTGCCATTGTTTCAGCCGCCTATGTGCTGGGGCTTGCGATTGCTCATATTTCCGGTGGAGAGATTACCGAGGGAGCGATTGATGATGGATTCCGGCATAGCATTACCAAGATGAGTCAATTGCATTTTACGGCTAATGAAGAGTATCGCCGACGAGTGATTCAATTGGGAGAAAAGCCGAGCCGGGTTTATAATGTCGGTGATACCGGTGTGGAAAACAGTGTGTCTTTGCTGAAAATGTCAAAATCTGAATTGGCGGTGGATTTAAATTTTCCAGTGGAACAGCCATTTTTCCTGCTTACCTATCATCCGGTGACTCAGGCAGAGGAAGACAGTGAGAAGGTAATTGTGCAAATTTTAGCGGCACTTAATAAATTTCCTGAGATTCCGGTCTTGATGACCAAGGCCAATGCCGACACGGATGGCCGGATTATTAATCAAAAATTGGTCGAATATGTCGGGCAGTATCCAAACCGGGCGCGACTGTATGATTCACTGGGACGGCTTCGCTATTTAAGTGCCATGTCTTATTGCGTAGCGGTGATTGGTAATTCCTCCAGCGGATTAATTGAAGCGCCGGCTCTGGGCAGACCGACTATTAATATCGGAGCCAGACAAAAAGGAAGAATGCGGGCAGAAAGTGTGATTGATTGTGCTCCACTACAGGCTGATATTGAAAAGGCAATTGCCAAAGCACTTTCGCCGGACTGGCAGGAGCAGGTAAAAAATGCAAAAAATCCTTATGGCAGTGGGATTGGAGTTTCTGAAAAGATAAGTGAGTGTATTCTGAATTTTTTAAAAGAGAAAAAAACATCAGGCAAACCATTTTATGATATTGATTTTGAAATTCAGGAAATGATTTAATATATTTATGTACCGGCAAGAGGGGTTGGTATTATGCTTTCGGTACAGGAAGGAAAGTGGGATGAAAAATATTGCAATAATTCCGGCCAGGAGCGGATCTAAGGGACTAGCGGATAAAAATATTCGTCCATTTTGCGGTAAGCCGTTGCTGGCATATAGTATTGAAGCAGCATTAGCTTCAAATTGTTTTGCGGAAGTGTATGTTAGTACGGATTCAGGGAAATATGCGGAAATTGCCGGGCAATATGGGGCTAATACTCCGTTTTTAAGGCCGGCTCAGCTGTCTGGAGATACTGCCAGTACATGGGAGGTAATTAAGGATGCTTTGCAAAAATATAAAGCATTGGGAAAATCCTTTGACAGCGTGATGGTTTTGCAGCCGACTTCGCCTTTGCGTACAGCAGCGGATATTGTAAAGGCCTATGCCTTATTTGAAGAAAATAAAGCTGACTTTGTGGTTTCTGTTTGTGAAACTGAACATTCTCCTCTATGGGCCAATATCTTGCCGGCGGATAATTCAATGCAGAATTTTTTGTCCAAAGAATTACTGGATGTAGCCCGACAAGATTTACCGCTGTATTATCGGATTAATGGTGCTATCTATCTGGTAGGTACGGATTATTTATGGAAGCAGCCGGATCTATATGCAGGCAGGAGTTTTGCTCTGAAAATGGAAACCCAAAGGTCGGCGGATATTGATACGGAAGTTGATTTTTTGGCAGCTGAATTTTTGTATCAATTTTATCAAAAAAACATAAAAAATAAGAAATGCGGCAAATTACCTATATCAAGCAAGAAATAGGGGTTAAGGATTTAATACATTCGCCGATAATAAATAAGAAGCAGTGGGTAAAGGATTGCCTATGTAACATATAATTCAAGGAGGTAATAAATATGAGGATTGAAGGAAATGCAGATGCATTCACTATGCCGATCATTCAATCAGGAGGACGTGCCGAAACAGCAGGAGTAGGTGCCGGAAATTCCTCTGCCGAATGGGTGGCCCGGGAAAGTGAAAAGGCGGCAAAAGTTCAGGAACTGCGCAAAGAAATGACGGCGGAAGAAGTAGTAAAACAAGTAGAAAACGCTAATCATCAATTAAAGATCTATGACCGCAGATTGGAATTTTCCATTCATGATGAAACACATAAGATCATGGTCAAAGTGATTAATACCAATGATGACAGTGTAATTCGGGAAATACCTTCAGAAAAGGCTTTGGATATGTTAGCTTATGTCTGGAAATTAACGGGTATTTTGCTGGATGAAAAAAGATAGGAGGATTACAGATGGCAGGAATGGGAAGAATCTCCCTTGGTGGATTGGCTTCAGGTATGGATACTGACAGCATGATCAAAGAGCTGATGGCGGTGCAAAGATTAAAGGTTGATCGTTTAAAAAAGAAAAATGTGTCCAATACATATCGCCAGGAAGAATGGAAAAAAATGAATGCTAAAATTTATTCATTTTTTAACAAAGAAGTGTCAGCTTTGCGACTAAAAACAAATTTTATTAAAACCAAGATCAGCAGCTCCAATACCGGGGTGGCTGATATTCGTGAGGGAAGTACACCGTTAAAGGGAGTACATGAATTGGAAGTGATTGCTTTAGCCAAAACGGCAGCGGCTACCAGTGGAAGGCTGCAAACAACTGGTGGTGAAGCAGTTACTAGTGCGACTACTATGCAGGATATGGGTCTGGCCAATAAACAGTTTAACATTACTTATAAAGATGCCGGTGGCACAGAGCAGACCATTAGTGTAACGGCGGCGGCTGATGAAACCTTGAGCAGCTTTGTAGAAAAGGTTAAAAAAGAAACAAAAGGCAAAATTGATTTAGAGGCAAATGTTGATATTAAAAATGCCAGAATTTTTTTAGCTACTAAAAATACCGGAGAAAAAAGCAGTTTTCGTTTAAGCGGTGACATTGCAGTAGCACTGGGTTTTGGTTTGACTGAAAACAAAGGTGCGGATGCGGAGTATCGTTACAATGGATTAGAAGTGTTTAAAAGTGACAGCAATCAAGTTGAGGTCAATGGCTTGCACTTAAATTTAAAAGCGATCGGTCAAACTACGATTTCTGTTCAAAAAGATACGGATGCTGCTTATAAGCAGGTAACGGATTTTATCAAGCAATATAATGTGCTGGTCAAGGAAATGCAAGATAAGATAAGTGTGGTGATTCCAAAAAGTGAAAGAGATATGCAGCCGTTGTCTGATGAAGAAAAGAAAGCCATGAGCGAAGCTGATGTCAAAAAATGGGAAGAAAGGCTGCATGAGCGTGTGTTTAAAAATGACCCTAATTTAAAGAAAATAGTGTCAATGATGCGAACAACTTTAACTTCTACAGAGGTAGAAGACAACGGAAAATACAGTCATTTAAGCAGTTTGGGGATTATGACCGGAGATTTTCGACTGCGTGCAGGAGCAATCTTGTTTGTGGATGGAGACAGTGAGTTAGGTGGTCCGCGCTCTGATCGTCCAAACAAGTTAAAACAGGCGCTTGATACTGATCCGGAAGCGGTTATGGAATTATTGACTAAAATTGGCGAAAAATTACATGAGAATTTGTCGGCCGAAATGAAGAGTACCAGTCTTAGAAGTTATATGAGTTTTTATGACGATAAGGTGGCAAAAGAGGAATATCGGGCAATGGAAGAGCGAATTCGGGTAATGGAAGTGCGAATGGAAGAAATGGAGAGCAGATATCGCAAGCAGTTTTTGGCTATGGAAAAAGCCTTGTCTAAAGCAAATTCAACTTCCAGTTGGTTGACCCAGCAATTAGGGGCAATGCGCTAAAAGATGTAATGGTTTGGAGAGAAAAAATGACAAGTTGGAAACAAACTTCTGATTTATTATCAGAAGAAATTAATTTATGGCAACGGATCGAACAAAAAAATCAGGCTCAGATCCAACAATTTGAAGAGCAGGAGCGTTCGCTGGATGAAATTGAACAGTATTTGCAGGAAAAAGATGATTTGTTGGAAGTGCTGGATCATATCCAGCAAGAAATGGAGCGCTTGAAACTGGCAGTGGAAAAGGAGCAATTACAGATGGAACAAATCTGGTATCAGGAAATTGCTCAGAAAACCCGGCAGTTGATAGATTTGCAGGCGTCGATCGCTAAACAGGAACAGGAAATGAAGCAATATTTTCAAAAGGCAGGTGAGGAAATCCGCGAACAAATCAAAAAATTTCGGGAAAAAAGAAATGTCAATCAATCCTATAATCCCCAGCCAATATCTGAAGAATCTCCTTTGCTTGATGAGAAGCAGTAATGCTACGGGTTTAGGTGCTAATCGGAAATATTGAAAAATTAATCGGATAAAAAAGGAAAAGATTGATCAAGGTCGAATAGCAAAAGGAACTTGCTCCTGATTTAAAATTTATATAAAAAGGGGTTAAGTTATATCAAAAGTTACCGATAAATTATTTAGTAAGTAAGGCAATAAGGAAATTGCCAAATCACTAATCAAATTCCAAGGAGGAAAAAACAATGAGAATTAATGCAAATATTATGGCGATCAACAGCCACAGACAATTAGGTGGCTTAGTTAGCCAACAAGGAAAAGCAACTGAAAAATTATCGTCCGGTTTCCGGATCAACCGGGCTGCTGATGATGCTGCCGGACTTGCTATCTCTGAAAAAATGAGAGCGCAGATCCGTGGTATGAGCCAGGCTTCCCGAAATGCTCAGGATGGTATTTCAGTGGTACAAACCGCTGAAGGTGCATTGGATGAAGT
>RQYD01000026.1 GCA_003858485.1 Clostridiales bacterium COT073_COT-073
TCGGAGAGCCTTCAGCGATCTATATTTACAGTTTTTTAAGGGGCATTTGTCTCTTTTTTTATTGGCAAACTTTTTCATAAATCACTTGACACTACCATAAGATAAATGGCACAGGGCTAAAATTTTAGCCCTGTTATTCTCTCGATATTTGTTAAAGTTCCAGCAGGAATGTCCTTTTTACTACATTTTACCGGACAAATTTTACCGTCTTTAACATAAATTTCGTGGGAACCAGTTGTATGATCCAACACCCATCCCGCTTTTTTAAGAGAATGTACCACATGTTTGTAAGGCTTTGTTTTTGACATATCAACCTCCTTACATTATCATTATACGTATTATTTATACGTGTGTCAAGAAAATATTACTGGAAATTGGCCGATTGTTCTTCAGCCAGGTCATTGAGCAAAGTCATTCAGGCATGATATTCAGTCACTTAGGAAGGACCAAAGTGTTTTTCAGGGGATTTTTGATTTTTCTAGTAATTTGCTGCTGCTTATGGTATACTATAGCAAATATATGATTGAAAAAAGGAGTAAAAATCATGAAAATGGATTTAGTCAAAGACATTTTTTTAGAACCACAAAAGTACTATGAGAAACAGGTAACAATTGGCGGTTGGGTCCGCAGTATCCGATCCAATAATAATTTTGGATTTGTTGTCCTGAATGATGGCACGACTTTTCAAACTATTCAGGTGGTGATTGATGCCGAAAAATTGTCCAATTATGCAGAATTAACCAAACAAAATGTTGGTGCAGCCTTGATTGTGACTGGAAAATTGGTGGCGACTCCGCAGGCCAGGCAGCCCTTTGAAATTCAGGCAGAGGCAGTGGAAGTTGAAGGCGAATCAACTCCGGATTATCCACTGCAAAAGAAAAAACATGGTTTTGAATTCCTTCGCACTCTGGAGCATTTAAGAGCCAGAACCAATACTTTTATGGCGGTCTTCCGGGTCCGCTCGATCATGGCTTTTGCCATTCATAAATTCTTTATGGAAAGAGGCTTTGTGTATGTGCATACCCCAATTATTACCGGTTCTGATGCCGAAGGAGCAGGCGATATGTTCCGGGTGACTACTCTGCCAGCTGATAATCCGCCAATGGAAAATGGCAAAGTCAATATCAAGGAAGATTTTTTTGGGCATCAGGCCAATTTGACGGTTAGCGGTCAAATTGACGTTGAACCCTTTGCTATGGCCTTTCGCAATGTTTATACCTTTGGCCCGACCTTCCGGGCGGAGCGCTCTAATACCACCCGGCATGCCGCTGAGTTTTGGATGATTGAACCGGAAATGGCTTTTGCTGATTTAAAGGATGATATGGATGTGGCCGAAGATATGATTAAATTCATTATCCGCTATGTGCTGGAACATGCTCCGGAAGAAATGAAATTCTTTAACGAATTTATTGATAAGGGTTTGCTGGAGCGCTTAGACAATATTGTTAGCAATCAATTTGCCAGAATTACCTATACCGAAGCAGTCGAAATTTTAGAAAAGGTCAAAGATCGTTTTGAATATCCGGTCTATTGGGGTTGTGATCTGCAAACCGAGCATGAGCGCTATTTGACCGAACAAGTTTATCAAAAGCCGGTATTTGTGACTGATTATCCCAAAGAAATCAAAGCTTTTTATATGAAATTAAATGAGGATGGAAAAACGGTGGCAGCTACTGATCTATTGGTGCCGGGTGTGGGTGAAATCATTGGCGGTAGTCAAAGGGAAGATAATTATGAAGAACTGCTGCACCGGATTCATGAAAAGGGTTTAAAGGAGGAAGAATATAAGCCATATTTGGATTTACGCAAATATGGCAGCAATCGTCATGCTGGTTTTGGATTGGGTTTTGATAGAATGTTAATGTATATTACCGGTATGAGCAATATCCGGGATGTCCAGCCTTATCCCAGAACAACCGGCAATTTTATGTAAAAACTGTCAGAAAGATAAGTTAAGATCTCAACTTTCCCACGTTCCTTGGAACAGTCTTTTTTATGGCGTGTGCCGCGGAAGCATCTTGTCGCAGAAAAATGCGAAAGCGGTGTGCAACCGCAAGCCATCTTACGAAGTAAGTGGCGAAAGGTAGGTTGCCCACCCAGGCAGAAAAACGAAGTTTTTCGACAGGGTAGGTTGCCCACCCGAGCAGAAAAACGAAGTTTTTCGACAGGGCATGTTAAATGGGTGGGAACGAAAGCAATCTTGCAAAGCAAGTTGCGAAAGCGGGGGAACCCATGTGCCCGCTCTACAGAGCGGGATAGGGCCAAAAAAGACTGTGGGAAAGTTGAGTTAGGATTTATTGGCCTGATATTTAGATTTTGCGAAGCAAAACGCGAAAGCGGATTTGTGAGCGGTCAGCATTGTAAAACTGTGGAAAGATAACATAGGATTAGAATAGAGGAAGATCAATGAACGAAGAAAAGGAAAAAGAAGTTTCAACGCAGGTAGAAAATAATCCAACAATTTCCTGGAAAAAGGGCGGACGGATCATGCTTTATGTGGTCAGCGGCGCTCTGCTTTTGGTGGTTCTTTTTATTTCTTTTTTGCAGTTTAGTACTTTTACTGTTAAGCCACAAGCCAGCCAGGGATTAAATTCTTTTTTGGCTGATAATGATGTGTTAAGTCAGGTAACCGTACAAGCCGGTGAATTTCAATTGGAGATTCCACTGTCTGATATTAATCAGGAGCTGATCAAGCAGGCTCTGGAAAAAGAATCCAATATTCATAATTTGGAATTTGATGTTTTGGCAGGTAAGGCGATGGTTAATTACAAGGTGAAGGGTTTTTATATTCCCATTTTATATCAGTTAGAGCCAAAAGCAGACAGCCAAATTCATTATCATTTAAAACCGATCCGCATCGGAAAAGTCGGTTTACCACTGCCGGGATGGCTGTTTTCCAGATTACAGCCAATTTTGCAAACCTCATTAACAGAAGGATTAACCGTTGCTTCAGAAACTTTTGCCAGATATGGTTGGGAAAGTAATGGCTGGAACCAGACAGATACGGCGGTTCAGCTGAAAATGAGTTTGGCCGGTCAGGCTTTGGATGAAATTGTCATGGAATTAAAGGGGCTGCCGGAAAATGAAGTAAAGTATATTTATGAAGCTGGCAATCAGGCACAAACAGAAATACTGCGTTTGGTGGCAGGCTATCCGGCCACCAAAGAGGAGTTGAAAACAGTCCTGATAGACTCTTATTTTGTGCCGGAGCCAATGTTTCAAAATTTTTTGTTGTTGATGAATGCGGAACTGATGGAAAAGACCTTTACCGCCTATCCGTTTATCAAAGGAAAGTACAATTTAAATATGCTGCTGAAAAAACGGAGTGATTTGATTGCCGAATCGATCAGTGGTTATGGCAAGGAAATTTTAAAGGTGACCAAAGAATGGATGCAAACTTCGGGCGGCGAATTTTATAATAATGGCTATCCATTTCTAAAAAAAGATTTGCGCACCGTGACTATTAAAGAAGTGATTGAAACCTGGAATTTGTCGATTTCCGAAAGTTTGATCGAGCGCATTCATTTTGGTCTGGATATGGCCGATCATCAACTGGCGGTGGTATATATTGTTGATGCCGGAAATTATGCGATTATCAAGGAAGATGGCTATTTTGTGGTGGATGAGCAAACCTATCAGGCCCGTTATCATCGGCTGGTTCCGCCAAGTGGTCAACTGACACAGGATATTGAGATCTGGCAGGCAGTTTCGGATAAACTCAAAGCCAGCTTTCAAACGGAGGAGTTGTTCATTCGCTATATGAAAGATGATGGCCAGGATCTGTTTGTGCTGGCCTCCTTTTTAGAAAAACCTCAGGATGTGCAGGCAGTCAGCTTTTCTAAAATTGACGGACAATGGCAGCCGACAGCCAGCAATTTTAAGGATATCCATGAGTTTCAGGCACAGGATGCCCGCTTTAACCTTAATTTGTATACCGATATGTTTGAAGATCCAAAATTAATTTATATTGATGAGGATGCTTATGACAATATTGTTGAAGAATTGACCTATGCCCATAAATTGCCGGCCGGCGAAAAGCCTGTTTACTATTCCTATAAAGGAAAGTATATTTATGTCAAATTGTCCGGTGGTGATGAATATTTGCTGACCACTTATCATCAGTATTTAGATAAGATTTATACCCGTGAAAATGCGCTGGCATTATTTGGAGATGTTCTGCCGCCGATTATTTTGCTCCAGCCGGCTCCGGTGGCACTGGAAAGAGCAGGAAATGAGTAAAATGTTTTTTTAGTACAGATCTATCAGATGGTAACAGCCGAATTTTGACAGATATGTGATGATGGAGAAAGGCTGGAAATGTATTTTTAAATCTGTAAAAATTAAGTCAGGAAAATAAGGTTTAAGGAAATAGCAATCAGGAAAAACAGGAGGAAAGCAATGAAAAAGAGAATTGGAATTTTGACCAGCGGTGGAGATTGCCCGGGGTTAAATGCAACTATTCGCGGTGTGGCCAAAGCGGCTTATGGCTTGATGGATTGTACTTTGATCGGCATTGAAAACGGCTATAAAGGTCTGATTGAGGGTACTTATCGGGAGCTGAAACCCAAGGATTTTTCCGGTTTACTGACCCTGGGCGGAACTTTCCTGGGTACTGCCAGAACGCCATTTAAAAAAATGCGGGTGATTGAAGAAGATGGTGTTGATAAAGTTAAAGCAATGGTGGAAAATTATAAGAAAATGAAGCTTGACTGCCTGGTTACTTTGGGTGGTAAAGGAACGCATAAAAATGCCAATCTTTTATCGGAGGAAGGATTAAATGTAATCGGCCTGCCCAAAACAATTGATAACGATATTTATGGCACCGATGTGACCTTTGGTTTTCAGTCAGCAGTTGATATTGCTACAGAAGTAATTGATCGGATTCATACCACCGCCGATTCCCATGACCGGGTAATGATCATTGAGATCATGGGCAATAAGGTGGGCTGGCTGACACTCCATGCCGGCATGGCTGGCGGGGCGGATGTTATTCTCTTGCCGGAAATTCCTTACAGCATTGAATCAGTAATCAGTGCCATTGAAAAAAGATGCAAGGAAGGCAAGGACTTTACCATTATTGCAGTGGCTGAAGGTGCCAAAACCCTGGAAGAAGCCAGGATGAAAAAAGAAGATTTTGAAAATCACCGGAAAACTTGGGGTTATCCGTCAGTGGCCTATTACTTAATGGATGAGCTCAATAAAAAGAGCCGATTTGAAACCAGAGCCTGTGTACCGGGACATCAACAAAGAGGCGGTTCCCCATCGCCTTATGACCGGGTACTATCCACCAATATTGGTGCCTTTGCTGCTAAATTAATTGACCAGGGGATTTATGGAGTAACAGTCTCTGTACGTAATAACGATTATGTGGCTACTCCGCTTAAAGACATGGCTGGCAAGACTAAAAAAGTCGATCCGGAATCAACGATTGTGAAAAATGCCAGATTAATCGGCATCAAATTTGGTGATGAAGGTGTAAAATAAAATTTTCATTTGAAGTGGGCAAGCATGTGCCCCGAAAGCCATCTTGCGGCAAACTACCAGACATTCAGGAGCCGGTCGATTGATAGCGCTTTAGTCCGGTCTTCCAAATCAAATAAGCTGGAAAAAGGAAAAGTCCGCTCAGGCAGGGAAAGAAAATATAAAGCGGCTGATTACTTCGACCGGTGAGATACAGCAGCGGATAATATTGAAATAAAGCCAGCGGGACAATATAGGTAAAAAACTTTAAAATACTGTCACCGTAGATTGACAGGGGATAACGGCCGAATTCCCGGCCGCCATCTGTAAAAATATTAATAAATTCCAATCCGTCAGTGGTAAAAAAACAAAGACCAGCATAAATTAAAAATAAAGCGGAAAAGACCACAGTTCCACCCAGGATCATCAATAAAATTGTAAGCCCCTTATCAAAACACCATAGATAAGGGGTTTTTATTATGACTACAAGCAGAATGAAAAGGGACTGGAGGAGTCTTCCGATCCGGGAAAATTCAATTTTGGAGGCCAGCACCTGAAAAATTTCATGGCGCGGCCGCACTAAAATCCGATCAAATTCGCCATTGCCAATCATGGTGGAAAAGGTATCAAAACCTCTGGCAAAGCATTCTGCCAGGGAAAAAGCCAGAGATACTACCGCAAAGCAAAGCAATACTTCCTGATAGGAAAAACCCTCAACTTGATGAAAGCGCTGCATCATGAAATAAAGACCGATAAAGGCAGAAAAGGTACTGAGGAATTGTCCCAAGATCATCAGCAGAAAAGAAACTTTATATTGCAATTGAGACTTTAAATGAATGGCAAAGTATTTCCAGTATAATTTCATATCAACCTCCTTTTTAAAAGCCTTTATCCGCCCTGGATAATGATATAACGTAAAATTTTATTCAGCCACCAACTGCCAAGAGCAATCAGGACAATTGCCCAAAACACTTGTAATAACAGGGCCTGCACTATGACCGGGCCCATCAGATTGCCACTGTAAATTCGAAAGGGAATATTTTGCATGGCGGCAAAGGGCAATAATTCCAAAATCATTCGAATTTTTTCCGGGAAAAAGGGCAAAGGGATGACTGCACCGGTCAGCAATTCAGTGGCTGACAGGATGACTAAGCGAATGCCCGCAGAATTAAGGGTATAAAAGCTGAAAATATAAACAAACATGGTAAAGGCGACAACGACCATCAAACTGAGGGCAGCACTTGCCAAAAAAAGTAAAAGAGTGGTCAGTGATGATGGCAAAGCAAGGCCATATGGCTTGGGCAGAAAAAAGGTGACCAGCAATATTGGAAAGCAACGAAGGATAGCCTTGGAGATCCGAAGGGAAAGGTTTTTTAAAAACCAAAGCGGATATAAAGCAATTGGCCGAATCATTTCATAGGCAATGTTACCGCTACTGATTTGCTCCAGAATTTCCATATCCAAAAACCAAAGCATATACAGAGCCAAAAAGGCCTGTTGCAGCCAGATATAGGAGCTGAGTGCAGAAAATTCCATGGGAAAGGCAGAGGGGTTACTGCGGTAAAAAGCGGAAAAGGCAAAGATTTCCATAAATCCCCAGGCAAATTGGGTGGCCATACCGGCATAGGCGGCCACCCGGTACTGCAACCCACGGATCAATCGAATTTTAAAATAGGTCAAATATTTTTTCATATCTGGTACTCCCGGTAAAGCTCAGCCACCATTTCTTCAGCCGACAAGCCGGTTTTGGCTTGTTTTTTCAAATCCGCATAACGGCCATCAAATAAAATTTGACCCTTGCCAATTAACAGGATACGGCTGGCCAAAGCCTCAATATCCTGCATATCATGAGTGGTTAAAATAATGGTTGTTCCCTTTTCCTGGTTTTGCTTTTGAATAAATTCCCGTACTGCCAGCTTTGATACGGCATCCAGACCGATGGTCGGTTCATCCAGAAATAAGATCCGGGGATCATGTAAGAGTGAAGCGGCAATTTCGCAGCGCATCCTTTGCCCCAGAGATAACTGGCGGGCCGGCAGCTGAATGATTTCCGCTAAATCAAGGGTGGCCGTCAGCTCAGACAGAGTTTTGGCATACGCCTTATCCGGGATGTCATAAATATCCTGGAGCAAGGAAAAAGAGTCAATAACCGGTACATCCCACCATAGCTGGCTGCGTTGACCAAAAACTACACCGATTTGCCCAACATAGTGTTTGCGGTTTTGCCATGGAATTTGTCCGTTGATCAGACAATTTCCACTGTCTGGTCTTAAGATACCGCTCATTATTTTGATGGTGGTACTTTTTCCTGAGCCATTTGGTCCAATGTAGCCGACGATTTCACCGGCGGCAATTTCAAAAGAAATATCCCGCAATGCCGGAATGATTTGATATTCCCGGTGAAAAAGGGCACGAAAAGCAGAGCCAAGCCCTTCTTTGCGCTTGGCGACCCGAAAACTTTTATGAATATGTTCCAATTTGATCATGATTAGTACCTGATTTTCTATAAATTGAAAAAGCCGCCATTTGGCGGCTCTGAGCATTTTCTTTCGACTGATGCCGATCCGCCTATAAATACCTTTTTTTCCTGATATCATCGCCAAAAAACAGAAGAGGCGTATATTCTCCCAAAAGTCTGGATATTGTTCGCTCGGAATAGGTTTTAGAGAGCTGGGCAATCGACAGATTGGTAGAGATAACAGTCGCTTTTTGATCATTGATCCGCCGGTTTAAGGTTTGAAATAAGTCAGATTGGGTGACAGAGGTAATTACTTCCGTTCCCAGATCATCAATAATCAGCAAATCACAGTCATAAATCGACTGAATAAAGCCATAGTCAATTTCGGTTTCGCCATGATGAAAATGGTATTTTTCAAAAAAACCGAAAAACTCCGGAGCTGATAAGTAAATGACCAGAAAACCCTGTTCCAGAACTTCTTTGGCAATACAGTTACATAAAAAAGTTTTACCCAGGCCGGAAGGGCCATTGAGCAATAAATTCTGATAGTTCTGACCAAAAGCAGCTGCAAAATGATGACACTCTTCAAAGATAGTGTGCATATTTTCCCGGGGACTGATGCCATAAGTTTTATTTTTCTCAGTGCCATAAACTTCAAAAGAAAAACTGTCAAAATTCTGGCTGGCCAGGGCTGGTGCCAAATTTGACTGCTGATAGGCCTTTTCGATAAAGGCTTTTTTCAGGCAAAGACAGGCATTTAAATTGGGCAGAAATCCGGTATCCTGACAATGCGGACAATCATAAACTGGCTGTAAGTAATCAGCCGGTAAATGATGGCTGGCCAGTAAGGTGGTGATGGTCTGATCGGTTTGAGCCTGTAAATTTTGCAGAGCTTCCGTAAATTCGGCTTTTTTTTCCGGTGAGCGCATGGTTTCCTGAAAAAAATAAGAGGTCTGCTCGGCTAAAGTTTGGCGAATTTTGGCAATTTCCGGAGCTTTTTCACAGACCAGCTGATAGCGCTGCCTGGCAATACTCTGGTTTTCCTGCCTTTTTTTATCTAAGTCTTTTAAGGCACTTTGTAAATGTTTTTCTCTTAAATTCATTGCCCTGTCTCCTTCTTTTTGATCCGCATTTCCAGTGCCTTTTTCTCAATGGCATGATAATCTTCCTGACGCTGGTCATAATTGGTAAAAGTAGTTGTTTTGACAGTCCCATTTTTACCGGAAGCAGATTTTTCGTTGACAAATTCTTTTTTGGGAGCAGTCGCTTCCGCTTTTTGAATTTGCTCTTTGGTCAATAAATTCTTGGTTTTCCATGATTTTAAAATACTATCGGTATAGTTCAGTTCCGGCTTACCGGTCTGTAATATGGTTTTTTCACAGGCATAAACAATGGTTTCCAGTGGGAACAGATATTCCTTGGTCCATTTGTCGATCATTTTGATTTGAGCCGGAATCGGGGCTAAATTATAGATACCATAAGCTTTAAGTACAGTGTAATAATGACTGGGATAGGATGCCAGATAATCTTTTGCCTGCTCAATTGTTTCAATATGATTTTCATGCCAATTGATCGCAACTTTTTCGATATAAGCCATCCGGGTATGATTATTTTCAACACAGTATTCAATTAAAAACTGAATCAGATCAAAACTCATCCCCAGCCAATCATGCAGTCCAAATAAGATTTGCAAGTCCGTGGCAGTTAAACTTTTATTAAACAGTGCCTGAGTATAAAAGATCAATTGATCGCCGGACACATCCTTAGCAAAAGCTTCCAGTGTTTTGGCAGAATAAACCGGGCGGCTGGTTTGGAGATGGATCGCCGGATTATCAGAAGGCAGAAGCGGATCAGCTATTGGATCAACCAGCCGACTAACCGGCGGATCAATCTTTTCCGGCTGGACCTCTATGTTTTCTTTATTTATGGTTTCATTTTCTAAATTTTGGGCATTAACCGATGCAACCGCTGCTTTGGCTGTTTTTTTTCCGACCGCAGATTGGGGCAGGCCGGTAGGCAGGGAAATTTCGGTGTAATTTTCACCATCCGTTTGTGAAATTAGTAAACTAGCTTTGCTTAAGTATTTAATTGCCCGAAAAATATCAGATTCCGTCACTTGCAGGGTATCAGCAATTTCATCCAGGTTTAAAGTTTCGTATTGATGATGAAATTGATATAATAAAAATAAATATATTTTCATGACAGTGCTGCTCATTTTGGACATGGCATTTAAAATAAACGAATCCGGAACTGGTGTAAAATTTTGGTTTGTGGGTAACAAGCGAATCATGGGAATTCCTTTCTGCTTAAAGATAAGTCAGCTTAAAAACATTCAAACCAGCTTCAATAGCTTGTTTCAGATACATATTCACAAGTTGGAAACAAGGTGTAAACAGCCTGCTCAAAAAGCGAAATGTGAGTTATGTGGATAACTTGGCAAAAAACGCTGTTTATTCGGTTTTCAAATTCCGAACATGTGGAAATCATAGGAAAACCTTTAAAACAAAGGGTTTAAATGCACAATCGGCTGATTTTTATCAAATCAGATATGTGTTCAATCTGTTGACAAGTCTGTGGATAATGTGGAAAACTAAAAATGCAGGAGCGCTTCCCCAACAAAATAAATATCTCCGGCACCCATAGTTATCAACATATCACCGGGTTCGGCCTGTGACAAAATAAAATTTTCAATTTCGTCAAAAGTTTCAAAATAATTTGTGCTCGGATTATGAACACGGATAGCATCGGCTAAATTTTTGGAGCTGATACCATAACTATTTTTTTCACGGGCTGCATAAATATCAGCTAAAATTAAATTATCAGCAGTGCTCAAAACCTGAACAAATTCCTCAAATAAAAGTTTGGTACGGGAGTAGGTATGTGGTTGAAAAATCAGCCAAAGTTTGTTATGTGGCACTTGTTTGATCGCTTCTAAAGTAGCAGCAATTTCTTCGGGATGATGAGCATAATCATCATAGACAGCAATTCCGGCAAAATTTCCCTTTAGCTGAAACCGGCGTTCCGCTCCATGAAATTCAGATAAACCCTGAGCAATGGCTGAAAAAGGAATTCCCAGGGAATCGGCAGTTGCAATGGCCGCCAGAGCATTGGCAATATTATGGTTACCAAAGACCGATAAAGCAATATGGCCAAGCTCATTATTCTGATGAAAAACATCAAATTCGGGAGCACCATTGGCTTGATAGCGGACATTATCAGCGTGATAGTCACCACCTTCTCCAAAACTGATAATTTTAGCAGTCAGATCGTTGGCCAGGCGGGGACGGTCAAGCAGTGAAGCATGTAGGATTAATAAATCCTGAGTATTGTTTTCAAATTGATGAAAGGAATCTTCAATATCAGCTAAATTCTTAAAGAAATCTAAATGATCCTCAGAAACATTGAGGATAATGGAAATATTTGGAAAAAAGTTATGAAAACTATTACAATATTCACAGGCTTCTAATAAAAAGTAATCGGAATTGCCAATTCGATAATTGGCTTTTAAAGCATCCAAATAGGCACCGACGGTGATGGTCGGATCTAATTCAGCAGCCATTAAAATACAACTGAGCATGGAAGTAACGGTAGTTTTGCCATGAGTTCCGGCCACAGCAATTGATTTTTGATATTCGGCCATAATTTGCCCCAGCAACTTAGCTCGAGAGAGCTCAGCAATACCATGATTTTTGGCATATAAATATTCTGGATTATCTTCAGCGATAGCAGCAGTATATACAATTAAATCAGTATTCGTTGGCACATTTTCCGGTGCATGGCCAAAAGCCACTGCAATTCCTTGTTCTGACAGATACTGTGTGGTCGGACTGACATGAAAATCCGAACCGGATACCGATATCCCCATATTTTTTAACATCATGGCCAAGGCTGACATGCTGATACCACCAATTCCAATAAAATGGACATGCTTAAGTTTTTTTAGTTCGATCATTTGATTTCTCCTTAGAGTTTTTTATCAAATCCGGCCGCTGACAGGTTGTTTTGGCGGCGAATCATCAGTGTTTACTGGTAGTATATCATATTTTTACCTGAATGTAACTAAAAAAATGTGAATCCCGGGAAAGCCCAAATGATGTTATGGTTTTGATATGTATTTAGATTATTTTTGAACAAAGACAATTGATAAATAATTATCAAAATAAGTGTTTTTTCCCATAATTAAATAGCTTTTTTGACGGAAGAAACAAAAAAAATTTAAAAAAATTTAAATATTCAAAAATTTTTTAAAAATATATTTCAATTATTCAAATTTGTGATATAATGTTTATAGGTATTTGTTGGTTCATTTTACCCATGCTATGGGTGTGAAAAAATAAATACAAAACATGAGGGGAGGCGATATTAAAATTGAACAACAAGACAGCAGATAGTAGAATGGTGATAGAAAAATTACCCAAACCGATTCGCTACAGTTTTATTCTCAAAGAGTTATCAGAAAACCCGTATCGTCAGTTTCGATTGCAATATTTTGCCGAAAAATGGAACATTTCCAAATCAACCATCAGTGAAGATTTGGCTGAAATTGAAACTTATTTAAGAAAAGCTAAAGCAGGATGCCTGATATCTATTGCGGGAGCAGCAGGAGGAGTTATTTTTCAGCCTTATTTCAGCCCTGAAGATTTGAAATTATTAAAAGATGAATTGTGCCAACGATTGCGGGATGAAGAAAGAATCATTGCAGATGACTTGTTATATATGAATGACCTTTTTTATGATCCGAATCTGTTAGGAAGAATGAGTAAGGGAATTATTTCGTATTATGACTTATCTTCAATTGATTATGTAGCAACTATTGAAACAAAAGGAATTCCCTTAGCTACAAGAATTGCCGGACTTGCAAATAAGCCTCTTATAATTATTAGAAAACGGACCGTGCTTACCGAAGGGACCTCACTCTACAAAAACTATACCGATAGCAGCAGCAGGCAGATTAAGACATTAACAGTTTCTCTAAAGGCAGTACAAAGAGGAAGCAGAGTATTATTTGTGGATGATTTCATGCGAGCGGGAGGAACAGCCAAAGCCGTCAAAGACCTATTAAAAGAATTGGATGCAGACTTAGCAGGAATTGCAGTTGTAATGGTTACCGGAATGCCGAAACAAAAATTGGTAGATAATTATCAGGCTTTAGTTGAATATCATGGGGTTAAGGATGGGAAAATATTGATCACACCCAGATAATCCTGATAATGAAGCTATTATCGGAAGGAGTTTAAGCAGAATGGAAGTTACGGATGTAAGGATACGCAAGATTGACAAAGACGGAAAAATGAAAGCAATCGTATCGATTACTTTTGACAATGCATTTGTTGTACATGATATTAAAGTAATTGAAGGGAAAAAAGGATTATTTATTGCCATGCCTTCGCGCAAATCTTTAGATAATGAATTTAAAGATATTGCTCATCCGATTAATCCGGAGATGAGAAATTTATTACAAGACTTGGTTTTGGAAAAATATCAGGAAACCTTAAAACAAGAAGAAATAGTAGAAGTCAGTCAATATATTGGATAAATTTAAAATAATTTCAACCATAATTGCGAAGAGTGAAAAAAACGATAGAAAAAGCTGTTGCCCAAAATGTAGAGCAACAGCTTTTTTTAATAAAGCTAATGATTGGAAAATCTTTGTAAAACTGGAAAAAAAGTAAGGCATGACCAATATTTGTGAAATCTTTTTGGCATGTTTTTATCAGAAAAAGGGTTGCTTTTTGCTAAAATTTTACTTATAATAGAAACAGACAAAAATTCAAATATTTTTGGATAACCACAAAATAAACTTTGAATAGAAAAAGGAAAGATAATGGAAACAACTCTCCTATGGGAATCTTCTGCGGAAGAATATTTAAAAGACGCAATAATATTCGGACAACCGGCGTGGGTGTATACAAAAGCCTTAATGGAAGCAGTAAATGGTCGATATTATGAGGTGCAGAGAGAGGATTACCAAATACTTTCTTTGGTGCGAGAAAATCGGAGTTTTTCGGCAGCGGATCAAAATATGCCGAAAAGGCCGGTTTTATATTTTGCCGGTCATTATCCGTCCTTGCCGAAAGAGTACTTGCTTGAGTTCATAAATCAGGCACAGCAGGTGGGATTGGCCATTCTCCATAGTCCTTCTGCTAAATGGGCTGGAGAAAAGGAAATCATTTGCATTTTTTACCAGCCGGGGGTGACGGGCAGTCTGGAAAAAACTTTAGCGTTTCCGGTCTTGCGTTTAAATCATCAGACTCAAATTTTTGAAATTGAACATCAGCTTTGCCGGAACCGTAATTTGCAGCTGATTCGTCAGGGAGTGCAAATTTTAGATATTGACTCGACCTGGATTGATGATCAGGCAGAGGTAGCAGCCGGCAGCATTATATATCCGGTCACTCAAATTTTAGGAGCCAGCCGGATTGGTACTGATTGTCAGATTGGGCCGAATTGCCGGATTAAAGATACTGTGATCGGCCGTAATAATTTAATCAGTCAAAGCCAGATTGAGGACAGCATGATTGCTGATGCCTGTAATATCGGGCCATTCAGCTATATTCGTCCCAATTCTGACATTGGCAGCCGGGTGCGGATTGGAGATTTTGTGGAGATCAAAAATTCAAGGATTGGTGATGATACCATGATTTCACATTTGACTTATGTTGGCGATGCGGATGTGGGCAAAAATGTTAATTTTGGCTGTGGAACGATTTTGGTAAATTTTGATGGAATCACCAAGCATCGTTCAAAAATAGAGGATTATGCCTTCATTGGCTGTAATAGTAATTTGGTATCGCCGGTATATATTGGCAAGGGCGCATTTATCGCCGCCGGTTCAACCATTACTCAGGATTTGCCAGCGGATAGTCTTGGCATTGCCCGGGTAAGACAGCAAATAAAGGAAAATTGGGTAACTAAACGAAAACAATTGTTGAAGGAGGCAAAAACAAATGAGCAGTCATAGCCAGTACATGGATAAGATCAAAATCTTTTCCGGAAATGCAAATCGCAGCTTGGCAGAAAAAATTGCGCATTATTTGGGACTGGAGCTTTCTGTATCAGAGGTTGGACAATTCAGTGATGGCGAAACCTTTGTCAAGGTTGGAGAAATGGTGAGGGGCGTCGATTGCTTTATCATTAATTCGACCTCTTATCCGGTTAATGACCATTTAATGGAGCTTTTGATTATGATTGATGCTTTGCGCAGAGCATCTGCCGGTCGGATTACGGCTGTTATTCCGTATTACGGATATGCAAGACAAGACAGAAAGGCCAGAGCCAGAGATCCGATTTCAGCCAGATTGGTAGCGGATTTATTAGAAGCAGCGGGAGCGGACCGAGTACTGACTATGGATTTACATTCCGCCCAAATTCAAGGATTCTTCAGTATTCCAATGGATCATATGTATGCCCGGCCATTGCTTGCTGCCTATTATGCTGAAAAAATCAGAGGCCGGGAAAGCGATTTTGTAATGGTATCACCGGATATTGGCTCAGTCAAAAGAACCAGGGCATTGGCGGCAGATTTGAATGTACCGATTGCCATTATTGATAAACGCCGGCCTGAGCCAAATGTCAGTGAGGTTATGAATATTATTGGTGAAGTTAAGGATAAAAATGTAATCATTGTCGATGATATGATCGATACTGCCGGTACGATTGTCAATGCGGCGGAAGCCCTGAAAGAGAAGGGAGCAAAAACTATTTATGCTTGTTGCACTCATCCGGTGCTTTCCGGACCGGCCATTGACCGGATTAGTCATTCGTCGATTGAAGAGTTACTGGCACTTGACACCATTGAAATTCCGGAGGAAAAGAAAATTTCCAAAATTCGTCAGCTTTCGGCTTCAGAAGTACTGGGCAATGCGATTTTAAATATCCATGATAATCGCTCGGTGTCACAACTGTTTACATATCATAATCCGAGAGCATAGCAAGTAAATAGATTTCAATAAGGCAATCAAAAATCGCCCTACCCGTTATCGCGGAGACCGCATTTCGGATAGGGCGATTTTTAAGCGTAAATCAATTTTCCTTTAGGAACAGGAATGGGTCGATTTAATAATCTGGCGGTTTCAATCCATTCATCAATCACAATTTCTGCATTTTGCAGAGCTTCTTGCCGCGTACTTCCATCAGCCATTGCACCGTCAAGCTCGGGTATTTCAGCAATAAATAAGGAATCTTCATCACTCCAGTATAAAATAATTTCATAATTACTCATAAAAAGATCCTCCCAAAGAATATTTCAGCACTATTTCAAAGTCCCATTGCATATTCTTTTATTTTATTGTACTATAAAGAAGAAAACTTTACAATCGAAAAACAGAAACATTTTTTGTTGGTGCGAAAAATATAATAATCTTTGAGAAAGGGTTTCCCATGAAAAAAATCGTATTTACTGGTGGCGGTACGGCCGGACATGTATCGCCGAATATTGCCTTGATTCATAAATTAAAAGAAAAGTACTCGCCGGAAGAACTGGAAATGGCGTATATCGGCGGAAAACAGGGGATCGAAAAAGAGATGATCGAACGCGAAGAAATCCCATATTACGGAGTTTCCGGAGGAAAACTAAGGCGCTACCGCAGTTTGAAAAATTTATCCGATCCTTTTCGGGTACTGGCCGGTATTTTTCAATCAATTCGAGTATTGCGCCGGGTAAAACCGGATATTCTCTTTTCTAAGGGTGGATTTGTGGCAGTGCCGCCGGTATTGGCCGCCTTTTTTTGCCGGGTGCCGATCATTATTCATGAGTCTGATTATTCGCCGGGACTGGCCACTAAGATTTCTTCCAAAGTAGCTAAAATCATTTGCCTGACCTTTGAAGATACAGCCCGGTATTTGCCAAAGAAGATGACTGTACCGACTGGTACTCCGATCCGAAAACGGCTGCAATATGGGGAAAAGGAGAAAGGCTATGCTTTTACCGGATTTACCGATAAAAAACCGGTTATTTTGGTAATGGGTGGTTCACAAGGATCGAAAGCTATCAATCAGGCGCTTTTGCAAGTACTGCCGGAATTGACCAAAGAGTATCAGATCATTCATTTAGTAGGGAAAGGAAATGCTGACAATATGCCAATCGAACAGGAGGGTTATCGCTGTTATGAATTTTTGTCCGAAGAATTGGCCGATGCGTTTGCTATCACCGATTTTGTTATTTCCAGAGCAGGTTCCAATGCGATCTTTGAATTTTTGGCACTGAAAAAGCCAATGCTGCTGATTCCGCTGTCGCTTTCAGCCAGCCGGGGCGATCAGATCCTCAATGCTGAATATTTTGCCAAGAAGGGCTATGCTTTGGTTTTGCCACAGGAAGAAATAAGTGCGGACCGATTGCTGGAGGCTGTAAAAGAGATCAGGGACAAGCAATCACAAATCAAAGATGCTATGCAAACTTCGCCAGATGGTACCGATGCTGTGCTGGCTGAGATCATCAAGTATTTATAAGAATTTCAACTTTTTCAGGTTTTCGGAAGCTGCTTTTTTTGGACTAAGGACTGAAACATCCGGCATGGCAAAAAGGCAAGCGGCAGAACCGGGTAAAACAAGGGGAAAATTAAGTTTATTTGACCAAAAGGAGAAGATTATGCCCAAAAGAAGACGCAACACCACCTCAAAACAAATTGATAAAGCAGCGACCGAGTTAAAAAAAGCCATTCGTTTTGCCAAAGATCCGGAAAAATTTGTTAAAAACCAAACTGCCAACAAAGCTGGCCAAATGTTTAAAAAGTGGATTAAGAAACTTCTGGGATAAGAAGAGATGAATGAAGTTGGTTGCTTTTTATAAAATTTGAGTGAAAGTTCCCGCCGAGAAATCTATTTCCCTATTTCATTTCCCTTTGAATTGTGGTAAAATAGGAGCGAGTATAAATGCCTTAACTTTTTGATGATAAAGGGAAGTTGAGGGTGACGATTAACCGGTGGTTGTTGCCAGAGTTTGGTGAAAAGATGAGGCAGCTGCCGCCAGCAGAAAGGAGTTTCCAATGCCAGTAGTAAATTATAAGCAATATCAAGCGATGCTTGAAAAAGCCAGAAAAAACCGTTTTGCCTATCCGGCCATCAATGTGGTTAACTTAGAAGGAGCCAATGCCGCACTTAAGGCTTTTGCAGAAGCTAAATCAGATGGTATTATCCAAGTATCGATTGGCGGTGGTGCCCATGCATCCGGTTCCTGTGTCAAAGATACCGTCCTGGGAGCAATTTCCATTGCTGAGCATGTGCATCGGGTAGCTGAGCGCTATGATATTAATGTGGCGCTTCATACCGACCATTGTGTCAGCAGCAAACTTGATTCTTTTGTTATTCCCTTAATTGAGGAAACGGAAAAGCGCCGGGCCAAAGGTTTACCGAATTTATTTAACAGCCACATGTTTGATGGTTCCGATATCACTTTAGAAGAAAATATTAAAATTTCCAAAGAGTTGTTGGCCCGCTGCACCAAAAATGAAATTATCCTGGAAATCGAAGTTGGTGTTTTTGGTGGAGAAGAAGATGGAATGGATAATTCTGATGTATCCAAAGATAAATTATATACCACCCCGGAAGATATGATCGCCATGTATGAAGCATTAAGTCCGATTTCCAGTTTCTATATGCTGGCAGCGACCTTTGGTAACACTCATGGTGTATATAAACCAGGGAATGTGGTATTGAAACCGAAGATTTTATCGGAAGGCCGGGATGCCTTAATTGCTAAATTTGGCGAAGAAGCTCGTCCTTATTATGTATTCCATGGCGGTTCCGGTTCAGAGCTGGCTGATATTCATGAAACTTTGGATTACGGCGTAATCAAGATGAATATCGATACCGATACCCAATATGCCTTTACCCGTCCGATTGTGGATCATATGTTCCGCAGTTATGATGAAGTCTTAAAAGTTGAGGGTGAAGTTGGAAATAAGAAGAAATATGACCCACGTGTTTACTTAAAAGCAGCTGAAGGCGGAATGGCTGAAAGAATTAAAGAGGCTTGTGATGTTCTGCGCTCCTCTGGTCATACTACTTTTAGCAAATAACTCTAATTGAATTTTATAATGCGAAAGCGGACTGCCCCATCTGGGGAGCTGCTTTCGCATTTTATATTTTACCTCCATCTATTTGTTTTATTGCTTTTTATTCGGCTGCCGATTGGCTTTATTGGCGACAAAGAAGATATTTTACGGAAGTCCGCCATCTCTCCAACAAGCAGATGAAGAAAGATGACTTTATTTGATTTAAACGAAACCGGCAATTTAGAGGACATCAACAACGAAAAAAGCAAAAAACATAAAAAAAAACAAATAATGTCACAGATATTACAAATAAAAGCAAAAAATACAAAAAAAAATATATATTTTGCATAAAACATCTTGATTTTTTAATGTAAACCAGATATAATTGAAAAGTAAAAATTACATAAATTGCTGATACGGGAGGATAAAAAAATGAAAAAATGGATTAGTTTAATGTTATCAATGGTACTGCTTCTGGGTTTAGCAGCCTGTTCCCCATCTTCGACCAATACAGATACCAAGAAAGAAGACACCAAAAAAGAAGAAACCCAAAAAGAAGAAACTAAAAAAGACGAAGCTAAGAAAGAAGATGGAGCGAATGCCTCTGGCCAGGAATTAACGGTCTGGTGCTGGGATCCGGCGTTTAACATTTATGCTATGGAGGAAGCAGAAAAAGTTTATAATCAAAAGAATCCGGACAGCCCGATTAAATTAAATATCGTTGAAACTCCATGGGCTGATGTGCAAACAAAGATTACAGCGATTGGCAGTTCCGGTCAAACTGAACAAATGCCGGATATTTTCTTAATGCAAGATAATGCCTTTAAGAAAAATTTCCAATTTTATCCTGATTTATTTGCTGATTTAACCGATTCAGGCATTGACTTTTCTAAATTTGGTCAATCAAAAGTTGCTTATTCTGTAGTGGATGGCAAAAATTACGGCGTACCATTTGATAATGGTGTGGTGGTTGGTGCTTTTCGGGTTGACCTTTTAGCTGATGCCGGATTTAAACCGGAAGATTTAAAAGGCATTACCTGGAAACGCTTTATTGAGATCGGTGAACAAGTAAAAGCCAAAACCGGTAAACCAATGTTTGGTGTGACCACCGGCGATCCGGATATGATTATGATGACCTTACAATCTTGCGGAGCCAGCTTGTTTAAAGAAGATGGCAGCTTAAACATTGAAGATAATCAGGTGTTAAAGGATGCAATTGCTGTTTATAAAGAAATGGTAGAAAAAGGGATCGTTCAGGAAGCCAATAACTGGGATGAATATGTAGCTGGCTTTACCGGCGGGAATGTACTTGGTACCATCAATGGCTGCTGGATTTTGGCATCTGTTCAAACCAGCAAAGATCAAGCCGGAAAATGGGTAGTTGTGGATATGCCGAGACTGTACGACAATGATGCAAAATCAACCAACTATGCCAATAACGGCGGTTCCAGCTGGGCAATTACCGGTACCAGCCAAAAGAAAGAATTAGCTGCTAAATTCTTAAATGATACCTTTGCCGGCAGTGTTGAGTTTTATAATACAATTTTACCTTCCTCAGGAGCAATTGCTACTTATTTACCGGCAGCTAATACCGATGCCTACAAACAACCACAAAAGTTCTTCCATCAAGAACAAAAAGTTTATGAAGACATCATTGAATTTTCATCTCATGTTCCAAGCAATGCCACCGGCGTATTTTATTATGAAGCGAAAGAAGCGGTTGGCACAGCATTAGTTGGAATTGTTAAGGGAGATGATATTGACAAAGGACTTAAGGCAGCCAGTGATGAAGTGAAATTTAAGATGGGACAATAGGATCACCCCTTGATATCCGCTTCCCTTTAGACTGAAGAGGAAACGGATGAAAAGAAACATAGGATGAAAAAGAGCTGACCTGGATGAAACGTATGTTTTCAATGGATTCAGCTCTTTTTTAGTAAATTTTTTCAATATAATTTGACTTGGGGAAAGGAGAAGATATGAAAATGTCACTTGCCAAAAGACAAAGTTTGGTTGGTTGGCTGTTTTTACTGCCGGCTACCCTGTTGATTGCATTGATGAGTTTTTATCCAATGCTTCAGGCTTTGATCTTGTCATTACAAAGAGGAACCGGACAACAGCTGCAATTTACCGGTTTATTAAATTATCAGCGGATGCTGGCTGATCCGGTCTTTAAGACTGCTTTGAAAAATACTTTTTTATATTTAGGAATTCAGGTACCGATTATGTTGCTTTTGGCGATTATTTTGGCAGTTCTGCTTAATACACCAAAATTAAAATTCCGGGCCTTATTCCGGACTGCTATTTTTTTACCCTGTGCCACTTCGCTGGTGTCATATTCCATTGTTTTCCGGGCTTTATTTGCGGCTGACGGATTTATGAACTTTATTTTACTGCGTTTTGGACTGATCAGTGAGGCGATTAATTGGCTGGCTGATACCAATATGGCCAGAATGGTCATTATTTTAGCATTATTATGGCGCTGGACCGGATATAATATGATTTTCTTTTTGTCGGGACTGCAAAATATCAGTATTTCTGTATATGAAGCTGCCCGGATTGATGGTGCCAATGCCTGGCAGAGCTTTTGGAAGATCACAGTTCCCTTGCTGCGGCCAATGATTTTATTGACTGCCATTATGTCAACCAATGGTACTTTACAATTATTTGATGAATCGGTCAACTTGACCAATGGCGGTCCGGCCAATACTACCTTAACCTTATCCCATTATATTTATAAGACTTCTTTTGTCGGGGTTCCGAATTTTACTTATTCGGCAGCCATGTCCTATGTCATTTTTCTGCTGGTAGCTTTACTGGCCTTTATCCAATTGAAAGTAGGTGATACTCGTGACTAAATTGAAGAATGCTATGCGTTATCTGGTACTGCTGATTGCTGCCTTTTTCTCTTTATTTCCGCTATATTGGATGATTGTTTCGGCTACCAATACCAGTACCGATGTGATTCGCGGAAAACTTACTTTTGGCACAAATTTATTTCAAAATTATCAGGATTTGATCGCTGTTCAAAATCTGAAAATGGCCATGATCAATTCAGCCCGAAATGCGATTTTATTAACTTTACTGTCGGTTTTGGTGTGTTCGATTGCCGGTTATGGTTTTGAAGTTTATCATGATAAATATAAAGATATGGTCATGAAAATATTGCTGCTGACCATGATGGTGCCTTTTGCTGCAGTTATGATCCCATTGTTCCGGCAATTTGGCAATTTAAAATTAATTAATACCACCATTGGCTTTATGTTGCCCAGTATTGCCACTCCTTTTTTAATTATGTTATTTCGCCAGTCGACAAGATCCTTTCCCCGTGATATTATTGAAGCAGCCCGAATTGACGGACTGAGTGAATTGGGGATTTTTCTGCGGATGTTTGTTCCGACCATGAAATCAACTTATGCCGCAGCCATTACAGTAGTTTTTATGGCAGCATGGAATAGCTATTTATGGCCGAAGATCATCATGCTCGACCCCGATAAATTTACCATGCCGATGCTGGTATCCAACTTAATTGCCGGATATGTTACTAATTATGGAGTGCTGATGCTGGCAGTTACCATTTGTACTCTGCCGACCGGTATTTTATTCTTGATTTTACAGGAAAGCTTTGCTGAAGGAATTACCGGCTCGGTCAAAGGTTGATATATTTTGCGGACCCAAGGGCTGGTGTGATCTGCAAAAGTTAAGTGTTTGGCTTAATTTTTGCATCAGTATCAGCATGATACCGGGCAAAGCAAACCGCCGACTGAGCCGGCGGTTTTGATTTTGGGAATATCCGGTGTGATTGAAAGAGATTGTATTGCAGGCGACTAAGCCTGCTTAAAAAAATTTTTCCAGAGAAGATACCAAAGTTGAATCAATAAAAGGAGGAAACAATGAAATTAGCAAACAGAATAACCAATCCGGAGATTTTTGCAGAAAACAGGCTGCAAGCACATTCCGATCATAAAGTTTATGCTTCGGAAGCAGAATACCTAAAAGGAGAAAGCAGTTTTTACCATTCCCTGAACGGCAGCTGGAAATTTGCCTATGCTCCCAATCCCAATTTAGCAATTGAAGGATTCGAAAAAATGGATTATTGCTGCAAAAACTGGGATGATATTCCGGTTCCGGCACATATTCAAATGGAGGGTTATGACCGGCCGCAATATTCAAATGTTGAATATCCCTGGGAAGGTGTCGTGCCGATTGAAACCGGACAGGTGCCGGTTGATTTTAACCCGGTGGCCAGCTATGTTAAATATTTTAAGGTGCCGGATCGTTTTGCCGGGCAAAGAGTTTTTCTCAGTTTACAGGGAGTTGAGCAGGCGGTCGAGATCTGGCTGAACGGTCATTATGTCGGCTATGGCGAGGACAGCTTTACACCATCGGAATATGAGCTGACAGATTATTTAAAGAGCGGAGAAAACAAATTAGCACTGCGGGTATATAAATGGTCAACCGCTGCCTGGCTGGAAGATCAGGATTTCTTCCGTTTTTCCGGAATTTTCCGGGATATTTATTTATATACGGTGAAAGATTTTCATTTATATGACTTAAAAATATTGGCTCAGCCGGATGTGGACCTGCGTGATGGAAAATTATCGATTTCCGCAGAGCTGTGGGGCAAGGGCGAGATCAGCTTTGCGCTTAGGGCTTATACTTTTGATACTTATCAAATGCAGATCTTAGAAAAAAATCCGACCGAGTTGCCATTGATCTGGCAGGAAAAAGTGCAGGTAACAGCCGGCGAACGCATGGAAATAGAAACAGATATTCGGGAAGTGGCACTTTGGAGCGCAGAACAGCCGAATTTATATTTACTGACCATTTGCCTGAGTGAAAATGGTAAAGCTATTGAATTTATTCCGCAATTAGTTGGTTTCCGCCGCTTTGAACTGGATGGCAATTTAATGAAATTAAATGGTCAGAGAATCGTTTTTCATGGGGTCAATCGTCATGAATTCGGCTGTGACCGGGGACGGGTGGTGACCACCGAAGATATGATCAAAGATATTATCACCATGAAGAAAAATAATATCAATGCCGTTCGTACCAGCCATTACCCCAATCGTTCCGAATTTTACCATCTTTGTGATCTTTACGGATTATATATGATCGATGAAACCAATTTGGAAACCCATGGTACCTGGTCAGATGTGGCGCCGCAAACCAAAGATCCGGAAAAATTAAAAAATGTTTTGCCGGATGATAAACCGGAATGGCTGGGAGCGGTCTTAGACCGGGTTAATTCAATGTATCAAAGGGATAAAAATCATCCATCCATCTTAATGTGGTCAATGGGCAATGAATCCTATGGCGGTAAAAATATTTTTGAAATGAGCGAATGGGTCCGTGGCCAGGATAAAACCCGGCTGGTGCACTATGAAGGAGTGGCCCATGATGACCGCTATCCGGCAACCACCGATGTTTATTCGCAAATGTATACGCCAGCTGAGAAGGTCAGACAATTTATTCAGACCCATCAGGACAAACCCTTTATTTTATGTGAATACACTCATGCCATGGGCAATTCCAACGGAGCTATGCATAAATATATCCGGCTGAGTGAAGAATGTCCGACTTATCAGGGTGGCTTTATTTGGGATTATGTCGATCAGGCGCTGAGAACAAAAAATGTCTTTGGCGAGGAATATATGGCTTATGGCGGTGACCATGGCGAGCGCCCGAATGATGGCAATTTCTCCGGAAATGGCATTGTTTTTGCGGACCGCCAGATCACTCCAAAGATGCAGGAAGTCAAATATAATTATCAAAATTTCCGGATTTTTGTTTCCGCCACAGAAGTAACCATTGAAAATAAAAGCTTGTTTACTTGCAGCTGTCAGTACCAGGCAGTGGCCAGGCTCTATCGCAATGGTCATTTGTTGATGATTAAAACTTTTGACACCAAAGTTCAGCCACTGACCAAAGAAAGTTATCCCCTGCCGCTGAGCATACCGGCAGAGGCTGGTGAATATACGGTTATTGTTGGACTGGAACTGAAAGCGGACACTCCATGGGCTAAGGCCGGACATGAAGTGGCCTTTGGTCAAGCGGTGTTTGGCGAATTTACGGAAATTAAGGAAAAGCGTCAGACTTTGGCCCGAGAGCGGGAAAACGATTTATTAATGATGAAAGACCGCACCAATATTGGTGTCAGAGGTACTCATTTTTCGGTATTATTTAATGGTATTCATGGCGGCCTGATCTCGTATCGCTATGGCGGCAAGGAATTGCTGAAAGATCTGGTGCTGCCGAATTTTTGGCGGGCACCGGTTGACAATGATTACGGCAACTGCATGCCGCAGCGGTATGGCCAATGGAAACTGGCCAGCCAGTATATTACTCATAAACCTTTTGCTGAAGACCAGAAAATTGGTTTGATTTCGGCCGAACAAACGGAAGGCAAAGTAGAGATCCGTTATGCTTATGGACTGCCAACCAAGCCATGGTCAAGTTGTCAACTGTTATGGACGATTTTAGCGGATGGTACAGTGGAAGTGGAATTAAGTTATGAGGTTGTACCGGAATTACATGATATGCCGGAGTTTGGCATGATGTTTAAACTTTACCCTGAATATGAGCGCGTTAAATGGTATGGCTTTGGCCCTGAGGCCAATTATGCGGATCGGCAGGAAAGTGTTAAACTGGGGATTTATCAGAATAGGGCCGGCGATAATATGACGCCTTATCTCAGACCGCAGGAAACCGGGGCTAAATTGGGAGTGCGCTGGGCGACTGTCAGCAGCCAGTCGGGAGCAGGCTTATGTTTTTACGGTCAGCCTTTTGGTTTATCGGTCACTCCGTATACTCCGCATGAAATTGAAAATGCCAAACATCATTTTGAATTGCCGCGGCCATATCAGACAGTGGTTCGGGTTTTTGCCGAGCAAATGGGCGTGGCCGGTGATGACAGCTGGGGATCAAAGACCCATCCGGAATATCTGCTGGATGTTTCGCAGCCGGTCAAGAAATTTAAATTCAGTTTCTGCGGACTGGAATAAAAGACAATATAATAGGAAGAAACGCAAAAAAGGCGTGGTTATGACCTCAACATCATGCCATAACCAACAAAAGAGTTTTGTAAGATATTTGTCAGCATGGGGGCAATATATTTTAAGAAACTCCAAATGGTGTTGAGGTTGAATAAAATCAAGTTACAGGGCGAGATGGCGAAAGCTGTCTCGCCCTTGCTAATGGATCAATTCGTTTCTCACAAAGCATCAAATGGATGCGGATGATTTGCCATCATGTTTTGCGGAAGACCGGTATGGCTGCGCTTAGCTATTAAAATTAAGGTATAAGTGCAGGCAATTTGCACAGTAAGAGGCCAGGTCCTGGATGAAAAAAACAGAGCTAAAGATTAAAAAATCATAAGAATAAGATTATGTTCCGCTGATAATGTTACAGCAATATTAAGGAAAAATGCCCTATATTACAGCTCGGTTAAAGATAATCCCAAAGAATTGACGGATCATACAAGGAATGATAAAATGAGGATAGTTAACATGGTTCAGTCATGGTCTGGATTTAAGAAAATGGCTGAATATAAGGAATTTCACAATCGAAGGAGGGTTTTTATGAGAACATTGCGTAAGTTTACGTGTTTTGTACTGGCCGTGGCAATGATGATATCAGGCATGACTTTTGCCAGTGCCGCCAGTCAGGAAGCTAAAAACTTAAATAAGTTGGGGCTGTTGTTAAATATCACTGATGAGGAATTAAACCAAAAACTGGACCGGGTGATAGGTATTACCATGGTGTTAAAGTCTTTGGGATATAAAGATGAGGATGTTAAAAACAAAGCCGCCGATAATCCATTTGTCGATATGGACAAACATTCATGGGCCAAAGGCTTTGCGGCAGTTGCCTATGAAAATAAAATCACCACTGGTATTAATGATGATGCCAAAAATCGTCAATTCGGACCGGCCAATGAATTGTCTAAAAAGCAGTTGTTGACCTTTATGCTGCGGGTGCTGGGTTATGATTCAGCTGAGGCCTGGACGAATACCGAAAGTTTGGCTGATAAAGCCGGAATTTTAACCGATAATAGTGAACTGGATCATAATTTTACCAAAGATGATGCGGCCAGAATTATGTATCGGGCGATGAATGCAAAACTGGTAGGCAAAGAAGGCCGTTTGATTGACCGGTTGGTAGACAAAGGCAAAGTTAAAAAGGAAAATGCCATTGCAGTTGGCTTGATGGAACCGGAAAAGCCAAAAACCTTAGAAGTGGAAAGCGTAGTGGCCAGCAATCTGCGCCAGATCAAAGTGACCTTTAACCGGGAAGTTGACAGTGCGACGGCGAAAAAATTAAGCAATTATAAGCTGACCAATGAAAAAGGCAGCAGTTCTAAGTCGATCAGTGAAGTAACGGTTAAAGAAGATGGTATGGAGGTGCTCTTGACCGTTGGTGCACCATTATCCAGCTCGTCCAATCCTTCGGTTTTGGAAGTCAGAAGAGAATATATTTTAACAATTAAAGATATCAAAGATACTACCGGACAGGTATTGGCTAAAACCGAAAAAAACTTTATTGCCGAAGATGAACAATATCCGGAAATTGAAAGCTTGGAATTTGTTGGTCCCAGAAATGTAAAAATTACCTTTAGTGAGCCGATCAAAACAGTTGGTACAGTTAAGATTTATCAGGGCAATTCCAGTTTTTCAGCCAAGAAACCGGAAATTGATTCGGCGGTAGCCAATGTGGTTAATTTGGAAACTTACAGCAGCTTTAAAGCTGGCACCAATTATACCTTTGAAATCAGTGAAATGAAAGATTTTGCGAATTATCCAAATAAAATTTATGTGGAAGAAAAGACCTATGAAAAAGAGGAGGGTGCTCCGACTGCCAATGTGGTATCGGCTGATCCGGCCAAAGTTGAAGTAGCTTTTGATCGTCCGGTCAAGGGCCTGACCAATAAACATTTTTATCATAGTTTTTCCTCTTATGTGGCCAAGGAAATTTATAAGGATGCAGCCTTAAAGCAAAAAGTCAGCTCCAATGAATATGTTTCCAAGGTTTGGGTCGTTTTTGCCAATGGCACCAGCAATGACCATCCGGTTACAGATAAAGCGGAATTTAATATTTTAGGTAAAGTCAATGCTCTGCAAATTCAGGATAACTGGGGCAATCACTTCCAGGACTTCCGCCAGGTGGTGCATGTGACTGTTGATAATAATCCGCCGGTTATCGAGGAAGTTGATGTTCAATCGGAAACCCAGATCATCGTTACTTATAATAAGGATTTATCAGCTGCTGGTACATATAAGATCATTGACAGCAATGGTAAAACTTTAGCCAATCCAAGTGCTTCCTTAAGTGGCCGCAAAGTAACCTTGAAGTTTGCTAAGATCACCAATAAAACTGCTATTTTGGAGATCCGCGGAGTTAAGGACAATACCTTTAATAAAAATGAAATGCCGCTGGAAAGACGGGATATCGAATTTACTGATAAAACTTTTGAAGGCGTGATTTCGGCTGATTTTAAGAGCCGGACCGAAAGCGGTAAAATTGTTGGCGGTGAGATCTTTGTCAGCTATGAGGAAGAAGTTAAGGATAATGCCCTGGAAAGCAAGAATTATCAGGTAAAATTAGGCAGCAACACCGAAAAATTAGATGGTCAGTCTATTAGTTTCGGTGAAAGCAATAAGATGGTGATTATTTCGCTGGATGAAGTGATGGCGAAAAAGATTTCGGACAGCTTAAGCAGTGCTAGATTTATTATGGGTCAGGGCGTGACCGATGCAGCCGGAAATGTGTACCGGGACTTTTCTAAAGAAATTCCATTAACTGGTGTTAGCTCCTCCACCTGGCAAAAGGGGAACTTGATCAAAGATGGTGATATCACCAAAGTTGAGTTCCATTTTAACCGGGGTATCCGCAATATTTTAAAGGATACCGGAGTGCGGGTTCAAATTACTCCAGGTTTGGTTTTTGATAACAGCGAACTGCTGTCGGCACCTGAGTTAAGAGTTGATAGTCTTAATATTAAAAATGAGGATAACCGGATTGTGGAAGTGACATTATCCCATGATCTATATATTGCCGATGGCCTGTTCTTTAATGTAGAAGAAGGAACTTTTGAAGATATTCATGATGTGAAAGTTTCTGGATTTACTACCAGTCTGCTGACCGATAAAGTGGCTCCGGCCTTTGCCACCAAAGATGGCAAGAGGATTGTTAAAGCCATCAAGGATATGCCCAGTGATTACTATATTGTGATCGAGTATACAGAAGAAATTATGCCGGATTCTTTGTCCTTAAGCACTTATGAAATCACCGGGACCGATGATTTCACAATCGAAGGCAGACCAACTGCAGGTGGCAGAAAAGTATGGATTCATGTGAAACCAAAGACAGGTGCTGACTTTACAGCTGACTTTACGATCACTCAGGTTGGAGTGATTCAGGATGTAGCCGGCAATCGTTTAAATGGTGATAATGAAGCGATGGAAGTGGTCAGAGACAGCAGCTGGCAATAAGCAGGCTGAGTTTCGTACAGCAAATTAATAGAACAGAGCTGCTGCTCCGTGATTTGATCATTGGGCAGCAGCTTTTTCCTTTATATGTCTTTCTTGATTTTGCAGCTACTTTTTTAAAGGCAGGATATTTTATGAGTCATTGCCAACTGATATTCTTCAGGCGGGAATTTTTCGGCTTGCAAAGGGAGTTTACTGAGGATAGAAAAACTGAAAAATGAGTCATGACAAATAAATAACTCAACTTTCCCACGTTCCTTGGAACAGCCTTTTTTAGGCATGTGCTGCGAAAGCAATCTTACGAAGTATGTGGCGAAAGGTAGGTTGCCCACCCGGGCAGAAAAACGAAGTTTTTCGACAGGGCATGTTAAATGGGTGGGAACGAAAGCAATCTTGCGAAGCAAATTGCGAAAGGTGTGTGCTGCGAAAGCCATCTTACGAAGTAAGTGGTGAAAGCGGGGGAACCCATGTACCTGCTCTCTGGAGCGGGATAGAGCCAAAAAAGACTGTGGGAAAGTTGAGTAAATAAATTTAAAATAAAGAACAATTCCCCCCAAAATATAGTGTGTGTTTGCTGCGAAAAGAGTTGTCTGTGATTGAATTTGCATGGAAGTTATGGTACAATTTTTAAGTAACAAATACTTAAAAGTGATAGGCTTGACTCAACTGTGACGGAATATGTTTTTGAAGAAATCACATAAATGAGGATAAAATATTTTTGGATTGGCACTTGATGACATGAAGGAGGTGTATCGAATTTGAATTTGCTAAAATATATTGGAGAAACCACTTCCTATGATAAAAAAGAAAAACTGGAGACAAATAAACCAAAAAGTTGGCTTAAAACGGTCAGTGCTTTTGCAAATGAAAATGGTGGAGTTTTGATATTTGGCATTTCTGATAAGGATGAACTTATTGGGCTTAAAGATTACAAGGGAGATTCTGAAGTTATCAGTGAAACTATTAAGACGAAGATGGATCCAATTCCCAGAATAAGGCTTGAAAACTATAATGAAAATGAGAAATATTTTATCGTTCTTCATGTGGATGCAGGAAGTGAAACACCATATTATGTTATTGATGGTGGAAATAGAACCTCATATATAAGAATTGGAAATCAAAGTGTTGCAGCCACGAGCATTGATCTTAAAAAATTAGTATTAAAGGGACTGAACAAAACCTTTGATATTATGCAAACAGACATTAATATCAAGAATGCAACCTTTAATAAATTAAGGATTGAATATGAAAGAAGGACGAATAAAAGATTTGAAGAAAAAGACTTGTTCTCATTTGGTTTAGTAACGAAAGATAATTTTTTGACCTATGCAGGAGCTTTATTTGCAGATGAATATTTAGTATATCAATCAAGAATATTTTGTACTAGATGGAATGGGCTTACAAAGACAAGTGGTTTAATGGAAGCACTTGATGATAATGAATTTGAGGGTAATATTCTACTTTTACTTGAAAATGCATTGAACTTTATAAAGGTAAATACAAAGAAAATGTGGAAAAAAGGGCCTGTTTATCGTGAAAAATTTCCTGATTACCCGGAAAGGGCAGTTCAAGAGGCAGTTGTCAATGCCTTAATTCATAGAGATTATAGTGTTATTGGAAGTGAAGTTCATATTGATATATATGATGACAGGATGGAAATTTACTCTCCTGGGGGAATGTATGATGGAACGCTCATTCAAAATGTAGATCCATATACAATTTCTTCAAGTAGAAGAAATCCGGTTCTTGCAGATATTTTTGGAAGAATGGATTTAATGGAAAGGCGTGGAAGTGGACTTAAAAAAATCATTGAGAGTTACGAATTTGAGAAGTTTTACATGGATAAGTTAAAACCTGAATTTAAGTCTACCCAGAGTTCATTTTTCGTAGTGTTGAGAAATTTAAATTACAATTTGCAAAATGATCCTCAAAATGATCCTCAAAATGATCCTCAAAATGATCCTCAAAAAATATCCAGGCAAGACAGACTGAGCAAAATAGTGGAAATTCTTTCAGAAAATCCTTCTACAACAAGGATAGAATTATCAAAAATATTAGGGGTTGGTGAGGCAACTATTAAAAGAGATTTTTCATATTTAAAAGAAATTGGAGAAGTGAAACGGATTGGAGGTTCAAAATCCGGAAAGTGGATTGTTAAACAAAAAATAGAATAATAAACGAAAAAGTGCTATAATGAATGAATAAAGCAAAACAGTCAGGCAGGCATGAAAAATAGACAGGAGAGGCCAATGGAACTGCAAATAGGAGAAATCGTGGTTTTAAAAAAAGAACATCCCTGTGGGGGCAGAGAGTGGAAAATTTTAAGAGTGGGCGCAGACATTAAGATCAAGTGCCAAACCTGCGGTCATTTAGTTATGCTGCCTCGACCCAAGCTAGAAAAGCAAATTGTAAAAAATACCCCAAAATAAATGATGGACGAAACAGAGAGGTTGTTAAAATGGATGGACGAAATTTAACACTATTAACGGATTTATATCAATTGACCATGATGCAGGGTTATTATCTGCAGGCTGAAAAACAGCCAATGGCGGTGTTTGACCTTTTTCACCGGCGCAATCCCTATGGCTCAGCCTTTGCCATTGCTGCCGGACTGGATTTGGCAATTGATTACATTTTAAATTTGCGCTTTTCGCCGGAAGATATGCAGTATTTAGAAAGTCTGAACATTTTTCAGGCAGAGTTTTTGGATTATTTAGCTAATTTTCATTTTAGTGGTGATATCAAAGCGGTGCCGGAAGGTTCGATCATTTTACCAAATGAACCGATTCTTCAGGTGATTGCCCCGATTTGTGAAGCTCAATTGGTGGAAACAGCCCTGCTCAATATCATTAATCATCAGAGCTTGATCGCCACCAAAGCAGCCAGAGTCAAATGGGCAGCCGGTGAAGATGAAGTTATGGAATTTGGTTTGCGCCGGGCACAGGGACCGGATGCCGGTTTTTACGGAGCCCGGGCCTGCGTGATTGCCGGCTGTTCCTCCACCAGTAATTTATTGGCTGGCAAAGAATTCAATATTCCGGTCAAAGGCACACATGCCCATAGCTGGATCATGACCTTTCCCTCAGAAAAAGAAGCATTTCGTACCTACGCTAATTTATACCCTAATTCCTGTATTTTATTGGTTGACACCTATAATACCCTAAAGTCAGGAGTGCCAAATGCAATCGCTGTTTTTGATGAAATGAAAGCAGCTGGTAAGATGCCAACTTTTTATGGAATTCGCCTGGATAGTGGTGACTTGTCGTATTTATCGAAAAAAGCCAGAAAAATGCTGGATGAGGCTGGCTATCCCGATGCGATCATTTCCGCATCTTCCGATTTGGATGAATATTTGATCAGTGACTTAAAGCTGCAAGGAGCAAAGATCAGTCTTTGGGGGGTTGGTACCAATTTGATTACCGCCAAGGAAAATCCGTCTTTTGGCGGAGTGTATAAACTTTCGGCAATTGAGGAAAATGGCGAATTTATACCGAAAATCAAGCTCTCCGATAATATTGAAAAGGTGACTAATCCGGGAGTGAAAAAGATTTTGCGGGTATATGACAAGGAAACCGGTAAGATGAAAGCCGATTTATTGGCCCTGGCTGATGAACAATATGATCTGAATGATGAGCTTGAATTATTTGATCCCAGCGATACCTGGAAGCGCATGAATTTAGAGGGCGGCAGCTATGAGTTAAGAGAAATGCTGGTGCCGATTTTTGAAAAAGGCCAATTGGTGTATGAGCGCCCGGATGTCTTTACCATCAAGGCATATTGTGATAGAGAAAAGGAAACGATCTGGGAGGAATCCAAGCGCTTGCATTTTCCGCAAAAACTATATATGGATCTGTCCTTACCCCTTTATAATTTAAAGAAACAATTGATTGAAGAAGCGATCAGACTGTAAATTTCCGGAATTGCTTTAAATAACCGATGACCTTTCAAAAGTTGCGGCAGCACTTGGAAGATACAAGCATTACTGCAAAGATAATTTTATATTAATGACTCAACTTTGCTACAGCCTTTTTGGATTCCATTTTGCTCCGGGAAGTGGCCCTCTCTTTCGCCATACGGCGTAAGTTGGCTTTCGTGTTTCGTAGCCATGGGGAATGTGGAAAAGTTGAGAGAATGATGATTGCAAGATAATATGCTTTTATTGCCCGGGTAAATTTTATGGGCCGATACACTATCAAGATAATTTATATAACAGGAGGATAACCATGATTTGGCAAAGATTAACAGACAGATTTTATGAAGAATTTGGCAGGGACGGACAGTTGCGCCGCTTTTTTACCCCGGGCCGGGTCAATTTAATTGGCGAGCATATTGATTATAACGGCGGCCGGGTGTTTCCCTGTGCGCTTGATATCGGAACTTATGCCGTCGTCCGGCCAAGGGAAGATTATGTGGTTCGCTTTGTGTCGACCAATATGACTTTTAAAAATGAAGTTGATATTTCGGCCATTGTTTATGATAAAGGCGATGGCTGGACCAATTACCCCAAAGGCACCATTAAAATGCTGCAGGATCATTTGACAGAAAATGGGAAAGATGCTTCGGTCATTAAAGGAATGGACATTATTTACGAAGGCAATATCCCCAATGGCTCCGGCCTTAGTTCTTCGGCTTCGATTGAAGTGCTGACGGCCATGATCGTCAATGAATTATGGGATCTAAATCTTTCGATGATCGATCTGGTCAAGCTTTGCCAAAAGGGAGAAAATACTTTTAATGGAGTTAGCAGCGGTATTATGGACCAGTTTGCGGTCGGCATGGGGAAGAAGGATTTTGCCATTTCTTTAAACACCGATACCTTAGCCTATGATTATGTACCCTGTGTCCTGGAAGATGCAGTTTTGATCATTGGCAATACCAATAAAAAGCGGGGGCTGGCTGATTCCAAGTATAATGAGCGGTTGGCCGAGTGCCGGGCGGCACTGGCTGAAGTCCAAAAAGTCAAAGCGGTTAATCATCTTTGTGATTTATCGGCAACTGAGTGGCAGGAAGTGAAGCAGGCGGTTAGTGAGGGGATTCTGCGCAACCGGGCGGAGCACTGCGTATTGGAAAATGAGCGGGTCAAAGAAGCCATTGCCGTCCTTCAGAAAAATGATTTGGTTCGCTTTGGTCAGCTTTTAAATGCTTCTCATGATTCACTGCGTGATTTATATGATGTTACCGGTATCGAGCTGGATACGATGGTCGAAGAAGCCCGCAAGATCAATGGAGTCTATGGCTCGCGGATGACCGGCGCCGGTTTTGGCGGCTGTACCGTCAGTCTGGTTAAAAAAGAAGCAGCGGAACACTTTCAAAAGCAGGTAGGTGCGGCCTATGAAGCAAAAACCGGCTTAAAGCCGGAGTTTTACCTGGTTAATATTGGTGATGGTGCCAGGGAAGTAAAATAAATTTGATATAAAAAGGGATTGTTGCACTTTAAGATTTTTACACAAGATACAAGGGAAAATTCCTATGGTTTATCATAATATCTTGTGTGAACTCTGTATTTTGCAACAACCCCTTTTCATTCTTTTGGGGAATATCTATTCCTCAATAAAAACATAGCCATAATGGCTTAAAAATTGTTTCATTGAATTATCAAAGTTATGTTCGGCTGATTTATCGGGCAGAAAACCTTTATAATTGGTAGCAGTAATCAGGCGCAGGGCATTGTCCTCAAAATGCAGACGAAAGGAAAAAGATTGAATGATTTCACATAAATTCTCAGGAGTATTTTTTAAAACTTTTTCCAGACTGCTTTGCGGCAAAATAAAGTTAATTTGCATGGACAGGGGAGTGCGGTGAGCTTTGATGATCTCCGTTACCGTTGGCCGGATTTCCTTCCATAATAAATACCGGCTATTTTCCCGTTCTTCTTTCTCGGCTTCGGTTAAATATTCGGTATTGATTTGGCCATCAATATGAAAATCGGTTAACACCTTTAAATCAAAAGAATGCAGCAAAAAACCATCAAATACATTATCTTTAAGTA
This sequence comes from Clostridiales bacterium COT073_COT-073, assembly GCA_003858485.1. GTDB lineage: Bacteria > Bacillota > Clostridia > Lachnospirales > Vallitaleaceae > W11650. The sequence goes on from RQYD01000026.1 coordinate 35,386, forward strand.
AGCCGCTCATACAGGGCTTAATATCTTCAATCAGCAGTGAGATCATAATAATATCCTTTCCTTACTATAGTTACAAACGACATTTCCAAATGCCAGTCCATTTCTTTGACCTGTGCTGCTTAATCCGGTTTTAGCATTACTTCATTTCCCGAAGCACCCGCAAAAAGGCATCCCCATATTTTTTATACTTCAATGGTCCAACTCCGGATATTTCCAGCATTTCTTCTTCGCTGGCCGGCATCTTTCGGGCCATTTCCAGCAGACTTTTATCAGAAAAAATCATATATGGCGGCAGATGGGAAGTTTTAGCAATTTGGTGGCGCAGAGTTCGCAGAGCCTCAAAGACATGAGTTTCATCCGCTGATTGATGGACCAGCGGCACTTTTTGATAGACGCTTTCCTTGCCCAACAGCACATCTTTGCCCAGAGAGGTAACCATTAATATAGGATAGGCTTCGGTTGTCTGGTATAAATAGCCCTCAGCCACCAGCAGTAGCAGAAAGTTGCGAATTTCATCCAGTCCCATGGCAGACATTAAGCCATAGGTTGATAAATGTTGAAATCCTCCCAGCAATACTTTTTTGGAATTAGAACCTTTTAGTACAGCGGCGGTTAGTTGCAGGCCATAGCTCTGCTTCATGCGCATCACACAGGAAATGGCTTTCATGGCATCGACAGTAATGTCTTTTTCGACATATTCTTTCAGACAATTATGGCAGCGATTGCAGTCATTCCCATTGTCATCACCAAAATACTCCAAAATATAAGCGGACAGACAACGGCCGGTATGACAGTAGGCATTCATTTGCTGAAGTTTTAAATAACGATGATGCAAAAGTTCTTGGCTGATCTCACCGTTTTCAGCGGCTTTTTCAATCAGGTAGCGCCGGATTTGCAAATCCCTCGGGGAATAAAGCAGATAACATTCCGCCCGGGCGCCATCCCGTCCGGCCCGTCCGGCTTCTTGATAATAGGCTTCCAAAGTTTCCGGCATATTGTAGTGGATGACATAGCGGACATTGGATTTATCAATCCCCATCCCGAAGGCATTGGTAGCGATCATGACCTGAATATCATCATATAAAAACTGCTCCTGAATTTGTTTGCGCTCTTCCGGACAGAGCCCCGCATGATAGTAACCGGCGGCAATATTTTTCTTGCGCAAAGCCTCAAACACTTCTTCTGTTTCTTTACGGGTGGCGCAGTAGATGATACCGGATTGCTGCCGGTGCTGGGCTAAGTATTTTAAAATAAAATTCAACTTATTGCTGTCTTTGACGACATTAAGATATAAATTATCCCTTTCATAACCGGTTTCAAAGCTATTTGGTGCTTGCAGATTCAGGCTTTCCATAATATCAGCCTTGACTTTTGGGGTTGCGGTTGCCGTAAAGGCAGAAATTACCGGTCGTTTGGGAATTCGTTCAATAAAATTGGAGATTTCGCCATAAGACAGGCGAAAATCATGGCCCCAGGCAGAAATGCAATGGGCTTCATCAACTGCAATATGACTGATTGGAACAGAAACTGCCAGTTCCTCTAAAGAGGAGGAGGACAAACTTTCCGGTGCCAGGTAAATGATTTTGTATTTGCCTTTTTTAATATCCCGAAGCCGATAAATATATTCATCAAAATCCAGACTGCTGTTCAGAAAAGTGACCGGCAGCTCCAAATCCAGCAGAGCGTCTACCTGGTCTTTCATTAATGCAATCAGCGGTGAGATCACCAGGGTAATTCCAGGCATAAGCAGAGCCGGAATTTGATAACAAATCGATTTACCGCCCCCAGTCGGCATAATCGCCAAAGTATCATGACCGGCTAAAATGCTGTTAATAATGGCCTCTTGTTTGGGCCGGAATTGATCGTATCCGTAATATATTTTTAAAATGTCCTGTGGACGATAGGTCGTATTCATAAGATTTCCTTGTATGGACGGCTAATAAATATCTTATTCAACTTTTCCATTGCCTTTTTGGCTCTGCTTTACTCTTTTGCAACTTGCTACACAAAAGAAGGCCGGGGTATGCTTAATGCCAAGAATATGGAAAGATTGAGGATCGTCTTTATTGTAGCATAAAGGGTAAATTTGTTCAATAGGGGGGGGGGGGATTGGGCATAAAGCTTTTGCTCTTTCAGTTAAATGGTTTTACCGGATTTTACTTAATTTTTCTGGACATTGGCCGAAAAAAGGAATATACTGTTTTAGGGCTGGCAGAGATTCCTAAGGGCAGGACAATGCTGCTTTCTGCCAGACAGAGCAAGTAAGAAACCGAAAAAAAGGCTTAAAAAACGGAGCCTTTTTTTCCCGGAATGAAAACAACATAAGGAGAAATCAGTGAATTTATTTAAACAAGCAAGCTGTGCCGCTGTTTTGGCGTTAGTAATGATGGCTCAAAGTCAAAATGCGGCAGCCGCTCAGGATAAGACCAGAAAGCAACCGGAGATTTACTCGGTTGAATTAAAAGAATCAAATCAGGCAATACCTGGCCCGACCGGGCAGCCGGTGGATGGTGTGCCACCGGTGCTGACTCAGCCGGAAATAATTACTTCGACAAGTGATCCTAACTTACCCACGATCGTGCCAGCGACTCAGCCGGTTATTACTGCTCCGGCCGGGCCACAGATTACCCTGCCTACTCTTAACCTACCGGTGATTTGGTCAAAGGTGAAAAATTTTGAACGAGTGCCCGAAGGCCCGGTGGAAGTACCATTTTGGCAGGCGATTTCAGATAAAACCAGTATTTTTGGGCTGAATCGCTGGCAACATCCACAGTCAGATGGTAATTTTTACAGGATTTCCGCCTCCAATAAAGTTGGAGGGGTGCTGGCTGAATACCGGGATGATCAGCTGGTGGTCAATATTTATAATGCTAAAGTATCACTCGAAAAATCACAAACCGAATATCCTTTTGATCCGGCGATTAGCTCAGTGAAAGTTCAGACATTTAAAGACATTAATCCGCCGGTCGTGCAAATGGCCTTTCAGTTGCGCCCGGTGGTAAAAGACTTTGTCTTAAGCTTAGATGAGCTGGGAGAACGAATTTTGGTGGAAATGATCACCAATGCCGTGACACAAATCAGTTTAGTGGCAGAGGCCGATCACGACATTTTAACGCTCGAAGGTTTTCAGCCACTGTGCTTTCATTTGCAAAGAGGAGCCGAGAACACTTTAGAGCTGGAAATTCCTTCAGCCAAAAGCTTGCTGCAAAATCAAGAAGCTTTTGTTAATGCCAGATATATCAGCCGGATGGCGGTTACTGACCAAATCAAAGGCAAGACCAAAATAAAGCTATGGCTGCGGGAAAATGTGGAATTTGAGCCGGCGGGGCAAAGCATTCGCTTTTTTCCGGCCAGGACCGAAAATTTAAAATATAGTTATGGTATCCTGACTTTAAAACGCCCGGACAACTTTAACATGGCAGATATTGATTATATTTTAGATGAATATCAGCGTAAGGCCAGTTTGCGTTTTCCATATCCCGGTTATTTGAATGGCAGCTACTGGATCGGTGATAATTTTATTACCAAGATAGAAAGGATGGATGAGCGTTTGCATTTTACTTTTCCGGAAGTCTATGAGCTAACTATTGCGGAAGACCGTGATCATATCTATATTTCTGCTAAAAAGCCAAAGGAGATCTTTACCAAGGTAGTATTTATTGATATTGGCCATGGTGGAAATGATCCGGGGGCAGTACGCCGGGTTGATCTGGGTGACGGATACCGGGAATATACCGAAAAGGAAGCTAATTTTACGGTTGCCATGCTGCTTCGGGAAAAACTAAAGCAAAATCCGGAAATCAGGGCTTATTTTTCAAGACTGTCGGATGAAAATCCGTCCGCTTATACCCGGGCCAAACTGGCCAATGAAGTTGGTGCGGATTTTTTTCTAAGTTTACATAATAATATGACCACTGTTAAAGACCGCAAAATTGAAGGGACCGATATTTATTATTTGGCCGGTCGGCAAAAGGGAAATTTAACTGCCAAAAATCTGGCGGAAATATTATTAAAAAATTATGCAGCGACGACTTCTTTTGCCAATCGCTTAATGAATAGTGCTCCGCATTTATATATGGTTAAATATCCGCAAATGCCGGCAGTCATTGTCGAGAGCGGATTTATGTCAGATGATGGAGATTTAAGAAAAATATTTGATCCGCTGGAGCAGGAAAAAACAGCGGAAGCCTTGTATCATTCAATTTTGGAAGCATTTGGGTATTTACAATTACCATGAGATGGTGATAAAATAAAAAGATAAAATGAAATTTTAATGGAAAGTGCTTGGCTGATTAAGGAGGAAGTAAATGATTCAATTTGGAACAGGTGGTTGGAGAGCGATCATTGGTGATAGTTTTACCAGGGAAAATATTGTCAAAGTTGCGCAAAGCCTGGCAAATTTAATGAAAAAAGAAAATGCCGATAAAAAAGGGTTGGTGATCGGATACGATAAACGATTTTTATCGGATAAATCGGCCCGATGGATCTCCGAGGTGCTGGCCGGTAATGATATTCCGGTATATTTTATTCGGCGGGTTGCACCAACGCCGCTGGTAATGTTTTCGGTAAAAACATTGGGCACCCTTTATGGAGTAGCAGTGACAGCCAGTCATAATCCAGCTGAATATAATGGTATTAAAGTCTTTACTGAAGGTGGTAAGGATGCCGACATTGAAGTAACTAATAAAATGGAAAAAGATATTAATACCATGACGGTAGCTGATGTTCGGACAATGCCCTTTGACGAAGCGGTGTCTGCCGGTAAGATTGAGATGATTCATCCATTTAATGATTATATTGATACCATTATATCAATGATTGATATGGATAGTATCCGTAAACAAAATTTGCGGATTTTGGTTGACCCGATGTATGGAGTATCTAAAACCGCTCTGCAAACTTTACTGATGACTGCCCGTTGTGAAATCGATACCATTCACGATTCGCATGATCCCGGTTTTGGGGGGCGGATGCCCTCACCCAGTGAGGAAACGCTGCGTCATCTTCGCAATTTAGTCGTGGAAAAACAATATGATCTGGGCATTGGCACAGATGGTGATGCTGACCGCTTGGGTATTATTGATGAAACCGGTCTTTATATTCATCCGAATATGATTATGAGTCTGCTTTATTATTATTTGCTTAATTATAAAAACTGGCGGGGGCCGGTGGTGCGTAATATCGCAACCACCCATCTGCTCGATGCAATTGCTGAGGATGCCGGTGAAAAATGTCATGAAGTACCGGTTGGTTTTAAGCATATCAGCAGCAAAATGGCGGAAACCGATGCGGTGATTGGCGGAGAAAGCAGTGGTGGTTTAACCATTCGCGGCCATATTAAAGGAAAAGATGGCATTTTTGCAGCAGCTTTGCTGGTGGAGATGATTTGCGTGACCGGTAAACGGCTCGGTGAAATGATGAAGGAAATGGAAGAAAAGTTTGGCAGTTTTCAAATGGAAGAGGCCAATATCTCCTTTCATCCAAAAGAAAAAGAGCAGTTGGTCAGACTGTTATTTGAAGAAAAAAAATTACCGGAGTTTCATGCTGAAGTTGAACGGGTCAGTTATCTGGATGGGGTAAAGGTGTATTTTAAGGATAACTCCTGGATTATTGCCAGATTTTCGGGAACAGAACCATTAATTCGGATTTTTGCGGAAAGCGACACCTCCTCCAGAGCCTATCGCTTTATCATGGAATTCCGGGAGTTTTTGGGAATTTAGTAAAAACTACAGCGAAAACACAGAATAAAAATTTACAGTTTGCTATCTTTTGATGGTAAAAGTTTGCTTTTATTTAAAGTTTAAAACAAAGGAAGAAAGTTAAATATATCCGAAATTGGCAGAATAGAAATGGTTTGTCAGCATAGTTACTCAACGGAAGAATAGTCTGTCTTTATAAAGCAAACAAAAAGAAAGTTTTAAAAAAAGAGATATATTCTAAAAATAAAAATCATATATAAAGGAGGAACTATGAATAACCAAAAAATAAAATTGATACAAAGTCTGGGATTTAAGGTGGGTGTTTTGATATCATTCGTGTTGCTTCTATTTTTAGGGATGAAATCAGTGTTTGATATAAAAACGAATTATGATTTTTCAGTGGAACGAAATGAAAAAATCAAATGGGAAGAAACAAGAAAGTTAGCCAGTCAATTGGAAACGGTTTTTGCCTCCGCTTATCAAAGTGGCTTTGCCATATCATCTTTTGTTCAGAATATGATTGATACTACAGATAAGGAAAATCGAAGCAGAGAATTGATCATTAAAAATATGGAAAATATATTTAAAGGAAATGATGAAATTGATGGCATAGGTGTATTTTTTAAACCAAATAGCTTTGATGGAAAAGATGCAAAATATACTGATCAGAAAAGTGATGGCAGCTTTGGTAAATATATTTTTAAAAAAGGCGATAGTCAGGCGATTGTGGATTATTCGTTTACAGCTGCAAGCAAAGAGGATTGGGCAGCAGAAACTTTTAAAAAAAATAAGGTGACCCTGAGTGATCCTTACATCGGAACCAGCGCAAATGTTCAAATGGTGACTTATAGTTATCCAATTCGTGAAAAATCGGAAATTATCGGAATTGTGGCAATTGATATTTTTGTTGATCTTTTACAGGATGCACTTGAGGCAAAATATCCGGATAAAGAAGATTATAAAGTGCTGGCAGCCGATAATGGAAGTGTGGTGGCATTTTCCAGTGACAAAGAAAAGATTGCTGAAAATTTATTATTATTAAATCCGGATTTGCAAACTAATTTTAGTGCAGCCCAAAATGACAAAGAATCATCAACTCAAGCAATATCGGTTATTTCCGGAGAAAAATCAAGTATGATCTTTGTGCCGGTTGTAATACCGGGAATAACTGAAAATTGGGTATTTGAATCGGTGACTTCATTTGATGTATTTACCAAAGAAGCTCAACTTGCAGCAATCATCAGTGCTTTGATAAATCTTGGCACAATTATAGCCATTGGTATTATCATCTTTATTATTTTGATCAGATGGGTCAGTAAGCCGATTGGTGTTATTGAAAGTGCCATTGGTCAGATTGCCAATTATAATCTGAATGACCAGAAAACAGAAAAAATTACTCAGTTTATCAACAATAAAGATGAAATTGGTGTGCTTGTCAGATGGGTTGAAAGTTTAAGAGAAAATCTGACTTCAATAGTGATGAATATAAATTCGTATTCGCAAAATACAGCAGCAACAGCAGAAGAACTTTCAGCTACAGCCCAATCAGCAGCTAATCTATCACAGGATGTATCTCAGGCGGTAAATAACATAGCCCAAGGAGCAACAGCACAAGCGCAGGATACACAGCATGCAGCAGAATCTGCAACCAAAACAAATGAGAATTTAAGGCAGATGTTGAATATTTTAGAAACTCTGGTAGGTTCTATCCAAATGATCAACACCAAAAAAGAAGAGGGAACACAGAGTATGATCGAACTGACTGGTGCAGTTAATGAAATTGCCACAGCTGCTGAAGAAGTAAATGATATTATTACAGGAACGAGTAAAGCCGCTGAAGAAATATCTGTAGCCAGTGAAATGATTCAGTCGATTTCTGATCAAACGAATTTATTGGCATTAAATGCGGCAATAGAGGCGGCCAGAGCTGGTGAGGCCGGTAAGGGTTTTGCGGTGGTAGCTGAAGAGATAAGAAAGTTAGCAGAACAATCAGCCAGTTTTACCGGTGAAATAAGAGAGGTAATTGATAAACTAAAATCAAATACTGAAACGGCTGTAACCACAATTGAGATGGCTGGTAAATTAGTTCAGGTGGAAAAGGTAAAATTGAGTGAAACATCGGAGAAATTTGAAGAAATATCAAAAGCGGTTGATGAAAGTAGAGAAATTGTTAAGCAAATTGATATGTCATCAAAGGGAATAGAAAAAGAAAATGAAAGTATTACCAGAATAGTGGAAAACTTATCAGCAATTGCGGAAGAAAATGCAGCAACGACGGAAGAGGCAAGTGCAAGTGTAGATACACAGGCACAGGCAATTAATGATATATCCAAAGCTAGTGAAAATTTAGCACAAATAGCGACAGAACTGCAAACTGAAGTTTCAAAATTCCAATTGTAAGTGAGTGGTGGATTCAGGCTGCTGAACCTGTTAAGCCAAAATGCTTTTTTATACAACTAAAAATAAAAATTAGAAAAAGATAAGATAATTGTAAAAGAGCTTTTCTGAGTATATGAGTAGAAAAGCTCTTTTTTAGTAAGTTATAGTTATCATATCATTTCTGCATCGGGCATTTTAATCAGATAATATAGTATAAATGGAGACTTTTTGTTACTGGTACTCGGTTTTTACAAATTTTCTAAGGGCCTCCAGAGAGCGCTCCACTTTTTCAGTGGGAATGCAATAAGCCATTCGAAAATAGCCGGGCAGACCGAAACTATCACTGGGCACAACCACCAGATCATATTTTAAGGCTTTTTGTGAAAACAGATTGGCATCGGCTTCCAGGGCTTTGGGGAAAATATAAAAAGTTCCGTCCGGTTTTTGGACGGCAAATCCCAAGTCTTTTAATTCCTGATAAAGGAGATTTGCGTTTTTTTCATAAACGGAAAAATCGGAAGTTAAATCTAAGGCTTCAGCGATTGCCAGCTGCATGATCGTGGCAGGACAATTATGACCGATCCCCCTGGAAATTTGACCACACATAGCAGTTAAGGTGGCAGATTTTTCAATGGCCGGATGAAAGGCAATGTAGCCAATGCGCTCACCCGGAATGGACAATGATTTTGAGAAGGAATAGCACATAATGCTCCGGTTATAAAAAGTGGAAGGATTAGGGCTGGCTTTGCCATCAAACACAATTTCCCGATAGGGCTCATCGGAAATCAAATAAATTTCATGGCCATATTCGGCTTCTTTGGCGGCTAAAAAGTCAGCCAGTTTTTGCAGGGTATCGGTTGTATAAACAGCACCCGAAGGATTATTTGGGGTATTGATCAAAACAGCCATGGTTTTAGGACTTATTACTTTTTCCAGCTCCGTAAAGTCAATTTGAAAATGAGCGGTATCGGCTGGCACCACTTTTAAGACAGCACCACTTAAGTTAACATAAGCGGTGTATTCCGGAAAATAAGGAGCAAAAGTAATGACCTCATCTCCCGGCACGGTAATGCAGCGCAGGGCATGGGCAACTGCTCCGGCGGCTCCGGTGGTCAGAAAAATATCGGTTGCCTGATAGGGAATGCCAAAGCGCCGGTGCAAAGAAGCAGCCACTGCCTGTTTAACTGAGGGAATGCCCAAAGTTGGACTATAACCATGCAGTTTGGTGGGGGTTTCAGTTTGCAAAAGCCGGATTAAAATATCGGTAAAAGCCTGTGGAGTTGGTACCGATGGATTTCCCAGGGAATAATCAAAAACGTTGTCATAGCCGATTTCCTTGCCGCGTTCAGCGGAAAATTCGGATAAAGTACGAATGACCGACTTTTTGGAAAGCATTTCTTCATATAAAGAGGCAATCATAAAGGCTCCTTTCTGGCAATGGATCAGGATAAAGCAAGGGATCATTTGGCGGTCCCTCCTTGGTTATTTATGGAAAAGCTGGCTGATCGGCTATTATTTCAAAACAGCCAAAAGCAACAACCAATATGTATTTACAGTATAACATGAATTCAATAAATTAGCGAGAGCAATCTGTAACCGCTTTTTAATCAAGCTGTAACTCAATTATTATGAAAAACAATTGATTTTTTGCGGGACATGGGCTATGATAATAAAAAATACAAAGCGGAGAACAAAAACAGATTTTCGCGTTTGCCAATAAGTAGCATTATAATAGGAAGAAATTAGTCAGAAAGGGGATGCGAATGAAAGGTTTTCCATTAAAAAAAATGGCGATGGTCAGCGGTTTATGCCTGACTATGCTGGCACCGGCACCGGTTGCTGCCTATCAAGGAGTGATCACCGGAGAAAATATCAGCTATCAGGGTTTTAATACCTTTTATCAGAAACAGGAAACAGAAAAAATTGCCAATGGCGTGGAACATATTAAAATCGGCAAGTTAACCGGTAATGGCTGGGTCGATATTCATGTTCTGAAAGCACAGATGCAAACAGCCGGTTTAGAGCTGAAAACTTTACGCTCTGATACCTGGAAAAAGAAGGAAACATTAAAGGAAATGGCTGATAAAAGTATTTGGCCGGTTCTGGGAGCAGTCAATGCTTCTTATTTTGGAGTGGCTGGAGATTATTCAGAAAGTCAGGGTTTTGAATTTGATCAGGGTCTGGTACATCTGGATGAACGTTTGCGCCCCGGTTTATTTGAGGATCTGTCAGGAAAATTATTTATCAGTCATGCCCAAAAACTAAGTTTGGTTGATGCCGGTAGTGGTCAGGACCTGGAGATCCCGCTGAAGGCAGCCAATAATCTGCCGGGCGCAGAAGGCGCTTCAATTTATAACAATAAAGTTTATCAGAATTCGAAAGGATTGGATGATAATGGTGCTTATTATAAGGTGTATGTCAGGGATCATGTAATTCGTGATATCACATCACCCTATACTGCTGTTGATTTTCCGGCAGAGGGATATACCTTGGTTTTTTCTGCTGAAAATACCGGTTATTTAGAGAAACTGACAGTGGGACGGCGCATTCAGGTCAAGACGGAGTCGGGGATTGCTTTGGATTGGCTGAAGCTGGCCATACCTGGCGGCGGCTATGTTCTGCAAAATGGAGAAATAATCGAACAAGGGGAGTTAGTTCAGCCGGGTAAAAGACATCCGCGTACAGCCCTGGGTGTAAATGCAGCTCAGGATACTTTATATATGGTAGTGGTTGATGGTCGTGGCAGCAGTATTGGTGCCACTCATTATGAATTGGCTGAATATTTAAAAGAATTAGGCATCACGGATGCAGTGGCCATGGATGGGGGCGGATCTTCGGTTTTATTGGCTCGAAATTTGGGTGATCTTTTAGTCAATGTGGAGAATACCCTGCCCGGCAACCATCAAAGAAAATTGATAAATGGTCTGGCTGTTGTTTCAACCGAAAAAACCGGCGAGGCCCGGCAATTAATTATAACAGCAGAAAAATCCAAGACTTTTGCCAATCTGCCGGTTAAATTGGAGATCAGGGCGATTGATGCCAATCAGCAGCCGGTCCCGATCGATCAAAGCCAGGTGGTGTGGAGTGTCAGCGGAGTTAATGGCACTGTGCAGACGCAGCAGTTTACAGCTACTTCTGCCGGCAAAGCGGAAATTCATGCTTATTTTGGACAACTCAGCGGCAAGGTAAGTATTGAGGTAACCGACAATCCAATTGATTTGCAGGCAGTGCCAAATGTTCTGGAAGTGGTTCAGGGGCAGTCCGGCAGTTTTCAGTTGTGGGGGACGGACAGTCAGGGCTTTGTTGGTCAAATTTCACCAAAGGACGTCAAGTACCAATTGGAAGATGAAACGGTTGGATATTTTACAGAAGGCATATTTGTTCCATCTAAGAAAGGCGGCAGTACCCGGGTGACGATTACTGCCGGGAAACGCAGTACCATTGCTTATGTGGTAGCCGGCAGCACAGTCAAAGCCCTGCCGGAATTGCTGGTGCAGGCCTGGGAATATCAGGTTGAGGGATCCGGTCAGGGATCGGTCAAGCCGGAGAAAAATTTTGGTTATCAGGATTTGCAATCCATGTCCTTTGCCTATTATTTTCCTTATCAGGAAAATGCTGACGGCCAGGACAGTGCATCAAAGCAAAAATTAGTCATGAAATATTTAACAGCGCCGGTTATAGCCGCCGAACCGGAAAATCTGTCTTTACAGCTGTATGGCAATGGCGGATTGGTACGGCTGACGATTGATCTGCAGGACAGTGCCGGCACAATGTATCAGGTTCCGTTGGCAGATGGAAGCTTATGGCAGGACTGGCAATTGGTCAATGTTAAGCTGCCGCGTGATATGGGCTATCCGGTTCAAATCATCGGTTTTACTTTGGAAAATTTGGACACCTTGCAGAATCAGGCCGGTCAGATTTATTTGGATGATTTTAGTTATGTTGAAAAATTAGCGATCCAGTCGGCTGAGTATGAGGAGTTTCCCAATGATCCGCTGCGTAAAAGTTTCCAGCGGCCGGCCAATATTAATGTCTTTGGTGCCACCGGCGGACGCAACCGGATCTTGGACACGATCATTTTACAAAAAGCAATTGCCAATATGAAGGATTCGGCACTGGGCATTTATGCCGGATTAACGGATTTGCCGGCCGACAGTCTGCGCCCGGTCGATCATATCTGGAATAATACATATCAGGTTTATGACAGCCAGCAGACCAGGATCATTCATCTGGCGGCCCAGGGCGGCAGTTTTAAAAATGCTGATCCGCAGCAGTTTGCTAAACTGGCAGCAGATCTATCGAATACGGTCATGAATAATATTATAGTGGTATCGGATGTGCATCCGCTGGAAGAAGTGAAGAATAAGAGGGAGGCCGGTATTATTCATGAAATGCTGTCCCGTTATGCGCAAAGCTCCGGTAAAAATGTATATTATCTGGCGGCTACCGGCTACCAGACTGATGTTACCTTAAAAGATGGGGTCCGCTATATTAAGACCAATGGTCTGTGGTACCGGATCAAAGAGGGGCGGCAAATTGATTTAAACCGGAAGTTTTACCAAATCGGTTTTTATTTGGAAGGCGATACTCTATACTATGATCTCCGTAATTTATATCCGCTGGTGGAATAGATGGAAGAGGGTTGCTATGGTCGCCGGCTGACAAACTGCAAGTTCACTTGATATGTGAAGTGATTGTTTTGCACAGATCTTTTACGCAAGAGATTAGTTTTTTTGTTTGTCCGTTTTTTATTGATG
>RQYD01000027.1 GCA_003858485.1 Clostridiales bacterium COT073_COT-073
AAAATACGGAGTATTTTTCGATTGCACTCACGGAATATTAAGTTAGAAGGGAAGCAGAAAAAGAAGTACAGTCTGTCAGGATGCTTGCATCCGAGGCAACTGCTTTCTCTCTTGCTATATGAGTGGTAACGCGAATCGAAAAATACGGAGTATTTTTCGATTGCACTCATGGAATATTCGCCTGTTAGATATTAACAATACGTAAATAGCCAAAAATAGATTGACAAAAAGAAAAGTTTAATTATATAATTTTAAATAGTTTAGTGTTTTAGTTACAAATGGAGGTTTTTATGATTGATCAAATGTTGGACCCAAACGAACAGATTTTATGGAGAGGAAAACCAAATCGTTTGCTCTATACAATTGGGCATCCTTTTTTTTACATATTTGCCTTAATTTGGGGTACGGTTGATTTATTGATTTTTGGGACAATGACCTTAGGAGCGCTGCAATCAGAAGAAAGTATTTTTTTTATTTTTATTGCTTTATTCTTTATCTTACATATGACACCAGTTTGGATTGCTCTGATTCTTCCGGTATATAACTTTTTTGCCTGGAAAGCGGTTGATTATGTAGTAACCAGTAAAAGAATTTATCTTCAGTCCGGATTAATCGGAAGAGATATTACTAGTTTGGAATATCCGGAAATTGGCAATTTGATGGTGGATGTCGGTATGTTGGAAAAGATGAAAGGTGTTGGTACAGTTCGACTAACACCGGATGTTTCAACCGGCAGTGGTAAAAGAAGAACCACGCATCGTGGAAATCGTCTGAAACATATTGAAAATCCCTATGAAGTTTATAAAATGATCAAGCAAATCACCATGGATATCAGTACTGATTACCATTACCCCAATGCTTACCGGCCAAATAGCAATGCCGGATATCAAACCAGATATCAACCCGGATATCAATCAGGATATCAACCCGGGTATCAACCCACTCAGTCGCGATCCATGAATGATGATATTCAAAATCAGGACTAACTATGTGCCGGTTAAACCTGGCAGAATGGAGTATTATATGTATAAACCTTTAAATTTATCGGCGTTTTTAAGTAATTTTGCGGAATTAAAACCAATGTTTCCTGAGGCTGGAGAATATCAGGCAAACGGTGGTAATCCATATGTTTTTATTTCCATGCATATTGCTGAGGAAGGGCAGGGGGACTATCCTGTGCAAATGAAAGTGATGTGTCAGGAACTTCAAAGCATGGGTTATCAGCTGATTGCTGATGTTTCAAAAAGAACATTACAATATTTTAACAATTCGGATATTATTGCCATTGCCAAAGAATATGGAATCAGTATCCTACGACCTGATTTTGGATTTTCGCTAGAAGAGCTGATACATCTGGCTAAGCAAATGCCAATTTGCTTAAATGCTACCAATCTGAAGCAAGAAGAGGCAAAGGCAATCCTGGAATCAGGTGGAGAAGTGATGGCCATGCACAATTATTATCCACGCCCGGAAACCGGACTGGATGAGGAATTTTTTCGGCAAAAAAATGCGGAATTAAAAGAATTAGGAATTCCGGTTATGGTTTTTATTGCTTCTGATGTTCATAAACGTGCCCCCATTTATGATGGGCTTCCAACTTTGGAAAAACACCGGTATTTTCCGCCTTATATCGCTTATTTGGATTTGATCCTTCATTTTGGAGTGGAAAATATTTATGTTGGGGATGGGGCTGTCAGTCAGCGGGAATTGGAAAAAATTGAATATTTCCGGCAAACCGGAGAAATATATATTCCGATTCAAACTTTGTCCAATCGCTATGATGATTTGTTATTTGATAAAAGCTATACTATTCGTGATGATTCGCCACGTTGGCTAAAACGACTGATGGAATCCCGCCAATTTTCGACATTCGGCAAAGTAATTGAGCCGGAATTGGCCCTACCCAGAAAGGCTGGCAGTATCACCATAGATAATATCAATTACAGCCGCTACTCTGGTGAAATGCAGATTGTTATAGAGAATTTACCGCTTGATGAACGGGTGAATGTAATTGCACGAATTCCTGAAAAATATTTGGGTATTCTGCCGTTTATCAAAAATGAAAAGAAAATTCGCTTTTTTAAGGAAAATAAGTGATAGCAGACTGTGACTGATAAAAATGGGGTTAATAGCCCAAACTTAATAAACTCAAATACCCCAATCAAATCAGTAGATTGGGGTGTTTTTGAATAAAAAAATTTTATCTGGAAAATATAACCAAATCTATGGTATAATGAAATGAATTACTTAACTTTCCTATATTTTTTGGAGTGAGCTTTTTCGGTGTATGACCGGTAAATGGTATTGGGCAGGAAACTGCCGAAGGGAATGTACCGATGCTTAAATACAAAATATTTGGCCAGTTATGTATCTTACCGGCAATCTTGGGCAGTACATTAACTAAGAACAGGATAAACTCAGAAAAGACGATGGAAAAGTTGAGTGAATGATAGCGAATTATTTGGAGGAAATATGGAAAAGTATGGAAAGAGTTTTAAAGAACTGAATAAAAAAGAAAAGTTAGAGTATATCATAGAATACTATAAATTTCATATAATTGGTGGATTGGTGGGACTGGTTATAGTATTTTCGCTTTTAAATCACTATCTGTTTAATCCGCCGAAAGAAGTGATGGTGGATATTACGATTACAGCACCATATTTAGAACCACAGGGATTGGAGGCATTACAGACCGAGGTCAGGGAATTTATTGAGCCTAAGTTGCCGGGAAAAACCGGACAAATAGAGCTTTTATATTTTTCGCCAAATAATGATCCACAGACGCAAATGGTGATGACAACTAAACTGATCGGCAAAACCACCACTGGTGAGCTGGATATTTTAATTTTGGATGATGATCACTTATCTTATTTTAACGAAAATCAAATTTTGCTGCCTTTGGCAGAGTATTTAACAGAGGAGCAAATGACTGCTTATGCCGGGTCCGTCAAGACGATCAATCAGAATGGAAAAGAAATAGCGGTTGCTTTTGCGGTATCTCATGACAGTAAAATCGGCAAACTATTTTCAAAGAATTATGAAGGATATTTTGGGGTAGCCGTTACTTCCCCGGATATTGAATTGATCAAGGAACTGATTCCACTTTTACTTGACTAAGCTTGAGTTTCTGTGTTTTTTCGGAAACTCTTTAATAGAACTGGATTCAGCCTGATTATGGCAAACAAAAATGATTTAGATTATAAATCTCTAAAATATGTGATAAGATGACTTTGAACTGAAATTTTTACGGAAACTCAAGTTGACTAAATCATTTCTTTTTCGATTAAATTATGATATACTAAAACAATCTCAAAAGGAGATATTATGGCACAAATTGTAAAAAAATCAAATCGTTTGAATTCACAAATAAAAAAGTTGTACCTGGAATGGCTTTTTTATGGAGGCTTGGCGGCTGTCTGTGTGGCTTTGCTGGAAGTAACGCAAATGTTTTCATTTGTAGGAATTCAATTGATTTTTTTAAAAATATTGGATAGCATCAATAATTACCGAATTTTAAAAGTCGGTTTAGGTGGGGAGAAAAAGGTTTTTGAATTGATTAATCACTTGCCTAAGGGCTATAAAATTTTGACAGATGTAAAAATTGTCAATGGTCGAAAATCAAGCCAAATTGATTTTGTGATTATTGGTCGAAATGGTATTTTTATTATGGAAGCTAAAAATATGCGAGGAACGATTCGGGGTAAGGAAAATGATAAGGTTTTAAAGAAAATCAAAATTGGAAAAAGTGGTGATAAATATGCTTCTGATGTATATAATCCAATTTTACAAATATTAGGGCATAAAAAGGGATTTGATGCCTTTTTAGCTAGCAAGGGTCATTCTTATCGAGCGATTCCGATATTATATTTTTCTGGTGAAGGCAGCATTGAAGTAGAAAGTGAAAAGGTAAAAATCATTGATGAGCCGGTGCTGGTCATAGATTATATTAAACGTCACAATCAGGATAATATTTCTGATTTTGTGCAAAATAAAATTATTGAAGATTTATTGGAAAAAGCTGAGAAATAAATACTGTGTGATAGGCTGTCATAATCTGGATGAGATAAGAAATTGCCATCAGGCCAGCAATTATTATAAGTATCAGCAGATAATGTATACAGGAGGATATATCCTTGAAACCATATACTCAAAAAGCGATAGAAGCTTTAGAACATGCCAGTGAAGTGGCACAAACGTTAAACAGCAGACAAGTTGGAACCGAGCATATTTTACTGGGCTTGCTGGACCGTTCCAATCTGGCTTCTGAAGTGTTGGAAGCCCATAACTTAGATTATGGAATGGTATTAGATAAATTAAAAGAGATGAAACGAAAAGATCCGGTGATTCACAAAGAGGCGCGGGGATATACACCAGGAGCCGCCAGAGTACTGGTGGCTGCTGAAGAAGTATCGGTTAAAATGAAAAGCCCGAAAATTGGTACCGAACATTTGTTAATTGCTATTTTGCAGGATGCTGACAGTATGGGGAGCCGGATGCTTGATTTGCTTGGCATTTCCGGTTCTAATGTGTATCAAATATTATTAAAATCCATTGGTCAGGATTATCGCAGCCAAAAATTAAAATATAATCGGGAGAAGAAAGAAGGCGGTATTCTTGAAAAATACAGTGAAGATTTTACAGAAGCAGCTAAATATAAAGGAGTTGACCCGATTATTGGTCGGCAAAAAGAAATCAATCGAATCATTCAGATTTTAAGCCGTCGAACCAAGAATAATCCATGTCTGGTTGGCGGTCCGGGAGTAGGAAAAACCGCCATTGTTGAAGGTCTGGCTCAGCGAATTATCAGGGGAGATGTACCGGAGCATTTAAAGAACAAAAGATTGCTTTCCCTTAATTTGGCATCAATGGTGGCTGGTTCAAAATACCGGGGCGAATTTGAGGAAAGAATTCGGGCAGTTATTCAGGAAATTACAGATAATGGCCAGATAATATTGTTTATTGATGAAATTCATACCATGATTGGTGCCGGTGGAGCAGAAGGTTCGCTTGATGCTGCCAACATTTTAAAACCGCAGCTGGCCCGGGGAAGTTTACAGGTGATTGGGGCAACCACTCAGGAAGAATACCGGAAATATTTTGAAAAAGATGGTGCCTTGGAGCGAAGATTTCAGCCGATTATGGTGGAAGAGCCAAGTGAGGAAGAAACCATTCAAATCTTAAAAGAATTAAAACCGATTTATGAAAATTATCATCAGGTAAAAATTGAGGATGAAGCTTTAGCCGATGTTGTCCGCTTGTCTGTTCGCTATATTTCAGACCGGTTGCTACCGGATAAAGCAATTGATATTCTGGATGAAGCAGCATCGAAAGCCAGAATCAGTGAATTACAAAATAATGATGAAAAGGGATATGAAGAAATCAGAGCATGGGAAGAGGAAAGAACGGAGGCCCTAAAGCAAGGTAATCTACCTGGTGCAAAAATGCTGCAGCGCAAAATTGAAAAACGGCGGGAGTCTTTTTCCGGCAAACGGAATCGTACTTTAGTGGTGGACCGGGAACGGATAGCTGAAGTTGTATCAGACTGGTCAGGAGTTCCGGTGAAGCAGTTGAGTGTGGAGGAAAGTCAAAGGTTACGGGATTTGGATAAATTGCTAAAAGCTAAAATTATTGGTCAGTCAGAGGCAATTGATGCTGTCAGCCGGGCAATTAAACGCGGGCGGGTCGGGATTAAAGATCCATCCAAACCTGTAGGCTCTTTTATGTTTTTGGGACCGACCGGAGTAGGTAAAACCGAGCTATCGAAGGCTTTAGCAGAAATTATTTTTGGCGATAAAAATATGCTGATTCGGGTTGATATGTCCGAATATATGGAAAAGCATAGTGTGGCTAAATTTATCGGCTCACCGCCCGGATATGTCGGACATGAAGATGGTGGTCAGCTGAGTGAAAAAATCAGAAGAAAGCCATATTCGATTATTTTATTTGATGAAATCGAAAAAGCTCATCCAGATGTTTTTAATATCTTGTTGCAAGTTTTAGATGATGGGCATATCACTGATTCGCATGGACGAAAAGTTGATTTTAAAAATACCATTATTATCATGACTTCTAATCTGGGAGCACAAAGTCTGGCCAATCAAAATGCATTGGGCTTTCAAACCGGAGTAAACGCTGGCCAGGATTATAAAACCATGAAGAAAAAAGTAATGGATGAGGTAAAACGATTATTTCGGCCGGAGTTTATCAATCGTTTAGACGAGCTGATTGTTTTTCACAGCTTGTCAGAAGAGGATATTAAGCAAATTGTGGAATTACTGTTTGTGGATTTAGCCAAACGGGTGGAGGCAAGTCGGGGCATTGAACTGAAATTAACTCCAACAGCGGTTAAATTTATTGCAGAAAAAGGATATAATAAAAACTACGGAGCCAGACCAATTAAACGGGCAATTCAGGAATATATTGAAGATGAATTGGCCAATCAAATTCTGGAGGGACGAATTCAGCCAGGAGATACAGTCAGTATTCGAGCTGGAAAAGATAAACTTTGCTATACTAAGAAACAAAAAAAGGATAATTAGGAGGACAAAATGAAACTGGAAAAATTAATTTCAAGTTCGGAAAAGGGATTGCTTAGTTTTGGAGATTATGAGAGTGTAGATAAGCAAAAACAGGAAGGATTTGAACTGGCAGGCAATCTTTATAATGTCAAAAGTCATAACGAAATTACCAGATTAGAAAAAAATTCTTATTTGTTATATGAATCGGTACCAGGGACAATTGTTACGGATTTTCACGCAGATCCTCATGAACTGGCCTTTACGGTACATGGTAATGAACCGGTACAGGTAACTTTAGGCCTGGAGCCGGATGCGGAATATCGGCTGTTGATTAATTCAACTCAGGTAGGCAAAGTCAATGCCAATCGTTCCGGTAAAATCAGTTTCAGTTTAAATTTTGACTCCGGTAAACAGACAATTCGGATGGAAAAATTGTAAAATGGCCAAAGACAAAACGGCAAAGTCCAGAACTATATTTTTTTGCAGCGAATGCGGCAATGAGAGCCCCAAATGGTTGGGGAAATGCTCAGCATGCGGAGCTTGGAATAGTTATGTTGAGGAAGTAAAACCAAAGGCAAAAGCAATGCCTGTACAGGGGCGGTTATTGACTGAGACTTCAGCTAAGCCGGAAAATTTAAAAGATATTTCCTTAACCGATGAAATTCGAATCTCGACCGGTTTGTCTGAACTTGACCGGGTACTTGGTGGCGGAGTAATGGAAGGCGCAGTGGTATTAATCGGTGGTGATCCGGGAATCGGGAAAAGTACTTTATTGCTGCAAATTTGTCAAAGACTGGGCAGTCAGAAAAAAAAGATTTTATATGTTTCCGGTGAAGAATCGCTGCGCCAAATTAAACTGCGGGCAGAACGGCTGGGAGTAAATGAGGATAATTTGCTGATTTATTCAGAAGTCGGTTTTAACTTGATTGAGGAAACTATCGCCGTTGAAGATCCGGATATTTTGATGATTGACTCAATACAGACAGTTTACCAACCGGAAGTTAGTTCAGCAGCCGGATCAGTTAGCCAAGTCAGAGAAGTGACCGCTAATTTGGTGAGGCTGGCCAAGACCAGAGGAATGGCAGTATTTATTGTGGGTCATGTGACCAAGGAAGGATTGATTGCCGGCCCAAGGGTGCTGGAACATATGGTTGATACTGTCCTTTACTTTGAAGGTGACAAAAATGCGGCTTACCGTTTGCTTAGAGCAGTCAAAAATCGATTTGGTGCCACCAATGAAGTGGGCATTTTTGAAATGAAACAAAATGGTCTGGAAGAAGTAAAGAATCCGTCGGAGTATATGCTGAATGGCAGACCAACCAATGAATATGGCTCAGTGGCAGTATGTACAATGGAAGGCAGCCGGCCATTTATTATAGAAGTTCAGGCACTCTTATCCAGTATGGCCTTTAATATTGCCAGACGGACAGTCACCGGTTATGATTATAATCGTCTATTGATGTTATTGGCAGTATTGGAACGCAAAGGTGGTCTAAAGGTAAATATGCTGGATTGTTTTGTTAACATTGCCGGCGGCTTAAAAATAGAGGAAACAGCCATTGATTTAGGAGTGGTAACAGCAATCTATTCTGCTTATCTGGAGATTTATGTGCCGCAGTCAGTAATTGTCATTGGTGAAGTAGGCTTAACCGGTGAAGTCAGGGGAATTCCTTTTGGTGAGCAAAGAATAAGAGAGGCCCGAAAATTAGGATTTGAGAAAATAATTTTACCTCAGGCTAATTTGCTGAAAAGCGGTACAGAGCCAGGGGTAGAATTAATTGGAATAAAGCATATCAAGCAGTTGAAAGAAATTTTATTTTAAGGCGGATAATTATCCGGAGGCATGGTATAAAAGATGTAAATGGTTTTACAGCTGCAAAACATCAATAGAAAAGGAGTATATATGATAAAATTATTAGTTGACTCATCTGCCGATTGCCCGGATTTTGTAATCAATGATGAGTTAGTTTCAATTTTGCCCTTGTGTATTAATTTTGGGGAAAAAGAGTATATTGACCGGGTAACAATTACCCCAACTGAATTTTTTCAAAAATTGACAGAAGAAAAAACTGCACCCAAGACTTCACAGGTGACACCAGCTACATTTCTGGAGGTATTTAAACGTGAACTGGCAGGCGGCGATCAATTGGTTTGCCTGCTTATTGCATCAGCAGCCAGTGGTACCTTTCAATCAGCAGTCGTTGCCAAAAATGAGCTGGACAGTGATGATATCTTATTAATTGATTCCAATATGTTATGTTTGGGAGAAGCATATTTGGCCATTAAAATACTGGAATGGATTAAAGCTGGTAAAAATTTAACGGAAATTGCGGACCTGGCCAAGCCATATACGGAAAATAAGATTCAACATTTGTTTACAGTCGATACCATGGAATATTTAAAAAGAGGTGGCCGGATTACAGGTGCCAAGGCATTTATGGCAGAGCTTTTAAATATTAAACCGGTATTGACGGTAGAAAATGGCCTGACTAAACCAATTGGCAAGCTCAGAGGCAGAAAAAAAGTAATTCCGTATTATATTAAATATATACAGGAAGAAATGGATTGGCAGCAAACGGACTTTATTCTGATTGGCCATACTGTTGATCCGGATTTTGCCAAGGAACTGGAGGAAAAAATCAGAGAAGAAGTTAAATGGGAAAAGCCGATTCATATTGCTGAAATTGGGCCAACCATTGGTACACATTGTGGGCCAGGTGTTCTGGCAGTATTTTATGTAAAGAAATAATTATAAAAGTCCGAAGTGTGAGTGAGAATGATCATGTCGGAAAGATTTAATAAAACTTAAAAAAGGAGGCATTTTTTTGCAAGTTTTTTTTCCAAATAAAATTAAAGCTGGTTTTCTGGCAGGATTGATGGGAGTTTTGACGGCCTGCTCTGCTAATGTGACACAGGAGGTCTATCCTAAGACAGAACCGGAAACTGCTCCCAAAGTAGAAGAAGTGGCTGATACAGCCATTAATCAGGCATTTGTGCCAACAGAAGTAAAAGATATTTCCAAAATAAAAAAAATGCGATCCTGGCTGGAATATTTTTATTATAATAATATTTTTGACGAAAATATTAATAATGAAACCGGAGAGATTTCTGAAGATGCAATGATTAGTTTTGCTGCTTCTTATATTATGCAGCTTGAACATCAGGGTCTGCGTTTTGACACCGATACCTTTCGGCTTTATATTCCCCAAAAAATGTTGGAAGAAGTGGTTATGCGCTTCTTTGATCATAAAGTTAAAGAGCATCATTCCATCAGTAAACATGGTATTTTGTTCGAGCAGGATCATTATGTGATTCAGGCTAGTGCCAGAGAATGGCCGACCAGACTGGATATTATCCTGGTGATGGAAACCTCACCGGATGTTTATTTGGCGGTACTTAGCGGAAACAATACGGAAGCCGGGGAAATTGATCATCAAGTCAGAGCCAGATATCATTGGACGGAAGACCATTATATTTTAGAAAGCTATCAAATGATCACAGATAAAACTGCATTTATTGGGGGTAATCCACTGGATGTCGGAACTTCTGAAGATGATCCGGGAATTGAAAGCTCAAGCAGTTTTGGCAATATGGTCAATCCTGAAAATGGAGAAAAACCGGAGCCGTCAGATGATCCTGAAGTTAGTGAAAAAAAGGAAAATAATGATGCGCCGGTATCACCGGGAACCGGTAATTAAAAAAGCACTGTGGGAAAGTTGGGTTATACAATAAGAAAAAGTCCATTCCAGGAAAGAATGGCAATATATGGAAAAGAGAAAAGGGGCAAATTATGAAATACGAACATCGAATTATTGAACCAAAATGGAGAAAGCATTGGGAAGAAAAACCAATTAATCAACCTGCAGAGGATAAACCAAAGTACTATTGTCTGGATATGTTTCCGTATCCATCAGGTAGCGGGCTGCATGTCGGACATTGGCGGGGCTATGTTTTAAGTGATGTGTGGAGCCGCTATAAAGTGCTGCAAGGCTATCATGTACTGCATCCAATGGGATGGGATGCTTTTGGCCTGCCGGCGGAAAATTATGCCATTCAAAAAGGGGAACATCCGGCTGTTTGTACAGCAGAAAATATTCGCAACTTTAAAAAGCAGTTGCGCGATATCAGTGCGATTTATAATTGGGATAATGAAGTCAATACTACTGACCCCGACTATTATCGGTGGACACAGTGGATTTTTGTAAAGATGTTTGAAGCCGGGCTTGCCTATGAGAAAGAAATGCCGATCAACTGGTGTCCATCTTGTAAAACCGGACTGGCTAATGAGGAAGTTAAAGATGGAGGCTGCGAACGTTGCGGCACCGAAGTGACCAAGAAAAATTTAAGACAGTGGATGCTGAAAATTACAGCCTATGCGGACCGGTTATTAAATGATTTGGAAAAACTGGATTGGCCGGAAAAAGTGAAAAAGATGCAGGCTGACTGGATTGGCAAAAGCTTTGGAGCAGAAGTAGACTTTAAAGTTGATGGCAGGGAGCAAAGCATACGTGTCTTTACAACCCGGCCGGATACTCTTTATGGAGCAACCTTTATGGTATTGGCACCAGAGCATACATTAGCTTTGGAGCTGGCGACTGATCAGTATAAGGCAGAGGTTGAAAAATATATTTTTGATACCTCAATGCGTTCTTCGGTTGACCGGATGCAAAGCAAGGAAAAAACCGGTGTATTCACCGGCAGTTATGTGCTTAATCCATTTAGTGGAGAAAAAATGCCAATTTGGCTGTCGGATTATGTTTTAATTGATTATGGTACTGGCGCGATTATGTGTGTGCCGGCACATGATGAAAGAGATTTTGAATTTGCGACCAAATTTGGATTACCGATAAAACAGGTAATTGCTAAAGACGGGGAAGTTTCAGAATTGACCGAAGCCTATACTGAAGCTGGTATCATGGTTAATTCCGGTCAGTTTAATGGGATGGATTCAGAAAAAGCCAAAGAGGTGATCTCAGATTATGTGGAAACTCAAAAAATTGGCCAAAAGACCGTCAACTTTAAATTAAGAGACTGGGTATTTTCCCGCCAGCGTTATTGGGGAGAGCCGATTCCCATTGTTCATTGCCCAAAATGCGGACCAGTGGCAGTGCCGGTTGAAGAGTTACCGGTCAGACTACCGGATGTCAAATCTTATGAACCGACCGGAACCGGAGAATCGCCACTGGCAGCAATTGATGATTGGGTAAACACTACTTGTCCGAAGTGCGGCGGTCATGGGAAACGCGAAACCAATACCATGCCACAATGGGCAGGTTCTTCCTGGTATTTCCTGCGTTATCCGGATGCCGGAAATGATCAGGCTTTGGCTGACCCGGAAATTCTGAAAAAATGGCTGCCGGTTGATATGTATGTCGGCGGAATTGAGCATGCGGTATTACATTTACTGTATTCCCGTTTTTATACCAAATTCTTATTTGATATCGGCGCAGTCAGCTTTGAAGAACCATTTACCCGTTTATTTAATCAGGGCATGATTGGTAAAAATGGAGCCAAAATGAGTAAATCCAAAGGCAATGTGGTGTCTCCGGATGAGCTAGTGGAAAATTATGGTTCGGATTCCCTGCGCATGTATGAATTATTCGTTGGCCCGCCGGAACTTGATGCTGAGTGGGATGATAAGGGAATCGATGGTGTATATAGATTTTTGAATAAGTTTTGGAATTTGATTACTGAAAATATCGGTAAAAATGGTCAGGAGACCAAAGAGAGTTTAAAACTCCGGCATCAGCTGATTTATGAGATTACAGAGCGCTTAAATACTTTCCGGATGAATACCATTGTCAGCAGCTTTATGGAATATACCAATAAATTAACGGATTATGCCAAAAAAGAAGCACTCGATCAAAAGACTATGGAAACCATGTTGATTTTATTGGCACCATTAGCACCTCATATTGCTGAGGAATTATGGGAACAAATGGGGCATACGGTTTCAGTTTTTGAAAATAAATGGCCGGAATACGATAAGGAATTGATGAAAGAGGATAGTTTAAATATTCCGATTCAAATTAACGGCAAGATGCGGGGGATGATTTCGGTACCGGCAGATTCGGCCAAAGAGTTTGTTTTAGAAACAGCTAAGGCGGAGGTAGCAGCTCGCTTGGAGGGGGTTACATTGGTGAAAGAAATTTATGTCCCGGGTAAAATCGTGAATTTAGTAATTAAAGAATAGGTCGGCAGATTCGTTTGCTTTTACTTATCAGTAGCCGGATAATGGTTTGCGGTAATATTAACAAAACTGCTTCGGATCTCAGGAAACGTAGTTTCCTGGGATTCTTTAAGGAGATAATTATGGATTATGTCAGGCATTTTGAAACATTGGTCAAAGAACAATTAGCACGGGTGGAGCGGATGAAAGCAGCATCTGACCCGGTAAGTTATGCCGAATTGTCGCCGATTGTCATTGGTGTACTGGGTGGAGATGGCATTGGTCCGGTCATTACCGAAGTTGCTTGCCGGATTATGGAATATAGCTTAAAAGACGAGTTGGCTTCGGGTAAAGTTGAAATTCGGAAAATTGATGGACTGACCATTGAAAACAGAGCGAAAGCAGGTGCAGCCATTCCTGAAGAGGTATTAACAGAAATCAGGCAATGTCATGTTTTACTAAAAGGGCCAACGACTACACCAAGAGCAGGAGATGAATACCCGAATATTGAGTCAGCGAATGTGGCCATGCGTAAGGAACTGGATTTATTTGCCAATGTTCGTCCGGTACAGGTGCCGGACGAGGGCATTGACTGGACTTTTTTCAGAGAAAATACGGAAGGGGCATATGTATTGGGAAGTAAAGGTATTGAGGTGACAGCAGACTTAGCTTTTGATTTTAAAGTAATCACCAGTCAGGGAGCAGAGCGGATTGCCAGAGCTGCCTTTGAATTTGCCCGTAAAAATGGAAAGACCCGGGTGACAGCCGTAACCAAGGCAAATGTCATTAAGACAACAGATGGAAAGTTTCTGGTGATTTGTAAGGAAGTGGCTAAAGAATATCCGGAAATTACCTTTGATGATTGGTATATTGATATTATGACTGCCAAGTTAATCGATAAAAAACGGCGGACCGATTTTCAGGTCTTTATCCTGCCCAATTTATATGGGGATATCTTAACGGATGAGGCTGCTGAATTTCAAGGTGGAGTTGGAACGGCCGGTTCAGCTAATATCGGCAGCCGCTATGCCATGTTTGAAGCAATTCATGGTTCGGCTCCGAGAATGGTAGCTGAGGGCAGAGAAATTTATGCCGATCCGTCATCAATGATTCGGGCAGCGGCCATGTTGCTGGCTCATATTGGTTATCCGCAAAAGGCAGCAGCAATTTACCAGGCTTTGGAAAAGGTGGCGAATCATCCGGATTATCGCTTGACCGGCCGGGCTGACGGTGTAACCAATCAGGCATATGGTGAATATATCATGCGAGAATTGGAAAAATAAAGAACGGAAAAAATAGCAGAGACTTTTTCAAGAGATGAACAGATAGTAAAGTCAGAGCGTATGGTATCCTGCTGACAAGATGGTTTGGTGGGACAGAAACAAAGCAGAAAGGATAAAAAAATGAGAGAACAATTGGAAGCGATTCGGCAGAAGGCCTTAACCGGCATTAAGGAAGCTACGGATTTAAAAATTTTAGATAATATCCGGGTCGAGCTTTTAGGCAAAAAAGGCGAATTGACAGCAATTTTAAAAGGCATGAAAGATTTATCCAATGAGGAGCGACCGATTATCGGACAATTAGTCAATGAAGTTCGCCAAAGCATGGAAGAAATGCTGGAAAACAAGAAAAAAGAGTTAGCGGACAAAGCCTTGAATTTACAACTGGCAGCAGAAAAAATTGATGTCACCTTACCGGCCAGAATGCCGGAATTGGGGCATCGTCATCCAATGAAGACAGTGCTGGAAGATATTAAAAATATTTTTATTGGTATGGGATATTCGATTGCTGAAGGGCCGGAAATTGAAAATTCTTATTATAATTTTGATGCTTTAAATATTCCGGAAGAACATCCAGCCAAAGATGAGCAGGATACTTTATATTTTAATCCTGATTTAATGCTGCGGACAGCTACTTCACCGGTCCAGGTCAGAGTCATGGAAAAGAATACTCCACCCATCCGGATCATTGCCCCTGGTCGGGTATACCGCTCTGATGAAGTGGATGCCACTCATTCTCCAATTTTCCATCAAATTGAAGGCTTAGTGATTGATAAAAATGTAACCATGGGTGATTTAAAAGGAGCGCTCGAGGTTTTTGTTAAGAATCTCTATGGTGACGATGTTCAGGTCAAATTCCGGCCGCACTTTTTCCCATTTACTGAGCCAAGTGCAGAGGTTGATGTGTCTTGTGTGATTTGCGGTGGACATGACCATGAATGTAAGGTCTGTAAAGGCACCGGCTGGATCGAGATCTTAGGCTGCGGTATGGTGCATCCCAATGTCCTGAAGATGAGCGGCATTGATCCTAAGGAATACAGTGGATTTGCCTTTGGCATGGGACTGGAAAGAATCACTATGTTGCGCTATGGAATTAATGATATTCGGTTATTCTATGAAAATGACAAACGCTTTTTAGAACAATTTTAGGAGGTTAGGAATGAATATTTCAATGAAATGGTTATCGGAGTATGTTTTAGCACCACAAGATATGGATGTATTTTGTGACGCGATGACCATGTCCGGCACGAAAGTAGAACGGGCGGAAACCTCCGGTAAAGATATTGAATTGGTTGTCTTGGGTGAGATTTTGTCAATTGAGGCTCATCCTGATGCTGAGCGGCTGGTGGTGACTCAGGTCAATGTTGGTTCAGAAACGATTCAAGTGGTAACTGGGGCCAAAAATGTATCGGTTGGTGACTATATTCCGGTGGCATTGCATGGAGCTTCATTGGCCGGGGATTTAAAAATTAAAAAAGGCAAACTCCGGGGTGTGGAATCAAATGGTATGATGTGCTCGGTAGAAGAATTGGGATTAAGCCGGGAAGATTTTCCGGAAGCACCGGAAAATGGTATTTATTTGTTTGACAAAGAGGAGCTTAAGACCAAGGGTTATTCTTTAGGTGATGATGTGAAGCCACTGTTTGGCCTGGATGATACCGTTGTCGAATATGAAATCACTTCTAACCGGGCAGACTGCTTTTCGGTTTTGGGAGTTGCCAGAGAAGTAGCTGCTACTTTTGACCGGGAGCTGAAAATGCCCAATATTGGTTTTAAAGAGGTCAGCGGTAATATTCAGGAAATGGTTAAGATATCGGTTGAGGCGGATGATTTATGCTATCGTTATTTGGGTAAGATTGTCAAAAATGTTAAGGTGGAGCCATCACCGAAATGGTTTCAGGAAAAAATTCGCTCGGCCGGACTTCGTCCGATCAATAATATTGTCGATATTACCAACTTTGTTATGCTGGAAACCGGACAGCCGATGCATGCTTTTGACCTTGAAAAAGTGGGCGGTGCCGAAATTATTGTGCGTCGGGCCAAAGCCGGTGAGGTGATGAAAACTTTAGATGAAACGGAAAGAGTATTGGATGAAAGCATGTTGGTAATTGCCGATAAAAACCGGGCAACCGGTATTGCCGGTGTGATGGGTGGTGAAGACTCAAAGATCACTGCTGAAACGACTACCATTTTATTTGAAGCAGCTAATTTTAATGGCACTAATATTCGGCATACCAGTAAAAAACTAGGCTTGCGTTCGGATTCATCATCACGTTTTGAAAAGCATTTGGATCCGAATTTGGTTGAATTTGCCATGCACCGGGCTTGCGCTTTAATTGATGAATTAAATGCCGGTCAAATTGTGGAAGGCCAAATTGACATTTATCCAAATCCACGCACTGAAAGAAAGCTGTCTTATGATGTGGCGGCAATTAATCAGATTTTGGGTACAGAATTAAGCGAACAAGAAATGACGGATATTTTCAGGCGTTTGACTTTCCAAGTGGATATGGAGTCAAAGACAGTTATTATTCCGACTTATCGGGCCGATATTGAAGGAATGGCTGATTTAGCGGAAGAAGTGGCCCGAATCTATGGCTATAATGAGATTCCGACCACGATCAGCAGTAAGAATCCAACGGTTGGGCATAAGACCATTTCTCAAAAAGCGGAAGATATGGTGATCAGCACTTTACTGGCTCTTGGCGCCAACGAAGCTGTTGAATATTCTTTTGAAAGTCCAAAGGTATTTGAGAAATTGCGTTTGCCGCAAGATCATCCCTATCGTCGGGCAATGGTGATTTTAAATCCGCTGGGTGAAGATTTTAGTATGATGCGAACATCAATGTTAAATGGGATCTTAACATCGCTGTCCACAAATTATAATCGGCGTAATTCCGATGTTACTTTATTTGAAATTGGCCGGGTATATTTGCCAACAGCACTCCCGGTTGATAATAGTGATAAAAATGCGGAAATGCCGACTGAAAAAAATTGTCTGGTAGTGGGACATTATGGAAAAAAAGATTTCTTTGATATGAAAGGAATGGCTGAAACCTTAGCCATTGCATTGGGCGAAACTTTTAGTTATCAGCCATCTGCACATAGCTTTTTCCATCCTAATCGTCAGGCTGATATTATTTGTGCAGACAAAAGAGTTGGCTATTTGGGGGAAATTCATCCATTAGTGGCTGATAATTATGAAATTGGAGCGAAACCATATGTCTTAATGTTGGATCTGGATGCAGTGGTTGATCATATTAACCTGAGCAAAAAATACGAGCCGATTCCAAAGTATCCGGCAGTCAGCCGTGATTTGGCTTTACTGGTTAAAGAGGATGTTTTGGCTGGTGAAATTGAAGGGGTGTTTGCTGAAGAATCCGGTAAGTTATTGGAAAAGGCTGAATTATTTGACTTATATCAGGGTGAGCAAATTGAAAAAGGCTATAAATCAATGGCATATGCCTTGAAATTAAGAGCCAAGGATCACACCTTGACAGAAAATGAAATTAATCAGGTGCTGGATCGGATTTTGCGAAAACTGGATACTACCTTTGGTATTAGATTGAGAGACTAAGAAATGACGGACAGAAATAAGTTGGCAGGAAGAACTGATGATTATGATTTCTTCCTGCCGGAAGAATTAATTGCCCAAACGCCACTTACAGTTCGCTCGGATTCACGACTTTTGGTATTAAGCCGGGAGAATGCATCGGTATCGCATCATTGCTTTACCGATATTCTTGATTATCTTCAGCCGGGGGATTGTTTGGTCTTAAACGACAGCCGGGTGATTCCGGCCCGTTTGATTGGAGAAGTAAAAGCAAAAGGAGCAGCAGTCGAAATTTTGCTTTTGACCCGGAAAACCGATAAGCAATGGGAAATCTTGACCAAACCGGGAAAAAAAGCGAAAATCGGTGCAGTCCTGAGCTTTGGCGGAGATATATTGACCGGTACCATTATTGATATTTTGGAGAATGGCAATCGCCTGATTGAATTTGAGTTTACCGGTATTTTTGAGGAAATCCTGGATGAACTGGGAAGTATGCCCCTGCCGCCATATATTCATGAACGGCTGGAAGACAAAGAGCGGTATCAAACAGTTTATTCCAAACACAATGGTTCTTCGGCTGCTCCTACAGCTGGCCTGCATTTTACCAGAGAATTACTGGCAGAAATACGAAAAAAAGGAGTTCGCATTGCTTTTGTTACTCTTCACGTTGGGCTTGGTACTTTTCGGCCGGTGAAAGTGGAAGATATTTTGCAGCATCACATGCATGCAGAATATTGTTGGATTAAGCAGGCTGATGCAGATATTATTAATCAGACTAAGCGCGCAGGCGGCAAAATAATTGCCGTCGGCACAACAGCTTGTCGTACTCTGGAATCATTGGCGGATGCAAATGGATGGCTTGAAGAAAGCTCAAAATGGACTGATATTTTTATTTATCCCGGTTATCAATTTAAAGTATTGGATGGTTTAATAACCAATTTCCATTTGCCGAAGTCAACTTTAATTATGCTGGTTAGTGCCTTTGCCGGTCGGGAGTTTGTCTTATCGGCATATGCGGAGGCGGTGAAAGAAAAATATCGCTTTTTCAGCTTTGGTGATGCGATGCTGATTATTTGACACAGAGTTACAAATGCAGAGCGGACCATTTCGTCGGTATGGCTATGTATAAAGAGCATCCGCGATTAAAGCTGAGGCCAGAACCGAAAATGGTATGATTTCAAAGGATATGAAATCTGAAAGAAAAGAGGTGTAAAATGGAAAATGAAAAAAAGCAGGATGATTTTTTGCAGAAAAAGGAAAAATCAGAGATGACTGCTGAAACCAATTCCCTTACAGAAAACAATGAAGATGAAAAAAAGTCCAATTGGAAAAAAGAGATTTGGGATTTTGTTAAAGTTGTTTTCATTGCATTATTGATTACAAATTTATTGAATGTTTTTGTTTTTACTTTGTCACAGGTGCGACAAAGTTCGATGGAAACTACTTTGATTGCCGGTGATCAGCTGGTAGTTGAAAAATTAAGTTATACTTTTGGAGAGCCGCAGCGTGGCGACATTGTAGTATTTATTAAGGAGTTATCCGTTGATACTTCTATCGGAGCCAGATTTATTCGTTTATATGAGGATATGTTTGCCAAAATTACCCGTAAAGAGGGTCATTTTCGATTGGTAAAACGAGTGATTGGCGTACCGGGAGATAAGGTTGATATTCATGATGGCAAGGTTTATGTCAATGACAAAGAGTATATAGAAGCTTATATTCATCAGCCGACTTATGAAAAATCGAATGTTTATCCAATGATTATACCAGCTGAGCAATATTTCGTGATGGGGGATAATCGGGGAATGAGTCTTGACAGTCGTGATTTTGGCTGTATTAAGGCAGAACAAATTGAAGGGAAAGTTTGGATTCGTTTTTGGCCATTTAATAAGTTGGGGGGCATAGATTAAGATGAAACAGGAAAAAGAACAAACTCAAGTTTTGCTTTGGACAGCAACACTTTCCCTTTTCCTGTTTGTGGTGTTTCGTTTGAAAATATTTGAAAATATTGAGCAGATTCCTTATCTACCCTGGATTGCAGTGTTTCTTTTGAGTGCCCAATTGATCAATCATGAGCAGGCAGCAATTTCCCTGCGTAAAAAATCTCCTAATTTTACCAATTATTTTTATCCGGAAAATGGACGAATGATTTTGGGAAATATGATTGCTTCGGCAATTGTTTTGGAATTTAATGTTTTTAATTATAATCATTCGCATTTCAATTTCTCTTTGGAATTAATAAGTATTCCCTTTTTGATAGCAGCTATTTTTCTGGTTGAAAATTCACAGGGTGGTTTTTTGGCTTTTAAAAGAATTTATTTTCCCAAGAAATGGGACCAGCTATTTAAAGCATATGGAGTCGATGTTCTCAGTGTTTTGCTGATGATTGCCATGTGGATTCCGGTCATTTTAAGGGTTCCGCTATCAGCTTTATTGTGGATTTTTATGTCTACGCTGCTGCTGAAAGGATCTGTTATTTATACTAATAAGTACAATCATGTGGGCTGGTGCTTTTTACTGGAAGCACTGTTAGTATTACAGCTTCTGACTTTAGGCTTTCAGGGAAATCAGATCTGGTTTCTGGGGCTGGGCATCATTGCCGGAATAGCGTTTTTGACTATTTATATAAGTAAAATCGATGGTGCAAGAGGTTTTGTCATTTTTGCCACACTGCTCTTTACCATAGGCATTATGGGATTATACTATTTTTATCATGGCAAAAATTCAATTGTCTTTTATTTGCAAAGGGAAATTGCCTTATTAGCGGGTATCTTTCTGATTACTAAAATTTGGATGATAGCCTGTCAAAAATGGAAAAAGAAGGTGGTTAATAAATATTCCTATGATGGGGCGGTTGAAGAAAAAACTACAGTCTTGTCGCAAACAGTTCAAGTGGTCGAGCCCAAAAATATTAGCCATAAAAAGACGATTTTACTGAAAAAGGCTGATTCAGTAACAGAGAAAACCAAGGTTAAGGTAAAAACTTCTCCTAAAAAACGAAAGCCATTAGGTAAAACATTTGAAAAAAAGCAAAGTCAAGAACAACCAGGCAGTTTGCAAAAAGATAAGTATTTGCCGGTGATGGATAAAAAAAGTGAACCATCGTTTTTGAGGGTTGAGGAGAAAGCAGAAAGTAAAGCTGACTTGAGTCAACAAGTGGATAAAACTGAGAAATCGGGAAACGGCAAAACTAATAATTTCAATCAACAGCGAAAAAAAGAAAATCAAGCAAATACTAAAGCCAAAACAAATAAGCAGGAAAAATCGGTAAATACAGGAAATAAAGAAAATCCAAAAGAGAAAATTAACCAAACCAAAAATCAGGAGAAAACAGGCAGAACAGCTAAAAAGGTAGGTAAGCAGAATTCAAAAACCAATAGATCAATGGCGAAAAAACCACAGCCAAAGCCACAGTTACCTAAAAAAGAAGGGCCCAAAAAACTGGTATCAAATCCACCAATAAAAAAAGCGGAAGAGCTGATTCCCAAAATTAAAAATATCAAAAAGCAAAATAAGAACATCCATTTAAAAACTCCAAATATCAAAAAACAATCTGTGAAAAAGGAGAATCCGCAGCCAGTCATAAATAAGCCCCAAAAAGGCAAAGCACAGCCACTGCCAAAAGCAGTTTCAGCTAAAGCAGAAGCGATAAAACCGGCGAAAAAGGCTGTCAAACCAAAAACTAAAATGGCTGTACCTCAAGTTAATCCGCTGCCTAAGAAGAAACCAAAGTATTTTAAAAAAAATAAAGGGAAAAAGCTTGTGAAATAAAGGGAAAAAGGTTAAAATATATAAGAAGTAAAGAGCATTTACTTTTGAGAGTTTAGAATTAATTCTTTAAAAGATTGAGTAGGTAAAAACGATCGCACCGATTTTCGGTGAGGAAAGTCCGAGCTCCATAGGGCAAGGGTGCCGGGTAATACCCGGTGGAGGCGACTCTAAGGAAAGTGCAACAGAAATAAACCGCCCGCTGAAAAAGCGTGGTAAGGATGGAAAGGTGAGGTAAGAGCTCACCGCCTCTCCGGTAACGGTGAGGGCATATGTAAACCCCACTCGGAGCAAGACCAAACAAACCTTAGGTGGCCCGCCAGGTTTAGGTAGGTCGCTAGATTTTACCGGTGACGGTAAAGCCAGACAGATGATCGTTCATGACAGAACTCGGCTTATCCGCCTGCTCATAATATTATTTTTTTTAAACTTTAACCGATAACAAGGAAGAAGTGTATTTTAACAATGTTTAATCATGTGTAAACGGATCATTCAGTTACTGAATTTGATTTACACCTAAATCAAATAGTAGGAGGAAATTATGGCAATTAATTTTGACTATTCCAAAAGTGGAGTTTGTGCAAGTGAATTAAGTAAGATGAAAGCATTGACTCAGGCCGCCCATAATCAATTAACAGAAAAAAGTGGAGCAGGAAATGATTTTTTAGGCTGGGTTGATTTGCCGACGAATTATGATAAAGAAGAATTTGCGCGGATTAAGAAAGCCGCTGAGAGAATCCGGGACAAAGCAGATGTTCTGGTGGTTATCGGCATCGGTGGTTCGTATCTTGGAGCGAAAGCGGTGATTGATGCATTAAATAATTATTTTTATAATTTAGAAAGCAAAGAAAACAGAAAAGCACCACAAATTGTATATGCCGGCAATAATATCAGCGGGACATATTTAAAGCAATTGCTTGATTTTTTAGAAGGAAAGGAAGTTTGCTTAAATGTAATTTCCAAATCCGGTACCACTACTGAGCCGGCAATTGCCTTTCGGGTATTGAAAAAATGGCTGGAAGAAAAGTACGGCAAGGCAGAAGCAGCCACCCGTATTTTTGCAACTACGGATAAAGCCAGGGGTGCACTTCGTCAGTTAGCTGATAAAGAAGGATATGAAACCTTTGTGATTGCCGATGATATTGGCGGTAGATATTCTGTTCTGACAGCAGTGGGATTATTGCCGATTGCAGTCAGCGGAGTTGATATTGAGGAGTTGATGGAGGGAGCCAGAGCCGGACAGAAGGAATATGCTCACCCTGATTTGGCGGAAAATATGTGTTATCAATACGCCGCAGTTCGTAATATTTTGTATAATAAAGGCAAAACTACTGAAATTTTAGTAGATTATGAACCAGTCTTATTTTTCTTTGCTGAATGGTGGAAACAACTCTATGGTGAGTCTGAGGGCAAAGACCATAAGGGGATTTTCCCGGCAGCTGTACATTTTTCAACAGATCTGCATTCGATGGGACAATATATTCAGGAAGGACGCAGAGATATTTTTGAAACCGTTATTCATTTAAAAGACAGTGATGTGGATACTGTAATTACCGAAGATGAGCAGGATCTGGACGGACTTAACTATTTGAGCGGCAAAGGCTTTAACTTTGTGAATGAAAAGGCATTTCAGGGAACACTGCTGGCTCATGTGGATGGCGGAACTCCCAATTTATTGATTCATGTTGATAAACTGGATGCTTTCCATTTGGGACAATTAATTTATTTCTTTGAGCGCGCTTGTGCTATCAGCGGCTATTTACTGGGAGTTAATCCATTTGATCAACCGGGTGTAGAAGCTTATAAGAAAAATATGTTTGCTTTACTTGGCAAAAAAGGTTTTGAAGACTTAAAAGAAAAGTTGGAACAAAGACTTTAAAACTTGTAAAGGCTGTAAATGAGAAAAGTTGTTTTTGCCTGAATGGGTATTTTGGGCAGAAACGCAAGCATAAAAATGAACCAGGCAAAGAAAGGAATAAGAATGAATCAAAAAAATGCAAAAGCAGTGATTGTAGCACTGGATTTTTCAAATGCGCAGACGGCAATTGAATTTACCAGAAAATTTGATAAACCGATTTTTGTAAAAATAGGAATGGAACTATTTTATGCAGCCGGACCGTCAATTGTTGATGAGATTAAGAAACAGGGACATAAAGTGTTTTTGGATTTAAAGTTTCATGATATTCCCAATACCGTAGCCGGAGCAACCAGATCTTGTTTGGAACTGGGAGCAGATATTATGAATTTACATGCCGGCGGTGGCAGTAAAATGATGCGGGCAGCGGCAGAAGAGATAAAAAACAGTCAGATACCGGATAAGCCGCTGCTGATTGCTGTTACTCAGTTAACTTCAACCGATCAGCAAATGCTCAAAGCAGAATTGTTGATTGACATCCCAATGGAGGACACAGTTTTAGCATATGCTGAAAATGCAAAAAACAGTGGACTGAATGGAGTGGTATGTTCAGCCCTGGAAGTCAGAAGGATTAAAGACAAATTGGGTGAGGACTTTATTACTGTTACTCCGGGGATTCGTCCGGCTGATGGAGAAATTGGTGATCAGGCCAGAGTGGTTACACCGCAAATGGCCAGAGAAATCGGTTCAGATTATATTGTAGTCGGTCGGCCAATTACCAAAGCAATTGATCCGGTTGCAGCTTATCATCAAATCAGTAAAGACTTTTTAGGAGAATAGCCATGAAAGAAATCGCCAAAAATTTACTTAAAATCAAAGCTGTCAGTTTGTCGCCGGAGGCTCCGTTTACATGGGCATCAGGCATTAAATCGCCGATTTATTGTGATAATCGTTTGGTCTTATCTTATCCGCAGGCGAGAGCAACCGTTATTCAGGAAATGATCCGGGTAATTAAAGAACAGTTTCCGGATTGTGAATCTTTGATGGGAACGGCCACTGCCGGCATTCCCCATGCTTCTATTTGTGCCTGGGAAATGGGACTGGCAACCGGGTATATTCGGGGAAAAGCGAAAGACCATGGAAAAGGCAATCAAATAGAGGGTCATTATTATCCGGGCATGAAAGTGGTAGTAGTTGAGGACTTGATTTCCACCGGCGGATCTTCACTGCAGGCAGTAGAAGCAGCGAAAGAAGCCGGCTGTGAAGTCCTGGGATTGGTAGCGATCTTTACTTATAATTTAGATAAAGCCAAAAAGGCATTTGCAGATGCCGGTGTTAAATATTATGCCCTGAGCAATTATGAGGAATTGGTTGAGGTGGCGGTGGCAGAAAATTATATTGAAGAAAAATCTTTGCAGAAATTGCAAAAATTTCAAAAAAATCCAAGCGATATGTCCTGGATGGAATAGAGGATAAAAAATACTGATCACAAAGTCAGAGGGCGGCTCTGATTAGGTGGTCAGTATTTTTTTGTCAAAAGTTTTAATGAGTGGTTCCCCGTTTGATCAATTTAGCGGAAATTAAGCTCTTTTTGGGGGTAATATCACCATTAATCGAATCCATCAGCATTTTAACACTGAGTGAGGATAAATCAATAATATTTGGGTCGATGGAAGTAATTTCAGGATTGGTACAAATCGACAGTTTGGAATTATTATAACCAATAATACTGATATCTTCAGGTACTTTTAAATTATGGGTGACTGCATACTTTAATGCACCAACCGCAATTTCATCATCAGCACAAAGGATGGCACCGACAGGGATGCCTTTGGCTTGCAGCTCCTCCAGTGCTTTTTTGACATCATATACATTGCCGGATGGAATTTGAATATAATTGCGGACTTCCTGCTGATGAGCCAAAAGGGCATCTTCAAATCCTTTTTGTTTTTGCCGGGCAGAATAATTTAAATTCCGGTATAAATAAATCAAATTGCTTTGTTGCTTCTCAATTAAAGCTGAAGTGACATCATACATAGCCTGATAATCATCAGAGAGACAACAAAAGATATTCTCACCATCCACATAGCCGTTCATCATCACAATCGGAACTTGCTTAGCGGCATTTCGAATATAATCATTGTCTTTATCATCACTTTCTACATAGGAAGAACCAAGCAAAACAATACCATCAACTCGTTTTGACAGGAGGGACTCCATATTTTTGGATTTGCTCTCCAAAGAATCACCGGTAAAGATCAAGATCGAATCATAGCCATTTCTGTGAATGGATTTGACTACATGATAAATTGCCTCAGAAAAATAATAATCTTCGATATTGACACATAAAATACCGATGGTCTTCATCGAATCCAGACCCAATCCCCTGGCAAAGGCATTGGGTTTGTAGCCGGACTCCTCAATTACCTTCAATACTTTCTTACGAGTTGCAGCCGAAACATTTTGTGAGCCGTTAATTACCCTGGAGACAGTAGCAATGGAAACATTGGATTTTTTGGAAATATCATAAATGTTCATAATGGATTCCTCTATCATTCATGTAAGTGCTAACAAATATATGCTTTATTATATAAGATAATTGTGAAAGAATCAACTATTTTTATGAATTCTTTTGCTGAAATTATTTTCAAGACAATTCCAGTAAAGAATAAACCGAAATTTGAAGTGCACAAGCATAAATGGAAGCGACCGCGAAGCGGGCATTTGCATTTTGCGGCGATTCACCATCAGAAGGAGAGAACAAAGTGCAGCAAATGTGCAGCATTTGTTGTGACAGAGGAAATGTTCCAATAAATTTTAATTTTAAGTCATACTATCTGAGAACACAAGATAAAAGCTGGATTCCGGAAAAATCATCTGGTGTTAAACAATTTGAATTTTTTTTGCGTTTAAAAATTAACTTGACAAAATTGCGGATTCGATTTATAGTGTATATGTAAGTACTTACATAAAATTATTTGAGATCAGACCCCAATATGGATTATATTACTGAAAAGAGAGGTTGTTTCAGGTTTTCGATTGTTCAGCTTATCTAATTGAATCTTGTAGATCAATAGAATATATTCGCAACTAGAGGGATAAATAGTATTTTAGGTTTTAATGAGGTAGCTCAAAGACATACAAATCAAAAAAAAGGAGAAAAAAATGAAAAAAATATTATCAATCATGCTTGCTTTGTTAATTTTAGCTGGCTGTACAGCCACCAAACCGGTTACCCCAAGTGGTGATCAGGAAAAGGCTTCTAACACGCAACAGACGGAGCAAACGAAAGTTGACCCTAAAACAGCGGAAGCAACTATTAAATTTTCATGGTGGGGCGGAGACTCCAGACATGAGGCAACGATTGCTGCAGTTGAAGCATTTCAAAAGAAGTATCCGAATATTAAGGTTGAAACCGAGTATGGTGCCTGGTCAGGATGGGAAGATGCCCAATCGACGGCTTTTTTCTCAGGAACAGCAGCCGATGTGGTACAGGTGAACTGGAACTGGCTGGATAATTATTCCGGTGATGGAAAAATATTTGCAGACTTGAATAATTATTCTGAGATTATTGATTTATCACAATTTCCGGAATCTTCTTTAAAAGATTGTACGATTGCCGAAAAATTACAGGCAATTCCTGTAGCCAACTCAGGCCGGATCTTTTTCTGGAATGACAAAGTGTTTGAAAAGGCCGGATTAGCGGTACCAACCACTTTGGATGAATTGATGAAAGCTGGTCCGGTATTTAAAGAAAAATTAGGTGATGATTATTATCCATTAATTATGGGAGAATATGACCGGATTATCTTTATGGTATATTATCTGGAGTCAGTTTATGGCAAACCATGGGTGAAAGATAAAACTCTTCAATACAGCAAAGAGGAAATTATGGCTGGTTTAGAGTTTTTCAATATGCTTGAAGATCAGCATGTTTTGCCAAGCATTGCTACAATTGCCGGAGATGGTGCAGAGTCAATTGATAAAAATCCGCGCTGGATTGATGGCCATTATGGTGGAATCTTTGAATGGGACTCAGCCTTTACTAAGATGGAAAAGGCTCAGGACGACAATCAGGGCTTAGTGGTTGGTGATTATTTTAAAGATATGGGTGAACATAAGGGCGGATTTGCTAAAGTTTCCATGGGCCTGGCAATTACTGAAACCAGTAAAAACAAAGAAGCCGCAGCTTTGCTGATCGATTACTTATTAAATGATGAAGAAGCAATTAAGATCTTAAAAACCCAAAGAGGTGTGCCGGCATCGAAAAAAGCATTTAAATTATTGTCCGATGAAAAGTTATTGGATCCCAAAGTAGCAGATGCAAACAGCAAGGTTTTAAACTGGGTGTCTTTCCCATTGGATCCGAAGTTTGAAGATGCTTCCTTAAAGACCACCAAAACCGGAGTTTACTATGAAGTTTTTGAAAACTTAAGCTACGACACCTATACAGTCGAGCAGGCAGCTGATGTTTTAATCAAAGGGATCAACGAAGCATTAGGAAAATAAGGATTAAAATTAAGGATGAAAAGGCGGCAATAGTCGCCTTCAAATCCTTTTAAGGAGAATGAGGATGGCTTTTGTTAAAAATTATTTGCGAAATTATCAGAATTACAAAGAAAATTGGAATTATGAAGATGGCTGTGTGCTGATCGGTGCCCATCAATTATATCAGGCGACCGGAGATGAGTGTTACCGGGATTTTATCTTTAAATATCTGAATGATTTTATTTCAGCTGATGGAACAATCAAAAATTACAGGAATGATGAATACAATATCGATAATATCAATGCCGGAAAGGTGCTGTTTTTTGCATATGCACAAACAGGTGATGAAAAATATAAACTGGCAATT
This sequence comes from Clostridiales bacterium COT073_COT-073, assembly GCA_003858485.1. Lineage (GTDB taxonomy): Bacteria > Bacillota > Clostridia > Lachnospirales > Vallitaleaceae > W11650. Next base: position 27,999 of record RQYD01000027.1, read on the forward strand.
GAAAATTTAATGAATCAACTGCGCAGCCATCCGCGCACCAAGTCAGGCAGTTTTTTTCATAAAATGCTTTATCCCAATCAAATTTGGCTGGATGGTTTGTATATGGCTCAGCCCTTTTATATGGAATATGAAACCAAATTTAATAAAATGAATCAATATCAGGATATTTTAAATCAATTCAGAAATGTAAAAAAGTATTTATTTGATCAAACATCCGGTTTGTATTACCATGCTTATGATGAAACAAAGACTATTTTTTGGGCAAACAAAGTGACTGGTTGCTCAAAAAATTTCTGGCTGCGCTCGATCGGTTGGTATATGATGGCCTTGGTTGATACCATGGCAGCCATGAGCAGAGAAATTTATGAGCAGTATGACGAGTACAGAAGTTTATTAAAAGAAATCGTGGATAATATTTTGCGGTATCAGGATCCGGACAGTCATTTGTTTTATCAGGTGGTTGACCAGGGAAAAACAGACGGAAACTATTTGGAGACTTCAGGAACGGCCATGATTGCATATGCTGTTTTGAAAGCATGCAATCTGCAAATTTTATCAAAAGAAAAATATTTAGACAGAGGAAAAGAAATTTTTGACAGTTTAACTACCCAAAAACTGGTTGAGGAAAATGGTCAAACCATCTTAAAGGATATTTGCTTAGTTGCCGGTTTGGGACCAGAGGATAATTTAAAGCGCGATGGCAGTGTGGAATATTATCTGTCTGAGCCAAGAGTGGCCAATGATTCCAAGGGAGTAGGGCCATATATGATGGCTTTGGCGCAAAGAATCATGGCCGGCGATGAGGAAAAATATAAGGAGGTCTTATGAATAGCATGACTTTAAAAAAGACGATCAAAGAAAATATTGGTTGGGTATTTATTTTACCTTGGCTGGCGGGCTTTTTGATTTTTAAAGCCTATCCGATGCTGGCTTCTTTATATTACAGCTTTACAGATTTTCATTTATTTAAGGGAGTAACCACTACCGGGATTGATAATTATATTAAAATTTTTACGGATGCCAATATTTTAAAGGCAATTGGTGTGACATTTCGCTATGCCTTTATCACAGTGCCTTTAAAATTAATTGCTGCTTTATTTATTGCCTATATTTTAAATTTCAAACTGAGGGGAGTTAACTTCTTCCGGACAGCATATTATATTCCTTCGATTCTGGGAGGCTCAGTGGCCATTTCTGTTTTATGGAAAGCATTATTCCGAACCGATGGGGTAATTAATTTTATTATTACCAGTTTTAACGGACAGGCTATCAATTGGCTGGCTGACCCAAAGTATTCTCTGTGGATCATTAGTTTACTCAGAGTGTGGCAATTTGGCAGTGCCATGGTCATCTTTTTGGCAGCTTTAAAAGGAGTTCCGGGAGAACTATATGAAGCCGGCGCGATTGACGGTGCCGGTAAGTGGCGACAGTTTTTTCAAATTACTATTCCCATGATCACCCCGGTTATTTTTTATAATTTTGTTACTCAGCTGGCTCAGGCCTTTCAGGAATTTAATGGCCCATATATTATTACCCAGGGCGGACCAATGCGTTCGACTACTTTAATGTCGTTGCTGGTTTATAATAACGCTTTCCAGGAATATAAACTGGGACTGGGCAGTGCCATTGCCTGGGTGATGTTTGTAATTATTTTGGTGTTTACTGTTATTTCCTTTGCAACTCAGAAATATTGGGTCTATTATGGTGATGAGGAGCGATAATTATGATGAGTGAAAAAAGACAAAAAATTTCAACAGTTCTTCGATATGTGGTGTTGACGGTAGTTGGATTTATTATGGTATATCCCCTGCTGTGGATGGTGAGTGCAACCTTTAAAGAAAACAGTGAAATTTTCTCCAGCTTAAATTTAATTCCTCAAAAAGTAACTTTTACCGGATATGCCAATGCATTTAAAAAGATTGGTGGTGATTTGGGTCTGATCGGAGCAATGATCAACACCTATAAAGTGGTGATTTCCAAGGTCATTTTTACGGTTGTTTCCTGCACGATTGCTGCTTATGGCTTTGGCCGCTTTAAATTTAAGGGACGCAATTTAATGTTTTCCATTATGATTTCAACTTTATTTTTACCACAGGTTGTTTTAAATATTCCCCAATATGTTTTATTTAATCAATTGGGCTGGATTGATTCCAAGTTTTACTTGCCGCTGGTTATCCCGTCATTGTTTGCAACGGACACTTACTTTGTATTTATGTTGATTCAATTTTTGCGGAATGTGCCCAAGGAGTTAGAGGAGGCAGCAAAAATTGATGGGGCCAATGTTTTTCAAACTTTGTTGCTGGTAATCGTGCCCATGCTTAAACCGGCTTTGGTATCGGTGGCCCTCTTTCAATTTATGTGGTCCAGCAATGACTTTATGGGGCCGCTGTTATATGTGAAAACCCCTTCTCATAAGGTGGTTGCTCAATATGTGAAACTGGCTATGGATGCCGATAATGGCTTTGATTGGAACAGGGTGTTGGCAGTATCATTAATTTCTATTATTCCTTCCTTAATTGTCTTTTTCTTGGCACAAAACAGTTTTGTTGAGGGAATTTCGGCTGGAGGAGTTAAGGGTTAATGCTAAAAATTTTAAAAACAGGAGCCAGGTTTGTGGTTTTATCTTTTGCTGGTCAGTCAGCTTACCAAAATCAGCAAGTGATTCAGTATTATGTTAATCATCAATTGCTTGCCGAAACAGACAAAGTTATTGTGTATTTGGATGGCTTAAAGCCGGAAACCAGCTATCAGCTGGAAGCGGTATGTGAGCAAAAAGTGTTGGCGGCAGTTGGGTTTCAAACTCAATATGAGAGCATTACTTTAGATGTCAAGGATTTTATGGCCCGGGGAGATGGTGGTACTAATGATACTGGTTTTATTCAGGCAGCTATTTTGGCTTGTCCGCCAAAGGGCAGGGTTTTGATCAGCAAGGGAATCTATAAGATAAGTCCGTTATTTTTAAAAAGTGACATCAATCTTGAAATTGAAGCTGGTGCAGTTTTAATGGCGGACAATGATTGGCGTAATTTTCCGGTGCTTCCCGGCTATACCGAGAGCTATGATGAAAAAGATTTTTATAATTTATGCAATTGGGAGGGTAATCCGCTCAATTGTTATGCCAGTCTTATTACTGGCCTTAATGTACAGAATGTGACAATTTACGGGCAGGGAGAAATTAATGGCAATGCCAGTATAAATGACTGGTGGGATCCTGGCATTAAATATCGGGAACCATTCCGGCCGCGAATGATTTTTTTAAATGAATGCCGGAACATAGACATTATGGGAGTTTCCATCTATAACTCTCCATCCTGGACGATTCATCCATATCGCAGTCATAAAATTGATATTATGGGAATTACGATTGTAAATCCTCATGATTCACCAAATACTGATGGAATTGATCCGGAATCATGCAAAGATATGAATATTTTTGGAGTATTCTTTGACCTGGGTGATGATTGCATTGCCATTAAATCCAGTAAGATTTTTATGGCTAATAAGAAATATATGCCGACATCTGATATTCGGATCGAGCATTGCTATATGAAAAACGGACATGGAGCAGTGACGATCGGTAGTGAAATTGCAGCCGGCTGCCATCATATTTATGTGCGGCACTGTATTTTTGAAAATACGGATCGTGGCTTGCGGATCAAAACCCGCAGAGGTCGGGGCAGTAAGTCGATCATTGACCAGATATATTTTGAGGACATTTTAATGATTGGTGTCAAAACAGCTTTTGTAGCTAATTGCTTTTATTTTTGTGATCCGGACGGAAAAAGCGATTATGTCCAAAATCAAGATGCTATGCCTAAAGACGAGCGTACTCCAGGGATTCATTATCTGGAATTTAAAAATATTACATGTCGGGATACCAGAGTATGCGCTGCTTATTTACATGGTCTGCCGGAAAACCCGATTCAGCAGGTGATGTTTGATAATGTATTAATTGAAATGAGTGCCAGTGGGCAGCCCGATTATCCGGCGATGATGCTGAATATTGAGAAGATGAAGCAAAACCATGCCGTTTTTAAAAATATTGATGTTTTGACTTTAAAGAATTTTCAAGTGTTAAACAGTAAAAATGAAATGCGGATGGAAAGGATAGGGCAGGTACAATGAATTTAGGAATACGATTGCATGATATTGTCGGAGAGTTGACCGAAAAATTAGAGATGGCCCGGACATATGGTTTTAGCTGTGCTCATCTGGCCCTTAGTAAAGTTGGAAATTATCAGGGAATTGGCTCATTGACGCCTGGCTATGCTCTGTATTTGAAAAAAATGTTTGCCAGCCATAATTTGGAGGTAGCGGTGCTGGGCTGTTATCTTAATTTGGCTAATCCCAATCCGGCCGCAATGAAAGAAATCATTTCTGCCTATCAGGCGCATATTCGCTTTGCCAGTCTGCTTCAGGCGGGAGTGGTAGGTACGGAAACGGGCTGCCCTAATGAAATGTATAGCTTTGATGAACAAACCCATACAGAAGAAGCTTTATCTTACTTTACTCAAAATTTGAAGCAAGTAGTGCGGATAGCTGAAAAATTTGGGGTGATTTTGGCAATTGAGCCGGTATACAGGCATATTGTCCATGATGCGAAAACGGCCAGACGGGTTTTAGATGAGATCAACAGTTCTAATTTGCAGATTATCTTTGATCCGGTCAATCTTTTAAGTGTGGACAATCATCAGCAGCGGGAGCATATATTTGCCGAATTTATTAATTTACTGGCAGATGATATTGCAGTCATTCATATTAAGGATTATCGGGTAGAAGGGAATGAAATTATTTCCTGTGCATGCAAAACCGGAATGATGGATTATACCAGAATTGTTAATTTTATCAAACAAAAAAAGCCATATATTCATGTCACCTTAGAAGATACCAATGCTCAGAATGTGGTGGCAGCCAAAGAATTTTTGGAGGAATTGATGGCTGGATGAGCAATGGATAAATAGGAAATGGGGCTGTTGCATTTTAAGATTTTTACACAAGATATAGGATAAAATTTCTGTGTTTTATCACAATATATTGTGTAAATTCTGTATTTTGCAACAGCCCCATTTTAATGTTATGCTTTAGAGAGAAGGGAGGAGTCTTTATATTGGAATAAAAAATGCGGGTTCTGGCAAAAACACTCTGGCACTACAATAGATTCAGCAGCCTGGGGAGCCCCAAAGAAAGCTCCGGAATGAAAGTCAGCAATAAAAGCATTACAATCATAGCCACATAAAAAGGTAAAAACCCTCTTATTACTTTTTCTACAGGTATCTTAGCAATGCTACAGCCAATAAATAGTGAGGTTCCGGCCAGTACAATTGCAATGGCTCCCAGTCCTAATAAGGCTTCGCCTATTTATTTTAATATTTTCTTTCATTGAACACTTATTTTTTCATTTGCATTTCCTCTTAATATTTAAGCCTTTTTGTTTGAGATTATATTTTTAGTGAAAACTTTAAATATATTCTTCAAAAAAACGAATGTTATTTTGTAAAATAATTGAGATATTTACGCTAATCGCATCGCCCTTTGGGGCTTTCCCTTTAATCAGATATTCAAATAAAGTTAAATATCCAAGATAGCCTTTTTCATAAGGGTTTTTATAAACAATTGCTTTTAATATACCATCTCTAAGCATTTGAGCACTTTCCGGAAATAAATCACTTCCGACTGTAAAAATATCCTCCTTCCTACCTGAATCAATTACCGCCTGACACAAAGGAATGGTGATTCTTGCTCTGGCAGTATAAGCGGCGATAATACTGTGATCTTCATGTAAGCATTTCAGCAACTCCTTTCTGTTTTTTTCAGCATCATCAAAGTCCTTGACACATTTTATTTTGATATTGGCATTGACTTCGCTAAAGTATTGGCTAAAACCCTCTACATTCATTTTATGAGATAAAGAACGTTCATCTCCCTGAGCTACTAAAATCGTGCCCTTGCTCTTTTTTAAAACAAGATTCATCAATTCAGCAGCTAATCGTCCGGTATAAATGTTATTGGGAGCAATACAGCAAAGTCGGCCACAGTTTTCAAAATCATTATCAATCAAAACTACTGATACACCCTTTCCGGAAAATTGACTCAAAAGACATTGGATTTGTGGGTTATCACTATCAGGGGTAGTGAGGAGACCGTCCAGTTTCTCACCCCAATTTTGGTACAAATTTTTTAAAATTTCAATTTGTTCCTGGCTGCCTTTGGTTTTTCTGGCACTAAAAACATAGCGAATGGTATTGATATTATAACCTTCAACTTCCTCAATTGCTGCTTCACAGCCTTTCCATATATAACGAAAGTAATATTTTCCGGATTTTTCTGATTCGGGAAGGACCACAGCCACATTTACTTGTCTTCGTTTTAATGCCGATGCTACATAATTAGCTGTATATCCGAGCTCGGCTGCAACTTTTAAAATCCTTTGCTTTACCTGGCTACTGACTCCTTCTTTGTTATTCATTGCTCGATGAACAGATACCAGAGAATATCCACTGGCATTTGCAATATCTTTCAAAGTAACCTTCTTTGATCCGGTCATGATCTTTTCTCCATATATTAACTAAGTTATAATGTTTTCGAAAACGTTTTCTATGTTTAATATTATTATAAAATAAAAAATGTTTTTGTGTCAATACAAAAATATATATAATTTTTAATCTTAATAATTAAATTAATTATTGATTTTGCTATTTTTTTCTTGACAAAGAAAAAAATATATTTTATTCTTAAGACAGGTTTAAAAAATAAAACTGACTTGGGGAATGCCAAGTTAAATATTTTATTTGGATTTTCCAGATAGTATCGATTCATTTTAGCTTGTGAATAGACCTTGATTTTAATAATTGCTGTATTTTCCTATATGGAAAGTTAGCTTTCCTATAGGCAATATAAGCAAATTATCTTGTAATTTTACAAATGCAAAACACATGAAGGAGGTTTTTATGAATATCAATATCAATGTTGCTCCTGATTCTAAAGTGCTTGGTCAGAGAGCTGCCGCCGCTATTGCTGGATTGCTTAATCAGACCATAGCACAGCAGGGACATGCGCGTTTGCTTTTATCTACCGGGTCATCACAATTTGATACCTTAGAGTCATTGTTAACCTATAATATTGCCTGGGAGAAAGTGGAAATGTTTCATTTAGACGAATATGTGAATCTTCCAGAAAGCCATGCCGCAAGTTTTCGCCGATATTTAAAAGAGCGCTTTGTCAGCAAAGTTAACTTACGATTTGCTCATTTTGTCAGTGGAGAAGGAGATATCAATGCCAATATTCAATCGTTGACCGAGGAAGTTTTAAAATCACCGATTGATATCGGAGTAATTGGCATTGGCGAAAATGCACATATTGCCTTTAATGATCCCCCTGCTGATTTTGAAACCACAGCGGCCTATAAAATAGTAACTTTGGACCAAAGGTGCCGGCAACAACAAGTTGGCGAGGGATGGTTTGCTGCTTTGGAAGAGGTGCCGGAGCAGGCAATTACCATGTGTGTAAAACAAATTTTATCCTGTAAACATATTATTACCGCTGCACCACATAGTGTTAAAGCAGAAGCTATTTTTAATACGATTACGCAGCCGATTGATCCGCAAATTCCGGCGACTATTTTAAAGACACATCCGGATTGGCGATTGTTTATTGATGCTGCTTCTGCTGCCCGGCTATTTTCTGTTTAACAATTACCAATAAATATTAGTAAAATTTGGAAAGGTTCAGATTTTATGCAAGATAAAGGATTTACTTCTGATAAAAATGTGGTATTTTATGGACGGGATGTTTTTACGAAACGTTCGCTTGCTATTACAGTGAATGGAGAATTAATTTCTTCAATTAAAGAAATTCCAGATGATAGTTCTTTGCCCTGGGTCTCAGCTGGTTGGATTGATCTGCAGGTTAATGGATGTTTTGGGTATGATTTCAATTCAATTGAAATTAGTGCTTCGGATGTTGTAAATGCTGCTTCTAAACTACATACATGTGGAGTAACTCAGTTTTTGCCGACTATTATTACCGGCTCCCGGGAACGAATGGCAGCGGGGATGGCGGCAGTTAATAAGGCTTGTCAGGCAGATTATTTGACAGCAGCTACAATTCCCGGTATTCACATGGAGGGGCCTTGGATTTCAGATCAGGAAGGACCCAGAGGAGCGCATAAACTGGAATATATCAAAGACGGATCAATTGAAGAGTTTGAATATTTTCAACAAGCGGCTGGTGGACGAATTATAGAAGTGACGTTAGCACCGGAAAGAAATGGTGCGATTACCTTAACTGAAGAACTGGTGCGCCGCGGAATTTGTGTGGCAATTGGACATTGTAATGCTTCGCGCAGTCAGATACTGGCGATTGTTGATGCAGGCGCTTCCATTTCCACTCATTTGGGCAATGGCTCTCATCCTACTTTGCCCAGACATCATAATTATATTTGGGAACAAATGGCAGAAGATCGCCTTTATGCGGGATTGATTGCAGATGGGCATCACCTGCCACTTGCAGTTTTAACTTCTATCCTGCGCTGTAAAAAGGAAAAGGCTTTTGTTGTCAGTGATTGTGTTTCTTTAGCCGGTTTGCCGCCAGGAGAATATTTTAATGAAATAGGTAATGTTGTTATTTTGAATGAAGATGGACGGCTTTTTACAAAAGAGAATCCTGAAATATTGGCTGGTTCCAGCGCTACTTTATTACGAAATATTGAATTTTTAACCAGTATATTAGGACTTTCTTTAGCTGAGGTTATTCGGTTGGTGACAGAACGTCCAGCGGCTGCCATGGGTTGGGCTGGTATGGGAAGCCTGGCTGTTAACAAGCAAGCATATATGACTTTTTTTGACTATGATATGACTGTCGGCAAAGTTAAAATCAGACGTACGGTAGTAGCAGGTCAGTCGGTTTATGAGGCCCAAAATCAGATTACTTAAAAAGGGGTTGTTGCAAAATACAGATCTCACACAAGATATTGTGATAAACCATAGAAAATTTATCGTATATCTTGTGTGAAAATCTTAAAGCACAACAACCCTTTTGCTTTTACTCGGTTTTTACATTTATTTACAAATTCTGAAAAGCATTGGCAACCAGTTCAAATTCTGTTTCATCATCGATCATTTCCAGAAATACCCCATCAGGACCTTCCTTAAAGCGATAAAGCAAAGCTCTTTGCCTTTCCGGATGATAAAGAGCAATATACTCCTGCTCGTTGATATCAAAAATAGATAAGACCGGACATTCATATTGAGTACCATCTTCAAAACTGATTAAGATAGCATCATGTTGACTGCCGCATCCACAAGAACTGCCACAACCACACGAACTGTCGTGATTGCCGCAGCCGCAGCCATCAGAAAAATCATCTGCATTTCCGCAGCCACAAGAGTTGCCACAGCCACAGCCATGTTCTTCCTCAGAAGCGCAGCTGCAATCATCAATATCATAGCCGCAGCCACAAGTTTCGGCTGCATGTTCATGTCCACAAGATCCTTGGTGGTGTCCACCGGTTTCGCAACAACTAAAAAAACAAAATGATTTTAACATAAAACTCCTTTAATGTATTACTCAACTTTCCCACAGTCTTTTTTGGTTTTATCCCGCTCCGGAGAGCAGGTACATACCACCCATGTAACGTATTCTGTCTGGGTGAACAATCTATCTGAAAAAGGCTGTTCCCAGGAACCTGGGAAAGTTGAGTATATTACTGTCATTTACAGGTATAAAGCCAAAATTATTTAAGCAGTAATGATTGGCATGTTATTTGCTACTGATTATTGGCATATTCGCCTATTAGTTAATTTCACTGATCCAGGATCGGCGCCGGCGATGCTGACGTTTATCAAAATGTTTCCACATAGCCTGAATCTTTAAGTTATTTTCTAAAGTTGGACCGGTTTCAGCGATTTTAATTTGATATTTATGACACTCTTTTAAAATGGCATCCATCAGCAGAGCATTAACACCTGTATTTTGATATTCCGGCAAAACACCTACCAGATATAAATCCAGGACATCATTATGCTTAATGGCATTGAGTAAATAGAAAATACCAAATGGAAATAATTTTCCGCCGCATTTTTGCAATGCCTTGGATAAAGATGGTAAAGTAACCCCAAATGCTACAATTTTCATATCGCTGTTAACGACAATTTTAATAAAATCTGGATTGACAAAACTGAGGAAAGTCTTAATATAATAATCGGCTTGACGTTCGGTCAGGTCGGTTGTACCGTAAAGTGGAGCATAAGAAGAATTATAAAGATCAAAAATCTTTTTTCCCCATTCTTTGACTAATTTTCGCTTGCGGCGAAAGTGTAGCAGTTTAAAGCTATGCCTTTTTCCAACTTTGGCAGCCATTTTATGAATAAATTGGTACTGAGGATCGGTTTCACTGGGCATGGCAATTTGATACTCGATCCAGTCTGCATCCTTGTAAAAACCAAGCTGTTCCATATGCCTCGCATAATAGGGGGAATTATAATAAGTAATAAACATGTCCTGCTCTTGAAATCCCTCTATCAACATGCCCTGATGATCAAGGTCAGTCATACCCAATGGTCCTTTTAAATGGGTCATTCCTTTAGATGCTGCCCAGACCTTAACCGCTTTAATTAAGGCCGTAGAAATCTCAATATTATCCAAAAAGTCCAGATGAGCAAAGCGGGCATGTGCTTGCTGCCATTTTTGATTACTATTATGATTAATGATCCCGGCAATTCGACCGACCGCGGTATTTCCTTCATAAGCTAAAAAGCAAATGCTTTCACAAAAGTCATATGCTGGATTTTTAGTGCGGTCATAAGTATCAATCACATCCTGAGGTAGATCCGGTACATAGTAAGGATTTTCCTTATATAGCTGATTGGCAAATTCCGCGAAAATTCGCCACTGTGCTTTGGTCAAAACTTCCTGAATGGTAATCATTTGTGCCTCCTACATTCCAACAAAGAATAACTATTCTTATTATAACCTTTTCCAATAAAAAAGCAAATGTTTTTGAGAAGATTCTTCGTTAAGAATTTTTATTTGACCAAACAAGCACCAAGCTAAATACAGATTTTTTTAGTAAGAAAATGAATTTTTTTATAAAAATTAAGAAAAAATACAATTATCTTCATTTTGCCCTGTTCAAACGGCAAAAAAGATGATATAATATCAAAGTGAACTGGGATTTAGCATCCCATGAATAATGACCGGGCAAATATGGGAGGTAAAAGATGAAATTGATAAATCGTTTTTTGGGAAATAATGATTATAACCTTGAGCATTTAAATGAGCTTTTAGCTAAAATAACTCCAAGAGAAAAGCAAATTATCGTTAAAGAAAAGAAGAGCCATGGCTGGGCAATTGCTTTAGGTGCAGTAGCTGTTACTGCAGTAGCAGGTTATGCTTGCTATAAGTTATTCCTTGAGAAAAAGGATAAATATGATGATTTTTATGATGACTTTGAAGATTTTGATGATTTCGAAGATGATTTTGATTTTGATGATGATGAATTAGAAGCATATTTAGCTGAAAAAAGAGAAGAGGCAGAAGAAAAAGCTGCTGAGCTCAAGGAAAAAGTTGAAGATGTAAAGGAAGAAGTAGTAGAAAAGGCAACTGAATTAAAAGAAAAAGCAGCTGATAAAATTGGCGAAGCAGCGGAAACTGTTAAAGAAAAAGCAGAAGAAGTGAAGGATAAAGTAGCTGATGGTGTGATTAAGGCTGCCGATAAAGTAAAAGAAGTTGCTAAAGACGCAAAGAAATAATACTTTGCAGCGATGATATAAAAAAGAATTTTCTCTGAGATAATACCTCCTAAGTAGTTAATGCAAATGCAAAAGCTACTTGGGAGGTATTTTTGCGAAACTATTCAAGGACGTTATAATGTATATTTTGAGATTTCGGGTGATTCAGAGCAATTGAAAAGGTAAAAAGCGTGGAGAAAGGTAAGGTTATGAAAAAGGGCGAAGAATTTATTGGCAAAGTAATAGACGTTGATTTTCCAAATAAGGCAATGGTGCAGGTTGGTGAGGAGATAGTGATTGTGAAAAATGCCATTATCGGTCAAACTGTACGCGGCCGTATTCAAAAAAAGAAAAGAGGAATTCCGGAGGGAGTGCAGTTGGAGGTGCTGGAGCATTCTCTGAAAGAAAGGGAAGCCTTGTGTCCGGTTTTTGGGGTCTGCGGTGGCTGTAATTATCAAATTTTGCCCTATCAGGAACAGCTTGCTCAAAAATTATCACAGGTTAAGAAATTGTTGAAGCCGGTTGGGGTGGCAGATTTGCTGACAGAAATCGCTGCCAGTCCATCGGAGGTGCATTATCGTAATAAAATGGAGTATTCTTTTGGCAATGAATGTATTGACGGTCAGTTAACCTTGGGACTGCATAAACGTGGGAGCAGTTATGATATTGTTCCCACCGGGAAATGCATAATTGTGCCAGAGGATTTTAACCGAATTGTTTGCTTTACTGAAAAATTTTTTCGGGAGAAAGGCAGCTCTTTTTATCATTTACGCAGGCAGCAGGGATTTTTGCGTTATTTAGTACTGCGCCACGGTCAGGCCGAAAATGAATTGATGATTAATTTAGTGACCACTTCGCAAACTGAGAGGAACAAGACTGACAAACCAAGCCAAATAAAAGAGAAACCAGAACTATTTAATGAGGCAGATAGCCAATATGCCGTAGTTTATGAATGGAAAGAAGCTCTATTGGCGCTGCTGCCCAGTCTGGATAATGAGGTGGTATCCATTTTGCATACTATTTCTGATACTTTATCTGATGCCGTTAAACCAGATCAGATCTGTTTACTTTATGGCCGTGATTATTATAAGGAAAAGTTATTTGACCTGCAATTTAAGGTTTCTCCTTTTTCTTTTTTTCAAACCAATACTAAGGGTGCTGAAAAGCTTTATCAAGTAGTGGCAGACTGGATAGGCGAGACCAAAGACAAGGTCATTTTCGACCTTTATTCCGGTACCGGTACAATTGCTCAAATTGTTTCTAAAGTAGCTAAAAAAGCGGTCGGCGTGGAAATCGTTGAAGAAGCGGTGGAGTCTGCCAAAGAAAATGCCAGATTAAATGGCCTTAATAATTGTGAGTTTATTGCCGGTGATGTTCTGAAAGTAGTTGATGAATTAACAGACAAACCGGATATTTTGGTACTTGACCCACCAAGAGATGGCATTCACCCCAAAGCTTTACCCAAAATCATAGGTTTTGGAGTGGAGAAGATTATTTATGTCAGCTGCAAACCCAGCTCCCTGGCCAGAGACCTGCCGGTATTTATGGAAAATGGATATAAGGTCGATAAGATAAAATGTGTCGATATGTTCCCGCAAACGCATCATGTGGAGTGCATAGCGTTGATACAAAGAGTGAAATTGTGAAAATCCTTCATTTTAGGCAATTTTACAAGCATGCTGTCTTTGTGGATGACGGTGAAGGTGGGAAGAAAAAAATTCAAAAAAATTATATTGATGTGAATGTTTGTATTGATATGGTGTGTGGAGATACAAAGAACGCTTTAGAAGGTGAGGACTAATATTATGTTGAGATGGCTCGTTAAAATAATCTTGTTTCCAATCAGTTTATCGTTAAGCATCCTCACGGCATTTTTGACATTTTTGCTGAGTGTGAGCAGTGTTATTCTTGGGATTGTTTCCTTTATTTGTGTGATTGCGGCAATCAGTGCGTTTATTCAGAAGGATACAAGCACAGGAATACAGTCTCTCATAATAGGTTTCTTGCTCAGTCCTTATGGACTTCAGATGCTTGCTGCTTTTATCATAGGTATTATAGAAGCCATAAATGAGGGAATCAGAGCAATCTAATAGCGGTAACCGGCAAAACAAAATATTTTTGAGATTTTAAGACGATGGATAGATTCTATCGTCTTTTTTTATCCCTGAAAGGAGGTGCGAAAAGTCGAGTTCGATTATTTTTATCATCGGGTGGGAGAACGCTTCAGCTTTTATATGCTTCCCAAAATTCTCCTGACACACGAGTTTTTCAAACCGCTTTCTTCCGATGCCAAAATCCTCTATTCGTACCTGTTGGAACGAACAAGTCTGTCTTTTAAGAATAACTGGCTTGATGAGGAGAAGAGGATCTACATCGTGTTTACGATAGATGAGGTTATGGAAATTCTCGGAAAATCAAACAAGACGGCAGTAAAGGTATTGAATGAACTTGATGCAGACACAGGAGGAATCGGACTGATTGAAAGAAGGCGAAGAGGGCTTGGGAAACCGAATGTCATCTATGTGAAAGACTTTCTAAGTGTGTTTCGCTCCGAGTGTAATCATTACACTTCAGAAGTGAAAGAACTACACTCCGGAGATGTAGATTTTACATTTCAGGAAGTGAAGAAAGTACACGGTAGTAATACTGATATTAATTATCCTGATTATAGTGATCCTGATAATAGTTTTTTGGAGAAAAAGCTTCTGCGAGGAAATACGGTTCGTTTCAAAATGTTCTCTTAAGCGATGAAGACTTATCGGATTTAGAGAAAAAGCTTGGAAGTAAGCTTGATAACTACATTGAAAGACTTGGAGCTTATATGAGCCTACAAAGCCTATACCAAGTTAAAGAAAAGTAAACAGGAAGATTTTTATAACGAGCATACCACAGAGATTATTTTATTTGAAAGTGCCAAAAAATATCTGAAAGAGCATTTAGGAGAAAACAAGACCCTAAATATATCCAAATGGAAAGCAGAAATAGGCACTTTGAGGAAAGAGAAAAATAGCCTATATAATCAAATATTGGAGATACGAGAAGAAGTTGAACACGCAGAAAAAGTTAAGACCTGTATAGAGCAGTTACAGGAACATTCAAAGGAACTATCACAGAGTAAGAGCCAAGATTTAGGACTGTAAGAAATGCCTTAAAAATGGTATAATAATAAAAAAATATATGATTTTGGAGGTGATTAAATTTATGGATGAAAGAGAGAAAATTATTCACTTATGGTTTGATATGTGGCTTATACAACGAGATTTAGGAATAGATGATATTTTTTCAGATGATGTAGTTTATATTGAGAGTTGGTGCCCCAAGTATGAAAATCGCCAAACAGTAAAGCACTGGTTTAGTGAGTGGAATACAAGAGGAAAAGTGCTTGAGTGGGATATAAAGCAATTTTTTCATAAGGATAATCAAACTATTGTAGAATGGCACTTCAAAAATAAAATGAATGAGGGAAAAATTGAAGAGTTTGACGGTATCTCTTTGATTACTTGGACAGCCGATAATAAAATAAAAGCATTGAAAGAATTTGGTTGTAATTGCAATACCTACAATCCTTATAAAGAGAGTGAAACACCCTTATTTAGAGATGAAAAAGTAAATTGGTTTTGAGGTGATTATCATGGATATAGATAGATTTTTCAAAACAGTTTTATTGCAAAATGCAGAAGAACTTAGGAAATATTTTCACCAAAACGCTATTATAAAATGGCATTGTACAAATGAGATATTTACCTTAGATGAGTATATAAGGGTAAATTGTGAGTATCCGGGGAATTGGAACGGGGAAATAGAGAGAATTGAAGAAAATGAAGATACCATTATTTTAGCTTGTCGAGTTTTTCCGACAGATAATAGTGAGTCTTTTCATGTAGTAAGTTTTATTCATCTTGATGATAATTTGATTATTGATATGGATGAATATTGGTCTGATGATGGATTAGCACCAGAATGGCGTAGAAAAATGAAAATTGGAAAACGAATTAGGTAAATTGATTTTAAGGAGATAAAATATTGATAGAAAGTAGACCTGAGTTTGATAAAATTACATCGTTTGATGAGTTTAATAAATACTATTGGTATCGTGAAGAACTTACACAGATATGCAAGTCATTAGAATTAGAATATAAAGGTACAAAACAGGAACTCAATTATATTATTGAGCAGTATTTTAAGGGTAATTTGATTAAAAAGTCATCAACAAAAAATGAAAAGAAACAAGTAGATACTATCACTTTAGAGACGCCATTACTTAAATGTGGGTTTTCTTTTAACACGCAATTTAGAGAATATTTCTCAATTTTGGCAGATGTTTCACCATTTAAATTTACTGCTGATATGGCTACTGCTTGGAGAAAAGTAAAAAGAGAAAATGATTTAAGTTTTACAATTCAAGATATGCTGAAAGTTTATTATGGGAAATCAGATTATGCTAAGTATGACAATTCGATTTGTCAATGGAATCAATTTTTAAAGGATTTCTGTGCAGACAAAAATAGTCGTAACTATTCAAACAAAATAAAAGTAGCTTCCATTCTTTGGAAAGAAGTTAGAAATTCAAGAAACGAAAAAATTTATTCAAATAATCTTTTGACTGAATATGCAGGTAAAATAAAAGAATATTACAAGTAAGATATTCTCAGCTTGTTAAACTAACAATTCAATAAAAGCGAACACGAAAACAGTAAATCAAAATCGGTTTGCTGTTTTTTGTTGCTCAATTTTCAAAAAAGCGTCCATAAATATAAAAAAGTACTTGACAAAATGCTCTCTGGGGAAATTCAAAAGACATAGAACCTTATATCGATAAGAAGTTGGAGAATAACATTCTTCTGACACAGACAGAAAGGCTCACGATGAACGGACGACCGAAGAATCCAAAGTATGCAAGAAATAAAAATGTTCTTGTTATTGGTGGCTCAGGCTCCGGTAAGACGAGGTTTTATGTAAAACCGAATTTAATGCAAATGCACTCGTCATATTGTATTACTGATCCGAAAGGATTAACCTTTTAGGGACAGAGAAAATAATAAAACTTGGAAAGGAGGTAATTCTCATGTCAAATATGAAAAGAACAGGACAAACAGCCCTTTATGAGCGTTTAAGTCGTGATGATGAAATGCAAGGAGAGAGTAATTCCATCACCAATCAAAAGCAGCTACTTGAAAGCTATGCCAAAAGAAACGGCTTTGTAAATATTTATCACTATACAGACGATGGAGTAAGCGGAACAACCTTTGATAGAGAGGGATTTCAAAAAATGATAAAAGCAGTAGAAGAAAACAAAGTGTCTACTGTGATAGTAAAAGATATGGGTAGGTTTGGCAGAGATTACCTCAAAGTAGGCTTTTACACCGAAATACTTTTCAAAGAAAAGGGAGTAAGGTTTATTGCTATTAACAACGGAATAGACAGTGAAAAACAAGCAGAAAGCGACTTTACTCCATTTCTAAATATTATGAACGAATGGTATGCAAGAGATACCTCAAGAAAAATACAATCCATCTTCAGGGCAAGAATGGAAGAAGGCAAAAGAGTATCCCCAAGCGTTCCATACGGCTATTATAGAAACCCTAAGAACAAACAGGAGCTACTTGTCGATAAAGAGAGTGCAAAGGTCGTAAAACACATTTATAGGCTTGTAATAGAGGGATATGGAGTAACACAGATAGCAGATATACTAACTAAAGATAAAGTCCTTATACCGTCAGCCTATGCCCAAATACACTATCCCGAAAATAACCATAGCTCACAGAAAAGAGGAATAGA
Organism: Clostridiales bacterium COT073_COT-073; assembly: GCA_003858485.1. Classification (GTDB taxonomy): domain Bacteria; phylum Bacillota; class Clostridia; order Lachnospirales; family Vallitaleaceae; genus W11650. The sequence continues at coordinate 45,503 of RQYD01000027.1, forward strand.
AGACCCGTATTTTTGGACACCGACCACAGTAGGCTATATCTTAGAAAAAAGAGAATATATGGGACACACTGTACTTGGTAAAACAATATGCCTTGATTACAAAACCAAGAAACGAAGAAAGGCGAAAGAAGATGAACTCATTATCTTCAAAAATACCCACGAAGCAATCATTGACAAAGAAACATGGAACAACGCTCAAAGGTTAAGAAAAACAGTGAGAAGAAGTCCGAAGTATGGTACAACCTCACACCCCTTTACAGGGCTTTTAATCTGTTCCGATTGTGGAGGAAAGCTAAGCTATCGAGAGCCGGCAGAACATAAAGAAAAGAAATACGATAGTGATTACTCTTTTGTATGCCAACATTACAGACACAGAAAAGGCAGTTGTAGTATGCACTACATCAAAGTAAAAACAGTTAATGAAATTCTCCTAAAATCAATAAAAGAAATCACAGACTTTGCCAAAGAGGAAAAGCAAGAATTTCTAAAAGTGATGAACAAGTTATCTGATGAAAAAAGAGAAGAAAAGTATCAAGATGATAAAACGAAATTAGAAAAGTTGTCATCAAGGAATGAAGAACTAACCACCCTCATTACAAAGCTATATGAAGACCACGCATTTGAAAAAATTCCTGTAAAACACTTTGATAGATTATTTAATACCTATGATACGGAGCAACAAGACTTAGAAAAGAAAATACAGTATTTTGAACAAGAAATAGAAAGCTATCATCAGAGAAAAGTGGACACCGACAAATTCCTAAAAATGATAGAGAAATATACTGATATTGAAGAACTGACAGTACCAATGATAAATGAGTATATAGAAAAAGTAGTAGTTCACGAAGCAATAGGGGGAAGACAGGGAAAGAATCGGAAACAGCAAGTTGATGTGTACTTTAACTTCATAGGCAACTGTCAAGTGCCACAGAAAGTTGCTTGAGTTTCCGCAAAATGTAATTTAAAAAAGAATATAACATCCCAAAGCACCAATCTGCCGTTTTTTTGAGAGTTTAAGAATGGCAGCACGGAAAATAGAGGCACTTGAATAAGCCCCGCCGGAACCGGACTTTGGGAGAACGATTCAATTATCTATTTAAGCGACCAGCTGAAGACAGAGTTGACGG
>RQYD01000028.1 GCA_003858485.1 Clostridiales bacterium COT073_COT-073
GAAGAAATCATGCCTTGGAGCATGCTCCTGGCTGCCTTTTCTCTTTGGCCGAGCCGAATACTCGCTCAAATCTTTCTTTTTTCATATTTTAGTCGAGTATTCGGCTCCGGCCCTGCGAAAAGTCCGCCATGAAACGCAAGCGTTTCATGGCATGATTTCTTCGTAAGCTGCACTCACAGCTTTATCATAATCTTCTTCATTTAGGTAGCCTAGTTTGATGCAGGCTGCTTTTAGGGTAATATCTTCGGCATGGGCTTTTTTGACGACCTGAGCGGCTTTGTCGTAGCCAATATGCGGATTTAAAACAGCTGCATTCATCAGCGAGCGCTCCATATTTTCCTGCATTTTCCGGCGATTGGCTCTTATCCCGCCGGCACAGTATCGGCCAAAGGAATTAATCCCATCTGTCAGCAACCGGACCGACTGCAAATAATTATAAATACATACCGGCATAAAGACATTTAACTGAAAGTTCCCTTGAGAGGCCGCCATCCCTACCGCCACGTCATTAGCCATTACCTGCACTGCAATCATGGTCAGAGCTTCACATTGGGTCGGATTGACTTTTCCCGGCATAATTGAGCTGCCCGGCTCATTTTCCGGAATAGTGATCTCTCCCAGTCCCAGTCTTGGTCCGCTGGCCAACCAGCGAATATCATTAGCGATCTTCATTAAATTGGCTGCCAACGCCTTTAATGCTCCATGACTAAAAACCAAGGCATCCTTGCTGGTCAGAGCATGAAATTTATTATTATCAGCTGTAAACGACATCCCGGTCTGTCGGCTGATACCGGCCGCTGCCCGGTCGGCAAATCCCTTTGGCGCATTCATGCCGGTGCCAACCGCTGTACCGCCAATGGCCAGTTCCAGCAATCCATTAAGAGAAGAAACCAGCATATTTTTATTTTTCTCAAGCATCACCCGCCAGCCACTGATCTCCTGGGAAAATAACAGCGGCGTGGCATCCTGCAAATGGGTACGGCCTGATTTCCAAATACCGGCATGGCCTTCTTCCAGCCGGTAAAAAATATCAATCAAAGCCGCTAACGCCGGTACCAGTCTTTCGCTGACTGCCAGCACCGCTGCAATGTGCATAGCAGTTGGAAAGGTATCATTGGAACTTTGTGACATATTGACATGGTCATTGGGATGCAGTCTTTCTTTGCCAGCCAGTTCGTTGGCCCGGCGGCTGATGACCTCATTAACATTCATATTTGTTTGAGTGCCGCTGCCAGTCTGCCATACTGACAGTGGAAACTCATCCTTTAATTTGCCGGCTAATATCTCTTCGCAAACTCCTACAATTGCCTCCCTTTGATTGGCAGTTAATTTTCCCAGCTGATAATTGGCCTCAGCCGCTGCCTTTTTTAAAATGGCAAAGGCCCGGATGATTTCCGGCGGCATTTTTTCCGTGCCGATATTAAAATGCTGACGGCTCCTTTCGGTTTGTGCTCCCCAGTAATGCTCAGCCGGAACTTTAATCTCTCCCATAGAGTCTGTTTCGATTCGATATGTCATAATGTCTTCCCTTCCTTTTTGATTTCTTGAATTTTAATAGTCACGGCAAATTCATCTGTCTGATCCGGTTTAATCTTAATTTTCCAGGCTTCAAATCCCGGCACCAGCGAAAAAACCGGCTCTGGTTCAGCAATTTGCTGATCCGTAAACACCCGGATCCGGGCTTTAACCCGATCAAAAATCAATTCCTTTTCCTGCCTGATAAAGGCCTGAGTATGACGGCCAATAATCGGCAAAATCACTTCCACTTCTCTTTGCCGGACATTGAGTAACCGGCCATTTATCTTAATTTGATCCTTATAACACTGGTAGTCCAGCTGATATCTAATGGGGTCGGCTAAGCCATCATGATGACTGTTTTTTAATTCTCCTTCAGCCTTTACACTCACTTGGTCCGGTGTTTCTGCAACTGTCAGCCGAACTGAAAAATCTTCACAGCTGCTGTATTCTGTCTGCCCCTGATAATATGTCAGGCGAAAGGTCAACGACTGATGCATTTTGCTCTGTCTGCTAAGCTGCATATTATGTGGCTCGCGCAGCTGGTATTCAGTCATCCCCGAGAGCATGACCGGCCCGGTCAGGGGATGCCAAAGCATGGTAATGGCTCCTCCGGAAGCATGACCACCTTTCATATATGGATGGTCATAACCGGTGAAAGTGATATACCACTGATCTTTCTTAATTTTATAAGTATCCAGTGCCTTGAAATATTGCACTGTTTTGGCAGTTTCGACTGGTAATTTAAGTCCGGAAAACTCAGGCAATCCATGATTTAAAACGGTAGCCAGGACTTTGGCATGACAAATGCTATGATGCAGGCAGGGCTTTTCGCCATGAACAAAATAATCCGGCCCTCCATATAATAGGCCATGATGGGTACATTTTTGATATAATTCTATATTCCGGTCAGCGGCTTCCTGAAAAACCGCCTGTTCATGACAAAGCGCATATGCTGCCTGACAGCCATCTGATGTCCGACTGCCCCAATAAGTCCACTTAAAGCTACGGCTGCCCATGCTGTTATCCCATGCCCCATCCGGCAGCATAAATGCCAAATGTCGGTGCATCGACTCTTTAACTGCTGCCATTACCTCCTGATCACCGGCAGTTTGTGCATACAACAACAGCGAAGGCAGTGTTTCCTCAACATTATAGCCAATATCAACTGGCCGACAGCCCTTGGGCGTGATCTCCTGCCGGGGAGATCCTTCACCAAAAATCAAAGCATCTTCTGTAAAATGCTGCCGGCAAAGCTGTGCCAGCTCTCCGGCCCGGCACTGATAATCTTCCCTTTTAAAATACTTTCCGCTAACCGCCATGACCGCCGCTGCCGCCGCCAGATAATTAATGTTGATGGTTGATTGCAAATCTATGTTTTGATAAACCCATTCGCTGTTTTGACGTAGTCTTTCTTCAATTTCCGCTTTCCATCCGGCATCAATAAAATGTCCATGAAAACGCAGGATATCATACAAGGCCACTGCACTAAAAGCCGTAATCCCCTGCCACTGACTTTGCGCATCATTATAAAAGCCGCCATTGTCACAAAGTAAATGCTCTGCCCAGGCAAATAATTTTTTGGCTGCCTTTAAATACTTAGGGTCACCGGTTTGCTCAGCCATGTAAATAAGCGGATAAACCGCATCATGGCAACGGCCATGCACAACCATGCAGGCCGGACACAAAAGGGCACCATCCGTTTCCGGCATATTTTCGTGGCTTAATTGATATTTTAGCAAAGCATCCAGCCAGGTTTTTAATAAATTAAAATAAATTTGTTTGCGCATCACACACCTCAACTTTTATTTTTACTGTTTTCTTCTGCTTTTACTATATGAAAAAGCAAAATTACTGTCAAGCCTTCTTTTTTTCAAAATGTTTTTGAAAAAATTATCTTTTCTCCTGGAACTTTCCTGCGGCCGGTCATCTTTGCCTTAAAGCAGCGATACCGATGCTGGTCATTAGCCGTAACCGGAAATTTCTGAAAAAATGTCCTCTTTTCCTTGGAAAATGTCCTCGTCCTCTGCCCTTAAAAATGCTACAATAATCAAAGCAATTAAGCATCACCAAGTATCTTTAACTTTTCGTTTCCTGATCCGTAAAAGCCAGCCTGAACATAGCATAGCCGATAATTACCGCCATATTTCAGGCTGATATTTACCAGGCAAACGAAACTCAACATCACCAAACAAGGAGGGAATATGAAGAAAACAAAAATTTTATCAATTGTTTCCATGTTATTGATATTGACCCTGTTGATTGGCGGCTGTACTAAAACCAACCAACCGTCAGTCAACCAGACACCGGCCAATCAATCGACCACTCAAACCGGTCAAACCCCGGCTGCCCCTGAAAAAAACGGTGAAGCTGTTAAAATTTTGGTTTGGAGCAACAATCGTCATGATTCGGAATATACTTTGCAAAAAATCGCCGAATTTAACGAAGCCAACAAAGGCAAGATCGAAATTGAATATGTGATCCAAACCGATAATTATGCCAATATGATCACCATGGCCGCTAAATCCAATCAGGCGCCTGATGTCTTTAGCATCAGTGGTGTGACCGGAGGATATGAGCTGCCCTCTTATGCGGAAGCTAAAATTGTCCGGCCGATCACTGAATATTTAGATGCCGATCCGGCTTTCCGTAAATTTACCAATATTGATAATTATATGATGGAAGGTGTCAATTCACTGGGTACAGAAGTTTATTGGTTCCCCAGAACCCTGCGCAGCGGCAATCGGATGATCTATAATGTTCCTTTGCTGGAAGAAGCTGGCGTCACCCCACCTAAAACAGTACCAGAAATGATTGAAGCAGCCAAAAAAATTACCGCTGCCGGTAAGGGCGAAAAATTTGGCTCGGTCATCCCTGGTCAATCCGGTGCTATTGGCCGGATGATTATTCCAATTGCTGAGATCAGCGGCATTCAGTACTATGACTATAAAAACGGCAAATATGACTTTAGTGGTTACAAACCGGTCCTGCAAGCCTTTAAACAAATGTTTGATGATGGCAGCATGTTCCCCGGCTGTGCCAGTATGAAAGTAGACCCGACCCGGGCTCAATTCTCTGCCGGAAATGTTGGTTTTTATGGTAATGCCTCCCAGGAAGTCGGCGTTTTGACCAAACAATTCCCTGCCCAAATGGAGTGGAAAGCAGCTGAACTGCCATCTTTAACCGGTGAAATCAAGGGCGCCTTATCTGCTACCCCATTTGACGGCCTGGCCATGAGTGCCAGCTGTAAACATCCTGATGAAGCCTTTGCCGTTATCCGCTGGTTCAGCAGTGAAGATTTTATGGTCGAATACGTGGAAAATGGACTGGCTTTATCGATCAGTCCGGAAATTATGAGTAAAGTTGATATGGGTAAAATTGGTAAATTACAGGAATTCCTGCCCATCAGCTATGAAGGCGTTTATCCTAAGCCACCGGCTGTTACTCCACAAGGCAAAGAATGGCGGGATGCTCTTTGGGAAACCGTAATTCCGCAAGGCACTGATATTGATCAAACCATTGCTGAAATGAATCAGCTTTACAACGAAGCCCTGGATCGGGATGTTAAGGCCGGAAAAGTGAAACGCCTGCGGATCAAGGATTTTGATCCAATGAAACCGCTAAACGGTACTTTAGAATACCTGTCCGAATAATTGACAAAAACAGAAAAATATTTAGCTTAACTTTCCCACTGCCTTTTCAGGTTTTATCCCATTCCGGCGGATGGGAAGAAGTTGAGCATCTAATTCGCAGGACAGGAGCTTTGTTGATATAATTTGTATTGGATGATAAGGGACTGTTGCAAAATACAGAATTCACACAGGATATTGTGATAAAACATGAAAATTTTATCCTGCATCTTGTGTCAAAATCTTAAAATGCAACAGCCCCTTCTTTCAAAGAAAGGAGTTTTATGATCGCTTTAACCTCCGCAAAACCAAAAAATTCAATGAAATCGGCTATGCGCAAAGATAATTTAACGGTATGGCTGATGCTGGCGCCAACTCTCTTTCTTTTTTTGGTGGTGTCAGTTTACCCTTTTTTATGGATCGCCAGATATATGTTTTATGACTACAACGGTTTTGTCGAATATTATATTGGCCTCGACAATTTTCGCCGCTTGCTGGCTGATAAGTTATTTTTTAAAAGTATTATCCATACCCTGGAATATTCTTTTTATAAACTGATCACCATTATTCCTTTGGCCTTAATTGTATCAGTTTTATTAAATTCCAAACTAAAGGGCAAAAATTTTTTCCGAACCGTTTTCTTTGTACCAACGGTCATCAGTGCAGCTGTTGCCAGCTTAGTCTTTTACTTTATCTACAGCCCTTATAATGGAATCTTAAATGGCACTTTAAATGCTTTACAAATCACTCAGGCCAAAATCGACTGGCTGGGCAGCGCCAATTTGGTGATGCTGTCCATTATCTTTACAGCTATCTGGGGAGGCCTTGGCAATTATATGGTGCTCTTTTTAGCCGGTCTGCAATCAATTCCCGACAGCATTTACGAAAGTTCCCGGATCGATGGAGCGAATCGTTTACAGGACTTCTTTTATATCACTATTCCCATGCTCCGGCCGGTGATGAAAGTTATCCTGATGCTGGCCATTACCACTGCTTTAAAAGACTACCAAAGCATTATGGTTTTGACCGGCGGCGGTCCGGCTGGCCGCAGTCAGGTCATGTTTTTATATGTTTATCAACTGATGTTTGGCAATGAAAATGCCGGCGGGGCTGTCCAAATCGGTTATGGGGCAACAGTCGGTCTGGCCTCTTCTTTGATCATTGCTTTAATCACTGTTATTTATTTATATCTCAGCAAAAAAATGGATGACTGATGCGGAGGAAAATATGAAAACCAAGAAAATCAAATTTAAATTCTCCTGGCTGGCAGCCTATGTTTTTTTGATCATTTTAACAATTTTAATGCTTTATCCCATTTTATATGTTGTCTTAGGTTCATTTAAAACCAATCAGGAATTGGTAATGGGCGGTGCCCGGCTGCTGCCGGAAGTTTTTATTTTAAATAACTATATTGAAGCCTGGGAACTGGCTAATTTTGCACGTTACACCTTAAACAGCATTTTTATCAGCAGTATGGTAATGATCGGCATCTTAATTTTGTCCAGCATGTCCGGTTACTGTTTTGCGCGCCGGGATTTCCCCTTAAAAAACTTTATTTATGGCATGTTGATTGCCTTTATGTTTGTCAATATTGGCAGCGTCAGCCTGCGGCCGCTGTTTGAGCTATCGATTCGCTTTAATCTGCATACCTCACTATGGGCAGTGATCCTGATCAGCATTGGCACCGCCCAGGCCACCAATATATTTTTGGTTCGTGGTTATATGAACACCTTGCCTAAAGAATTAGATGAAGCTGCCGCCATTGACGGCTGCAGTTTTTTCGGAATTTATTATCGGATCATTTTACCACTGCTCAAACCGGTTTTGGCTACCATTGCCCTGCTGTCTTTTCGCGGTGCCTGGAATGAGTACATTCTGCCGCTGGTTTTTACCATTAATAATCCCGATAAGCGGCCTTTAACGGTTGGCGTTATTTCCCTAAAAAATGTTTCTGATGGTGCTGCTGCCTGGAACATCATGTTTGCCGGCTCAACCATGTCAATTGTGCCAATCATTATTTTGTTTTTATTAACCAGCCGTTATTTTATGTCCGGCATGACCGTCGGTGCGGTCAAAGGTTAAACCATCGGTATGACCATAGAAAGGCAAAATCTCTTATGTCAGAACAAATAAATTTCCCCATCGCTGATGATGGCTTTATCCGTGATTTTTTAGTATCTCCCCTGATCACTACCCCCTACTACAGCTCATTGGTTGAAGCAGCCGGCTGCACTGACCAGCTCCAGTATGAGGCTCATTTGCGCCAGGAAATTGGCCAGGCCATGTTGTCTGTCAGTCCCCGGGAGGCAGAACCCCTGCCTTTTACTTATACCACTACCGGCCATGATTATTTTATTGATGTCAGCAGTTTTTACAGCCGCTTGACCAGAACATCGCTGTGGCTTAAATGCATCTTAATTTCGGATTGTCAGCAAAAACTGTCTGCCACTTTATGGACCTATCAAAATGCCATGATTTGGCAGGACGGAAATTTGCTGCTCAAAGCCGTTGATTCCAAGTATAAACCAATTGGTCAATATCCCTTCACCCTTGACTTAAAAACCGGTGAAAATCATTTGCTGATTTATATGACCGGACTGGCGGTTCGGGATTCCAGGGACATTGTCGGTCTGCAGCTCAATCCCGGCAACCTCCGGCTGGCTTTAAGCGGTATCAATGCCGCTGAAATTCAGCGCCAAAAACAGCTTTTGTTTTCAATTGCCAATGATCAGGATCAATTTATCCTGCCGCCGGGCGATAAAAATGGACTTTTTGTGCAGATAGCCGGAGAAGAAATTGATTTATCTGCCGCCGGCTCAATTTGGCAATTACCGAAACCCATATCCGGTCTGCCGGTTGATACAGCCGAATTTTACTGGCGGGATGGCAGCCAAATTTTAATGCACCGTAAGCTGGAGGCCATCAGTCAAATAAAGCCCCGTCATCTCTTTGGCAATGCCGACACGATCTATCAGCTGATTGCCCAAAAAAAGACGCAACCCCGGGCAACCGGCATTTATTTCAGTGTTTATCATGTCCTGGCCAGATATTATACCGGAACTCAAACCCAGGAAGATCTTGAACTCTTAAAAAATGATCTGCAATTAATCGATCAGCGGGTCGATTGTTCTGATTTTTTAATGATTGGCTTGCTGCGTTTAATGAAAAAATATGATCTGCCTGAAGATCTGCTCACAGAAATCAAGCGGGTTTTCCTTAATTTCCGCTATTTTATGGATGAAGAAGGGCAGGATGGGATGTGCTTTTTCAGTGAAAATCATTCGCTGATGTTTTATGCTGTGCAAATGAGTATTGGTCAGATGTATCCGACTGAAATCTTTATCCGCAGCGGCCGGACCGGGGCTGAGCAGGCACAGATCGGAGCTGAGCGCTGTCGCCATTGGCTGGCTGATGTGACAGTTAACGGCCCTGAAGAATTTAACAGTGCCGGTTATTTATCGGTTACTTTGGCGGCCCTGCTCCATTTGATCGATTTTGCCCCTGAAGATATTGCGGCTGAAGCAAAAAAACTGACCGATCGCTTACTACGTCAGGCAGCCATGCATGTTTTTGACGGCTCGGTCATCAGCCCGCAGGGGCGAGTCTACCGGGATGTTCTGTACCCACACCGGCAAACGATCCAGGGCCTTTTAGCCTTGATCAATCCGGAACTGGCTTATTCTGATAAAGAATGTATGTGGAATATCTGCTTTGCCACTTCCTGCTATCGTTTTCCACAGGACTTAATTCCCCTGATGCAGTCAGAAATCAGCCAAACTTATTTTTCCGGTCAAGCCCAAATTGTTTTACATAAAACCAGTGATTATATTTTAACTTCCGTCCAAAGTCCAAGTTTGGCCGGACATTCTCCGGTCCCGGCCCAACCGGAACATGAGCAGGTTAAACTTTTAAATGAGCGCTTTCATGGCACTTCCAATTTCCGGCCCGGCGTTTACGGATACCAGCAGCATTTTTGGTATGCCGCCCTTAGTCAGGAGGCTTTGCTGTTTGTCAATCATCCTTCCGGCGGCACTGACTTTACCGGTATGCGCCCCGGTTACTGGTATGGCAATGGCATCATGCCAATGACCATGCAAAATCAAAACCGGCTTGGTTTGATTTATCATATCCCGGACAGTCACCCAGTTGCCTTTACCCATATTTATCTGCCGAAAATCAAATTTGACGAAGTCCGGCAGGATGGACACTGGCTGTTTGCCTTTTATCAAAACGGCGGACTGGCCCTGTGGTGCTCCACTTTACCGGTCGCCTTTGATGACTCCTTATGTGGTTGTGAATTTCGCTGTTATCAGCGCCTGACTGCTTATTATTTGATTTGTCAAAGAGTGGAACCGGCTGAACGCACCCTTTTTATGGAAAAATGTAAGCAGGAAGAAATCCTCTGGCAGCCACAGGAGTTATCCCTATCTGATGGCCGGTCCATTCACCTGCACTATCAGGCTTATGATGATAAAACCCAATATGTTTAAGCTTCCTGTCCCGGGCCTGATGGCAGGTAAAAACGAACTGTGTTTTTCACATAGGGAATGGACAAAAACTCTGCCCGAATGGCCTGATTATAGTAGCGGCAAAGCCTTAAATAAACATTAGTCAGGCCAATTCCACCTGAGCCTTGCTCCTGCAAAGGGGTACAGGCTTTTTCCATTTTGGCGGTATCCATTCCCTGCCCATTATCAGTTACTTCCAGCACCAGGTGATTCCGATCACTGCTTATCGCCAGGCGAATAATAATGCACTTGGCTATTGTTTCCGGAAACGGCTCCCGAAATCCATGTTTAATTGAATTTTCCACCAATGGCTGTAAAATCAGATGAATGATCTTCATCTTCTTTAATTCCTCAGCACAATCAACCACCAGCTCAATGTGGTGATTTTCAATTTGATCCATGATCCGCAAATATAACTCAATATGGCGGATCTCCGTTTCCAATGTCAATTCCGCCTTGCCCTGATTTAAGCTGATCCGCAAAAAGGCACTTAATTCCTCAATAATGGTGGCCGCTGCTTTATCTTCAGCCAATATTTTCCAGCGCGTACTGTCCAGTACATTATATAAAAAATGGGGATTGATTTGCTGGCTCAAAGCCTGCATTTCCGCTGTTCTGACCATTTCCGCCTGCTGCCGGATGGTTTCAATTTGCCTATCAATGGTATCATACATCTGGTTTAAGGTATTGATTAAAATCCCAATCTCATCCTGATATTTGGCCGGTTTTTTAATCCGTCTATTGGCAGCAATATTGGCAATAATTGACAACAGTGGCTTGGTGATCACATCTGACAGCAAAAGGAACAATACCATTTCCGAATCTTCCATATTGTTTCCCAAAACCGGTAAATTCAGAGCCTGAAAGGCCGATACCGGAATGGCCAGGGGAATGACCATCTGATGACTGCCATAAGGATTGACAAAATATTGCTTTATCTTAACCCACATGTTCTACTCCTGACTGCCTCGTTTTTGATATTCCGTTGGCGAAATCCCGGTTTCCTTTTTAAAAGTCCGGTGAAAGGAACGATATTGGTCATAACCAACCGCCATGGCAATCTCTTCCATATTTAAATCTCCGGCTGCCATCAGTCGTTTGGCTTCTTCTATTTTTAATTGTGTCACATATTCCTTGAAATTTTGATTTAATTTGTTTTTAAAATAAACTGAAAAATAACCCGGACTTAAATGCACATAATTGGCTACCTGGCTAATATGTAAAGGACTGTTCAAATGATTTTTAATATAAAACAAACTTTTTTTAATAATCGGGTCGATAATGGTATGTGATTTTTGAAGATAGTTGCTGTAAGACAAAAACAGCCCTTCCAATAATTTATGAATTTCGGAAATTGTCCATAAATTGTTGATCACATCATAGGAAAATGGTTCCTCCCAAGCCAGGCTACGCTCCCGCCATAGTTTTTCCAGCTCAGTCTGGACTGATATAATGATATATGTGCACATTCCCCGCACAAAATGCGGTGGATGCTGATCTTCCCGAAAGCTGTCAAATAAAAGCCGCAGCTGAGCTTTGATTTGTTCCGGCCGGTGATTGAGGATCGCCTGATAAATCATCTGCGGCACTTCCGTTTGAGTGGCCGTTGGCAATATATTTTCAGCCGGCAGATCCTCCGCCCAAATCAATTTCTCGGATGGTTCAAATAATAAGTAGGAAACCGCCCGGCCGGCTGCCTGATATGACAAAATAATATCGCTTAAATCCGTTACGATTGGCCCGACTCCAATATAAATCCGATGACCGCAGTGCTGATTTAAATCTTGACAAAGCTGTCGGCAGCCATCAGCCGTTTTCCCGGGGTTCTGTCCATTCAGACACAAAAGCAAAACAAATTGTTTGCTGCCGGTCTGAAAAAGGAAATACCGGGCTACCGGCCAATGCCGGTTAAAAAAATCTATGATCGCCTGGCGCAGAGGTGTTTGGTTATAACTGTCTTCATGAAAAAATAAACAGTCCAAAACCCCCACCAAATATTGCCCGCTCACAGGCAGATCAAATTTTTGGCAATGCTCCGCCATTTGTTCCGGCAAAATATCACCTTTGATGATCTTTTGCAAAAATAATTCTCTTGCCTGATATTGGCTTGTTGTTTTTAACTTTTCTCCTTTTTCTGCCTGCTGCCATAATTCCATCATTTTTTTAATTTCGGCTTTTAATTCCGACAATGGTACCGGCTTTAAAAAATAAGCCTTTACTCCATACCGAATTGCCGTTTGCGCATACTCAAAGTCATCAAAGCCGCTGACAATCATAAATTCAGTCAGATAGCCGGCCGCCCGGCAGCTTTTCAGCAGTTCCAGCCCATCCATCTCCGGCATCCGGATATCGGTAATGACCAGGTCGATCGGCAGACTCTGCAAATAAGCCAAAGCTTCCACTCCGTTTTTGGCAGTATATACATGATCAATCCCCATGCCGGCCTCGGCCAGGCTGCGTGCCAACCCTTGGCGGCTGGAAATATTGTCTTCGACAATCAGTATGGCTATTTCTCTCATGATTCCTCCCATTAATCTTTCAATTTTTATAGCCTTTTCAGGTAAGCGGCCCCAGGTTTTGCGCTGCTTTAGCTGCCTTATCTGGCAGTTCTTGAAAAGAACTTCTCCACAAGCGACAACCGGTTTGTCTAAAAAATTGTATCTTTAGTACTGAAAAAATTGGTGCTGTTATTTCCGCAAATGACAGACAAAGGCCACTGCCTTGATCTTAAATCCGGCAATAGCCTTTATGTAAATTTTCTTTCCTGATGATTATTCATCCAGCAGCAGCTCCAGCTCCTTTTTGCTGCAAGCCTCTACTAAAATATAAGCACCATCAATAAAATCATACTTATGCTCCGGCAGGCGCTCAATAAACTCCTGATATGAAATATGGCCGATCACATAATAAGCCTCCGGGTCATCAGGATCGCCATTGATCCCGACCAAGCTGAGCCTCCAGTCATTAATTTCCCTTTCCCCGATCTGCTCACTGTTTTCATATTCAACAAAAGGCTGATACGGCAAAATGGTATCGACATCCTCCGTCAGAGTATAACTGCCAATAATGATCTCACTTCCATCCTCATCTTGGCGACTATAAAATTTTTGTCTGGCTGAATAGGCATTTAAATATTGAATAAAAGTTGTCATTTCACCAAAGGTGACTGCCGGAAATTCTGCATCTGCCAATTCCTGAAGCATCTCCTGATCAAAGCTGACCGGCCGGTAAAGCCCGAAAATTTGGTAACTGTCATGTCCCTGCATGGCTTTAATTCCATATTCAATATCCGCAATATAGGGATAGTCAATGATCGTGTCCACCGTAAAGCTTTCTCCATGCTCGCTGACAATATCCGAATGAAAATGGCGGGCCAAAGCCTGCATATAGGCAATGGCAATTTGCCAGTCCTCAATTGTACTGGGTGTAAATACCCGGATATGATATTGATTGCTGTCTTCCTCACAGGATAGTTCAAATCCGCGCATGCTTTCGCCCTCTACCCCTACCAGCAAGCATTCCGGCTGATCAAGCCCGGCCTGATAAAAATCCTCAATTTTTTCAGCATCAAAAGAATATTGTTCCAATTCCTGCCCGGACAGCTTCAGCGCTTCACCAATTGTTAAAACATCTGCATCACCAAATAATTTTTTCTTCCCCGTAATCGTAAATGTCACACTCATAACTCTCTCCTTTGCCATATCCCATAAATTGATCTAACAAAATGATTATACCAAACTTTTGTAAATCTGTCTTATTTTTTTGAAAATTCTTCCTGTTTTGGTCTGTATTTAGTTTTCTTGGCAGCCCCGGTCAGTTCAAATCATTGGCGCTGCCTGATAAAGCTCCGACTTCCCGGCAGCCGGATGCTTTTATGTCTTTTCTGCTGGCGGACTGCGACTACCAAAACCCTATTCATCGGTGCAGATCTATGCTTTTTTCTGCCGGCAGGCAGATATCATCATTACAAGTTGAATTCGGCCACTTCCGCTTCCAGCTCAGCTGCAATCATACCTAAATTTTCACTGGCCTGGCTGATATCATTAATTGAGGCCACCTGAACATCAACGGCAGCAGCGGCTTCTTCAGATGTAGCAGCATTTTCCTGAGCAATGGCTGTCAAATTCTGAATAACTTCGATCATTTGTGAATTGCTTTGGCGAATGGCAGTTGAGGAGGCTGCTACCTGCCCAACAATCTGCCTTCCCTGCTCAACTGCTGATTCAATTTCATCAAATTTCTGACGAGTCTCGATCATCTTTTCATTCTGCACCTGAATGACCTGGCCAACTTCGGCCATAGTCTGAACAGCATCCTGGGCTTTGCACTGTAATTCAACAATCACTGAGCGAATTTCTTCGGTAAAACGATCCGATTCCTCTGCCAGTTTTCGGATCTCCTCCGCTACCACCGCAAACCCCCGTCCATTTTCACCAGCCCGGGCCGCTTCAATGGAGGCATTCAGCGCCAGTAAATTGGTTTGACTGGCCAGTGCCTGAATCATACTGCTGGCATTGGCAATTTTTTCAGCACTGGCATTGGTATCAACGATTATTTGATTAACATGGATAGCTTCGGTTTGGCTCTTATCATTAACCTGCTTCAATTCTGCCAAAATCATTTTACCTTCATCCTTACGGCTGCGGATATCATCAACTGCCTTGATCAGCTCAGTCAGAACCTGTTCCATTTCTGACAGCAGACCGCCGATATTTTCAATATTTTCAGCTGCCACCTGGACATCCTCAGCTTGTGAAGTTGCTCCATCAGCAATATTGTTAACTGCTCCGGCCACTTCATCCGCACTGTCGGAAGTGTTTTGAGCGGTGGCTGTCAGTTCCTGAGCGGTTGCCGCCGTGTTCTGGGCATGGGCCAAAATACTGGCCACAATTTTGCGCAAATTCACCACCATTTTTTCCATTGAGCCAGCTAATATGCCAATTTCATCTTTTTGCCGAAGCACTCTGGCATCAAATTTGGCTGTCAAATCAAAATCAGCAATTTTTTCGGCATTTCTGGACAATTCAGCAATCGGCCCGGTAATTTTGCCGGCAAAGGCCAGGGAAAAACCAATTGCCACGATCAATACCGCCAGCATGGTAAAGATCAGGCTTTGAAACAATTCTTTCTGCATTTTGATTGCATCCATTTCCTGCTTATCCATGGTTAAAATATATGTCCAGCCTAATAATTGATCGACTGACGGAAATGCCTGCATAACATAGCTTTTCTTTTCCGTTTCATCATAATGTTCAATTTCCTGATAATTTATGGCATTCATTTGCTGATATTCTTTAATCCCCAAGTCCGCAATTTTCTTACCGATATAACTCGGATTTTTATGTGAAACAATATTACCGGCCTGATCGATCACCAGCAAAAATCCCGTTTTGCCAATTTCCACATTGGCAATTTTATTTTGAAATTCTTTTAAATCGAAAGAAAAATTAAGAACACCGGCAAATTTTCCGGCCGAATCATAAATCTTATGCATCATTTCCACCGAAGCAGAGCCATCCGAAGAAACATAAAAATCAGAAGCCACTTTATCACCTGCTGCCTGCCGGGCAATCTTATACCATTCACGTTCTCTGGCATCATAGCCCTTTTTTCTGGGTTTTTCCGGATACATCAAAAAGCCGCCATTTTTCTCAACTCCTAAACTGATTGAAAAAAACTGCGGGCGTTGGTCTTTAATTCTTTTGAAAGTATGGTATAATGCTCTTTCAAAATCATTGTTTTGCTCCGGAGTCATGTTGATGGTCCCATCCGGATTATCCGCTTCCCGGGTGATATATTCAGTGATCCGCTCATCTATTTGTTTTAATTTATCGGTTTCTGCTAAAACTGCTACCTGATCAAATACTGCATTAAAATAGGAGCTTAAACCCTCATCTACTTTATCTATTTCACTTTTAATCTGACTGCGAAAGGAAGCCATTCCCTGGCTGACATTCATACTGTAAATAATAATTCCCAAAATCAGCATTGGTACCAATGACATACCAATAATCACTGCCAATACCTTTTTCTTTAATCCCCATCCTTTGACTGTCTTTTTTTCTGCTTGAAGTTCCTCGGTCATGATATTCCTCCTTGATTTTTTTATTTTCAGCTCTATTTACTATATTACATAATTGTATAAAAATCAATCTATTTTATAACTCAGCTTTCCTGTTTTCTAAGGAATATGGGAAAGTTGAGTTTATAATTTTACATTGATTTTCTTGCTTTCTTTTATTGATTTTTATGATATACTGTAAATAAGATTCTCCATGTTGTCACTTTACTTAGGAAGAACCTTTCAAGCAAGTTTATGCCGGTACCGAAATCACCTCTCGGTCTAAGATTAATTCTTTTTAAGTTAAAATGATTTACCCGAACCCGGTTCCAAAGCAACTGCTTTTAAATAACTCCACTTTCCCAATATCTTTTTAAATTTTGTCCTTTTCAAAGGGATAGCTCTATGGTTTGCTGACGAAGGATTCCATATTTGTACTTAGGCATGCAAACCGGATTAAAAAGTATGGGCAGTCGAGAAAATAAAAACGGAATCATTATTTCATTTTACGAGGAGGTATGTTATGTTACATGAAATCAGTTTTGTTTCCAGCAACGAGCGTGATCAGATCCAAGCCTGGATCTATGTTCCGGCAGCCAAGCCCAAAGGAGTCGTGCAGATCATTCATGGTTTCGGTGAGCATTCACGCCGCTATTTTCACATGATTGTCGGTTTTTTGGAGGCTGGCTATATTGTCACTGCCAATGACCATGTTGGCCATGGAAAAACAGCTATTGTTAACAACTCCTGGGGAAATTGGGGATATCAGGGTTTTCAGACCATGACGGAAGACGAACATCGACTGCGCTTGCTGGTCAGTGAAAAATACCCCGGCCTGCCTTATTTTATCTATGGCCATAGCATGGGCTCAATCATTGCCCGCGCTTATGCTGCCAAATATGGCAACGGTTTGACCGGTATCACCCTGTGCGGTACTCTGGGTTCAGATTCCCTGCCGACGGCTCTGGTCAAGCCCAAATTACAGGCAGTGATCGAAGCCAATGGCCCGGATTCAGCCAATCCGGAACTGGTGGGTGAACTTTTGGGTGGCATGTTCTCCCGCTGCCCGGACTTTTCAATCGGCAATGAATGGATCTGTGCCGATCCTTATGTTCAGGCTGACCATGCTGCTGATCCCTTTGATGCCTTTACCAAACCAATCACCAATTTATCTGTCCTCTATTTCATTGAAATGATCGAAGATGTCATGGGCCGAGCCTGGGCTGAAAAAATCCCGGTCGGATTACCTTTTTATAATATTGCCGGTGATCAGGATCCGGTCGGCTCCTTTGGCAAGGGTGTCTATGAATGCTCCAACTGGCTGGTAGAAACCGGTCATCCGGTAGTAACCAAAGTCTATTCCGGTTATCGCCATGAAATTCATAATTATAAAGCTATTAAAAACGAAGTGGTAGCCGGCATTGTTTCCTTTATGGACAGTTTAGTTGGAAAAGAATAGAGCTTATGCGATAAAGCAGTGCAAAGAGCCAGTGATAAGGTGATCCGCAGCGGAATTATCAATCATGGCCCGGCGGCAGATACGAAAAAACAACTTGCTTAACCGGTAGAAATATTATACACTATATAAAAATGATAACCCTCTGTCGATATCACATGCCGCAAAGGAGACATCTATGAAAAAGATAAAATCCCCTGTAAGGAAAGCCGAGCCTTATCTCTGGCTCTTGCCTGCCTTTGTTTTATTTGCTGTTTTTACTTTTATCCCTTTTCTGCAGACTCTTTGGAAAAGTCTTTTTATCGTTGATGCTTTTGGCAATATCCGGCAATTTGTGGCCTTTGAAAATTATGCTTATATTTTAAGTGATCCCAGATTCCGACAGGCCGTTTTAAATAGTCTTTATTTTGTTGTCTTGACTGTACCGATTTCTAAAATTTTGGGACTCCTGCTGGCCTTATTAGCCAATAATCGGCGCCCCACTTCTGTGTTTTATGAAACCGGATTTGCCTTGCCGATGGCCATGTCAACTTCGGTGGTGGCCATGATTTTTCAGCTTTTATATGTTCCCTCTCTGGGTTTTATCAACACCTTTTTTGGCTGGAAAGTGCAATGGCTGAATTCACCAAAAATTGCCATGCTTTCCTTAGCCGTCATTCAAATTTGGTTATCCACTGGTTATGCATTTGTTTTTTTACTTTCGGCTGTGCGCAGTGTGCCTGAAGAAATTATTGAAAGTGCCCGGCTGGAAGGTGCCTCACCGTTTCGGCGAATGATCGATATTTATTTGCCGCTGACCTCGCCTACCATGTTTTATTTGATCATCACCGATATTGCCTATGCCATGATGATGATGAGCCTTTCCAATATTTTAACAGATGGCGGGCCAAATGGTGCAACTACTACCATTATCCAATATATTTATAAGCAAATGGCAGCCACCGGTAATTACACCAATGCCAATCCGGCCGCCGTGATCGCCTTTATCATGACCTTTGCCGCTGCTATGCTTGGCTTTTTATGGGAAAAGAAGGGGGTGCATTATCAATGAAATCATCCAAAACATTGGAGCTTATTATCCAAATCCTGTGTATTAGTCTGGCACTCTTAATTTTATTCCCGATTTTTTATGCCGTTTCTGTTTCCTTTATGGAACATCGTGAAGTTTTATCAAAAACTCCTCACTTACTGCCGAAAAACCCAACGACCGGCAATTATGTGACTGCTTTTACCCGAACTACCCTGGGCCGTTATATGCTCAATTCTTTTTTGATTGCCGCAGTCACCAGTTTCTTTCGCCTGCTTTTTGCAGCTATGGCGGCTTATTCTTTTGCCTTTTTTGAATTCCGCGGCAAAAAAATCTTATTTGCCCTGGCCATGACGACTTTGATGATCCCGCCGGATGTTTTAATTGTTTCAAATTATGCCACCATCTCCAAATTGGGACTAATCAATACCTATACCGGTATCTGCTCGATTTTTCTGGTATCGGCTGCTAACTTGTTTTTGGTCCGTCAATATTTCCTGAGTTTTGCTTCCAGCATTCGGGATGCTGCCCAAATTGACGGCTGCGGCAGTTTCCGCTTTTTTACTGAAATCTTGCTGCCGATCAGTAAGCCGATTTTAGTAACTGTATTTATTTCTTCCTTCGTCAATGTCTGGAATCAATACTTATGGCCGCTTTTAGTCACCAACCGCAATGAAATGCGGACTATTCAGGTCGGGATCACCATGCTCAAAGATCGTGAATCTTCGATTTTCGGACCGGTCATGGCCGGAGTAACCATTGCCCTGATCCCAACTGTGCTTGTTTTTATTGTTTTTCAACGGAAAATCGTATCGGGCATGATGTCCGGTGCTGTTAAAGAATAAAAATCATATTCACCTGTCATATCCATTAGGAGGTAATTTTATGAAACCACGTAAACTTTTATCCTTATTTTTTGCTTTTGTCCTTTTGTTGAGCTTAGCTGCCTGTCAAAAGGAAAATCAGGCCAAGCCAAATACTGAGCCTCCAAAAGCACAAACCGACACTCAAAAACCTGCTGAACAGCCAGCTCCGACTCCCACTCCTGCTCCGACCGAAGTGGTGGAAATTTCCTTTTGGCATTCGATGGATGGTGTTTTTGCTGAGATTGTCAATCAGCAGGTGACGACTTTTAACGATACGATCGGCAAAGAAAAAGGCATTAAAGTAACACCGGTCTTTCAAAATTGGCCCGGTACAGAAGCCTTGACTGCTGCCATGTCAACCGATGATGTGAAAAATATGCCGGATGTCATCCAGCTATACAGTGAAAGTGTAAATTTAATTCAAAATTATGAGCGCACGGTTTGGGCAGAAGATTATTTGGCCAAAGGCAATTCCGCTTTTCAAAAATCCGATTTGATCCCCAATGCAGTCGCCAATTATACCATCAATGAGCGGATGATCGGTTTGCCTTATACCTTGTCCTCTTTAATGTTATATTATAACCAGGATTATTTTAAACAAATCGGAATGGAAACCGCTCCTAAGACGATTGCCGAAATGGCTGAAATCATGCCGAAACTGGTCGAAAAAACCGATGCTGAATTTGGTCTGAATGTCCGTGTTCAGCTGTATGAGCTGGAAAACTGGATCGCCACTCAAGGCAGTGATGGCAGCTGGTTTGGCAATAACAACAGCGGCCGCAGTGGTGCTATGACGGAATTGGCAGCAGATAAGGACGGCTCCCTGGAAAAATTCCTGGGCGAATGGCAAAAAGTAGTGGACAGCGGTGTTTATAAAGCCACCCGTGACAGCATCAATGATGAATTTGCAGCTGGTATGCATGCCATGGTGATCATGTCCAGCTCCCGGATTCCAACCATTAAAAATCTGGTCGGCGATGCCTTCCAGTGGAATATTGCTCCAATCCCAACCGTTTCTGCCAGTGATATCGGCGGCTGCACGCCCAGCGGCTCTGGCTTATTTATGCTTAACCGCGGCGAAGAAAAGCAAACCAATGCAGCCTGGGAATTTATGCAGTTTATGGTTTCACCGGAAGCACAGGCCATGTGGTTAAGCGGTACCGGCTACATTCCGGTCAATACCAAAACCAAGGAACTGGATGCCTATAAAGCAGCGGTAGCAGAGGATTCAAGACTGCAAATTCCTTATGAAACGAGCCTCAAATCCAGCACCAAAATGGTGCAGTCTTTCTGCCCGAATTCCGGTACTGTTGATGGCGTGATCAAAGAAGCCATGATTGCTTTTGGTAATGGTGAAGCTGATAAAGATAAAACCTATCAGGCAATTGTCGAAGGCGCAGCTAAGGCTTTTGAAGAATACTATCGGGCAAATCCGTTAAAATAAATTTTCCTGGCCGGTATAAGGAGAAATGCCATGTCTATCAAAGTTATAATTGATTGTGATCCGGGAACGGATGATGCCATTGCCCTGATGCTGGCTGCCGCCTCCCCGGAGCTGGAAATTATTGGAATAGCTGCGGTGGCCGGTTTGACTAATGTCAGGCAGGTTGCTGCCAATGCCAGCCGAATCCTGGCTTTATCAGAAAATCCTGCCATTCCGGTGGCAATTGGTGCTGAGCAGCCGCTGGTACGGCAACTATCCTTTAATCATGCTTATTGCGGAGCCGATGGACTTTTGGGGGAGGATTGGCCATATGCCGATCAGCCACTACCATCTCTAACTGCCACACAAATATATGAAACTGCTTTTGCCCAGGAAAATCTGTCGCCAACAGTAATTTCAATCGGACCAATGACTAATTTGGCTGCCTTTATACAAAGTGGCGGCCAAATCAGCCGGATGATCACCGCCTCCGGAAACTATGGAGTATTCCGCGAGCCCAATCGGGTAAATCCACGCAGCTCCTGGAATTTGCGAACCGATCCGGAAGCAGCTGATTTGATTTTTCAATCGGTTCCCGATATTACAGCCGTCGGGCTGGATATCTCACTCCGGCTAAATAATACGATGGTCGAGCGCCTGGTTCGGCAGGCCAATCCCCATTCGGCCCAAACACAGTTTTTAATGAAAGCGATTGAACTTAATCTGAAAAAGGGCTTAGAACCATATAGTTTACTGGTTGATTCACTGGCAGTGGCTCAGGCGATCAGACCGGAACTAAGTCAGCTGACTACCGGCTATGTTCGAATCGATACTGGCAGTCAGCTGCTGACCGGCAATACCATTTTTACCAGTGCCGGCATTCATAAAGATGTTATTTGTAATGTATCGGCGGCTTATGAATTTGACTTTGATCAGTTTTTAGAGCTTTTAGCGGAACGGGTTTTTTGCTGATTAGATATTGGGCTGATCAGATATACCGCAAAAGTCATCTGGCAGCAAAAACGGCATATGCCGTCAGGCTATCTTATCCAGAAAGCGATAACACAAAGGTGAGCGCAAACCCGGGCAGAAAAAAGTAAGCACTGAAAAAACCATCCCGGATCCTTTGCTGTTTGTGGCAAAGACCTCGGGATGGTTCTCAAAAGCGAAAAAATGCAGCCGTCCATCACAGATAAAAAAGAAAGGAAAGTATGATCCGGTTTCTGACCATCATACAAGAATAAAATGAAATTATCAACTTCTACCAATATTATCCATATGCGTCCTGATGGCAGTATGTGGCCGCTACCCAAAACTTTGGAGCTGGCTGCCGCCGCCGGCTGGAAACGATTTGACCTGAATTTTTATGATTGGTCCTTACCCGGTACTCCCTTTCTGACTGACAGCTGGCGAAGTTGGATTGAGGAAGTGGCTGCCGCCAAAGAACGACTAAATATTGAGTTTGGCCAATGTCATGCTTATTTTTATAATTTTCTGGATCAAAATATGAGCAGCCATGAGCATCAGCATCAGCAAATGCTGGTTGAGCGCTCTTTAGAGTGCTGTGCCATTTTAGGCTCAAAGCTTTGCGTCACTCATCCGGAAACAGATTTTTTCACCACCAGGATGGTAACTAAGTCAAAGGCCAAAAATATCGAGTACTTTAAGCGTTTGCTCCATTTTTGCGAAAAATACGAAATGTCGCTGGCCCTGGAAAATATGTGTGATTTTTCCATTGCCCCAAGGCGAAAATATTGCGCCAATACCGAAGAACTGGTTGATCTGATCGATAGCTTCAATGACCCGAGGCTGGGCGTATGCTGGGATTTTGAGCATGCTCATATCATGCGCCAAAATCAGCGTCAGGCCCTGCTCGATCTGGGGCATCGCCTGACTGCTACTCATGTATCAGATACCCACAGCGATACCGACCATGATTTAATGCATATTATGCCATATTTGGGCCGAATCGATTGGCAGGAGATCATGAATACCCTGCGGGAAATCGGCTATGCCGGTGACTTTAGCTTTGAGGCGCATAATTATGCCAATACCATGCCCGATGCCTTACTGCCCACCGCTATCCGGCTGAGCTATGAAATCGGGGAATATATGATGAAATTATAATCCGTTGGCCTGCGTTTCTAAAACAATGGCTTCATAGATGGCAATGGCTTGATAAAATTCATCGGTCGATAAATATTCATCCAGAGTATGCGCCTGATCCAAACTGCCTGGCCCGCAGATAATGCCCTCAAAGCCGCTTTCCAGAAAATAACTCATATCACAGCAGCCATCAAAATAAGTGATTTTTGCTGCCTCTGCCTGCACTTTTTGAATAGCTGCGGCTGCTGTTCTAACCAAAGCATGATCCGGTGCGGTGATGCCCGGAGCCACTTCAATATATCCTTCCACCGTCCAGCTGATATTGGGCTCTTCTCCGAATAATTTGCTTAAAATGCTTTCAACTTCTTCAATCAATTTCTGAGAGGTATCTCCCGGTACTGTCCGGATATCCAGAATGGCCTGACATTCGCCAGGAATCACATTGTCCTTAATCCCGCCATTAACTTTGGTTGCAGAAATATTGGGTGGCGGCAGAATGGCCTGCTTCCGGTCCTGCATTCTTTGGTTAAGGGCATCAACTTCTAATAAAAATTTGGCCATTAAAGTATTGGCATTAATTCCTCTGGCCGGCTGACCGGCATGGCATTGAATCCCTTTTAAAGTCACCTTTAGTCGGGCAATCCCCCGATGGCCAACATGGATATGATTGCTGGTTGGCTCCCCAATGATCACCCAGTTACGATTTCCTTTGGCAAAGGTTTTAGTAAATGCCTTACTGCCCTGACCGCTGACTTCTTCATCGGCTACAAAAACCAATAGCAATTCCTGATCTTTCAGGCTATTTTCCTGTTTGAGCTTAACGGCCATAGCCATCATGGCTGCCACCGCTCCTTTCATATCACAGGTGCCGCGCCCATAAAAGCGTCCGCCTTCTTCAGTCACAGCAAAGGGCTGATGTTTCCAGCCATCACCAGCCGGTACCACATCCAAATGTCCATTAAATATAATTTTATTGGGATGATCTCCCAAACGAATAATAACATTGGCTCTGCCCTCACTGATTGCTTGAATTTCCGTTTGAAAGCCATAGCCCTCCATGATCTCAGCAATTCTCCGGGCCAGCACTGCCTCCGCTCCCGGCGGATTGACGGTTTCAAAAGCAATGATCTCCTGCAAAAATTCTTTGGCTAACTGTTCGTATTTGTTCATCGGCACATATCCTTTCGTGGTCAAAATCAATGTTAAAGACTACGCTTTATTTCTGATTTTTATTGTAGCACTTTTAGCAGGTGATAGCCAGATTTTTTTACTGCCCCGGAAAATCATAAATTCCTTGCAAAAATACAAAGTATATCTGGATATTCTTAAAGGAAAAATCAAAGAACAGCCTAAACCAAGCAAAAAGACTTGCCAAAGGGTCTTCCTTAAACGCAAGTCTTTTGTTTTAATGTTTTGAAAGTGAAGCTGACACACTTTGACGCTATCCCATTTTGGAAATGATCACTTCATTCATCCGGTCATAGGACTCCCAGTCTTCTTTTTTGATATTCATTCCAGCATAAATAAACGCCTTCTTCAAATAATTCATTATCTGTTCACTGCTATACTCAGTTTTATTCTTAATAATCTCATCGGTTATCATAATCATCTGATGTGCAGCCAAATTACGGACAGTATACTCAACATCTCTTAATACTTCAACTGTTTCCTTCAAACCTACTTTTTCTAACATGTTAATCATTAAATCCCCACTAAGAATAAGCATTTTAATGTGTTCACTCTGTAATGTCGTACTGAAATCAAAATCCCTTTTTCTGCTGTCTTTGGATTCTTTATCCAGTATCCCCATTATTTGTTGCCCTGTTTCATCACTATTTAGCTTCTCTTCACTCCACCAACGCTGATTTTTTTTATCAACAGTCGTATATAGAGAAATATCAATCTTGAATTGCTCTTTTAAAATTTTCACAAACAAGTCGAAAATCAAAGGACTAATTGCCCGAATAAAATCAGCATATTCTTTTTTCTTTTTCTTCAAGCCCAGAAGTAAAGCATACTCAAAATATTTTCTGATTTCTGAATTTTCCTGGGGCAAAAATGCTGCTCTTTCTTCTTTAGTCAAGTTTGCTTCTTTTAAGCCCTTATTGACTTCAGGGAACTTAAATTGCAGCCTCTCTCCGGCGATTTCTAGTAATTTAATATAACCCCTTGCCTGATCACCCATTTTTTCTGCAACCACATAAGCGGAATGGTAATCATAACTGGCAATGAATTTCTTGATAATTTCTTGGTTTTTCAGTTTTAGCAAAGAGGATGAAGTTTCAACCGAACAACGATTCTCAAAATCAGGTTTATTATCCTCATTTAATTCCCAGACTTCTTCTAACGGATATACCTGTTCTACGGAATAATTATTACTCCCTTTAGTGGGTGTCTTAACCTGAATTGGCTCAAAATTATACTCTCCCAGGTGCTGAATCATAAACAAAGCACTTTTCATCGCCGGTGTGCCTGAAGAAATATTTAATAAAAGGGTATCTTCCGGCTGCATTTGCTCTCTGATTTTTCTGATTTCTTCTGTAAAATCATCCACAAAATATTCAAATTTTTGTACTTCTTCTAACTCCGGCCTTTCTATAATTTCAACGTCAATCTTACGATTTTGCATTTCTGCCAATTTGTCCAGACAATAGAGAAAGCGATTATCTTTTTTGTGATTTTCCAGAATCGATTTTGACATATATAAAATTATTTTATCTGGTTTAAATACTCTGGTGATATGAAGCATTGAGCCATCTTTAAGGTTTGCTGTTGCAATTGGGTCATGATTGCCTAGCGGCGAAAATAAAATAATACTCATCTTCCTCTCTCCTTTTACTGTTGACTGGATTGTGGCAAACGGCTACCTGCCTGCTTCCTTTTCTTTTCCCTCTCTTCCGTTTTTAAAGCTAATATTTCTTCTTTTAAGCAGCTCTCTCTTTTCTTTTGTTCTTTTTTCCTTTCCCTTTCAATATCGTCCATAATCATCATATCCACCGGAAAAGGCCCACCAAAAAATGACATCTCAATCTCCTTTCCTCCCCCTTTCGGGGATTTATCTTCTTATACTGGAATATGATATCAGATTCGGCTGCGACTGTAACGTTTCCGTCCCCTTTCGGGGATTTATCTTCTTATACTTTCATCCGTCTCCGCAAAATATTGTCTTCTTTCCCGTTTCCGTCCCCTTTCGGGGATTTATCTTCTTATACGAACCAATCGGACATGAAACTAAAGTTTTGGAACGGGTTTCCGTCCCCTTTCGGGGATTTATCTTCTTATACTTATACAAAGACGGACTATAAAAACCGGTACCAGATTGTTTCCGTCCCCTTTCGGGGATTTATCTTCTTATACCAGAGCCTTGATGGAACTGCTGGATTCCTATATGGTTTCCGTCCCCTTTCGGGGATTTATCTTCTTATACGATTATATAGGAAGAATTTCTGTGAGTGGCGGGGATACAGTTTCCGTCCCCTTTCGGGGATTTATCTTCTTATACCCATAGTAGGTATTTTCTGTAGTCTAATGACTATTGTTTCCGTCCCCTTTCGGGGATTTATCTTCTTATACGAGATACTTTAGCATATCATGAGAAATTTTTTACTGAGTTTCCGTCCCCTTTCGGGGATTTATCTTCTTATACGTTGTAGTTCTGTTAAATACGCCATGTCTTACTCCTGTTTCCGTCCCCTTTCGGGGATTTATCTTCTTATACTATGTGTATTCTGCAACATGGTCTTATAGTTCTCATATCGTTTCCGTCCCCTTTCGGGGATTTATCTTCTTATACGGGAATTAGAGAGGCAGTACAAGAAATTTTTGGAAAGTTTCCGTCCCCTTTCGGGGATTTATCTTCTTATACAGTTGAATGCGATTGGAAACAGCAACCATATTCAAGTTTCCGTCCCCTTTCGGGGATTTATCTTCTTATACAAGAACTTTCAATTTAAAAGAAATTGAAGATTACACGTTTCCGTCCCCTTTCGGGGATTTATCTTCTTATACCGTTGGAAAAAGCCGCATTATTACATAAAATGCTAGTTTCCGTCCCCTTTCGGGGATTTATCTTCTTATACATTAACCTCTCTTTCTTGGTAGTGGAGGCTTACGCCACCGTTTCCGTCCCCTTTCGGGGATTTATCTTCTTATACTGGAAAATAAAATTTATTTAACAGATAGCGCTAACATGTTTCCGTCCCCTTTCGGGGATTTATCTTCTTATACTTAACTGAAACAGCCGTTATAGCGGCATTTATTTTTGTTTCCGTCCCCTTTCGGGGATTTATCTTCTTATACCCCATAGCATCTTTATTAATAACCTGAGCTTTAAAATGTTTCCGTCCCCTTTCGGGGATTTATCTTCTTATACATTAGCAGTGTTAAATGATAATGAAATTAATAATTTGTTTCCGTCCCCTTTCGGGGATTTATCTTCTTATACCTTTTGTATTGATTGTAATTAAAGCTTGCATATCCAGTTTCCGTCCCCTTTCGGGGATTTATCTTCTTATACAAAACGAAGAAGCTGTTTCCTAAACGGCTTCGAACGTTTCCGTCCCCTTTCGGGGATTTATCTTCTTATACAAGTAAGGAGTGATGGCTGGTTCTGGGACGGCCAAGTTTCCGTCCCCTTTCGGGGATTTATCTTCTTATACCAGAGTCTGTCAGTAAAGTTACTATATTTCTACGGTTTCCGTCCCCTTTCGGGGATTTATCTTCTTATACTCCTTCCCCGGGCTTCATCGGACAAAACCTTCCAAGTTTCCGTCCCCTTTCGGGGATTTATCTTCTTATACGCTGTCTTCGCAATTCCTTACTGGTAGCAGGCTAAAGCATTGATTTGCGGTGCAAAATTTTTTTTCTTGTTTTTGAGTTTCAAAATCTGCAAAACAAACCTCAAATCCTTTCCAATAGTCTATCGGCGCAAAATCACTTCTCTTTTTACACCATCCTACGATATAGTTTAGCATAGTTTTAATATCAAGGCAAGTATCTTGGACTAAGACAAATCATCAACAGAAAATCAAAGTACAATCCATCTATATAATTAAAAACTCTTCGGCTACAACTTCCAGATTATTTCCATATAGTGTCACTTCGCCTGAGCCAATGATTTTATAGATTCGGACACTGTCTTCTTCTGTATCTATATATTTGGTAATTTCTTTTAATAGTTTACGATACAGCACCATTTCTATTTTTGCCTCAAAAGCAGATTTTTGTACCCGAAAGCCATAGCCATTCAGATATTTAGCAAATTTTGTCCTGCGTTTATTATCAGTAATATCGTATATAACCAACACATATACCTTTTTATTCTTTTCCTGCTCAGTATCCCATAAGTAAGTTTCCATACCCTTGTTCCTTATCTTATCATTATTGGCTTGTAAAGTGAGGGGTTTTTATTTTCTATGGCTTTTATTAATTTTTCAATTTGAAATCCTATTGCCTGCCGAAAAGTAATTGATTCTTTTAAATCATCTAAATAATGATTTTGAGAGTTGATTTTCTTCTCTAATTTTTGCAGACAAATTCTCAGTCCTTCATCCGTCATAAATACAGCTTCACTACCTTCTTCACAGTAAAAATCCGTCTTGGCAATCTCTTTCCCATTCATCAAGCTCATAATAGTAGAATCAATCAATATCGCCCGCCACTCTTCAACCAAATCGCTGGCCAAAGTAGCATGCCTTTCTTTATCCTGATGAAACAGGCCAAAATAAGGATTTAATCCTCTACTTTCAAGTTTGCCGCAAATTTCGTTGATCAGTAAGGCATACCCCAAGCTAATCGCTGAATTAAACTCATCTTCCGGCGGCTGTTTACTTCTTTTGCTGAAATGAAAGTCCTGATCTATCAAATTCCCCAATGCCTTAAAATACTCTTTTGCTGCCATGCCTTCATAGCCCATCAGCTGTTCTTTATTTTGAGCATTTATGACCTTATCTCTCATAATTCTAGCCAATTTTAATTCTGACTCAACATCCTCATCACTATTTCTTGAATAACGACGCAATACCACAATTTGATTGTTAATTTTAGCATGGATTATCTTCTTGCTGACTTCAAGCTTGAATTCCTCACTCATTTCTGCTTGTAATCTCTGCCTATTTACATTGACATAATTAGGCGATAAGAGTCTTCCAAAATAGTGACCACGCATAGAATAAAAAATAATATTAATTCCTCGTTTTAAACATTCCTGAATAGCCTGTGTCGTAATCTGAACATTACCAAATATCTCCATTATGTCTACGGTTTCTACCGGCAAGGATTGTAATAATTCCTCCTTGTAATGCACCTGAAAGCGATTCGCCGATAGTGAAATCTTTGCTCCCTGTTTACAAAAATAAACACATGCCATAATATAGCCTCCTTTCTATTTTTAGATACTGTCCTTTTACGGAGAATTATCTTTATTAAATAATTTTAAATGCACGGTGACCTGTCAGATGGTGCTAAGATGTTTCCGTCCCCTTGCGGGGAACTTATTAGTTACACCTGTCCTTGCAATCAGGCTTGGGGATTGGGCTGAAAATACAGTATGCAATGCCAAAAATCATTCCCTTCCTTTTCATTCAAATCCCACGCATATTGCTTATCCATGGCCTATCGGCTTAAAATCCCGCTTTCACTTCTTCTATCCTGCAAATTCCCATATTGTATAGTTGTCCTTTGTACTTGGTACATTTGCATACATGTGGCGAAAGTCGCAAAATCAGGTCTTTATGATGATTATGTTTTTGATATACCTTTGAATGTAAGGTCCGTTTAAAGACCATGTGTGCCATATCTACTCCTTTATTTTGAAACACAGGGAAAATCACTGTTTTGGATAAAAAACCAACTCCACCACCCAAATATACAGTATTGACATCTTTGTTTTCCCGGCCGAATTTTTGATAAAAATGGCGATTGGATTCGATATTAAATTGCTTTAATGCCGCTAAAATTACCTTTAAAGAAAACGGAAAAATTCTGCGATTCAAAGAAAGACTAAAATCAATGGCTACATTGGGCTTTAGCGACTCACGATAAATCGGTAAGGCTGTTTCCCTGCCATCTTTAGTAACATCCCATTTTTGTGCCAGAATCAAATCATTGGGCTGCAAAGACTTGCTATCGCTGATGATTAAGCCCTGTAAAATCGAATTAACTGCATTTTTCAAATCAATCTTATTTCCTTTTTCATCTACTTTTCTCAAAGTATGAAAAAAGGAATTCTCCAGGCCCGTCACTTCGTTCCTAAGATATTTCTTACTAGAAACCTTACTTTGATTCGGATCCTCATAAAATGCCGCCTGCTCAATTTGGCTTACCTTGCTTTGGATAAAATCACTCCCCTTTCTTTGTTCCTGCTGTACCAAAAAAGCCAACAATGCTGTACGGATCATCCCTTTAATACTACTTCCCGGAACATAGGGATTGCCATAGGGATCTTTGATAAAAGTCAAGATATTCTTTTTATCTCTTTGCATAGCCTTATCCACTTCAAATTGATATTTTATAAATGAAGGCTGAATCCCGATCCCTGTATTTCTCAGCCAAAAGCTTAAGTCTTTATCTCCTCCTGTTATAAACCTGGCAAATTCTTTTTCTGCTCTCTTATTGCAAACTACCTGATATAATTTTCGCATATCGGGTATCATTACTATATTATCCTTCAGGATATATTCTTTTTTCAGCAATTCCTTGCCATCGCCAATAAATACCGGTGCAAGGGTTGTTAAGCGCATAGTATAATGTTCATATTGATTATTCATAAGACACCCCCATAAAGAAAGGCTTGGCATAACGATAAACAGCATGGCTACTGCCATTACTGACATCAAAAATATCTCCCACAAACAAATGAGTAAAACAAGAGCCGGCTGCAAATACGTGTAAGTCCTGCTTTTTTACACTCCCCAACACTTGATCAGAGAAGATAAAACCACTTCGTTTTTCTAGTAAATAATTGGCATTTTCCAGACAATCCGACAACTCTTCCATTTTGGCCATGGCACCGGATAAAGTCATATATACCTTATATTTTTCAAGATTTTTCAGTCTTTCTTGAATCTCCGGCGGTAGCGTTTCAGTTGTAAAACTAAATTTTCCAAAACCGGAAGAACGTTTCCCGCCCAGTCCCACCAAAGATAAGGCTTGCATAAGTTCATCCAGCAAGCTCAGACTTGCCTTGGTTTCCGTCGCTGCCAAAAAATACAAACCACAACCTTCAGTAAAACGAAAGCTGCCGACATGATATGGCATGGTTTCTGCTAATCCATAAATCGCTGCTTTGGTCATACTTTTCGATTGGCCCAGTTTCTTTGTCTTTTCATCTTTTTCAGTAATATAATGGATTTCTCCCTTTAAAAAGCTACTAAAATCACCAACCGGAATATATTTTAATTTTTTTAGCCTCTTTTTCAAAACAGAGTTTCCATCCTCTTTCCATTCCATTGTCAATAATGGCTTAGGTAGCTGCAATTCTCCATCTATATAGGGCATCGTATCCGTAATCTTTAGTTGTCCTGACTGAGCATATTGATACAACTCCTCCAATTTCCCTACTTTTCCAGCTTCGATGCACATGGCTGAAAAAAGTGTATCGGCTTTGAGAGCAGATTCTGTACTGCTCAGTCTTCCATTTCCAAAATGTACCGCTGTATGAAATTTTAATTTATATACTCTATATTCCATAGCTACACCCTATACTTCCGCTAATATTGTCTGGCATTTGGCCAATAGGCCACTTTCCACATCTCCGATCGCTTTTTCTACTGTCAGATCATGAAATTTAACTTTGCCATAGCCGCGTGTTCCATGACCGCCTAAATAATCATATTGTAAAATTTTTAACCCCTCTGCTAGTACCTTAAAGTCCTCTTCCATTTCTCCAGCATTATCCACCTCATAAACCAAATCCAAATGAAAGACTGAGCCTTTAATCACTCTTTCGATTTGTCTGGGGTTGGCAATCGCAGTTAAACGATTGATCGTATTTTCAAATTTGACCTCTGTTTTACTGATGGCTCCGCGTTTTTGTAAATCCTGCCAATTGCTTAGCACCATGTCTGAAAAAATTAATCTGCCTACTTTCGACTTATCCTTTTTACTGCTGCCAAATAAACGCAATAATTCCTGGCTGTCATCTTCCGGCTTTTGTGCACTTGGTGAATAACTTCTGGCAAGTAATGTTCTTAATTTCCCTTTTAAACTGCTCCCCGGAATCAGAGGATAACCGCTTAATGCATCTTTTATCACAGGAGAATCTACTGCACCAATAGCAGAAAAAGCATCTGACCCTCCAATATGTAAACCTGTTACTACTTCCAATTTTCCGGTAATTTTAACTTTTGCGTACATAATTTCCTCCTGTATCTTCAATCCTTCATTTTTTTCTGCCACTATTAGAATTTCTACTTTCTCTTTCCCATACTTTCACTATAATAACGATATGCCACCAGTCCCTCCATATATTTGGTAAATAAAATATAAGCCGATTTTTTATTTTCTTTCATCACTTCATCAATATACTCAATAATATTGGCTTTTTCGATAAATTGCTTTACCTTATCATCCCGTCCGGCTTCATACCAAAAACGTAACTTTAAATAATTGATTCTTTCGATAAAGTTTTCACTTAAATGGGTATTTTCTTTTTCATCACCGGTCGGATTAACAACATCATTATAAATCTCCATGACCATTGCTAACAAGTTACGAATTTGCGAAGTCGAAAGCATATTTTCCGATAACTCTTTTATTTTTGATTCTGCTATATTTACGTAATTTTCACTTGTAAGCTTTACAAAGCCGTTCATTGTGTTTCCTCCTTTTGCCTAGTCTGCTTCTTTCTCTCTTGTCAAATAAATATAAAGATACATTGCTGTAATCGCCTGTTTCCTGTCCTTTTCCTCCCGAATCCAATCATACATCTGTTTTGAAAAATCTTGATATTTGCTCTTTTCCTCCTCTTTGGCCTCTCCTGTCGGCTCCAGTCTTGCCAACAAATATACCAATCTGGCTATATTTATCCTTTCGCTGCTGTTTCGGAATAGCTCTAAAATATTGTATAAGAAATTCTTGCCTCTTTCTTCAGAATGGTCAAAAAAGTGTTTAATTTTAGCAAATTTATCCTCCATTACTTGCTCTGTAAACTCCTGCCAGTGATAGGCATTTTCTGCGTCAAAAATACTGATTGCATCCTTTCCTTCAAAGCCCTTGGAATTTTCCTCCAAATCAGCCACTTCTTCTGCCATCACATTGATCGGGAAAGTCGGACTATAAAGACCAATCCCACCGGAAATGGTGAGTCTACCCTGACTGAATTTTTGGAATTCATTTCTTAAATCAACCGCCGCTTCAACCACATCATTCCATGCCCCTACTAAAAAGACATCATCTCCGCCGGAATAGACAATTGAAATTTGCCGATAATCCCTGCCTGATCCGCAAAGCGCTCGATACTTCGGCTCCTGCACAATCCGATTGATAAAATATTTAAAAAAGAGGGAAAGCTGTCTGGATAAGGTCGAGCTTCTAGCCAAATTGGAATAAGAACCCTGGCCGTCTTGCTTTTGAAAGCCGGAAACAAAGGTTGTACCTAAATTATCCACATCTGCCCGAAACACAGCAATCCTCTCAATTCCCTGTGAATTTTGGGCCAGCTTTTTAAATTCAGACTCTGCCGAATAATCACCTACCCATAGCTTAGTCACTGCATCATAACCCTCTACCGACTGATTTTTAATATATTTTCTGATAATCTTTGTTTTTTCGGCTTTTTCTACGGCCAACAGTCGCTTTGCAAATGGCATCGGCACCCCTTGCTCACTGTCTTTGACTATGGCATAAACATGATTTGAACCGTCTGTCATTACATTATCCACAATATACTGAGAAAAATTTTTGATTTGGGCACAAATCATACACTCTTCTTCGGCGTTTAAGCTATCCATTCTTCGGCAAATGATGCATTCCCTTTTTTCTTTATGTTTTCTTTGATTCAGCTCATTGATATCCTTCGCCGAATAACGATGCATTTTCTTAGCTGATATTTGTTTGGAAACTTCACGATATAAATTGGAATAATTACCTTGTGGATTATCCAGTAAATCATTGGCACTCGCTGCTGCATAACCTGTGCCAATATATAACGCAATGCCGAAAACTTTTAAAAACCATTGATTGACTGCCTTTTCAAAATCACTCACTTTTTCTTTGACCTTTTCGGTATTGGGCAGCACAAAATAGGAATGACCTCCGCCGGAATAAAGGAGATTGACCCGGCTAAGAGTTAAGCGTTCCAGCAGTTCATCGACCAAATGCTCCATCAAAATCTCTAAATAAAAGCTTCTGGCACGCAGCCCTTTTAAAGCTCCCTTGCTGCTGATCGTGTAAATAAATTTCTGAATTCCCGACACGTCCATGGAAAAGAGGGCAAACATTTTTTCCTGATAAAATTGTTCCTCTAAATCCAGAATCTTCTGTTCGGCTTGGCTATCCTGTAAATATTGCTCAGCACAACTGCTTAATGCTGCCGTTATCTTTACCTGGTCAAAAAGCGAAACATTATTAAGCTCATCACCATAACTGGATGGCAAATAAGAGAAGTTTTCTTCCAGTAAGCTCAGCAATTTATCAGCCAAACATTCATCTTTCATGGCTGTTAACAACGCCGCCTGCAGATCTGAAAGCGCCTGCTCAAATACTTCTCGGTTTTGGTCAGCCGTTATTTGGGGATGAATCGGCTGCCGTTTATTCTTTAATTGAACTGGCGGATAAAAAAAATTCATCCGGCAATTGCCCGTGTCTTTTGGGTCATTTCTTAAATTAACAATGTTAAAAATACTGGCCAAGGCCAGTTGAAAATACTCCCGACCCGGCTCTGATAATTTCTCTCCAACCCGCTTGCCCGCTGCTATTTTTGTTGCATAGTAAAGGATTTTACTTCTGTTGCTCTGATGAGCAGGTAAATCTTTCCAATCACTGGCAAGAAGTTTGATCAATTCTCCATGCTCGGCTGTCGGAAAAATCTCTTCCAGCCGATATTCCGGCTTGGCTAACTGCCTGGCCAACTGAGCGATCCCATGCAATAAACTAGCTGTGATAAATTCTTGCTGAATTTTTTCCACTTTGCTTTCCTCCTTTTATCATTTTTAAAGCTCCCATGCCAATCGAGCATTTAATTCCTATTCCACTGAATTCGCCGAATTCAAATAATGTATTGGCAAAATTGACCATGGTTTGCGGACCGCTTATTTTTAAAGTAATTTTGCCGACAAAGCCGGGGATCTTAACACCTTCCAAGTAAAAATAGGTGCTTCTCAACTGATAATGTACCATTTTCGTGTATTCGGTCAATTGTTCTAAAGTTTCATAATCGACACTTTCAAATTGCTCTGATACAATATTATATTTATTCATCAAACTTTGATAAATTAAAAATATTTCCGGGAAAAAGAAATATTCTCCTCTTTGCTTAAAAGCAGCCGGCGTAATAAACTCCAGCGAAATTAGCCGACTTTTATTTTCACCTGTAAAAAATGAAAAAAATTCTTTTTTTTCAATACATTTTCTCTCTACCTCTTTCAAGCCAATATCCATTTTTTTATGTTTAAGGGTAATAACCTGCAAATGATCAAGGGCTTTTTCAATAATTTCCTGATAGGCAGCGGTTGTATAAGTAGAGATATTCCAATACCAGGCATTATCTGATAATTCCAAATATTGAGTAAAGGGCTTTAAAGCCGATAAATGAAGATAATCGGCATATTCACCTGAAATTCTTTCCATTAACGCTCCATGAAAGAGCGATGACATCCCCAGGGAAACCTGCTCCTTCTCAACTAATAACTGAAATTTTATCTTTGCCAGCATAGTCACCTCGTATATAAAATCAGATCGTTTTTAAGCTTTTTTTATATATATAGTATCGTATTATATGCCCTTATTCAATAGTTAAATTTTTGATTTTATCTTTAAATTTTCTGCTTCCATGCTTTATTTCAGACTTAGGTAAAAAATATGATTCTTTTTTTAATTTTTTAGTAAAATAATACCAGCTGCCTGACTTAGATAAAATCATCCATATCAAGCAGCTGGCGCTGTTTAAAAAGTCTTATTTTTAATTAAAGTTTTATTTTTAATTGGCATTTTTAGGCGGGATGATCTGAACTGCCGCTGCCCGTAGATCTTTTTCCGAGCCGGGATTTAAATAGCAGGCCATAAATACCAAATCCTTATCGCCGGTACAGTTACTTATCAACGGGCATGACGCTCTTGCGTTTTTCTACTACACTTCCACAGCGCCATAGGATGTTGCTCTACTCTTGATAGCTGTTTTGGTGTATCAAACAACAACTCCGGCTTATATTCTCCTTCAGCAAATGCCCTCCAAAATGACAGGTCCCCCTCCGGCAGAAGAACTCTTTTCAAATTATAGTTAGGTTAATTGCTGTACCGCCTTTAAGTGCAAGGCTGTCTGAGAGTAGGGGATCATTTTCTATGAACAACAACACATCAGCAAGCCGACACACTTTTTCAAAAGTATCTCTGACAAAACCAAGCTCCTTAGCCTTTCTTCCTAGTGATATACGGTCAAATTGCATCATCGTTGCTTACCCCCTTATCAACAAGTTTCTTCAGCTCCTTGGGTGCATACAGCAACCATTTCTCGTGAAAAACAAAATCAGCCTGTTTATCAAACAGGTAAGTTTTGCTGGCAGATGAATGCGCTTTACATTCTGCGAAAAACACTTCCGATAAGGACATCTCATCCTTAAATGACTCAAGAATATATCCCGTTTTCTGATAAAGTTGTCCGCGTCTATATACTTCTAATGCCTCAAGCAGTTTTTTTTCATCAAGAAAAGGAATCAACATAAGGCAACGCAGTAATTCTTCCAAGCCGCCAATTTTTATAAAATCTGCGATGCTGTCTATTACTGTCCGCTCAAGGGAAGTCACACGCACTTTGTTGTTTATTTCCCTAACTCCCACATTGCTGCGCCATACCACAGGCTGATAATGCAGTCCGTCATAATCGAAGGGGCGCACTCTCCTTTCCGTTGCAAAATACACATCATAAAACACCTGATTGGCATATCCGTAAAATTCAAATGCACTATGATGCGATACATAAGCATCATCAGCTATGCGTGATGCAATTTGAAATCGGCTGGGTATTAACTGTTCCGTTTCCATGCTGACAACTGCATATAAGTCACGTCGCACCCGCTCGATATATCCTTTTTTAAGATAACTTTTTATCTTCCACTGGGCTGCACTTTCTGAACCCACAATCCGAACCATATCACTGTGAGTGAAACAGCGTAGAACAACCAATTCTTTATATAGATCCATTGTAAGTCCTCCTTTGTTTTTATATTAGCACAAAACAAGAGAAAAAACAATGGTTTCGAGCATATTTAAAAATAATCAGGTAACATAATACCGGCTGCCTGATTTAGATGAAACCATCCATATCAGGCAGCCGACGCTGTTTAAAAAGTCTTATTTTTAATTGGCATTTTTAGGCGGGATGATCTGAACTGCCGCTGCCCGCAGATCTTTTTCCGAGCCGGGGTTTAAATTTGAGTTTCCACATCATCTGGAGTGACAATACTTAAAGCGTTACTCCCAGCCATTCACAATATCCGGCCATGACATGATTTTTTGACCATTTCCAGGTATGAAATATTTTATTATAATTTCTTTTAAATAAAATGACATGGCCCAGTTTATGATAGATCGTCTTTCCGCCCATGGCCGGACGATAACCAAAAGCCCCCCTTCCTCTGGGACCATAGGTATCATAATAATTATAAAAATTCCAAATATTGGGATAAGCTTTGGTGCCGCTAATAGTAAGAGCATTAAGAGAGGCAAAGGTATAACCAAACACTTCTTTACCCCTATCCGTCAGTTTGGCTGCCACCAACTGAGCAGCTGCCCCGCCCAGACTATGCCCTAAAATAAAAAATTTTATTTTGGGGTACTTAAATTTGGCCCGGTTGTGGTGCAAATATTGCTGCAGTCCACACAGCACCTTTTTGGCATAAAGCGTAAAGGCCGTATATGCCGGATAGCCGCACCAATCGATAGTTTTAGCCTTTCCAACTGTGCCCATAAAATCGGTGATCAGACTTTCCGAAGCACTTTCGGTACCACGCAGAGTCAGTAAAATAAGCTCAAAGCTTTCTCCCTTAATCTGCATTGGTACATGGGAAATAGAAAAGGCAAAATCAACAGATCTCCGGCCCAGTTTTTCTAATCTGACATTATCCGATCGATAGCGGCATTTAGGATAACTAAAAATTGAAATATCCTTAAACTGCAAATCCCTATCCAGGGCAGGTGCCAGGTATCTGGCTGTGCCCAGCTGGCCAATATGGTCATTGGCGGTAGCCAGGATACCGGCGGCTAACTTCGCCAGATTGTGATTATAGTCCTCCGGACTTTTTAAAAAATCAGCTGCATCCAAATGCACTTCGGCCTTGCCGGAGTTATAATCAGGGGAATAGGTAAGAATTAATTTCTTTTGATTTTTCATAATTTTCCTAACTTAATGTTTTATTTAAAGATGCGGTCATTGATTTCTTATTTATTCCAGTATTTTAAAGGTGAATATGGTTTTTCATCATAAATTCGATGACAAAGAACTTATTTTGCTAAACCATCATCCGAGATCTTACTTTTCCATTGTCCTTATTTTAAGCTTTTTGGCAGAAATCATTTGATTGACTGCCAATATTTTTATTTCCAAAATATTCCTTGACCTTTTTTGGAATCATTGTTTATACTTAAGATATCATAGAAATCCGGACATTTTCAATACTAATTTCTATTTTTCAGCAAAGGAGGGAGCTATGTCAGACAATCCGCAAAGAAAATTAAGTATTGGCCAAATGGCAAAATTAAATAATATATCGGTTCAAACCTTACGCTATTATGAAAAATTAGGGTTATTGGTTCCAAAATGGGTTGATGAAAACACCAATTACCGGTATTACGATCTTGAACAATCCTCTACCTTGGATATTATAAAGTATTTAAAAAAAAGTGATTTAACCTTACAGGAAATTCATGATATATTATCCGCTAAAGAAGTAGATATTAAACAGGTAAATCAATTACTGGAAAAAAAGGCCAGACAAATTGAGTTGGGAATTCATGAGCTTAATTTTAAAAAAGTTGCCATTCAAACCATTATTGACAGTTTGGAAGCCTACCGGCTGCTGCCGGAAATGGGTACGATTGTACTGGAGCATTTCCCGAAACGTTATGCTTTTATTTATTGCGGAAAAGAAAATTACTATCAGAATCCGCCCCTTTATGAGCAAGGATTAATGAAATTAAAAGCCGCTATGGCTAAATATGATCTTCCTCATTTCTATTCTCTCAATCCGGCTTCGGTCACCAGAAAACAGTATTTGCAGCCCAATTCTCTTTACTGTGACGAACTTTTTATTTATGTAGATAAACTCTATACCAACAATAATGTTCCGCTGACCGAAATCAGTGGTGGTACTTATCTTTGCATTTATTGTAATGATATTCTTTGTGAAGAAAAATACACCTATCAGCTGCTGGATCATATTCAGGAAAATAATTATGAAATCATTGGAGATTGTATCTCTGAGTCAATTAACGATATTATGTCAATTCGCGATAGTCGTAAAAATTTAATTATTCGGATTAAAATTCCAGTCCGTTTTCAACATTTTTCTTAAATATTTGTTAAAATATTGACTCTCTAGCGACAATAGTTGATATACTATATTTAACCAAAAAAATAGTTTCAACAGGAGGTAAGATATGAAAGTTGTACAAGTTGGCTGTGGAAAAATGTCTGCTTATAGCATGCGCTATGTGTTAGAGAGAAAAGGCGAATTGGTCGGAGCTTATGATGTCAGCGACAAAATTATTGGCAAAGATATTGCTGAAATTATTGGCTGTGCGCCAACCGGCGTGACAGTTGAACATAT
The DNA here is from genome assembly GCA_003858485.1 of Clostridiales bacterium COT073_COT-073. Taxonomy (GTDB): domain Bacteria; phylum Bacillota; class Clostridia; order Lachnospirales; family Vallitaleaceae; genus W11650. Next base: position 39,571 of record RQYD01000028.1, read on the forward strand.
TGATCAGCTGGATGCCTCTTTAAAGCGACTTCAACCGGAAATTGCAATTATTACCACTAAAAGTTTGGTAGCTTCTATCTATCCAGTGGTTGAGATCCTCGCTAAAAACCATGTAAATGTTGTTTCCATTTGCGAGGAACTTTTCTACTCCTGGGATTCAAATCCAACGGTGTCTAAAAAAATGGATGATATTGCCAAGGAGTATGGCATTACCATCACTGGCAGCGGCTATCAGGATGTTTCCTGGGGCAGCATGGTTACAGCTTTAGCGGCCACAGCAGCATCCATCAAAACGATTCATGGTATCAGCAGTTATAATCTGGAGGACTATGGTCTGGAAACTGCTGCTATGCATGGTGCTGGCCTGAATACAGAAGAATTTAAAGAGCAAATCCTGGAAGTCAATAATGTCAGCCAGGAAGAACAAGATGCTTTAATTGCCAAAGGCACTTTCTTGCCAGGTTATATGTGGCCAGTCAATGGTTGGGTAGCCTCGGCTTTAGACCTGCATGTAACTAAAATTTCCCAACGCGCTGAAGCAACTACATACTCAACGGATCTTTATTCCAACACTTTGCAAAAAAATATTCCAGCCGGTCAGCCAACCGGATTAAGAACGATTGTCACCAGCGAAACAGAAGAAGGAATTACCATTATTACCGAATGCATTGGCCGTGTTTTCTCACCGGATGAAAAAGATGTCAATGAGTGGATCATCAAGGGAGAGCCGGATATGCGTTTTGTGATGGAAAATCCGGCCACTGTGGAAATGACCTGTGCCTGTGCAGTCAACCGCCTGCCTGATATTATCGCGGCTGCTCCGGGATACATTACTTCCGAAAAAATGCCTTGTTTGACATTTAAAAGAAGGTTTAAGTAATACTTAGGGCTATAAAAAGTATAACAAAGCGCTGATTTGTGTTCGGCGCTTTGTTATTTCTGTAACTTTTTTACTAGATTGGAGGTCATAATTTCGACTACATCACTTCCCAATAATATTATTCTGAACTTATTCTCCAAACATCTCACAATGCCACCACTTGCAGCATTTGCCCGGAAAAATTTTCCCTGCCATAGGCATCTAAAAAATGTCAACAGCCAATCCTCTTCTAAAGTTAAATACAATAGTACTTCTGTGGCAAATCCTTTTTTATGCGGAAACTTACTCTATAGTCGGGCATTCCGTCAAAATGATCCGCTTTTCCTCACAATTCAATTCTACTTCCGTTCCCATTGGAATAATGCCGATCGGAACACTATGTCCAAAGTTGACATTATAAAAAATGGGAATTTCCAGCTTTTCTTCTGCCATGACCTGCAAAATGGAGGCCTTATATTCCTCGTAGTAGGTTTCGTCTTTGGGCTTTCCTATCATCATGCCTTTGATTTCTTTTAGAATTCCCTGAGCCACCAGCGAGCACAAGCAGAACGAATCTCATCGACTGCTCCAATGGCCATTCTTCCCGCTATTTGTTCAGTTTCCTGCCTGTCTGCAAATATTAAAAAGACATGATGCCCAAAAATACACTGGGTATCTTTTGGTGGAATCCACTCAAACTCAGGAAGAGCATTATGTTGATGTCGATAATTTTGTAATTACTGCCTACTGGGAAAACAAAGATTTGCCGTCTGCTGCTGCCGAGGACTGCTTGATTGCCGAATATCATCAAAAAAGTGATTATAATCCGGTTACCAACAATAAGCAAAAAGTTTCCTTACAAGTCGGGATTTCTGATTAACATATTAAAAGGGAAATGACAATTGAGCGGTATTTCCGCTTTATTTCACCACAATCCAATTTCCATCCCGCTTTGAGCCAATTCTTTCTATCAACTTCTTCTCTTGCAAAGTCTTAAATGACCTTTCAATTGTTCTTTTTGTTACCCCTATTTGCACTGAGAGTTCGTTTGCTGTAATACTTGGACTTTTTATCAAAAGTTCTATCACTTTCCTTTCCGTTTTATTCAAACCGACATTCAAACCGACATTTAAACCGACATTTTTGCTGTCTATTTGAGCAATCACTTCTCTTTCAAAAGGGATCGTACAACGAATATAGTTGTTTTGAATCTCAAAAACTTCAATAGCAGTATATGCTTTATTGCCATTCATAGAATAATTTAAGTTTTTATTCAACAAAGCAATAAAGCTTCCTATCAAATCTTACTTAATAATGAATTAATTTGCTCATAAGCATCTCTTTTAGTCATTTCAATTTCGTCTTCATCCATCAGATCCATGAAATCCGTAACATCCTTTGGACCTGCATGTTTTTCAGACATAAACTTCTCTTGTAGTTTTTGTTTCATTTCTTGGATAATCGGCTTGTCAGATACATTTTTGAATTCTTTTGCCAATGCATCAAGTCCACCAATATAATGCTTTATTATAAAATAAATATCATAAGCATCTTTCGCTTTTCCTCTTCCCATAGCTGCCGTTTTCATAATCAAATATGGAACAACTGCAACCACATTGACAACCGCAGTATCTATGGCACCATCTACTCTCTCGGCTTCTATCTTCACCTGTTGCGGTGGAAATTCAAACGCAAAATTACCACCGGTCGTTTTTAATGCCTTAACTCCTTGCACATGCTGACTTCGTTTCTTTAATGTAGTTCCACCGTACATTCCGGCTAAAATGTCAACATCAACTATGTAATCTTCTCCATCTACCTTTACAGCTTTGATAAATGAAAAATATTTTTCCGGGTGTTCTTCATAACCATTTTTCAACAATATTTTAGCCATAGTCTGATATCCCGAATCCTTCAATGTCAAATGATTGATCAATACATCTACATCAACACTACCAACATGGTTCTCATTCGGGAACATTAAATCCGGCACCCAACCACCTACAATTCGTATATCATCACGATATTCACCAAACAAATTTACCAACTCAACAAGCACCCTATGGGCTGCTTTCTTCTGTCCTTCTGAATAGTCAGCACTACTCTTTAAGTCTTCATCATGTATCATTTACAAATTTCCCTTTCCAAAATCGCCTCTGCCATTTCTTCCCCTCTTCCCTTGATGCTCATGCAGTCTAAATAAAGCTGAACCGGAGATACGACTGCATTACCTTTTTGTAGCTTTGCTTCATATTTAACACAGTTATTATATGGTATAATAAATATCACATTAGCTCCGGATTCTACTTTTTTTAGACCCAGGTAATCTATGGCCTGTTCTAGGTTAATTTCATCTATATACGCATGCACTTTTTGATACCTTACAACCGGCTGATATCTGGAACCTCCTGAAAATCCTGTCAATATACATTCAATTCCTGTTTCTTCTTTCATTCTGGCAATCTTGCTCTCAAGTATCGCCGGATTATCTAATGAATAACACGCAATGCGCTCCTCACTGTTATTGTTATATACATCTGCCCATTCTCGCATTAATTCCCTGGGCTCTATGATTCTAATTCCACCAGATGTCTGTTCGATATAAGCCTTATTTAAAAGAAAATCTTTAACTTTTGCAACCTGACCAATGCTACAGCCTGCTGTATTAGCAAGTTCCTTCATTTTCCATACCCTATTTACATCTCCAAGCATTATTCTAAGAATAAGCGAAGATACAACAGATGTACGCTCATATATTGACTTCAAACCTCTTTTTGAAACATTCTCGTTCTTATTACCTTTTATCTCTATATATAAAGACTCATATGCAATGGTACAATTTCCAGCTAAATCCACATAACCAACACCTGCTTCCCTGCATATAGCTGCACTCCGCTCACTGATATATGGAGCAAGTACCACATAGTACATCTCTTTCTTTATACCCGACACGATATCTATAATCTGCTTCGGATACCCCATTTCTGCTATCGTAAGAGCTATTTTAATTTGAGTGCCATTATTCAATTCTATCTCTACTTCATTTTCCTCATTTAATTTACATTTTTTTACTATGGGAATATTTTCAAGAAATACCTTAAAAAAATCGGCAGATAATTTCTTTTTCACCTTTATCACCTCTTTCACTGTTTTGGTGAAATTTATTATAACAGTAAAACACATTGTTTTCAATACCTTTTCACTGTTATTTTTATTTTCACTCTTGCGGTGAAACTTAATTATTTACAGTCTACTCTGGCACTTCTTTACAAAACTCCTTTTTCCCTCCAGTCTGAAACCATTTCCAGCCGGTAATCCTCAAAATATGAGTAGGCTGATATCTTCTGATTTCTTCCGATAATAGTCTTTAACACTCTTTCGCCTGTAACCTAGGTAAAACCTTCGGCGTGAAATAACTTTTCGTCATCTTCCCGGAAGGCTGAGTATTCCAGATAACTTTGAGCCATCTGTCCGGACAGGCGGATCCGCCAAAATGGAATATTCAAAGGTTTCGGAACTTTGCGTGTTTAATCATTCCCAGCCATTGACCGCCCTGCCGATAATCATCAGGCGAAGGCTAGTGCTTTGTAAAAACTCCTTTCCTGCCATGGCTACGAAACGGGAGTAATCGCCCGGGTTGCAGCCGTTTTGGGTAAGGGATTGGTGGAGGGAAAAAGGAGTTTTGTAAAGAAGTGCCAGAGTAGACTGTAAATAATTAAGTT
>RQYD01000029.1 GCA_003858485.1 Clostridiales bacterium COT073_COT-073
TATCCACCACTAAACACCTTTTCTCTAATCGTATCTAACCTATTGTTGTCCTTATACCATATTACCCTTACCGATTTATGAGATAATTCCTCGAAGCTACTTAAATCCTTAGAAATGAGTAATGCACCCAAATTTGTAATTTCATAAGTTCCGGCATCATTTTTTCTTATAAATTTTTCATTGATAAAATCATCCGCTATCTTATTCTTATTTTCCGGAAGTGCAAAACCCATCTTCTCGTAGTATCCTGTTGAATTCAGTAACATAATAACATCATCAAGTGATACATCTTCTTTTGCATTTCTGAGTTCATACGGAGTAGAATCAAATGCTCTCCATAAATCTCTTTCTTTTTCAGGATACTCTTTTAAGTTTTTCTTATTGCTTCCAATTCTAATATATTCTTCACCACGAAACTTAATCGGCTGCTTTTCCGCAAAAGGAACTTCAAGTAAAGTCAAATTCATTCCCTCTATTTCAACTTCATAGAATTTGAAGTTACTTCGAGGACTCAACATACGAGATAACCAAGCTTCAAGCTCTTCTGACCCTTTTTTAGCTTTTTTATAGTTAAATGAAGTTCCTACTATTTTGTGAGTTTCATCATCTATTCCCCATAGCATATACGCTTTTGGTCTGCCTAATAAGGTTGCAGAGTTTCCGAGAGCAGAGATATATTCTCCTATCATTTGAGGATCATCATTATTATGTTTAAATTCAACCCATTCCGTTTCACTTGGCAAAGAAATCAATTCTCTAATTAAGTTTTTAATATAATCTTGATTTTTTATTGCCATTTTCACTCTCCTAATTTCTATTGTAAGTTATTCAAATTATATCATTTTTTCAACTTTTTTTCTACTCCAAACTAAATCACGCTTTACTTGCTATATGTTGCAACCGCCTTATTTATCTCGCTTTCTATTGCCTCTAAAAATTCTTTTTTCGATGATTTCCCCTGAGCAATCTCCGATAGCTGTATTTCCCATTGTGCTGTCATTTCTGCCGATTTGAAGTTATCTGCAACAATCCCGATCAGACTTTTCCCTTTCGGTGTTGCAATCAGATTTTTCTTATCTCTTTCGATAAAGCCTTTATAGAGCAAATTCTCTATGATTCCGGCACGAGTGGCAGGAGTTCCAAGTCCTTTTCGTTCGACTTCCACATCCTTGTCTAAACTGTCATTTCCTGCTATCTCCATCGCCTTTAAGAGAGTATCTTCTGTGAAGTGTTTCGGCGGTTGAGTGTACTTTTCCTTGATTTCTTTTTCCTTTATTTCAAGGACATCGCCGACATTTACATCCGGCAAAACAGCTTCTTCTTTCTTCTTGGACTTATATTCTTTCAAATACTTTGTAAATCCTTCCTCTTTCATCACCTTGCCGGTACTTGTAAACTCGAAGCCATCAAACTCTGCTACAATTTTTGTTGTATTCTCGATTAGCGAATAACCTACACCGGCATGGAGCTTACCCGCAATCAGTCGATATACCTTTGCTTCACTTTCAGGAAGTTTGGATACATCTTCATTTAGGGAGCTGACTGTCGGTATAATGGCATGATGATCCGTAACCTTGGAAGAATTGAAAATGACCTTAATACGCTCTGTATCAAAATCATTTTTGCCAAGCATATTGTTGACTGTGCTTGTAATCATATCTTCGGTTAAATATCTGCTGTCCGTTCTCGGATAAGTAATCAGCTTCTTCTCGTAAAGACTTTGAGCATAGTCCAGTGTCTGTTTGGCACTAAATCCAAAAAATTTGTTACACTCTCTTTGAAGGGTTGTAAGGTCAAAGGGTAGGTCTGGTTTTGTAATCTTTTCTTTTTGAATCACATCCGTAATTTCTATCCTGCCTTCGATTAAGTTTTTAAGCTGCTCTGCAACTTCCAAACTGTCAATTCGTTCTGTCGATAGTGTAAAATCATTCATAGAAAGCTCTACGATATAATATTTTTCTTTCTTGAAGTTTGCTATCTCATCATCTCTTCCGACAATCATGGAAAGGGTAGGGGTTTGCACTCTCCCCACCGAATAATTCTGCTTATACAGACAGGAATAAAGCCTACTGATATTCATTCCGACAAGCCAGTCGGCGATTGCTCTTGCTTGAGCCGATTCAAAGAGATTATCATAGTCTTTTCCGTCTTTTAGCTTGTCAAATCCCTCTTTAATTGCACTATCTTCCATGGAGGAAATCCACAGGTGTTCCATTTTCTTTTTACAACCTGCCTGATGATAGACAAGTCTGAAAATCGCTTCTCCTTCTCGTCCCGCATCGGCAGCATTGACAACCGTATCCACCGCTTTATCATTCATCAGTTTTTTTAGGATTGCAAACTGCTTTTTGGTTGCCTTGGATACTTCATATTTATATTTTCTTGGGATAATCGGCAAATCATCCATATTCCACTTGGCATATTTTTCATCGTAAGCGTCGGGATTTGCCATTTGAATTAAATGCCCGACACACCAAGACACCTTATATCCGTTCCCCTCATAATATCCGTCTTTTTTTGAATTTGCTCCAATCACTTTAGCTATGGATATGGCTACACTCGGTTTTTCTGCTATCACTAACTTCATTTTTCGCTTTTCCTCCTTGTTCTTGATGAAATAGGGCGAAAGATTTTCCCTCCTTCGCCCTGTATTTTGCACCAAATATAAACTGTTTTTCGTTGAAAGATTACTCCTCATCTTCGTCGCTGTCCTCTGTTTCATCTTCTATTTCTCGGTGTCCTGTTTCTTCACTTTCATTTTCTTCACTGCCTTCCGCTTCAGAGAAAAAATCATCGTCTTCCTCCTCAAAGGCTTCCAGTTCCTGATCTTCTTTCTTTTTGACGACCTTAAAATAATATCCTATCCCTAATGCTCCGCCTACTACCAGAAAAAGGATAAGATATGTCCCTAAATCACTTTTCTTCTCCTCTTTCTTTTCAGGTTTCACTTCTTCCTTCATCGGCACAGGTTCTTTTTCCGCTTCTTTCGATTTTTCCTTGGTTTCCACCATATTGAGTAGATCATCTTCTGAAACTTCCGTAAGGAGCATTACATTTTCCCCCTGTTCATCATGATTGATAATGAGGTGAAAAGTCTTTCCGTTCTTGGTCTGAAAAGTAATGAACTGTCTGGCATCCGCAGAATACTTGTCCTTTTCTTCTCCATCGCTCTCTCCATGATGAATTGGATACTCCTGATTGGCATTGTTTACATTCTCCGTAACACTTGCCCTTGCTTTGGTAGACTTGGTCGGAATCCCTTTATTGGTATTGGGTATTTCTCCGTTTGAAGCCATTTTTTGCTTTAAATTCTCCGGCTCTTTTGCAGTCAGCTTGTTAGGATAACGCACTTCTTTTTCCTTTTCTTCTTTCACAAGGGTAAGAATCGGTTTTTTCGGCTCTTCTTTTGCTGCTTCTTTTTCATCAATCTGTGCATAGGCTACCGATGGGTAAGCTGCCATAATGACCATAACAGTAAGAAGTAACGCTGTCATCAACCTTGTAAATACCTTATTTTTCACTTTGTTCTTCATGATTTTTCTCCTCGTATAATAAGTTTGTAAGCAAGAAAATTGCTTATGAACTTATTCTTTTTTTGCAGGTAAATGGTATGGATTTCTAAAAGGAACTCTCCTCATCCATAGTCCCATCTACCGTCAATAGTTACGTTTTCTTAATTCGTATAAATGGTAGGCACTTCTAAGAGGAACTCCCCTCATCCTGTTTCCCATCTATACACGGATATCTCTATATCCATTTCGGTTACTCCTGTGGTATGATATCAGATAGAGTCTGATGTCCAAAGGCACTGCTTTTTCTCCTTTCAGCCGGATTCATCCGTGACTGCTCAGAAAGCATTCAGCCTGGCACATATGGCACATTCCGCTAACCCAGAATTTTCATCTCCAGTCGTAGCCCCAGCAAGAAAGGCTGATCGGGTGCATGCTCATTGCGCGAGGCTTCGGTCACCAGATGTTGCCCAGGATAACCCTTTTCCTTTAGACTCCACAAATCTCAATCCGAAGGGAGGTGATATCATGTTAAAAATTAACTATATGTCCACTTTGTTTGTAGGTATTGATGTAAGCTCAAAGTCCAATGCGGTTTATGCCATGGATTTTGAAGAAAATACGTACATCTCTTCCTCCTTTTTAAATTTGCAAAGAAAAAGACGATAGTTTTCTCGCTATCGCCTTTGGTAACCATTTTTATGAAATTTTTTATATTGATTTTATGATTTCATTGATTCCTTGTAGGAACGCTATGATTGCAGCTCCAATCATCGGTATTCCGTAAGGACTTACTAAAAATCCGATAATGAGTGCTTCTATTGCTGCTCTTGTGTTGTGTAGCATAAAGAACGAGCCTATCGCCACAAATACACACATCAGCATGAGCAAGTACAGTATCGCAGTCCCTATACTCAGCAAGAATGTCAGAAATGCAGTGAGGATACTTAACGATAGACTGATTGGAAACAAAATTATTTTAATGATCCATCTCATTTAATTCTCACCTTCTTTACTGTCGGAAGGGCTGATATATCGGCTTGAAATATTTTTACATCCCATAAAAGCCTCCTTTTAGACCTGATTATTTGATTTTCACGATTTTTAAAATAAGGATACAGTGCTGAAAGCTCCTATTTATCTGGCTTTTCTCTCTGTATCCCTATTATATCTCAAGCCCACCTGGTATGTGTTAAACTATTTTTGTCCCTTTGGACACCTCCTTTTGATATTTTGTTGCGGTTTGCAGATCTGCATTCATGATATCACTGGCGTTTTTGCCTTGAAGCTAAATTATTTACCCTCGGCACAGCCGGGGTTTTTTGCTGCTAAAGTATACAAAGAAAAAGAAGCCTATATTACAAGGCTTCCAAAGATTATATTTATCAAAATAAAAGGGGGGATAATTTTTACAAAATTATAATACCAAGAAGATGTTTCAAAACAATATCTAAGTTGTTAAATTTCTGTGAAATATAAATTCGGTTAGCTGACATCTAGTTTTTAGCCAATAATTTGCTTAATTGAATAAAATCCTCCAAACTTAATCTTTCTCCCCGAATATTTTCCGGTAAATCAATTGTTCCCAGGGCTTGCCGAATTTGCTCTTTATCGGCGATTCCTTTATTAGCCAAGGCATTGAGCAAAGTTTTGCGTCTTTGTTCAAAAGCTGCGCCTATTACCTGAAACAACCATTTTTCCTGTTTTTCTGATAAATTAAAATTGGAGTTTACGGCTTCCGGCAAAACGGCCATCTTTGATTGTTGTCGGGAGGACTGCTTCAACTGTAGATGAATGACTGCGGACATTACTTTCGGCGGCGGCAGAAAAATATGAGGCGGAACCGTCATCACAATTTTCGCTTTAGCATAATAAGCAATAGCCAAAGTCAGTGCCCCATAATCTTTGCCTCCCGGTTGTGCCTGCATCCGGTCAGCCACTTCTTTTTGAACCATAATAGTAATGCTTTGCAGCGGCAGCTTTTCTTCCAGTAATTTCATGATAATCGGAGTAGTAATATAATACGGCAAATTAGCGACTACTTTCATGTTTTCAGCGGGATATTTCTGTTCCAGGTACTTTTTTAAATCCCATTTCAAGATATCAGCAAAAATCAATTCCACATTTTTATAGTCTTGCAAGGTTTCTTCCAGCACCGGCTGCAAAGTGCTGTCAATTTCAATGGCTGTGACCGATTTGGCGGCTATTGCCAGCTTAGCTGTTAACGCCCCCGCTCCCGGACCGATTTCAATGACCCGGTCATCCGGCTGAATTTGCGCTTGATTAACGATTTCCATTAACACTGTATCATTGGTAATAAAGTTTTGTCCAAATTTTTTCTTTAAAACAAAACCATGCTCCTGTAATATTTTTTTTGCATCTTTCATCTTATGCTCATCTTTCTTAACTGCCCAATATATACTTTTCCACGATCTCAGCTACGCCACCTTCATTATTCGTGTTTTCAGTCACCACATCAGCTATTTTTTGAACCTGCCAATTGGCATTTTTCATAGCCACTCCCAAACCGGCATATTCAATCATATAACTATCATTAAAGCTGTCCCCTATACAAATCACCTGCTCAGCCGGAATAGATAAATATTCAGCCAGAAATTTTACAGCCAAACCTTTATTTGATGTTTTATAAAGTACTTCCAAATATTCCGGTTTTGAATAAAAGTAATGATATTCCTCTCCGAACGTTTGTTCTAATTCTGCCTTTAAATTTTCTAATTTAACCTTATCTTCTGAATTAAATAAGACTTTAATGGAATATTGTAAATTCATTAAATCATCAATCCGGCGGCTGCCAATTCCGGTGTTTTTTTCATATTTTGTAATTCGATCATCATCTGTATCTACCACCAAACCATCCGAGTAGCATTGAACAATCAGTTCATGCTTTCTGCCTAACTCGATCATTTTCTTTAATGATTTTTCCGTAATTTTATCCTGCCATAAGATTTCTCCACTAACTGTTTGAACCATTGCTCCATTATAGGAAATATAGTAATCGTTTTCTTCCAAAAACGGCAGTTCTTTCATGATCCTAAGCATGGAAGCGCTTTCCCGACCGGAACAAAGTACAACCTGTACTCCTTTTTCCTTAGCTAAGCGCAAAGTTCTTACATTTTCCGGATGAATCGATAAATCATCTGCTAACAAAGTGTCATCCAAATCAATTGCAATTAAGCGATACATAATTATTCCTTTCTGTTTCTATTTGTTCTTTATCGACGATCAACTTTGACCATCATGCCGGTACCGGCTATTTGCTTTTACCGGGTACTCAGTCTTTCTCTTTCTTCCATGGCTCGTTCTAAAATCTGCTCTTCTTCTTTGGATAGTACCTGATTGACCCGGCCTTTGACGACTTCTTTGGCATAAGAAAAGGAAAAGTCAGTGCTATGAATGCTATTGATTACTACTCCGCTGTTTTCCTCATTCAGCAGGGCCAGTGCGTAAGATACATTTCCACCTTGTGTTTCAAAGGCATTGTATTTCATCAGTTTCACTTTTTTCAGTGCCTTTTTCTCTTTCGCCATTACTCGCAACAATTTACGTTTTTCTTCATTTAATTCTGTTTTTACCTTTTCCAATTCCTGCTGCAATTCTGTCAGCTTATTTTCTAAGGTATCATTTAGTGAACCACTTTCATATGCTTTTATTTTCTTTTTTAAGTTTTTCTGTTCTTTGATTTGTAACAACGTTACAATCAGAAGTAACACGCAGCCAACACTACAGGCTAACAACAAAAGATATTGATTGGCTTCTATCCATGGCCATATTTTTTCCATTTTAATCTTCCCTGTAATTTAAAATATCGATAATTCTTTCTAAATCTTCGTTTGAGGTATAATTGATCTCAATTTTTCCACCCTTGTTTTTATGAGTGATCAGTTTAACTTTTGAACCAAAATGTTCGGATATTTTCCTTTCTACTTCCTTCATCTCCGGACTGAGCTTTCCTTTTGATACCGGTTTTCTTTCCTTATTTCGATTTTTGATATAATCCTCAGTTTCCCGGACTGACCACTGTTTATCAAAAATCATCATACCAACCTCGGCTTGTTCTTCCGGATCCTCAATACTAAGCAAACAACGGGCATGACCCATCGTAATTAAACCCTCAGCTGTCATTTTCTGGACTGGTAAACTTAATCCCAACAATCTTAAAGTATTGGTAATGGCTGCCCGACTTTTACCGATCCGGCCAGCTAATTCATCATGGGTTAAATGAAATTCGTCCAACAATCGTCTGTAAGCACCGGCTTCTTCCATTACATTTAAATTTTCACGTTGAATATTTTCAATCAAACTGACTTCGGCCAATTCTTTTTCGGTCAAAGTTTTAATGATCACCGGCATTTCCTTTAAATCTGCCATTTTAGCCGCACGCCATCTGCGTTCTCCGGTGATGATTTCATAAGTTTTTTCCTTTTTCTTTACTAAAATGGGCTGCAATACCCCATATATTTTCATAGATTCAGCTAATTCAAGCAAAGTATCTTCTTCAAAGTTTTTTCTGGGCTGTAAAGGATTTGGCTCAATCATGGAAATCGGCAAAGTAACAATATCTTTTTCCGAGATCGTTTCCTTGGTTTGATTGTTTTCTGTAAACAGCGCTCCTACTCCTTTTCCCAATCCTCTTTTTTTCATCTTGACCCCTTTCTTTTCATTCTTCAGGCAATTCCCTTAATTTAAATTTCTTGAATGATTACCGTCGGGCAATTACTTCCCTGGCTAATTCCCGATAGGCAACAGCTCCTTTGGAATTAGGGTCATAAACGGCAATCGGCTGTCCATAACTTGGTGCCTCACTCAGGCGAACATTTCTGGGAATAATCGTCTGATATATATTGGTGTCCTTCAGTTCGTTTTTTACTTCTTCGACCACTTCCAAAGATAAATTGGTCCTGGCATCATACATAGTAAAGACAATCCCTTCAATGCTTAATTCCGGATTTAATTTATTTTGAATCAAACGGATGGTATACATCAACTGTGACAATCCTTCCAAAGCATAAAATTCACATTGCAGCGGTACCAGAACTGTATCGGCCGCAGTTAAAGCATTAATTGTCAACAAACTCAACGATGGTGGACAGTCAATTAAAATAAAATCATACTGATCTTTGACTTCTGCAATTGCCTTTTTCAAAATATAGCTGTTATCCGGAACCTGAATCAGCTCAATTTCTGCACCGGCCAAATCAATATTGGCCGGCAGCAGATCCAAATCAGGATAAACATCTTCACCAATAATGTCATATATTTTCCGGTTTTGCAAAAAAACATCATATGTGGTATGCTGCAAAGAGGTTTTATCAACACCCAATCCTTGTGTTGTATTGCCCTGTGGATCTGAGTCAATAATCAATGTTTTTTGACCAGCTTCGGCCAAACAAGCCGACAAATTCACAGCTGTAGTGGTTTTGCCAACTCCACCCTTTTGATTTGCCACTGCAATTACTCTGCCCATAATATCCTCCTGTATATTTTAATCCTTTGGAAGTTTTTCTTCCAGAAATCCTTGAAATTCTATTTCCTTTTTCTTAGCATTCTTTCTTAGATACGACCTTTAGTATATCACAATATAATTGGATATACAATAACTTTGATCGATTCCCACGTTTTTATCTGGCGTTTTTCTTAAATGTTTCACGTGAAACATTGACTTAATTGTCCAAATCTTTTTTATTGCCAATGATCCGCCTGCATTCCGTTCTTTTTAATTCTTATTCCGGGCAATCCCAACTTCATCCTTGATTAATGACTTTAAGAGATTTTTTTATAATCAAATCCAAACTTCAACTGGTCTATCAAAACATCAAAAAAAGATGTTTCACGTGAAACATCTTTTTTTAAAAATATAATTTTATTTTGACTGATATTCTCTACTTCAAAGAATCCATATCAGATAATTCCACCAAACCGGTTTTAATGGCATAAACAGCTGCCTGAGTCCGATCAGAAACATCAATCTTCTTGAAAATATTTGATACATGATTCTTAACTGTTTTTTCACTAATCCGCAAGCGAATAGCAATCTCTTTGTTTAGCATACCGTTAGTTATTAATTTCAAAACCTGAATTTCCCGCTTGGTCAAAAAACTTTTTTTGCCAACAGCTGTTTTAGGATTTAGTTCATTGAGAAGATAAATTGCCATTGTTGGCTGAATATAGACTGCTCCATTATACACTGCCCGAATTGCACTGGCCAAAGCATCTGATTCACTGTCCTTTAATACATATCCTTTGGCTCCAAGTTCCATTGCCCGTCTTAAATATTCAACCTCATCATGAATAGTTAAAATAATCGTCTTAATATTCGGAACTTCTTTCTCAAGTTTTTCCAAAGTTTGAATGCCATTGAGCTTAGGCATATTCACATCCAAAAGTAAGATATCAATTTCATCCTGATGTTCCAAGCAGTAATTAATCGTATCCTGACCATTGCCGGACTGGGCAATCACCTCAATGTCATCTTCCAATTCCAATACTTTTTTTAAGCCTTCTCTAATCATCGCATGATCATCTGTTATCATTACTTTAATTTTATTCATTTTTTCCTCCGCTTGACCTGCTAAAAAACAGTCCTATTAAATTAATTGCTTAATGGAATCTTTATATCAATTTTTGTTCCCATACCCTTTTCTGAATTAATTATAATTTCGCCTCTTAGCAAATCTACTCTTTCTTTCATAATTGACAAGCCAAAACCATGATCCATGGTCGAAACAATTTTTTCTGCTGACATTCCTACGCCGTCATCTTCAATTTGAATAAATAGATTTTTACCACTTACTTTCATATCAATGCTTGCATTCTTTGCCTGTGAATGCTTTTTGATATTACTGACTGCTTCTTGAAAAATACGATAAACCGTTAAAATTAAAGTTTCCGACATTTCAATTTTACCATCCTCCAATTCCTCTGATACATTTAAAGTCAGATTCTTAGTTGGATTTGCTTTTTGGAATAATTCAATATCCCTTTTAATTGTTGGAATTAAGCCCAAATCATCCAGTGACATCGGACGCAGATTATAAATCAAACGCCGAATATTACTAATGCTGCCCCTTAGTTCCGTTTTTAAAGAATTTAACTCTCTTTTCGCCAGATTAATATCCTTATCTAAAAGTTTAACGCTAAATTCGGCATTAATCAACACCTGTGATAATTGTTGAGCCAAACCATCATGCATTTCTCTGGCAATTCTCCGTCGTTCTTCCTCCTGTACCTGCAAAATCTTAATTCCCAATGCCTGTTTATTATTAATATCCTCAATCGTATCAGTAATTTGCTTAATACTGCCATTTAATAAAGAAACAGCAATATTAAAATCACTTGACAGCTGTTCGGCCCGGTCACTTAAATCCTTAGTGCTGCGCAGCTGAATTTCCAAATCGTTCCTACGCCGAATAATAACGCTTTCCCGATCTTTTTCTTCTTCCAGTTTTAATCGCAGCAATTCCGTTTCTTTATGAAGTTTCCGCAACTCATCTTCGCTGTAAGAATTTGAATTTAAAAGTTTTTTCCGATTTAAATCATACATCTGATAGAGCTTATCAACCGCTGTAATTAAAGTGGCTGTTTCAACTTTTAAATAAATCAGCTCCTTTTCTAAATTATCATATTCCTGACGAGCAGTATTGCGGATATTATAAATTTCTTTTTCACCATCAGAAATAAATTCAATCGTTTGTCCCAAAATTCTGTCTAACTGTTTAATTGGTTGGTTTCTGTTTTTTAACATCTTCTCCATAATAATATTATTATACCACAAATTGTCTGAAATGGTAAAAATATTTAAAAACTTATGTGTTTTCTTTGTTAAAAAAATACTTTTTTTATAGTGCTTTCTTCGCTATTTTTTCAGAACTTCTTGGGTATCCCTCAGGGGTTCCTTTCTTTTTTACAATCATTGGAAAATATCTTTTTGCACCTAAAACCTGATCTTCCTTCATGCCGGTATATTCTCCGCCCAAAAGAGCAATTACTTTCTGTGACTCGGGAATTTCAGCCAATACTTTTTCCGCCTTATAAGGAATAAACCAACCTCCCGGTTTAACCAAAGGCAAACAATATTCCGTCAATTTATTCAAATGGCTGACCGCTCTGGAAACACAATAATCAAAATGTTCCCGAAACTCCGGTACCTGTCCGGCTATCTCAGCTCGCATATTTACTGCAAAAGCATTGCCCAGCTCCAAGGCATCAATTACCTCCTCTAAAAATATAATTCTTTTACTTAAAGAATCCAACAGAGCAACCGATAAAGTCGGCTCCATAATGGCAATTGGCAATCCCGGAAAACCTGCACCAGTTCCGACGTCAATTAATTTACTATTTTCCTTAAAAACAAAATGCCGATGTAAGAGCAGACTGTCCCGCAAATGCTTCTCCAAAAAATCTTCCGGTGCATCCAAAGCCGTTAAGTTCATCACTTTATTTTTTTGAACTAAAAGCTGATAAAATAATTGCAATTGACAAAGTTGCTTCTCACTTGGAAGATAACCAACTTCTTCCAAAATTTGTCTGATTTCTTTTTTCAAATGACCATCCCTTTCTGCTTAGTGAGTTAAATAAACCAAAAGCACAGAAATATCAGCCGGCGAAACACCGGAAATCCGACTGGCCTGACCAATATTTATCGGTCTGACCCGATTCAACTTTTGTCGGGCTTCGGTTCGTAAATTACCGATTTGATCATAATCAATATCTGCCGGTATCAACTTTTTCTCCATTTTCTTATATTTTTCAACCTGCTCCATTTGTCGATTAATATAACCTTCGTATTTTATCTGAATATTAACCTGCTCTAAAATATCAGCTGATAATGGCACCCGATCCTTATCAATGACTGATAAAGCCTGATAATTAATTTCCGGACGTTTCAGCAGATCATACAAGCTGATTCCTGATTTAACCGGAGTCGAACCTTGTTTTTCCAAAAACTGATTCAAATCATCACTCAAGCCTAAAATTGTTTGCTTTAAACGTTCAATTTCTTTGGCAATAGCGTCCCGTTTCACACAGAAAGCCTGATAGCGTTCCTCTGACAGCAAACCCACCTGATGTCCATAATCTGACAGGCGCAAATCTGCGTTGTCCTGCCTGAGCAGCAACCGATATTCGGCTCTGGAAGTCATCATTCGGTATGGTTCATTCGCCCCTTTGGTCACCAAATCATCAATTAACACCCCTATATAGGCTTCTGAGCGATCCAAAATTAAAGGTTCCAAACCTTTAATATAAGCAACTGCATTAATACCGGCAATAATTCCCTGAGCCGCTGCTTCTTCATATCCACTGCTGCCATTAAACTGACCGGCACTGAAAAGACCGGATATGGTCTTAAATTCAAGAGTTGGCTTTAACTGTAAAGGATTGATACAATCATATTCAATCGCATAGCCAATCCGCATAATTTCACAATTCTCAAAGCCTTTTAAGGTACGGATCATTTTGATTTGAACATCTTCCGGCAAAGAACTACTAAGCCCGGCCAAATACATTTCATTGGTCGATGCTGCTTCCGGCTCAACGAAGATCTGATGCCGTTCTTTATCCGCAAAGCGAACAATTTTATCTTCAATGGAAGGACAATATCTTGGACCTGTGCCCTCAATCACCCCGCCATATAAAGGTGAACGATCCAAATTGGCATTTATAATCTCTGCTGTGTCCTGATTGGTATAAGCCAGCCAACAAGAAATTTGCTCCCTTTTTATATCTTCTTCCTTTGTTTCAAAGGAAAAGGGCACCACATTCTGGTCACCCGGTTGCTCTTCCAGTTGTGAAAAGTCAATGGTCCTTCTATCAACTCTGGCCGGTGTTCCGGTTTTAAAGCGGTATAACTCAATTCCTAAAGAACGAAGTTTTTCCGATAAATGATTGGCTGCCTGCAAACCATTGGGACCACTGTCAATACTAACTTCACCATAAATACATCTGGCTTTTAAGTAAGTACCGGTTGCAATAATAACCACTTTTGCCTGATAAATACCACCGGAGATAACTTTAACCCCTTCTACTTGTCGGTTTTCATTGACCAGAATATCCACAACCTCTGTTTGCTTAATTTTTAAATTAGCCGTATTTTCCAAGGTCTTTTTCATTTCTTTAGAATAGGCATGCTTATCCGCCTGTGCCCGCAGCGAATGCACTGCCGGGCCTTTAGCTTGATTAAGCATCCGGCTTTGAATATAAGTTTTATCTATATTTTTTCCCATTTCTCCGCCTAAGGCATCCACTTCACGAACCAAATGCCCTTTTGAAGTTCCACCAATACTGGGGTTACAGGGAAGCATAGCAATACTGTCCAAACTAACCGCGAATAGAATTGTTTTTAAATTACTGCGTGCTGCCGCCAGTGCCGCCTCTACTCCGGCATGACCGCCGCCGATAACAATCACATCCACGACATCTATTACATATTCTGTCATACACATTCCTTTCATTCCTAGGAATAAATTCTTAGTATTCCTGCATGTAGTATATCATATCTATTTCTGATTGAAAATAGAATTCCATATTTTTTTATTACTTTCCTACACAAAAGCGGGCAAAAATTTGACTGACAACATCATCTTCCAAACTTTCACCAATGATTTTAGACATTTCTAAATAAGCATTTTTTAAATCAATTGCCCAAAATTCTTCACTCAAACCGGCTTCAACTGAAGCAATGACATTGCGCATTGACTCAGCTGCATGAACCAACGCCTCCTTTTGCCGCAGGTTGGTAATATAAAGACTATCAGAACTTTCTATATCACCAAGGTCAAATAATTCAGTAATCACCTCTTCCAGACAGGAAATTCCATATCCGGTCAAAGCAGAAGTTTCAATAAAACGTGCTGACGGATAGTCAGCCACAAAATGATCCCTGGTAATTTTATTTTCCAGATCCGCCTTATTTAAAATAAAAATACATTTTTTATCCTTGATTTCCTGTAAAATTCGGTGATCTTCCGCCTCCAGATCGGAAGAACTGTCAATCACAAACAGCAGTAAATCGGCCTGGTGAATTGATTGAATTGATTTTTCAATGCCAATTTTTTCAACCACATCCGAGCTTTCCCTGATACCGGCAGTATCAATTAATTTTAAAGTAATCCCATTTAAATAATAATATTCTTCCAAAGTATCCCTGGTTGTACCGGCAATATCGGTCACAATTGCCCGGTTTGCCCGCAGCAAAGCATTTAAAATCGATGATTTTCCAACATTTGGTTTGCCGATAATGGCTGTTTTAATTCCATCTTTAATTAATCGGCCATTTTCATAAGTATTGCCTAAATCTTCCACCTCTTTTAAAATCGAAGAAATACCGGCAATCATTTCTGATTCTTCCAAACCTTCAAATTCATATTCCGGATAATCAATCCCTACTTCAATATTAGCCAGGATCTGAATCATTTTTTCCCTCAGAAACAGAACTTTACGCCGAAGTTCACCAGATAAATGAACAGCAAAGCCGGATAATTCTCTTTCGGTTTTAGCCGAAATCATATCCATTACTGCTTCAGCCTGCGACAAATCAAGCCGGCCATTTAAAAAGGCACGTTTGGTAAATTCACCCGGCTCAGCTAATCTGGCTCCTTTATTTATCAAAATTTTCATGATTTTCTTCATGATTACCTGTCCGCCATGACAATTAATTTCCACAATATCTTCTTTAGTATAAGTATTAGGAGCCAGCATAACACTGACCAAAACTTCATCAATCACTTTATTGTTTTCCATAATATGGCCATAACGGATGGTATGAGATTTAAATTCCTGATTTTTCTTTTTGGGTTGGAAAATTTGTTTTAAAATATCCATGCTTTTTTCACCCGACATCCGAATAATACCAATACCGGCACTGCCCATTGGTGTACTGATAGCTGCAATTGTATCTTCCATCTGATTTCCCTCCTTATAAATTCATAGTCATTTCTGATAATGGACATGACTCTGTGCCTTTTAATCCGGTACATAAAAAAATTTCCATTTCTGCACTGCCTTTAACAGCAGACCTATAACTTGCTTAAAATTTTCCTGAATTACCTGAGTGAAACAAAAAGCCAAGAATAAGTTCCCCGCTTACTCTTGGCTCTATTTTTATTCCATCCCCCGTTTTTTCGGTACAATGACCACTCTTCGGAAAGGTTCTTCCCCTTCGCTATGTGTTTCAATAAATTTATATTTCTGCAGGGTTGAATGAATGATTCTTCTTTCATTGGGACTCATCGGTTCCAAAGTGAATTTTTTTCCGGTTTTCTTTACCTTCATTGCCAAATTATTGGCTAAAGATTCCAATGTTTTACGACGACGATTGCGATAATCTTCAGTGTCCATCTTCACCCGAATATAATGATCGGAATACTTATTAACTACTAATGAAGTCAAATATTGAATTGCATCCAAAGTTTGCCCTCTTTTGCCAATTAATACTCCCATTTGTTCGCCATCCAAATTAATCATCAAAGTATTCTTATCTTCTTCCGTAATCACAATTTCCGGATTTAAATCCATTGACTTCAATAATTTTTGTAAAAAGTCCTTAGCTACATCCTGCAAATTAATTTTCTGAGTTACCCTGACTCTTGCCAATTTTGTACCAAACAAACCTAATATACCTTTAGAGCCTTCATCCAAAACTTCGATATCAACTTGGTCAGAAGTCAGGCCAAGTTCAACTAAGGCATCTACCACTGCTTCATCCACAGTCTTTGCTGATTTTTCTAGCGATTTCATTTTCTCCTCCGTATAAAGCATACTCCATTCATGCTTTTTTTATTCTGTTTATCATACAAAATATAACAATAACATTTGGTTCAGGCACTTTTTTCATCCAAATACTTATTAATTACAAATTGTTGTCCAATGTGGAACAAAGTACCCACTAACCAATACAATCCAAGTCCGGCCGGCATACTGATGGTAAAGAATCCGGTAATAAAGGGCATGGTATACATCATTGTTTTATTGGTCTGAGCTGCCTGATCATTGCCTGAGGTATTGCCCATGGTTAACTTCGACATAAAGAATTGAGCGACCACATTCAGTACCGGGATTAATACACCAATACTGGCTAAATTAGGATTATCCGCCAAGTTAATACCTAACCAATAATAAATATGCTGAATATGCGAAATCGAATCGGCTAGCAAATCAGATAAAACCGGCATTTTCTCAAACAAAGAATTCCACTGTTCGCTGGTAAATTTACTAAATAATTCAATTAATTTGTTTTCGACTGCCGGATCAAAATCAGCCACAGACAAGGCTTTTAATCCTTCGTTCATTTCCGTCAGGACAGCTCCTACTCCGGCCACTCCCGAAACTTTAGCGACAATGCCAACATAGATCTGTCTGACGCTGCCGATATAGGCAGGAATATTACGAAGCACATAAAATAGCGCCCAGATAATTGGTAATTGTACCAACATCGGCAAACATCCGCCAAATGGACTGGTTCCATTTTTTTGATAAAGCTGTGAAATTTCCATTTGCATTTTTTGCTGAGATTCCGGATCTTTTTTATTCTTATATTTATCCTGAATTTTTTTCATTTCCGGCTGCAATTTTTGCATTTCCCGCATCGACTTTTGTTGTTTAAATGCTAATGGCAATAACAAAATTCGGGTAAAAATCGTAAACAGAATGATGGTCATACCAATCGATTCCAAACCAAATACATTTTTTAAAAAATTATAGATATATTCAATAATTACACCGAAAATTTGCGCAAGCTGACCAATAATCGGTGTCGTCGACTGAGTCAACGAAACTAAAAACATTTCTTTTCCTCCTTATCAGGTACCGGATCATAACCTCCTTTATGAAAAGGATGACAGGACAGCACCCGCCTGACTGACAAATAAGTTCCTTTCCAAAAACCGAATCTCCGATAAGCCTCCAGTGCGTAAGCTGAACAAGTCGGAACATAAATACAGGTTGGCGTCCTTTTTAACGGTGAAATATACTTGCGATAAAACTCAACAAAAACGATGGCTAAACGTGTTAACATTCACACCTCTGATCATTTTCCTCAGCATTTTGGATCATTTTTCTCAAATTGAGCAAATGCAGCAATGATGATTCTATTTCCCAATAATCTTTTCCTATGGCACCGGTTCGTACTATAATCACAATATCATAGCCACTTTTGATTTTCGATAGATTTAAACGATATGCTTCTTTTACCAATCTCTTCAGTCTGTGTCTGACCACACTATTTCCTACTTTTTTACTGACAGAAATTCCTATTCGGTTTTCCAGCCCTTGATTTTTCATAAAATAACCAATCAACTGCCGGTTAGCACAAGAACAACTACTGCTGTACACCTTTTTAAACTCTTGATTTTTTTTCAGTGAATAAACCTTTTTCACTGGCTTTTCCATCCAACTTCACTGCTTAAAAAAGACCACAAATGTGGTCCTTACGCTGTGAGTTTTTTTCTTCCTTTTGCGCGTCTTCTGCTTAAGACATTTCTGCCGTTCTTGGTACTCATTCTTTTTCTGAAACCATGTTCTACTTGTCTTTGACGCTTCTTCGGTTGATAAGTCATCTTCATAGCGGCCACCTCCTCTTTTCTATATTCTTATCTGCTTAGTTTAATAAAAACCAAGCCTTTCCTTTTTCAAAAATTCCCATCAAAAGGAAAGCTGTAAGAGTTGTTCTTATTAGCTTTGAAAAAAAGCACTGCTTTTATTATAATAAGGGATACTTACTTCGTCAAGTTATTTTTTATTTAATTTTCGGTTTTCCTAAACAAACACAAGATATCTGAGTTTATAATACAAATAATTACTATATCTTGTTATTTTGATTGGATTATTACTTATTGGTAAAGAAAATAAAAAATATTCGATGTTTCGATTTTCTTGAAAGGCTGACACACATTTTATATATGAAGAAATTATTTTTAATCTTTTCTTTATCCACAGAATTTTACGATCATATATTCCTTTTTGTGGATAACCTGTGGATAATCGGGATAATTTAAAAACCAAAATTTACTTGATTTTAGAATAAAATTCTTTGCATTAGTAAATTCTATCCACAATTTTACCTGTTTATAAAAAAAAATTATCGTCAGTATCCGCAGACTTATCCACAAAAAAAAGGATTGAAAACCAGCCTTTATTAGAGTATTATATTATTTATCTCTAAACATATTGCAAGAATACCATTTTGTGTCAACCCTGTGAAACACCTATGGTTTTATTGATTTATAAGCTTATTCAAAATTTAAAATACTAGTAAAAGGGGGCTTTCTCATGGATAACACGGTAATCCAAAATTGGGAAAATGTGCAAAATGCATTAAAAACGGAATTTAATATCAAAAAACATATTTATGATGTGTTCTTATCGGAATTAGTGCCATCCAATGTCAATGATAATGAAATTCAAATCGAACTGGAAAACACCGGTCATATTAGTTTTTTAGAAAAAAATTATTCCAAAATAATTGAAGTGGCAGTGGCCATGGTCACAAATAAAGTATATGATGTCCGTTTCATTTTAAAAACTAATAAGCCAAAACAGCCAATTATCAAGGAATCGGTTATATCTTCAGATTATGATAATAATGAAGATATTTATCATTTAAATAAGCGCTATACTTTTGAAAATTTCGTGGTCGGCAGCAATAACAAATTAGCTAATGCTGCTGCTCTTGCTGTCGCTGAATTTCCATCCAGCAGCTATAATCCTTTTTTCATTTATGGTGGAGTGGGGCTTGGAAAAACTCATTTAATGCATGCCATCGCTCATTACATTTTAGAAAATCATAAGCATTTAAAAGTCCTTTATGTATCAAGTGAAACTTTTACAAATGAAATGATTCAATCCATTCGTTCTGATAAAAATGAAGAATTTCGCAAGAAATATCGGAATATCGATGTGCTTTTGGTTGATGATATTCAATTTATTTCCGGTAAAGAAAGTACTCAGGAGGAATTTTTCCATACCTTTAATACTTTACATGAAGCTAAAAAACAAATCATTATATCATCAGACCGACCGCCAAAGGATATTGAAACTTTAGAAGAAAGACTGCGCTCCCGTTTTTCCGGCGGTTTGATTGTTGATGTTCAGCCACCGGATTTTGAAACCAGAATGGCCATCCTCAAAAATAAAACGGATTTTGATCTCTTAAATATTGATAATGAAGTATTAGAATACATTGCCAATAATGTGAAATCCAATATTCGTGAGCTGGAAGGTGCTGTCAATAAAATTATTGCCTTTAATAATTATAATCATAATCGCTCTGATCGGATTACCATGGAAATTGCTGAAGAAGCTTTAAAAGACAGCATTATCAATTCCGGAGCAGTATTAATCAATCCAAATTCAATTTTAAATATTGTTGCTGAGCACTTCAGTATCAGCAATGCTGAAATATTAGGAAAAAAGCGTAGTAAGGAAATTGTTGAACCCAGACAAATTGTAATGTATCTTTGCCGGACCTTAACTGACTGCTCCTATCCGGAATTGGGTAAATTTTTTAATCGGGATCACTCAACCATCATCAGCGGTTATGAAAAAATCAAAGAGGAATTAAAAAGCAATAAAAACATGCAAAAAAATATTGATATATTAATGAAGAAAATCAATAACCGCTAACATTTTTTATTCAGCTTGATCCCAATTAATGATATAGTTGTGATCATAACTGAGGATAATTCCACAATTTTTGTGGATAATTTATTTATAACTAAAAAAATAATGTTAATAAACAAAATTTTAAAAAAATCATAATTGATTGATATGTGAATAAAAAAGAATAACTTTTTGATTTTTCAATAGACTTATCCCAAATCCAAAAATCTTTGCCGAATAGGATTTGCACCATTTATTCACATATTCACAGGCCCCTACTACAACTCCGACGATAAATCATTATTTTATTTTATGTTTGGGGTTGTGGAGTTGGAAGTTGTTGACAAATACAAGGATTTTTTACCGCAGAGTGAAAGTTATCAATCATGATATTTGCGATAACTTTCCGGCTAAATCTTTAATCCAGGAAAGGAAAATATTATGCAATTTCGTTGTGATAAAGATAAATTGGCAGAAGGTCTTAATACTGCACTAAAAGCAGTATCTTCACGTTCCACTTTGCCGATTTTACAATCTTTTTTACTAAAATCTGAAGATCAGACTATTAAATGTATTGGCAATGATTTAGAAATAGGAATCGAAGCAACTGTACCGGCAGTAGTTGAAGAAAGCGGAATGATTGCGGTTAATGCCCGTATGTTTTTCGAAATTATACGGAAAATGCCGGATGGAGAAATTACTATTTCTTCTGAAACTTCAACTGTTAAAATTGCATCCGGTCGTTCGGAATTTAATATTAATGCAGAAGACAGTAAAGAATTCATTATGTTGCCACAGGTTGAAAAAAATTCTCCCCTGGTGTTATCACAAAGTTTGTTAAAAAAGAAAATTTCACAGACCATTTTTTCTATTTCTTTAGATGACAATCGCAAAGTTTTACAAGGAGAATTATTTGATATTATCGATGATCATTTAAATTTAGTGTCAATTGACGGTTATCGGATCAGTATCCAGACAATGAAACTACAGGCCGAATATCCGGAGACCTCAGTGATCATTCCCGGAAAAACCTTATCGGAAGTACAAAAGATCTTATCAGCCGAAGAAGAAAAACTGGTAAATATTTATTTTACAGACAAACATGTCCTGTTTGAAATGGATCAAACCATCGTTGTCTCCCGAATTATTGAAGGAGCATTCCCAAAATATATGCAAATGTTTTCCGAAGATTTTAAAACCAGTGTGGAAATCAATCGCCATAAACTCCTTTATAGTATTGAAAGAGCTGCTTTATTAGCCAGAGAAAGCAAAAAAGCTCCGGTTAAACTGGAAATGAAAGATGGAAATTTGATGATTACTTCCAATACTGAATTGGGAACGGTTTATGAAGAATTGGAAATTTCACAAACCGGTGATAATTTAGTGATTGCCTTTAATCCCAGATATTTAGTCGAAGCTCTTAAAGCAATAGAAGAAGAAGTGGTAAATCTTCGTTTTACAATTTCTTCCAATCCTTGTATTATTCGGCCATCAATGAATGCTGATAGTCAGGAATATAAATACTTAATTTTGCCGATTCGCATGGTGAACTAAATGAAGCAGGAATTTGAATTAAAAACCGAATTTATTAAACTGGGGCAAATTTTAAAAGCAGCTGGTGTAGCCGATTCCGGTATGATGGCCAAACAGCTGATTGAACAGGGTTATGTCAGTGTAAATGGTCAAACCGAAAACAGACGGGGACGGAAGATTTATCCAAATGACACAATTCATGTGAAATTGGAGGAAATGGAAGAAATTTATGTATCTGACGGAGTTGAAACTGAATGATTTTCGTAATTATGAAAATTTAGTTTTAAATTTTTCACCGGGAATTAATATTTTTTATGGCGAAAACGCACAGGGAAAAACTAATATTCTGGAAGCGGTTTATATGGCAGCTACCAGTAAATCGCATCGCACTAATTTTTATCGGGAAATGATTAAAAAGGGAGCGGAATTTGCGCATATTTCCTTAAAAATTAAAGGAGAATATACCGATAATCGAATTGATATTCATATCGGTCAAAATAAACGCAGTATTTTTGTTGGACAGGCGCCAATCCGGAAATTGGAGGAATTATTAGGTAATCTTTACCTGGTTATGTTTTCACCGGAAGATTTGGAAATTGTCAAAGGTGGGCCGGCAATTCGCCGACGTTTTATTGATATTGAATTAAGCCAAATGGATCCTTATTATTATCATCAACTGCGGCGTTATCATCGACTATTGAAACAAAGAAATGCTTTGCTTAAGCAATCAGTCAAAAGCTATGTTGATGAGTCGGAATTATCAGTTTGGGATGAGGAATTAGTCAGGAGCGGCAGTGAAGTCATTCGTTATCGGCGAAAATTTATTAAAGAATTAGGCGAAATTTATCAACAAAAACATTATCAAATATCAGGAGGAAAAGAGGAAATCAGACTGGTTTATGAAAATAATATTGATGAAGATGTTTTTTATGATAAATTAACAGCCCGGATAAAAAAAGATTTGCAAATGGGCAGTACTTATTATGGTCCGCATAAAGATGATATTTTATTTTCATTAGATGATATGGATCTTCGCATTTATGGTTCGCAGGGACAATGCCGGACAGCTGCTTTATCTTTAAAATTATCAGAAATTGAAATGATCTGGCAAAATAAAAACACTGCACCGGTATTATTACTGGATGATGTTTTATCAGAGCTGGATGATTCCAGACAACGCCAATTAATAGAAACTTTGAAAGAAATTCAAGTATTGATTACCTGTACCGGAGTCGAGGATTTCTTACGTCAGAATTTACAGGCCGATGCTTTGTTTCGGGTGGAAAATGGACAGGTTTTTAAAGAAGGAGAAAAGTTTAACGCCTAAAAAGGACTGTTCCAAGGAACGTGGGAAAGTTGAGTAATTAAGATATACAAGGAGAAATTAGTGGAGAAAAAGTGTTTGCAAATTTTGGGTTTTACTCAAAGACCAACTGAAAAGGAATTAAAAAAGGCATACAAAACTTTAATTAAACAGCATCATCCGGATGTAACCGGTGGAGAAACCAGTCAGACATATATTGAGATTGATACCGCCTATAAGTATTTAACCGGAAAGATTACTTATCGCGAAGCCGCCGCTATTTTATATCCGCAAGTGAAAGAAACAACTCAAAATCGCAGTCAAGGCGGTTATTCTCAAAATATGGGCGGCTTTAGCCAGGAAGATTTTGAAAATATATTTGGTAAAAATTTTGCCGGTGGATTTTATACATATTCTTCGGATTCGGATGAATATGATGAAGATGGCTATTACCGGCAAAAATATTATACTTATGATTTTAGCTGGCTGAAGTGGGTGCCACTGATCCTGCTATTGTTATTTGTTATTTTTATGGTCATATTTTTTAAATTTGTGTCATTTTTATTTACTCCGGCCGGATTGGTTTTATTGGCAATTTATTTATTGTGGCGGGTGTTTTTTAAAAATAAAAGGTAAAAACCGGAAAAAGTAAATGCCTGCTACGCAGTCGCATTCATTTTTGGAGAGTAAGAAAATTTTAGTAAAAGCAACAGAGCTGCCGCTAACGCGTCAGACGTGCTTCGCACTTCCCTCTGTTGCTATCACGCCGGAAAATGAATATACCTGCTATGCAGGTGCATTCATTTTAGAAAATAAAAAAATTTAGTAAATAGCAACAGAGCTGCCGCTAACGCGTCAGACGTGCTTCGCACTTCCCTCTGTTGCTATTGCGCCGGAAAAAGTAAATGCCTGCTACGCAGTCGCTTCCTTTTTCCTTATGCGCAATATATTACAATCATATTACAAATGGACCTGGATTCTTTTGGGCGGAGAAAGGGCTTTATTTTAAGGCCTTTTTTTCTGTTTAAGGGAGGGATGGATTTATGGTCAGAGGGGCAGAAAATTTGCTTTTTTACCAAAAAAAGTTTATAATAAAAGGAAAATGATGGGAAACTGGGAAGAGTTTGCTCTTTCCTAAATTTGTTGTCAAAAAATGTTTTTAAATTACGACAACTAAGACTTGTCGGGCACACTAAGATATTGATAAACTTTAGGTTAATACCAATAAAATCCTGTCACTTCGTGCCGGTCGGGTTTTGCACTTATGATTTTGTCGGTGAAGCATCGCAAAATGTAAATATCTGCTACGCAGCTGTTTTCATTTTCCCTCTTTCGCAACTTGCTATGCAATTGCTTTCGGGTCATACACTTGCATGCTTTAAATTTAAATTTGTTACAGTTGGAGGATACTATGGATCAAGAGAAAGAACAGTTGGAATATTCAGAAAAGCAGATACAGATATTAGAAGGACTGGAAGCTGTTCGGAAAAGACCGGGTATGTATATTGGCAGTACTTCGGTCAGGGGACTTCATCACTTAGTGTATGAAATTGTTGATAATGCGGTCGATGAAGCATTAGCTGGTCGTTGTGATAATATTTGGGTTAAAATTATGCCGGATAATTCAATTGTGGTCAGAGATGACGGGTTTGGAATTCCCACCGGAATTCATGAACAAAAGGGAATTTCGGCGGTTGAAGTGGTGTTTACCATTCTTCATGCCGGTGGTAAATTCGGTGGTGGCGGATATAAGGTGTCCGGTGGGCTGCATGGTGTTGGTGCATCGGTTGTAAATGCACTTTCTGAGTGGCTGGAAGTGACAGTATATCAGGAAGGCAAAATCTATTATCAGCATTATGATCGGGGAATTCCGGCAGCACCTTTGACTATTATCGGAGAAACCACAGAAACTGGTACTATGGTTCATTTTAAACCGGATTCGCAAATTTTTGAAGAATTGGTGTATGATTATGATACCTTAAGAAATCGATTGCAGGAAATGGCATTTTTAACTAAAGGTCTTTTAATCAGTATTGAGGATCTGCGCGAAGGCAGAGAGAAAAAAGAGGATTTTCATTATGAAGGCGGAATCAAGGAATTTGTTGCTTATCGTAACCGCAATAAGGAAAGACAATATGAAGAAATCTTTTATTGTGAGGACAACCGGGAAAATGTATCGGTTGAAATTGCTTTCCAGCATAATGATACTTATGTTGAAAATATTTTTACTTTTGTAAATAATATTACCACGCCCGAGGGTGGTACTCATTTAAGTGGTTTTCGGTCAGCTCTGACCAAAACCATGAATGATTATGCCCGGAAAAATAAGCTGCTTAAAGATAATGAAGAAAACCTGACCGGTGAAGATTTACGGGAGGGAATGACGGCGGTGATCAGTGTGAAAATTGAAAATCCGCAATTTGAAGGGCAAACCAAGCAAAAATTGGGTAACAGTGAAGCCAGGACAGCAGTGGAATCTGTAGCTTCTGAGCATTTGACCTATTTCCTGGAACAAAATCCAAAAGCAGCTAAGATAATTATCAATAAGTCAGTACAGGCGGCCAGAGCCAGAGAAGCTGCCCGTAAGGCCAGAGATTTGGCACGCCGGAAAACCGCCATGGAGTCAAATTCGCTGCCCGGCAAATTAGCAGACTGTTCAGAAAAAGATGCCTCACTTTGTGAAATTTTTATTGTTGAGGGCGACAGCGCTGGTGGTTCGGCTAAATCGGCCAGAGATAGAAAAACTCAGGCAATTCTGCCACTGAGAGGAAAAATTCTGAATGTTGAAAAAGCACGTTTGGATAAAATATTAGGAAATAATGAAATCAAGGCAATGATCACTGCTTTTGGAGCCGGTATCAGCCAGGACTTTGATTTGGAAAAATTACGTTATCATAAAATTATTATTATGACCGATGCCGATGTGGATGGAGCTCATATCCGAACCTTGCTGCTTACATTTTTTTATCGATATATGCCAAAATTAATTGAAAACGGCAATGTTTATATTGCTCAGCCGCCACTGTACCGGGTTACTAAAAATAAAAAATCCGAATATGTGTATGATGATAAGGCATTGGAAAAACACTTATCCATTATCGGCCGGGAAGGAATTGAGCTTCAGCGTTACAAAGGACTTGGTGAAATGGATACCGAGCAGTTATGGGAAACGACCATGAATCCGGAAAAAAGAATTTTACTGCGGGTGGAATTAGAAGATGCGGCCGGAGCAGATGAAATATTTACCACTTTAATGGGTGATAAAGTTGAGCCAAGAAGGGAATTTATCGAAGCTCATGCAAAACATGTTACGAACTTGGATATTTAGGAGGAAACCATGGAAGAAAAGATGATCGACCGGATTGTGCCAATTGACCTGCAAGGGGAAATGAAAAAATCCTATATCGACTACGCAATGAGCGTTATTGCCTCACGGGCACTTCCCGATGTCAGAGATGGCTTAAAACCGGTACAGCGCAGAATATTATATGCCATGGCCGAACTCGGAGTAACGGCCGATAAACCGTACAGAAAGTCAGCCCGTATCGTCGGTGATACCATGGGTAAATATCATCCGCATGGTGACAGTTCGATTTATGATGCCATGGCCAGGATGGCACAGGATTTTTCAATTCGCTATATGCTGGTCGATGGTCATGGTAACTTTGGCAGTGTCGATGGCGATAGTCCGGCAGCTATGCGTTATACCGAAGCCAGACTATCGAAAATCAGTATGGAAATGCTGGCTGACATTAATAAGGATACGGTTGACTTTGGCCCGAACTTTGATGAATCCCTGCAGCAGCCAATGGTACTGCCATCCAGATTTCCTAATTTACTGGTCAATGGAGTTGGCGGCATTGCCGTTGGTATGGCGACTAATATTCCGCCTCATAATATCGGTGAAGTCATTGATGCTGTCATTAAAATTATTGATAATAAAGTAGCCGACCAGGATACAGAAATTGATGAACTTTTGCAAATTGTCAAAGGTCCGGATTTTCCAACATATGGTAAAATTTTAGGAAAGTCCGGAATCAAAAGGGCATATCGGACCGGCCGGGGTAAGATTTTAGTCAGAGCCAAAGCGGATATTGAAACATATGCCGGAAATAAGCAAAGGATCATTGTCAGTGAGCTGCCATATCAGGTGAATAAGGCGCGTTTGATTATGAAAATTGCGGAATTGGTCAAAGAAAAGAAAATTGAAGGAATTTCTGATTTGCGTGATGAATCCGGCCGCAGTGGAATGCGGGTAGTGATTGAGCTAAAGCGGGATGCCAATGCCAATGTGGTTTTAAATAAATTATACAAGCATACTTCCATGCAGGAAACTTTTGGTTTTAATATGCTGGCGCTGGTTAATAATGAGCCGAAAATCTTAAATCTTAAAGAAATTTTACAGCATTATCTGGCTCATCAGGAAGATGTGATCACCCGCCGGACCAAGTATGATTTGAAAAAAGCTGAAGAAAGAGCCCATATTTTAGAGGGATTGTTAAAGGCACTCGATTTCATTGATGAGGTTATTGCTTTAATTCGGGCTTCTAAAAATGTGGCGGAAGCTAAAACCGCATTGATGGAAAGATTTGCCTTTACTGAAGTGCAGGCCCAGGCGATCGTTGATATGCGTCTTAGAGCTTTAACCGGTTTAGAACGAGAAAAGCTGATGAAAGAGCTGGAAGATTTACAGACTCTGATTGCACGTTTAAAGGCGATTTTAGCCGATGAAAAATTGCTGCTGGGTGTAATAAAAGAAGAAATTACCGTAATTCGTGATAAATATGCTGATCCCCGCCGGACCATCATTACTTATGATGAAGGCGAAATCAATATGGAAGATTTGATTAAAGATGAGCTGACAGCCATTACTTTAACACATCTTGGCTATATTAAGAGAATGCCGATTTCTGCTTATAAAAATCAGCACCGGGGTGGTAAGGGCATGAAAGGCGTATCGACCAGAGAGGAAGACTTTGTGGAAGATATTTTTATTTCTGCCACCCACAGTTATTTATTCTTCTTTACCAACAAGGGTAAAGTTTATCGTCTGAAGACTTATGAAATTCCGGAAAGCAGCCGGATCGCCAGAGGTACAGCTTTGGTCAATTTACTGCAAATCGGAGCCGATGAAAAAATTACAGCAGTGGTGCCGATTCGGGAATATAAGCAGGATAATTATTTGGTCATGGCTACGAAAAAAGGAATGTTTAAAAAGACTTCACTTGATGAGTATGCCAATATTCGCAGCAATGGACTGCAAGCCATTAATTTGCGGGAAGATGATGATTTGATTGAAGTCAAATTAACAGACGGCCAGGCTGAGATCTTCCTGGGTACCAAAATGGGTCAATGTATTCGCTTTAGTGAAGAACATATTCGCAGTATTGGCCGCAATTCGATTGGTGTCAGAGGAATGAACTTAAATCCGGATGATGAAATTATCGGGATGCAGCTGCTATCACAGGGTAAGTATATTTTGGCTGTGTCTGAGCGCGGACTTGGGAAACGTACCGATATGTCGGAATTTACCCTGCAAAATCGAGGCGGCAAGGGTGTTAAATTTTATAAGATCACCGAAAAAACCGGAAATGTCATTGGTATGAAGGCAGTTGATGCTGATAATGAATTGATTTTGATCACCAATGAAGGCATTGTTATTCGGATCAATGTGTCGGATATTTCCGAATTAAGCCGAATCACATCGGGGGTCAAATTAATGGATTTAGAACCAGGTATTTCGATTGCCGGTATTGCCAGAATAAAGGCAATTGAGCAAATTGATGAAGAAATTGATGACAGTTTAGAGGAAGAAGTCGAAGAACTGGATCTTGAAATGGAAGATGATGTTGAATTGGAAGATGATGCTGATGATCAATCGGAAGACGATCTTTTTTAGATGAGTTACCGGGCTGGGCAGAAAAACCAAGTTTTTCAACAGTTGTGTAACTGAAAGTTACAAAATAAGTGGCGAAAGATATGTGCTACAAAAGCCATCTTACGTAGTAAGTGGACTGTGTAAATGACCGGAACATATGCCCTTTCCTGGAAAGGGATAGATCTAAAAAAAACAGGCGGAAAGTTGAATAAATAGTAAGTTGTCAGAAAAAAGAAAGGAGGCAAAGATGAAAAAATATGGATATCTGTTTTTGGTGATGATTTTGTGGCTTATCAGTTTTTCTGGAATTGCGGCAGCATCCCAAACTCAGGACCGGGAAGCGGTCCGTTCTGTTCAGGAGCTGAACCGAATTCGTAAGGCTTCATCTTTGCCGTTATTTACTCCAAACAAGCAGCTGGATGAAGCGGCCATGACCCATAATCGTTATATGAATTACAGCAATGTATTATCATCGATCGAAGAAGTTGGAAAAACTTATTATCGGGGACGTTATCCCTGGGACCGGGCGGCTTTTGCCGGTTATGAAAAGGCTTATGTGGCAGAGCTGGTTGGCAAGCAGTTTAATAATTATAGTGAAGGCTGGCGTACTTTTTTGGGTGATCCCTATTTGCGCTATAATTTATTAAACCCTAATTACAGTGAGATTGGAATGGACCGGTATTTGGATTATTCCACTTACTTACTGGGTGGTGACTTGGTTGAAGACAGTTATGAAGTGATTTATCCACATCATCAGCAAACCGGGATTCCGGTTAATAATCGGTATTATTTTTCCAAAAATCCCTATGAGCAGGCTCAAAAATCCGGTTATCAGGGTTATCCGTTAACTTATACTTATTATAGTGATAAAAAAATTGAGCGCTATGAAATGGAAACCATCTCACTGGTTCGGCTTAATACTTACCAAAGTGTGCCCTTAACCTATATCACTAATCAATTGTCAAATACCATTATCATTTTGCCATTAACGGATTTTGAGTATTTTTCCAGCTATGAATTAAAATTACGGATGCGACTGGTTTTTGCGGATGGCAGAAGTCATCAGGTCAATCATATTTCAAGGTTTACCACCGAAAGTGCCAGCCGTAATCCGATTGAGGAGATCCGTTATTTGACCCGGGCGGAATTTGTCAAGAAATTGGTCCAGACTTTGCGCTATGATATCAAAACACATTTGGGTATTGTCTTTAAAGATGTGGCACCGGCTTCCGCTGATTCTAAGTATATTTATACTGCTTATTCAGAAAAACTGGTCGAAGGAAATACCAATGGCGAATTTTTACCAAATGCCAATATCCGGGAGCAGGATGTGTATGTGGTTTTGATCCGGGCCTATGAAAAGAAAAGAAAGATTTATTTAACCGCACAGGATCAGATCTTATTCCGTCAGGACATTCAGTCAGAGTATGCGGTTGATCCGCTGAGAAAAGCAGTGAAAATTGGCTTAATTGATGAAACCAGACGCAGCTTTGATCCCAACCATTATTTATCGGTGGCTGAATTTAATGAGATTTTAAAGCGGTTTGAAAGCATTATAAAGTAGAAATCAAAAAGTAAAAGGCTTAAAAGTCAAAAAATGGCTAAACTTAACCAATAAAATACGCAACCTTCCCATCTGTCCGCTTACCGGAGCGGGAAAGAACCAGAAAAAACAGTGGGAAAGTTGAGTAAAAGGTTGAAGTTTAGTCATTTTATTTTTGTGATTTTGTGGTGATTTTATTCGACCAGATTTTATTGCCTATGTCTTTTTTTGAAAAATAATGGTGTTAGCAATGGAACGATGCCATTACCAACACCAAATAATTATACAACCGAAAAATTTGGATCATTGGCGATCAAAAAATCAATGCCGTCTTTTCTTCTCATCTCCAATAATTTCGATGACCAAACAGTCAAAATCAACACTTTCCATAAATTGATCGGGATAAAAGGTGGTAACAATAAACTTCGATAATTCCTTATCATTTTTCGGCAGCCAGATTGGCCGGGCAATATCCAGAGCAATGGCAAAATCGGATAAGGATTCTTTGACCACTCCGGCCCGATTTTTGGCTGATTCATATTCCAGCACCGCATCGCGCAGGATCAAATGATTTTTCATTAGTTTTCCCCAGATTTTTAACATATCACCCTCCAAACACAATTAAATAAAAATACATTCCACAAAAAAAGATAAACATTGATAAAACAATTTCATTAAAGCTTAATTCAATTTGCCGGATCTTTTTAAACAGGGCAATTTTATGATAGAAAAAGCGATAAAACAGATAACAAACAGCAATGCTGAGTAAATAAACACCTAATTTGATCAGATAATCACTGGCATAAATCGGCTTACTGATCCCAAAGAAAAAACTACTCAGATAGGGACCAAAAAGGCCACCCAGGAAAGTAACGGCCGCCAGAGTTAAAATCACGATCGATTGATTGAAGCGGAGCGGCACTCGCTGCTGACTGTTATCTTTTTTCAGGACCGAAGAGTACTTGACAAATGAGACAATTGTGCCCAAATTAATGATCAGCATTAAAACATCAAAAAATGGTAAATGCAGGCCCCCTTTTTCAATTAAATATTTAGAATAGGAACCATTAAACAGGGGGGCACCGGTAATGCCCAGGATCGAAACTAAGGTGGCCAGGGCCACTAATGGCTGTTTTTGCCATAAACCTTTGATTTCATATAAGTTACGGGTATGATATTCTTCAATCATAATACCGGCAGTTAAAAATAAAGTTGATTTAAAAACAGCATGGTTAATTAAATGATAAAAAGCGCCGTAATAAGCATATTCCGTTCCCAGTGACAAACCCAGCATCATCAGGCCGACCTGACTGACGGTATGATAGGCCAAAATCAGCTTGATATCGGTTTGACTGAGGGCAAAAATAAAACCAACCACTGCCGTCAGAGCGCCCATAACAATAAAGATTTGGCCAACATCAATCACTCCGTGGAAAATAGCGCTGACCCGGACAAAGATAAAAAGCCCACATTTAATATAAATTCCCGATAAAATAGCTGATACGATTGATGGTGCTGAAGGTGTGCCATGTGCCTTTGGCAGCCAGCTGAATAGCGGCATAACTGCTGATTTTAAGCTAAGTCCGGTGATGATCATGGCAAAGGGCAAAAACAGGGCCGGCGGATTGTCAAACCGGCTGACCGCCTCTGTTAATAAACTAATATCCAGCACCCCAAAATAACGATAGAGGATGCCGATCCCAAATAAGAAAAAAGAAGCAGCGATCAGATTGCTGAACAGATAAATAATACCATCATAAATCGATTGGCTGTATTTTTTAAAAATGATCAAAATACTGACAATAATGGTTGAAACTTCAACCAATACAAAGATATTAAATAAATCATTGGACAGGAACAAAGCACAGATCAAACCTTCGAGAATTAAATACAGCAGTCGGAATAAATAATTGACATAATCCTTATGATAGTTAAATAAAATCATATTGGTAAATAAAAAGATGACCAGCATGATCAAAACTGCCGAAACCAGATCTGATTTTAAGGAAATACCGATTCCCTGTGGATAACCGCCTAGAATTTCAAGCCGGGTACCATTGGCTTTAACTTCAAGGAAATTACAAACTGCCAGATAAAATAGCAAAAATTGAAAGAAAAGAACAAGAATCAAGCCTTTTTTAGGGTATATTAAATAGGAAAAAACGGCAAACAGAATGGGCAGCAAAACAAACCAAAATAAGTCAATTACCAATTACTTTTCCTCCTTTCGCTTGATGGCTACCTTCAGCCAGTTGGTCGTGCCATAATGATAATATAAACTAATAAACATGGTCAGACCAACAGCGGTGACTGATACACCAATTACAATCGAAGTGATCATCAGGGCTTGTGGCAGAGGATCGGCAATGGCAGTACCTTCTGCAATTTGTCCAAGCAGCAGGGGCGGAACAGCATTGCGCTCATGATGGGCACCCAGAAAATACAGAATAATAGCCGATTCCATAATACCAAAAGCAATAATCGCTTTGATGATATTGCGGCGGGCAATCAGTCCGTAAATGGCAATAAAAAATAAAATAAAGGCAATGATCATTCCCATGGCTGTTCTCCTTTGCTTGACAGATGAAAAAATGAGTAAATTAGTCAGTTTTTCCTTGTTTTAGGGCATTGTAATTTTTAAGTGATAGGACTCACATGGTATTATAAAAGGCATATATCTGTTTAATCCTGGATGATAACTGGTGGCAGGATATGGCGAAAAAGACAGAGTAGACGATTACTTAGCTTCAAATAATATAAAACGAAAAAATATAATAGTCAGCCCACAGAATACTTTTACTCCAATCAGGAAATTCATCAAACTGAGATAAAAAGTTTTAACAGCCACCGGGAAATTTCCCAGGAAGATCAGTGAATATAAAATTCCGGTTGTCAGCAGTAGCAGATAAAGGAATTTTTCGATTTGATTCAAACGCTCCAGAGAAAAAGGCAGAGAAGAATCGGTAAAATAACGAATGATAAAGACACCGGCCAGCACCGCTCCACCCTGAAAACCGCCGCCAGGTGTGATATGACCATTGATAATTACGTAAATGCCAAAAACCAGGATCACCGGATAAATTAAATTCAGGGTATTGGTTACAATTTTTGAGGGTTGGTTCATTCCTGACTCCTTTCATGCCGGGAAAAGTAAAAGACAGCAATTACCGAAACAAACAGCAGCATGGTTTCAAATAAGGTATCAAATAAGCGATAATCAAGGTAAATTGCGGTGACCGAGTTTTCAGCGCCAGTGTCGGCCACCGAGTTTTGAACATAGTAATCTTTAACAAAAGAGCTGACCGGATAAGAGCCGGCAAACCAATTCTGGCGGTTACTGATCAAAACAAAGGCCACGAAAATCAACATCAGAAGTCCAAGTACAAAATTACGTTTATTAATCTTCGAAAACATCCTGACTCCTTTCTTCCAGTTCTAAAAAGCGAATTGGTTCAGAAAAATTTTTCTCCAGATACTCTTTTAAATCAGGGAAATGGTAATTGTCTTTAATTCCATAGCAAATAATTTCCGTTGGGGTGTGATGAATAATAATATCAAAATCATGATCATTAATAATGGCAGCCAGCGGCATTTTAGTAGTAGTAGTATCAATTTGAAAGTCCAGTACTTCATAAGCAAAGCGGCGAATCAATTGCTTTAATTTGCGCCGTAAAAATTGAGCTTCACTGCTGGGATCATCAATTTTATAATATAAAATAAAGACCTGATATTTTTTTAAGGCCACTAAAAACAAGATAGTTGACAAAGTGCAGCCGATCACTGCTTCAGCAATGGCCACATCAGCTGCGCCATAAAGCAGATAAACCAGGGAAGAAGCCAGGGAATAAACTCCTAAATAAATGACGGCATGGCGCAGGGAATGGGTATGAATGGCAGCCAGGGCAAAAATTACCAGTAAAACCAGTAAAATGTTTTGAATGATAAAAATGGTCATTTTGAGCCCTCCTTTTGCGGAGCGGTTTTGGAAGTATTGGCTGCCTTGGCCAGCATATGCGAAGCCAATGGATTTAAGAATAAAAAAAGACCGATTAAAAAAATAACTTTCAGGCTGATCATTTGCCAGCCCAGATAAATCACCAGACCAATACCAAAGCATAAAAAACCCATGGTATCAAGGAGCGAAGAAACAGTAATACTGACAAAGAAACTTTGATTTTTCCAAATTCCATAAACACCGATCGACATAAAAATAAGCCCGATAAAAAACAAAAGATAAGCAATGATTTCCCGCATCAGACATTTCCTCCTCTTTTGACATAGCGGGCAATAAAAATAATGGAAATAAAACCCAGTAAAGCATAAACCAGGGCAATATCAATTAAATAATGAAGCCCGGTCATGGCAGCATAAATGAGGATAATTAAAACAATATGCAGGGAAAATAAATTAAAACCCAGCAACCGATCCCAAATGCTGGGGCCGACAATGATTTTTATGACATGAAATAAACCAGAGAGTACAAGCGCAAATAAGAAAAAATTAAGCATCAGTATCTCCTTTCATTAATAGCTTTTCAAAAGGTCCGGCAATTTGCTGATAGTAATCCTCGGCCGTTTGACCTTCCGGTGCGATCCACAGCACAATATAATGATTACGGGTAACATCCACCGATACCGTACCCGGTGTCAAAGTAATGGAATTAGCCACAATTGTCCGATACCATTCGCTTTGCAAATAGGAGGGAACAATCACTATGGCCGGATGAACCTGATTTTTCAGAACAATGCCGGCAGTTTGCAGGCTGGCTTTGATAATTTGACTTAGCAATAAAAATGGATAACGAATTAAAACAGATAGTGGCAATTGATAAGATAAAAAATTAGACAGCGACAGAAAACGTTGATGAAAAAAGACCACAAAAGCAGATAAGAAAAATCCGCTGATAATAATATCTGGTGTAAACGATTCATGTAAAACACACCAAAAAAAAGTGCAAAATGCAGTTAAATAAAAGGCTCTTTTTAAATTTATCATTAAAAACCTCCCTTGGGAGTGCGGCACTCATCAATCGGCAAGTGGGGCAACGTTATTCTTAGTAGAAATAGTCTAACAGAAAATTATAAAATTTTCAATCAAAATTTGAAGCGCGCAAGCATAAATGAATGCGACCGCGTAAGCGGGCATATTCATTTTGCGGCGCTTCACCGTCAGACAGGAAGCGCCGAAGGCGCGGCTGACACGGAGTGGCAGTGTCTGACGGTGGAAAACTAGAGAAGTAACTTTTATTTGAAGCGCGCAAGCATGTGCCCCGAAAGCCATCTTGCGGAGCAAGTGACGAAAGGGGGAAATGAATGCGGCCACGAAGTGGACATATTCATTTCCCGGCGCTTCACCATAACTCTTATTTTGTCCATTCTTCCAATTTGGAGAATAAGATTTTATCACTTTCCTCCTTAGCAGCCCGATTGGCTTGATATTCTCCGCCCAGAGCAAAATTATTAGCAACCGATGGGCCAAGAAATAAGTGACCGGCATTTTCAAAAATATGCAGCTCACAATCACCGCTGTAATTAGTGTCGATCATTTTAGCCATGGTTGCCGATTGCCACATTTGATCCTGTCCTCCGGCAAAAATCAGGATTTTGGCATTAACGGTATTTAAGTTAATCGTAGCCTCGTTCTTATTTTCAGCAATTTTAACAGCACTTTCATAAAGCGGAAGCAAGGTCATTGGTTTATTTAAAAGCATGTTCATGAAAAATGAGGTCATCACATGCGATTCCGGCATGGTGGAAATATACGGCACCGATTCATGCCCATATGTCCACGAAGAATAAGGAGTTCGGTCAGTATAGGAAATTCCTTGAAAGGCATAGGCAGATGGAGCATAAAGCACCAAATTATCTACTTGCTCGGGATACTTACTGGCTAAAAGCAAAGATAACTCCGCTCCCTTTGAACCGCCATATAAGGTCAGTGGTTTTGCGGAAATAGCTTCTTTTTGAATATGGGCAGAAAGCTCCTCAAAAAAATCAAGTGGGACATTGATCAGCTCCGGTTGCTGATTTTCTCTGCCAAAAAAATACATGGAATAAACTTCATATCCCTGCTTGGCAATTACAGCTGCTTCTCCAAAATTACTGCTGCCCTCACTGCCACCAAAGACAATGATGGCTCCCTTGTGCGTAATTTTATCCGGCAATAAATGATAGCCATTGATATAATTACCTTTAAGCTCTTTGACAGTAACCCCTTTGATATTGGACTCCAGTGGATTGGCATGATCAACGCCCTCATATAATTTGCTTAAATAATCATCTGGCTCAAACTCGGATAACTTTTTATTTTGCTGTCCATTGATAAAGCGAATAAGTAGGACAATTGCTACCAGAGCAATGATTGTCAGTAGAAAAATAAAGAGTATTTTACGCAATTTTTTCATGGGATTTCCTTTCTGGTTTTCAATAGCTATGATAGAGGATAACATATGGCAGAGTCAAGAAAAATCATATATAATCGTGTATGTACCAAATGTCTGTTGGTTATTTGATCCCCAAATACTCCTTTAATCCAAGCTGCAAAATAGCGGAAAAATTGGCCGATTGTTCTTCAGCCAGGTCGTTCAGCCATTTAGGAATGGTCAAAGTTTTTTTGATGGATTGATTATTAACCTTGTCTTGTAATAAATCCAGCCATAAATCAATATACACCACATCAGATATGTTTTCTGAATAACTCGCCTCCGGCAAGGGCTTGTTATTTTTCAAATAGCTGAAAGTAACGCCTTCCAGTACATCTTTAGCATTTCTAACAGCTTCCTCCATGGTATCGCCATCGGTAAAACAATCCGGAAAATCTAAAAATTTGACATAATAAAGATTATCTTCTTTTTTGATGGTACAAGGGTAAAAAACTTTCATAATCATGCCTCCTTTATAAGATAGGTAGTGTCAAAAACTACCTATATTTTTGTTACAAAATCTTATAAGAAACTTAATTTTAAGGGAAATCTAAAATAAAACGAGCATTGACCTCCCTT
>RQYD01000030.1 GCA_003858485.1 Clostridiales bacterium COT073_COT-073
AAGGAATAAGATTCCTTATATTTTTGCTATTTTTTGAAATTTGTTGATGAAGGAACCTTAAAAATGAAGACCTGTGGATAAATCTGCGGAAACTCAAGCATACATAAGAGA
Organism: Clostridiales bacterium COT073_COT-073; assembly: GCA_003858485.1. Lineage (GTDB taxonomy): Bacteria > Bacillota > Clostridia > Lachnospirales > Vallitaleaceae > W11650. The sequence goes on from RQYD01000030.1 coordinate 112, forward strand.
TAGAAAATTTCTGCAAAATTTGGTATAATTTCTATATTACTCCTATTTGGATACGGTGGAGATGAAATGGAGAATGTGATTAACTTTTTCAAACATGAAAAAAGAAATTTTTAAGGAGGACAGAAAATGGCTTATAAAACAATGACAGTCGAAGAAGTTTACCAACTCAGGGAAGAGGAGAGATTGCAAAGGGTGGCAGGGTTACATGATACCTGTCAGCCGGAAAAGATAATCGAATTACTCTTATCTGTCGGCTTAGAAAATTTGGATGGAAAGATATTAAGTGAGCTTGCCAGAGCTTATAACAATAATCAAGAATTTGAAATGGCAATGATCATTTTGGACAGCATACCGGTTGAAGATAGGGATGCCATTTGGTACTATCGCTATGGCTATGCACATATGCAATTATCGGAAGATTTAAGCTGTGATTATGAAACACAGTCCCAAAAAGCATTAGCTATGCTTGATAAAGGGGTAGAGCTTGCAAAAGACAGAGAAATCATAGAATGGTGTATCGAACTGGTATCGCTTAGTGATTTAAAGAAAGTTTTGGAAGAGCATTATGAAAAGTATCCATTTTTACATCAAAATTATTCTGAATATGTAGAGAAAAATATTCGGGAAATGAATGAAATCATGCAGTCAAAAAAACAGCAGAAGTATAAGAAAATTACGCTTGAAGATATACAGGAGATAGAAGATTCTTGGGAGATTATTGAGCCGGTATATAATACCGTGAATATCTACGATTCTTATGAGGAATATCTGGAATCTGCAAAAACATTTACTTTGGAACAAAGGTATTTATTGGCGATCACCTGGTATTTTATGGAAGTGAATAATGGCGGACATCATCAATTTTTCTTTAACTCGACCGGCATTGTCTGGGAAGATGCGATAAATGGGTTTCAACTATTTGACATGAAGGAATATGCGAATAATTTCATGAAGGTGATCGATTATTTTGGCGGCAATATTCCATTTGACCGAAAGGAAAGATGGGATTTGCTGCAAAAACTGGAAGAAGAAAATGAAGAAGCTTTTAATGAGATGTTAGACCAGGCAGATGATTTTGTTTATGACTATGAGGGAGAAGAAACCGAGCTTACTTATATGAAAAAGAATCCGGAAAAATTTGTGTTTGAGGGACATTATACCGGATATTAAGTGGTGGAAAGAAGTTTGAACAGATGATTCTTATTTTTCAGGAAATTAACCAGCGATGATTTATTTGGATTATCGGGAATGTGGCAAGGAGAGGGAGCCGATTTTTCCTTTGATTTAGATGCCGAGCCGGATTATTTGTTAGGTCATTTGGCATTTATGGAAGTGGACAGGGAATATGAAGTGGAATTTAGTGGATTAAATGGGTAAGGAATCCGGTCTTTGACTGCCTTATGCGGGGATAAATGCTGTTAGTAGAGAATAGCGATAACAAAGAGTTTTTAATCGGACTATTTCAGGCAGTGTTTGATGAATTGTCGGTTCTAAAGTCGAAAAAGAAGTGACATCATGATCAGGAGGAAAAAAGATGGCAATTGATGGGGTAAAGATTATTGATAGTGATAGTGGATATGATATTTATAATGATATTACTGAGCGCTATAAAGATGGCGAGGATATTGAAAAAATCAAACAGGATTGGATAAAAGAAGCGGAGAATTTCTGTATTGATGAGCTTTATGCGGAAATATACTGGACAGCTTTTGCTTATTCTTTGTGGAAAGTCGGTTATCCCAGGGATGAAGTTCGGGAAAAGGCTTTAAAAATCATAGAGGGTGGAGCCAGTGCCTTATGGGATGAAATTGATGATAAAGCCAGAAAACAAAGGCAAAAAGCCTTGAATAGACTGGCCTTACAGTTGCAAACGGATAATCCCAAACCCTTGAAAAAACCGATTATCCGCAAGCCCAAAGAGCCTTATTTTCAAACCGGTGATGTCCTGGCCGTAAAAATGGATCAGGGTTATGGGATATGCTTTGTTTCGAAAGTGGATCAATCACCCAGAAAAGTGGAGTATCATCTTGCCTGTACCGGATATTTAAGTGATAAAGCACCAACTATGCAGGATTTCCTGGAAAGTGAAGTTGTTTGTGGGAAGTTTGGTCAGGATTATGCCTTGAAAACGGATTGCTGGTTTAATCACAAGGAGCTTGGAAATCTCCTGCCTGATTTTCAAAAATTGGGACAGGTTCGTTTGGAGCCCTATCGTTTATTTGTGCTTTCACCGGCCAGGAGCTTAAATAATATTTATAAAGAAATCATGGATTTCAGGGAATACTCCGGCACCAATATAAAATCAATTTTGGAACTGGTGGCGGAAGTAGTTGGTAGTCAGGGGTAAAAACATTTTTAAGGAGAAAATAAATGATAAAAATCAAAGATATTGGCAATTTTGAATCGCTACCACAAATTTTAAGTGATGTCATAGCAGAAAATATTTCGGCCTTGGAGAACCATTTAGCAAAGGGCTGGAATATAAATGAAGAAATCAATATAAGTACATATATAAATATTTCTCCTTTGGCGATTGCTTTGATAATGGGGTGTTTTCAATCGGTGAAGTGGTTGGTGGAAAAGGGAGTAAAGCTGAATGACAGGGATAATCCGGCTTTTCTGATTGCAGCAAGATACTGTGACGAGCCAATCCTAAGATATCTTGTTTCTCATGGAGCCAAAGTAAATGGAGTAAATCGTGTCGGCGCCGATGCATTTGAGGCAGCCTATTATGGGAAAAAGTATGAAAACTTTACCATTATCGATGAACTTGGTCATACCGTAAAGCAGTATGGGGGAAATGTATTGCGAACAGCGGTAGCGGATGGCAATTATCAAGTGATAGATTTTCTGATAAAAAATGGGGCGGATATAAATTATAGTAAGGCAGATATGGTTTATTCCATGCAATCCACACCGCTGTGTGTCGCAGCAAGACAGACAGATTTGGCAATGTGTCAATATTTGGTGGAGCATGGAGCGGATGTCACCTTAACAGAAAAAGATGGAATGAGGCCATATAGCATTGCTCTGGAAAAGGGCGATACGGAAATGGCGGCCTATTTTAAATCATTGGAGCCGGCTGAGTTTCATCAGATCCAAAATAAATTGGATGAATTAAAACCTTATAAATTACCGAAGTCATTAGTGGCTTTCTTGCAAGGCAATCAACTGCATTTTGAGTTGAAAGACTGTGCTTTTAAAAGCATTGATTTTTTCTCCCTGGTAGATACCATTCCAATGAAAATCGGCCGACAAAGTTTACTAAGGCTTTCCCAATCAACCGGTGATTTTACTCATATTTATATTGTATGGAATCCCAAGACAAAGCAAGTGGCCAGCTATGATATGGAGCATGAAGAATTGCGGGATATTGGCAAATTTGAGGATTTTATAAAAGAAATGCCAATGTATATGAATAATATTTTGAATTAAAAAAGCAAAGGAGCCAAAAAATGGGAATGTGTGGAACATTTGTAGCAGTAGAAGATGAGGTTTTACAAAGAATTCTAAATGAGGGAGAAGAAGTGGAGGATTTGCTTGAGGTCCTGGATTTAGAAAGATGCTTTGAAATTGATATTGATAAATCATGGGATGCCATGAATTATCTTTTTTGCCGGGGAAATTATAATCAAAATTCGCCAATGGGCGATGTTGTGCCAATGCGGGAAAAAAATTATCTGAATCTGGATGTAGATTGTGATGCCTTTTCTTTGACAAATCAAGAAGTAAAAGAGGTAAATCAATATTTACAGGGGCTAAGCGAAGCGGACATTAGGCAGATGTTTGACTTTAGGGGCATGGTCAAGGAAGAAGTATATATTGTCAGCCAGGAGGATGAGGAAGAAGAAATCTTTGCATATGTATATTTTTACCTTAAGGAGTTAAAGGCTTTTTATCAAAAAGCAGCGGTGGAAGGAAAAGCAGTTGTTTTTTATATTATGTAACAAAGTAATGAAATAACCATGAGGAAGTAAAAGCCCAGAGAGCTGATGCTTCCTTTTTTTATAAAAATTTGCTTATGATGTAATGTAGTATAGGCAGAGTCAAAAAAGTGGATGGATGACACCCAAAAATTACTGAAAATTTTAAAAGCAAAGAAGCTCAGGCAGCTATGCTGATTCTTTTCCTTTGGTTCGCAGTATTTGCAATTGCTGCATTCATGAGATTTGAGAAAAAGGATATTTGAAAGCAGAAATCCATGTTTTTAAAACAGGATTATGTTAAAAAAAGGTATAAAAAAAATCAACCTTATCAAAAAAATAAAATCATGATATTCTAAGTTCACGGTTATCTTCCACATAGTTTTTGGGAAAAATGATACCGGCCGACTAATATGATTTTAGTTTTATGGTATGCAGCATATACAGATTGGATTTGGTTTATTTTACATTTTGCCAAAAACCAGATGTGTCCGATAGCTTCATATTCAAAGGAGGTTTATTTAATGGCAGGAAATAAAAAGAAAAAGACAAGTATAACATTACCGCACTATATGTGGCTAAGCTTATCAATTGTATTGGCAATAATACTCTGGATTGCAGTATCTAAAAGTGAAGGCGGATCGGTAATGTTTGCTGATCCATGGAAAGTTTTTCAGGCATTGATCAAAAAGGCAGGAAACGGAACCCTGTGGCCGCATATTCAAATTTCTTTATTCAGGGTTATTAGTGGTTTTTCCATTGCCTTTGCAGTTTCGATTCCGGTGGCATTCTTAATGGCTTGGTATAAGCCTTTCCGCTATTTGGTAGAGCCCTGGATTCAATTTATTCGTAATATCCCGCCACTGGCATATATCCCGTTGATTGTACTGGGATCAGGAGTTGGTGAAAAATCAAAAGTTATTGTTATTTTTATTGCTGCATTTTTAACTTTAGTAATAACGATTTATCAAGGTGTATTAAATGTCGATCAAACCTTAATCAAAGCGGCCAAAGTTTTGGGCGCTAATGACAGGGATATTTTCTTTAAAATTATCATTCCCGCCAGTACACCATATATTTTGATCGGTACCAGACTTGGTCTTTCGGCATCGTTGACTACTCTGATTGCTGCTGAATTAACGGGAGCATCTAAAGGACTTGGCATCATGACCCAACAAGCTTCGGCTATGTTTGAAAGAGATGTCTTACTACTTGGAATTATTTTGATTGGAGTCTTAGGCATTACATTTGAAAAGATTGTTAAGACTTTAGAAAGGAAGCTAACGGGATGGCAGGAAAAGATACAGTAAAAGTAAAAATAGAAAAAGTTGTAAAAAAATATCAAGGACGTTCCGGTGAGGTGGTGGCACTTAATGGAGTGGATCTGGATATCAGGGAAAATGAATTTGTGTGTGTGGTTGGCCCGTCCGGCTGCGGAAAGTCAACATTACTCAATATTATTGCCGGCCTGCAAGATGCAACCGAAGGCCGGGTTTTGGTGGATGGCAAAGAAGTGGAAGCACCGGGCAGAGAACGTGGGGTCGTGTTTCAACAATATGCCCTTTTTCCCTGGATGACTGTTCGTAAAAATGTTGAATTTGGTTTGAAACTACAAGGGATGAAAGGGGATGAATTACGGGCGACAGCCGATAAATACATTAAAATGGTGGACTTGGAGCAATTTGCTAATGCTTATCCAAAAGAGCTATCCGGTGGTATGAAGCAAAGGGTGGCGATTGCCAGAGCATATGCAGTTAATCCGCAGGTTCTTTTAATGGATGAGCCATTTGGAGCCTTGGATGCCCAAACCAGAACACAGCTGCAAACCGAATTAATTAAAACCTGGGAACAGGAGCAAAAAACCTGTTTCTTTATTACCCATGATGTTGAAGAAGCAATTATTCTGGCGCAAAGAGTAGTTATTATGAGTGCCAGACCGGGCAGGATCAAAGAGATTGTGGAGATTAATATTCCTCATCCCAGAACACAGGAAACCAAGATGACCAAAGAGTTTTTGGATTTAAAGAATTATATTTGGGCACAAGTATATAAAGAATATTTAGCGATCCGCAAATAAACAATTTTCTTAACTTTTGCTGTTCCGGCCGATCATATGAAATAAGTAACAGACTTCAGGAAAGGTTTGGTAATTTTAGATAATCAGAGAAACAAAGGCATTATTGCTGTTCGGCAGATGCCTTAATAGCTGGAATCCAGCTAAAATAAATATTTGTTTTTCAGCATAAAATAAATATGAAAAACAGGTGCAGACAATGTAAAGTGATAGGAGGATAATATGAAGAAAATTTTTAGTTTAATTTTAGCCATGATCCTGGTGGTATCAGTAGCAGGATGCGGAAATACTACCAAGCAAGAAGAAACAAAAGCAGAAACCAAGAAAGAAGAAACGAAGCAGGAAGAACCAAAGAAGGAAGAACCGAAAAAGGAAGAGCCAAAGCAGGAAGAACCGAAAAAAGAAGAACCAAAAGAAATGACCAAAGTACGGGTTGCTTATATGCCTAATATGGGTTCCGCTTCTTCTTTGATCGCAGCCAGAGATTATGGATTTTTTGCAGAACAAGGTATTGAAGTAGTGCTTACCAAGTTCTCAGGTGGCCCGGCAGAAATTGCAGCCATGGCTTCTGGTGATATTGATATCTCGCAAATTGGTCATGGTGCTCATAAGCTTTGTATTCAAGGACAAGCCGTTATTTTCCAAATGGAAGCATCCAGCCTTTCCGACGAAGTGATTGGTAATGTAGAAAGAGGAGTTAAAACGGTAGCAGATTTAAAGGGCAAAAAAGTTGCTTCTACTGCTGGTACATCGGCTGACATTATTCTGACTTTAGCGTTGGAAAGTGTTGGCTTGACCAAAGATGATGTGGAAATTATTGAAATGGATGCCAATGGTGTTGTTCCGGCAATGGTTTCCGGTAAAATTGATGCTTGTGCAACTTGGTCTCCAGGAACTAAAACCATTCTCAAAGAAATGGGTGATAAAGCCCTTACTTTAGCTAATAATGCTGACTATGTTGATAAGGCTACTTTCCAGTCCAGCTTTATCACTACTGAAAAATATGCAAAAAGCAATGAAGATGTATTGGTTCGTTTTGCAGCGGCTATTCAAAAAGCACAGGAAACCAGATTGGACAATTTGGAAGAAGTAGCGAAGATGGTAGCAAAAGAGACAGAAATTTCTGAAGAAGTGATGTTAGGAACAATTGGTGAAAGTAACTGGGCAACTGCTGGAACTTCTTTCATGAAAAAGGCTTTGGCAGATGGTACAGTCAAGAAGTTTTATGAAAATCAACAACGGATTTTCTTAAATGCAGGTGCAATTGAAAAAGAAGTTCCAGTTGAAAATTACGTATTGTTTGATATTATGCAGAAAGCATATGATTTAAATAATAAATAGAGGTTTTTGTTTTAAGGAATATTGCCAGGAAAAATACCTTGCAAAAATATAAAAAGATGATATTATAAAGAGGGTGTAGATGATACACCCTTTTTCTATGTCAGAAATATTTAGAAATAGTATTTTGGAGGAAAGCATGCTGATTATTTCTTTGAGCCTGATGACAATTGTCTCCATTTATATGGTTATACGACGGCGTGATATATTATCCATTTATTTATTGGCAGTTACGATCTGTCTGGTTATTATGTTTGCCGGAATTATCACCAACATTGCGAAAATTGGAGGATATAATCAGGAACAAATTGTTTTTCTTTTTTTATTTGAAAAGATTCAAAAGGTATTAAGAGATTGGCCGATTACATTAAGCAGCTTAGGCTATTCAGTAGCCATTGGCCGGACGCTTTTTCCATATTTTTTGCTGTTGACAGCCATGGAATGTTCAATGATTGCCTGGGTCAGAAGAAAGAAAAAAAAATTACAATTGCTGGCTTTGGTGATACCTGTCATGTTTTTGATTTATTATTACCCGAATATATTCAGAGAACTGGTCAATAGCCGCTTTTGGCTGTTGGTGTTTATGATCTATGCAGCCAGAATTTGGATTATATTGTATGTGGCTCTGGCCTTTTTGCTTTTGGGAATTGAGTATTTTAATATTACCATGACTTACTGCCGGCGCAACTTCCGGCTGATTGTTCTGGGGAATATTGGTTTAAGTGCCTTTTATTTTATTTATGCCATTCAGGATCCAGCTCAAATTTATAATATGTTTATTGGAGAATATTTGGAAATTGGCAGCATTACCTATATTCGTCAGTCGATCATACAATATGGTTATATCAGTGTGGCGATTTTCATTTTATTTTTTCTGATCATGGGTACCATTGGGATGATTGGCTACACCACTCTGAATTACATTGAAGAACGCAAAGACTTGATTTTAAAAAAGAAATTTAATTCACGTAGTTTAGGAATTTCAATTTTTGCCCATAATGTAAAAAATCAATTATTAGCTTCACGGGTTATTTATAAAAAGATGGAAAAGGCATTAAACGAAGATGAAATGGATAGAGAGCAATTGCTGAAGTATTGCCGGAATTTGATGGCCTTTAATGAAGATATGTTGTCCAAGATGAATTCTTTTTATAATTCTCTGAAAGACAGCCGGATCGAGCTGCGGCCCTGTGACCTGAAAACAGTGGTTGAGGAGGCAGTAGACAGATGTAAAAGCGATAAGGAAGAGATTGAGATTATTTTGGATTTTCAGGATAGTCCTACAATTTTGGCTGATTCTGTCAGATTAAGTGAAGCTCTGACTAATTTAATTACAAACAGCAAGGAGGCAGAAGCTACGAAAATTATTATTCGTTTGCAAAAAGAAAGATTATACCATGTGATTGTAATAGAAGATAATGGGAATGGGATAACGAAAAAAGTGATTCGCAAAATATTTGAGCCATTTCAATCAACCAAGCCATCATCGACCAATTGGGGATTGGGCTTATATTATGTGCGCCGGACGATCAAAAACCATCATGGAAATATTCATATTGAAAGTAAAGTTGGTGAGGGAACCACATTTTTTATTATGCTGCCTAAATTTTTGGTTAATTCATAGGTTGGTGACCAAAGCAACTGGATGGGATTAAACAGGCAGCAGTAAAATTGAATTGATTAGAAAAGAGGAAAAGATATGGATACAATTAAAATTTTGGTTGCAGAGGATTTTGAGATCCTGCGTGAAGATATATGTGAAACTCTAAGCAAACAAGATGATTTTACTGTAATTGGAGCAGTCGGTTCAGGCAAAGCTGCTTGTGAGTTTGTTGAAAAGAACTCAAAAGTAGACATTATTTTAATGGATATTCAAATGGAACATGCCAATGCCGGCATAGAGGCTGCTGAAAAAATTGTTAAAAATTTTCCCATGATCAAGATTTTATTTTTAACAGCCTATGAAAAAGAAGATATGATACTTAGAGGCATGGCCACCGGTGCTGTTGATTATGTGGTTAAAGATATTGACCCGGAAGAGCTGGCAAAAAAAGTCAGAAATGCTTATCAAGATAAAGTGGTTTTAGATTCTTATATCCAGAAAACAGTAATGGATGAATATGCCAGATTACGATACAGTGAGCGGAGTTTATTGTTTTTTATTTATAATGTAGGTAAACTGACTCCAGCTGAGAAAGAGCTGGTTAAACTTTTGCTGGAAGGTAAGAAAAACCGGGAAATTGCTGAACTTCGTCATGTCGAAATTGGTACAGTCAAAACTCAGGTCAGAAGTTTGTTGGGCAAGTTTGGCTGCACCCGTAAAGAGGAAGTGGTTAAAATGATTCATGATTTAAACTTAGACCAGCTCTTTGGTAAAATGGAGTAATAGCCGATATAAATGGATAATCAAAAATAGGCAAAAGTGATCAGTTACAGAAATGATTTTCCGGCATTTTAAGTTCATGACTCAACTTTTCCGTGTTTTCTGAAAAGAACAGTAGCAAGGTTGTGCTAATAAAAAAGGCTTGAAATTTAAAGAGAAATTGTTTATGATTAGGAATGCATTTGCCATGAAGCGGAGGGCTAAGATGGGAATTATAATGGGAATTATATATGAAAATATCAGAGGAATTAGCATTGAGGCACTGCTGATCAAGACATTGTTAGCGCTGCTGGTAGGTGGAGTGTTGGGATTTGAACGTGGTCGCAAAAGACGTCCGGCTGGCTTCCGGACCTTTATGCTGGTTTGTTTTGGCTCGATGACAGTAATGACTACCAACCAATATGTATTTACGGAGTTAGCCGTCTCAGACCCGGTACGTTTGGGTGCTCAGGTAGTCAGCGGCATTGGTTTTCTGGGAGCTGGTACGATTATTACCAATTCTAAGAATCAAATCAGCGGCATTACTACAGCAGCCAGTTTATGGACAGCAGCATGTCTGGGGCTGGCGATTGGTATTGGCTTTTATGAACTTTCGATTATTGGTCTTTTTGTGGTATTGTTAATTACATCAGGCCTGCATTATGTTGATAATTATTTAATGCTTAAATCCAGGATTATCCGTCTTTATATTGAATTTGATTCTGCCCGGCCAATTAGCCAGTTGGTGGAATTTGGGCGGACCAATCAATATGAAATCAATGATTTGCAGATCAAGCGCAGTAAGGTTAGTAAGGATGTGGCAGATGTTATTTTACTGGTGCGTTCCAGTAAGAAAAGAAGTCATGCGGAAATGATTCAGGAATGGGAAAGCATTGAAGGGGTCCAGTATATTGAGGCAATTGAATAGTCATTGACTTGTTTGATGACTTCAGGCAAATATCGGAATCGGATCAGAAGCGAGGAAGCAAGATGCGTAATCGTAAATTTTACAAAAGATTATTGTTGACCTATTTGGGAATCGTGTTTTTATATACATTGATTATGATAGGTCTGTTTTTTGTGGGCGCAAAAAAATATATCAGTACCAGACTGGATACCCAAAATCGGCTGTTTTTAGAGCAATATGCCAAAACAGTGGATACAGCTCTGGATATGTCATTTAATGTTTCAAAGCAAATGTTCAGCAGTAGTGAAGTACAAACTTTCTTATTGGCCAAAGAGATTGACTATTATAATTTAACCATGATTTATCGGGGCATTCATAAAACACTTTCTCCATTTAGCCGCTTTAATTTTTTTCTGGCCATTGGCAAGAGTAATTCTGATATGGTGATTAGTACAGCCGGTACTTTAAAAGAGAAAGAATTCTATCAGAAGATGAATTTTCCCTTTCTTGACTCAAAGGAGCATGAGCAGTATTTTGTCGGTCAGGATGCAAAAAATTTGGTGTTAAAGACCAGTTCCGATTTTTATGGGGTGACCGAGCCAATGATTACCATTATTGACAGGCAGCGGCTGCTCAGTAATATTGAAATGCTGTCCTATGTGTCTTATCCGGAAAAAGGGCTGTTTCCTGATATTTCGGAATTAAGCAATGGTGCTTTGCTGGTTAAAAATGGAGCAGATATTTTAATTCAGCGCAATTATGGGATTGCTGAAAATAAGTGGCAGGGGATGTCAGAAGCTGATTGGAAGCAGTCCGGTTTGACAGGTTATGCCAGTTATACCTGTGCTTTGGAGTTTGGTGATTTGAGCCTTTGCTATATTATTCCCAAACCGACTTTTTGGGAGATGTGGACAGAGATTATATCGGAATTTGGCCTTATTTATTTGGGATTAATTCTTTTTGGGGCAATTGGTGCTTATTTTACCACCCGCAAGGTGTATCAGCCGGTTTTATCAGTGGTCAATCAATTTCAGGAAAATTATGATATCAGCGGAATTACAGATGAATTTGCAATTATTCGGACTGCCTCTGAAAAAATGACATTGGCCAAAGAAGAACTGGAACAGATTATTTGGGCCAATAAAGCTCCACTGAAAACTAAATTTATGAGAGATTTGCTCTATGGCTTATCTGATCAGGATGATATTGAAGAAAAAATTGCCAAGTATGATTTGCAGGATTTTAAAGGTCCATTTCAGTTATTGGTAATTGAACATATTAATTATGCCAAAATGGGGGAGCGCTTTTCTGAGAATCATTTGATTGAAATTCGCAAAAATATTATGGCATTGTATTTGCAATTATTAGATCAGGCCGGCATCCGTTATGAAATCGTTGAGTTGGAAACCAATCGGGTAGCCATTTTACTAAGCCGAATGGAGTACATGGATATTAAATCTGATTTAGAAGAGCTGTTGGAATCCTTTGACAAAGATTATGGAATTCAGGTTTTGGCAATTTTGGGAAAACAAGCTGAAAAATTGGATGATTTGGATATTAGCTACAGTTCAGCGCTTGAACAACTAGGGTATCGCAATTTATTACCAAAAAATAAAATTATTTTGTATGATAAAAAATTGGAAGTAAAGCCAATGGCATACTATTATCCGCTGGATGTTGAAGAAGGTTTGATTAATTATGTGGAGCAGCGGAAAGAAGAAGAAACTCATTTGCTGCTGGAACATATTTTAAATCAAAATTTTAAACATCATCATATGACTGCTGAAACAGTTTCGTTGCTGACTTTTGCAATTATAGCCACCATTAACCGCCTGCTTAATCAGCAATTTAAGAAAGTAGAAGATGTCTATGGAGAGGGGATTATTTTATATTTGGAGCTAAAAGCAGCAGAAGAAGAAGTGGCTTTTAAAGATAAGGTGCACAGCTTATTCCAAACTTTGCTGGAAAAACTGGAGGATCATCAGGATTATCACGAAGATAGTCTGGCTGGTCGGCTGCTTGAATATATTCATGCTAATTATCAAACCGATATTTCTTTAAATGATGTAGCAGAAGCTTTTTCGATTACTCCGACTTATGTCAGTATGCTCTTTAAAAAAGAATACAAAACCAATTTTAAAGATTATCTCAATCGTTATAAGATTGAACAGGCTAAAGAAATTATGAAAAACAATAAGTCTGTTAAAAATAAAGAGCTTTCCGAAGCGGTGGGCTTTAATAGTGTTAATACTTTTCTTAGATTGTTCAAAAAGTATACAGGAGAAACTCCAGGCAAATATATGGAATCCAAACGTTAACCAAAAAAATGGATGTCAAATAGGAAAAGCCATGATCAAAGAGGAGAAGAGCAGAGTTTAAAATTTGCAACTGACGGTTGAAAAAATGGAGATGATTTGAAAAAATGGAGAAGAATTTGTTAAATTAGAAATAGATTTTGTAACACATTTGTGATATTTTGGTTTTAGCAAATTAGGAGGAAACACAAATGAAGCAAAATGTGAAACAAAAAAAACAGAATTATTCAGTTGGAAATTCAACTGCCGTTTTAACCAAACCGCAAAAAACGGATTTAGTTTTATGGCTAAGCAAAGGGTTTAAAAATGTAATAAAGCATTGGCAGTTATTTGCAATTATGATACCAGCAATTTTATTTTATATCTTCTTTATGTATCGTCCGATGTGGGGATTGCAAATTGCTTTTAAAAACTTTAAAATTTTTGCCGGAATCGATAAAAGTCCGTGGGTTGGTTTTGATCATTTTGTAAAGTTTGTAGAAAGTCCATATTTTTGGAGAAACTTAAAAAATACCTTATTAATTAATTTTTACGGTTTGATTTTTGGTTTCCCCATTCCAATTCTTCTGGCCTTAATGTTAAATGAAGTGAAACATGTCCGCTATAAAAAACTGATTCAAACTCTTACCTATTTACCACATTTTATTTCAATAGTAGTTATCGCCGGTATTGTGGTCAATTTTCTGTCGCCCAGCAATGGTTTGATCAATATTATGATTGAAAAATTAGGTGGCCAGAAAATTAATTTCCTGGTTAAACCGGAATATTTCCGGACCATTTTTATCAGTATGAATATTTGGAAAGAAGCGGGCTTTAATGCCATTGTTTACTTGGCGGCCCTGTCAGGGATTGACCCCAATTTATACGAAGCGGCATATGTAGATGGTGCCAATAAATTCAAGCGAATTTTGCATGTGACCATTCCCGGAATTATGCCAACGATCATTGTTTTATTGGTATTAAAAATTGGCAGTATGTTATCGGTTGGATATGAAGCAATTATTCTTTTGTATCAGCCGGCGACTTTTGAAACAGCGGATGTGATCAGTACCTATGTTTATCGGATGGGTTTGGAAAATTCCCGATATGATTATGCCGCCGCGGTAGGACTGTTTAATGCGATTGTATCTGTGATATTAGTCATATTTGCTAATAAAGTCAGTAAGAAATTTTCAGGCACATCATTGTGGTAAGGAGGGACGGAAATGAATTTTAAACAAAGCAAATCGGAAAAATTCTTTTCGGTATTAAATTATGTGCTGTTGGCATTAATTGGTTTTATTACTGTATATCCGCTGATTTATGTTTTTTCGGCTTCGATCAGTTCACCGGATGCCATTATTTCAGGAAAAGTATTGCTGCTGCCAAAAGAACTGACTTTTGAGGCTTATCGGAAAATTATTGAAAACAAAAGTATTTGGATCGGTTATGCCAACTCGTTTTTCTATATGTTTGCCGGAACTTTAGTCAACCTGATCTTTACGATCTCGGCAGCCTATCCGCTGTCCAAAAAGCGATTACCGGCTTTAAAGTTCTGGACTGTGTTTTTTCTGCTGACAATGTGGTTTCAGGCAGGTATGATCCCGTTCTACTTAAATATTGTCAGTTTAAATTTACTTAATACCAGAACCGTTATTTTACTGGCATTTGCGATGACTCCATTTAATATGATTCTATTGCGGACTTTCTTTCAGTCGATCCCGGTATCCCTGGAAGAAGCAGCCAAAGTGGATGGAGCTTCCGAATTTTATATTCTGGCCCGCATTTATCTGCCATTATCCAAAGCCGGTTTGGCAACCATTGGTTTATTTTATGCGGTCACTCGCTGGAATGGCTATTTCTGGAACATGATTCTGCTTAAAGATGATAATAAGATTCCGCTTCAGGTTATGCTTAAAAAAATGATTGTAGAAACCAAAATTGCGGAAAGCATTCAGGATATGGATATCAGCAGCAGTGTTTCCACGGAAACTTTAATTTACTCAACGATTATTATTTCAGTTGTGCCAATGATGATCGTATATCCTTATATTCAGAAATACTTTGCTGAAGGTATGCTGCTTGGGGCAGTCAAAGAATAGGCTAAAGTGTATAAGTACAGAAAATGGAAGCAGCCGCAAAGCCGGCGGTGGCTTCTCCCGACAGATTTTGATTATTTCAGGTCCCACTGATTGAGTTCTGCTCAATCTTTTATATAAACTCAGCGGCGGTTTCGGCTGCCGGTGAGGAAGCAAAATAAATTCAAAAAATAAAAGGAGGAACAAATGAAGAAAAGATTATTAACTTTACTTTTGGCTCTGACATTAGTGGTTAGTGCGACTGCTTGTGGTGATAAGACTGCAAAGCAAGAAAACAAACCGGCAGTGGAAGAAAAGAAAGACAAACCAGAAGAAGCTAAAAATGACGAAAAGAAAGAAGAAGAGAAAAAAGAAGACAAAGCGGAAGCAACCAGTACCTTGGCCAGTGAAAAACCATTGGAACTGAGCATTTTCTACTTCTTACATGAACCATATAAAGAGGATAATGCAGTGATGAAAAAAGCTGCGGAATTGACCAATGTGTCCTTAAAAGGCTATATTTCTCAGTCCTCTTCCAGCAATAAAGAAGCATTTTCTTTAATGGCTGCATCCGGACAATTAGCGGATATTGTTTGCTGGGATAACAATGCTATCAGAGAATTGGCTCAACAAGGCGCATTCCTGGCATTGGATGAATTAATGGAACATGCGCCGCATATCAAGGCTTTCCTTGATGCCAATCCGGCAATTAAAAATCATGTTACCGCCGCTGACGGACATATCTACACCATTCCTTATATTCCGGATGGAGATGCTGCTCAGGGTTGGTATATCCGTAAAGACTGGCTTGATAAATTAGGACTGAAAGAGCCGACCAATGCTCAGGAACTGCATGATGTATTATTAGCATTCAAAGAAAAAGATCCAAACGGCAATGGCAAAGCCGACGAAGTTCCTTACTTCAACCGTGATGGAAGTCCGAAGACTGTATTTGCTGATTTTGCTCAACTTTGGGGTGCAAAAGAAGCTTGGTATGCAGAAGATGGCAAAGTTAAATATGGCCCATATGAGCCTGCTTATAAAGAAGCATACAAAAACCTGGCTGATTGGTACAAAGAAGGTTTGATCGATCAGGAAATTTATACCCGCGGCAGAACTGCCAGAGATGTAATGTTAAAAGAAAACTTAGGTGGTATGACTCATGACTGGTTTGCCAGTACTTCTAAATACAACAGCAACGAAGGCATGGCTGAAGGCTTTAACTTTGCAGTTATGCTGCCGCCGGCTGATGTTAATGGCAAATCTTATGAAAGAACGGTCCGCAGTAAATTACACTGGAGCGGTTGGGGCATTGCTGCCAGCAACCCGGATCCGGTAGCAACCATGAAGTACTTTGATTTCTTCTTTACCGAAGAAGGCCGCAGATTAAGCAATTTTGGTGTTGAGGGTGAAACCTATACCATGGTTGATGGCAAACCGGTATTTAAAGATGAAATTTTAAAGAATGGTGACCCGGTTGTTAATTTAAGAGGATTTGGCTGTCAAATGACCATCGGCGTTCAACAAGATTTTGAATATGAAAAACAATTGATGAACAAAGATGCTTTGGCCGGCGTACAACAATATGTTGATAAAAATGTATTTGGTCCGCAATTCCCGACTTTACAATACACCGAAGAAGAAAATGCCAGAATGACAGAGCTGATGACTGCAATTGATACTTTAAAGGTAGAAACTGCACAAAAATGGGTGCTTGGTTCTGAAGAGGTAGAAAGCGGCTATGAAGGATTTAAGTCAGCAATGGAAAAATTTGGAATTGAAGAAGCGATCAAGATTCAACAAGAAGCGTATGATCGTTATATGAAGAACTTATCCAAATAAGCATTTTAAACAAAAGGCAGATGGGATTTCCTGTCTGCCTTTTTTTACAGAAGCGAGGTTAAAGTGAGAAATTCAGAAATCATTGCCAATGCAAGCTACCAATCGGCTCAGATTAAGTTGAATAAAACTGAGGTTTATCGTAAATATCAGCCAGATAGTATTCAGATCGACTATCAGCCGGATGCCGTCCTGGAAATCAAAGGTACTCATCCATTTCAGCCGTTTTCTGATCAGGGTAAAGATCAGGCCAGGGATACCTTTTGTTTTTGGATTTATCAGTCCAAACCGGCATCAGGACAATTAAAATTTATATTTAAAAAGAATGAAACAAGTTGCTGCTTTTTTACTTTTGGTCTTAATTTTACAGGTTGGAGAACCGCCTGGCTGATTTATGAAAGAGATATGCAGGGGCAGCCGCAAATTGGAATGGATGCTGTCCGGATTGAGTTTCCGGCTGAGGCCGGCAGTCTTTATTTGACGGATTTAGATTTAGCCGCCAAAATCGATCCGCGACATCCTACTCCGGATTATCAGGTGCCACAGGTCAATCCCAATATTGGTGCCAGTGGTCACTGGATGTGCTTGCATTATTTTGAAGAATGCAGAAAAGCGGTACAGGCAAAAGATCGGGCTGAATTGGCGGAAACACAAAATGATTATGTTAATGTGGTGCATGATACTGCCACCATTAAGCAAAGACAAAAGGCCTATTTGCTGGAAAAATACCGAGAGCGCAGGCAGCGGATCACTTATGTTGATTTGAAAGAGCGATTGGAAAAATACCATCTGAAAGAGCAGGCTGGCAGGATTTTTGGTGTGTCGGTTGATAGTGTTTATACCATGGAAATATTGCCCAAGCCTTTGCGCAGCGAATTGATCGAAGCCGGGATCAGCATTGATATGCGCAGGACAGGATCATTGCTTTTAGATCTCGCTCTCCATTATGAGCGGGAAAAATCGGAGGCGGTTGGCGGGTTTTATTTACGCTTAAGCAAACATTTGATAAACCAGGGACTGGCCTATGGCAGTAGTTTAGGTACGTCTCATCATTATGGCTATGTGCTTAAGGAAATGTTTGACAGTATATTTTTGATGGCTGATTTTATAAAAAATCAAGATCCCGGTCTGTTAAAAGATTTGATTGATATGACGGTTTGGATGACCGGGCTGGGCAGACTGGAAGTGCCAACTGAGGAATGTTCGATCAATATTGACATTTTAAATACCTATTCGCATGCTATGTTGATGGCCATTTTATTTGAAGGCGATTTGGCATATCGATACCGTTTATTGTTCAAATACAGTGAATGGCTTAATGCTTCGATCGACTATGCCAAAGGGCTGGAGGGAACATTTAAGCCGGATGGCTCAATGTATCATCATGCCAATCACTATCCGGCATATGGCCTGGATGGACTGAAAAGTTTAACCCCGCTGATTTATTTTCTGGCAGGTACCTGTGCGGAGATTTCAAGTAAAGCTTATGCAATCGTGGAAAATGCTATGGAAAAATTGCGTTGGTACTGTAATTTAAAACACTGGCCTACTGCCTTATCGGCCAGACATCCAAAAACCGATGGCGAGCATACCCATTTAACCAGTGAAGTTTTTTATTATATGACATTAGCCGAGATGATCAGTGGCAAGCGCCCTAATATGGGAAATATTTATTTGCGCCTGGAAGGAGAAATGTCGCGGCCGGCACTGGAGGAAGTGCCGGAGCAAATCCAAAAGCGGGTATCGGAATTGCTGGAGAGGGGATATTGTCCGGAGCAAACGCCAACCGGACATTTAACTATGAATTTAGCCTGTGCCGGGTTTCATCGCCGGGGCGAGTGGCTGGCCGCCATTCGGGGACATAATCGCTATTTATGGAGTCATGAAAGTTATGTCGCCAATAATTTATATGGGCGTTATGTCAGTTTTAATCACTTGCAGATTTTAAGTCAGGGCCGGCCGATTACTCTTCAGGCCAATGGCTATCAGGCAGAAGGCTTTAACTGGAATTCTTTTGCCGGTACAACGGTGATTGAGCTGCCATTTGCCGAGCTGAAATCAAAGGTTTATAATGTTGACGCGTTCAGCGGTTATGAGGAAATGCTGCTGACTGATGAGATTTATGCCGGTGGTTTGACATTGGGTGAAAATGGTATGTTTGCCATAAAGCTGCATGGCCATGCCAAATATGATGACAGTCATCGGGCGAACCTATCGACTTTTTTCTTTGATGATACGATTATTCGTTTGGGTTCGGAGATTGAAAGTGCAGATGAGATACATCGTAGTATTACCACCTTATTTCAAAGCTTGAGTAGAGAAACGCCATTTTATGTAAATGGGCAGCCGATCTGTGATCAGGAATATTTTTATTCAAAGGATGTGAGCGGACTGGTCTTAAGTGATGCTTACCGGAATGGATATTATTTGCCAGGGGCGCTTAAAGTTGAGATCCAGAGTGGCCTGCAAAGTAGTCCGGCTCAGGATGGCAGTGAGCCAAAGAGTGGCCATTTTACCCGGGCATTAATTGATCATGGTCCGGCTCCGAAAAACGAAGCCTATGAATATGTGATCGGAGTTAATCAGCGGGCGGAGGATTTTTACCAAAAAGCCCTCATCTGGCAGGAAAACCCATTTTATAAGGTGCATCAAAAGGATAAGCAGGCTCATATTTTAGAGCATTATCCAAGCAATACTTTTGCCTATGCCCTGTTTGTAGCTGGAGAAATCAAAAGTAATAGCCGTTTCTTAAAAAGCTGCGATCGACCTTGCCTATGTATGATTCGTCAGCAGGATCAGGAGTTGGCGCTGAGCTTTTGTGATCCGGACTTACGTCTGTATGAAGGCCGGGATGAGGAGCAATATGATGAAAATGGCCGGCAGATTGAGTGCAGTGTTTATTCCAGAAAATGGATGCACCATCCAAGTATCGGTAAACAAACTAAAATTGTCTTAAATGGTTTATTTGAAGTAAAAGATCCGGTTTTAGCAAAGGATTTGCAGCAAACCGGTCTGCTTGAGATCAGCCATGATATAAAAGAAGCGGAAACATCCCTGATCTTTTGGGGAATTCAAGGAGGAGAAACGGAAATATTGCTTTATCCGCTAAAGCAGTGATGAAAAATAAAGGCAATACCGGGTTAAACCTGGTAAAACTTTATTAACCAGACTTTCCGGTGGAAAGGACAATTCGACTTTTAGGAGGGAAAAATGAAAAGGATAGGGAAACAAATTTTAGCGATTTGTCTGGCGTTTATTTTATTTGCCGGGCAAATATCAGCTGCGGATACATATTATGCTAATCGCAGTACAAGAATTGATGCGACGAATAATAATAAGAATAAGCCGCAGTATAAGCACAGGGAAATGATTATCAAAGCAATTCCGGAACAGAATGGTCCTGATCATAGAGAGGGTTTGATTGGTTTTTCTTTGCAAACGGGAGATTATTCTGATGTTGATAAGGCAACCTTGCGTTTGTATGTAACGACTTCAAGTGTTACACCGTCTTCTATTGAAGTGTTCGGTTTTGATAGTGCTTGGGACGAAAAAACTGCCACATGGATGAATAAACCGGATTTCAGCCAAGAGGAGAAAGCCGGAGAGGGGCAGATAGTAGAGAAAGATGATTGGGTAGAGGTTGATGTTACCGCGTATTTTAAAAAACAAATTGTGAAAGGAACGCAGTTCTCTTTTCATATTAAAGGTGATGCCAGAACCAAGTCATATATAAAGCTTGCCGGCGCACCGCATGGCAATAAGCCGGAATTGGTATTGGAAAGAGGAGCGGTACAGCCCCCGGTTCCAGCTCCAAGCGGAGATACTCAGGCCGATGTTGATGTTAACCAGGTGGCTCGTAAAGTTACTATGGCTCAAAATGATGAAATGTTAAAAAGTTTATATATTAATGAAAAAGATCCGGATAAAAACCGCTTCAAGACAGATACTGTCTTAGTTGGACAAGAATATTCCGCTTATTTTTATACCGATACAGTGAAGGAACAAAATCCGGATTCTGCTTTCCTGCGTTTTTATGTGCAAGAAGATTATTATATTCGAGAAGATGAAACTTCACAGCCGATTCCGGTAGAAATTTGGGGCGTGGCCAATCCGGCGGAAGTGGGCGAAAATACCACTTATAATGCCCGGCCGGCAACCGAAGCGGCGATGATCTATGAATTAAATATTACCAATAAAGGCTGGTATACGGTTGATGTAACCGATTATGTAAGGGCACATAATAATTATGCTTTTTACTTTAAAGCCAAAGATCCTGCTTTGCCGGTGGTGAAGATTTCTTCTTATAACAGCGAAAAAACACCGGTGCTCTATACCTCCAAAGGAATGGATGAATTTGATGAGGTTCGGCAAAGATTTGCGATTAAAAAGGGAACTTATGATGTTAATGACCCCCAGGTCAAAGCCTTGCTTGAGCGAGTTGACAAAAAAGTAGATGGCTATCTGGCGGAGTTAAATACCGATCCAAATCGTGATTGCTTATTCTGGAAACTGCCATTGGTTAAGGATAAACAAAATAAGCCGGTAAAGATAGGTGATTCCGTTAAAAATATGAGAACTTCCTATGTATGGTTAAGCGACTTATTAAGAGCATATCATACTAAGGGCAGTAAATATGAAGATAGTGCCGATTTATATCAAAAAATCAAAGATGGTCTGGAGTTTTTATATCACAGCAGCTACAATCCATTTGCCACGGAAGAAGATAACTGGTGGCAGTGGGAAATTGGTGTGCCCAAAGTCTTGGGTGAAATCATTGCCATCATGTATGATGATTTAGATCCGCAAGTACGAATGAATTACTTAAATGCCATTTATCGTTTCCAGCCGGATCCGGAAATATCCTATTATAACCGGAATGCAACGATCGATAAACCAAAATATAGATTACCACAGCAAAAAAGTACTGGTGCTAATCGGATCGATACTTGTATAGGTGATTTGCTCTTAGGAATTTGTGCAAAGAATCCGGAATTGATGCAGCATTCGATTGATGCGCTGGGTGAGGTATATCAATATGTAACCAGCGGTGAGGGTTTCTACCGGGACGGCAGTTTTATTCAGCACAAAAATGTTGGTTATACCACCGCTTATGGTATGGTCTTAATTGGCGGATTAAGTAATTTAAATAGTAAGACTAAGGGCAGTCGTTGGCAAATTACCGATCCAAGTTATGAAAATGTGTATGAATGGATTGATAATGCCTTTATTCCAATGGTTTTTGATGGTCAGGCATTTCCGATTACTGCCGGCAGAAGCTTATCCCGGCAGGCAGGAAATAATGAATGGGGTGCTAACTTTGCTGACGGCTATAAGATCGCCAGAACATTATATGCTTTTGCGGAGGCAGCACCGGCCGATAAACAGGCAAAATGGCGGGCGTTAGCCAGACGTTTTATGGACAAAAACAGTTTTTATGATGTCAAAGCCAATGCCGGTAATATCAATATGCTAAATGAATATGAGGATTTGCAGAATGTAGAAATGGCAGAGCCATATATTGGCAGTCATGTCTTTGCCAATATGGACAGAGTGGTACATCATCGTCAGGATTATGCAGTGGCATTAGCCATGTATTCTTCCCGTACCCAAAATTTTGAAATGATGAATAATGAAAACTTAAAGGGCTGGAATCAGGGCAATGGCACTTTATATCTGTTAAATCAAGATGCCGGTCAATATGATGATGGCTTTTGGCCAACGGTTGATCCATATCGTTTGGCCGGTACTACCATTGATGTGGTTGCCCGTTTATCCCAAGACCATAAGGAAGAATTCACTATGAACAGTGATTTTGTGGGCGGTACTTCTTTGGATAATTTATATAGCGTAGCGACTATGGATTTAAAAGAGCCGATTCGCAAAAATATTACGCATTATAATACCACTTTAACCACTAAAAAATCCTGGTTCTTCTTTGATGATGAAATCATTGCCCTTGGCAGTGGCATCAATTCCACCGATAATCGGGAAATTGAAACGATTGTTGAAAACCGGATGATCCGGCCGGATGCAAGCAATCAGGTATTAGTCAATGGTAATCCGGTGCTGACAGCTGTTTCTGCCGGAAAAGAAAAGTTTGATCAGACATCCTGGGCTTACCTGGAAGGCAGCAAATCAGATAAGGCCGGAATTGGATACTATTTCCCTGAGCCGGTGTCCTTAACTGCCATCAAGCAAAAACGGGATGGCTCATGGAGGTCGATCAATAAGAGTGGTAAAACTGATCTGATCCATAGAAATTATGTGACCATGTGGCTGGAGCATGGCAAAAATCCGGTCAATGCTGATTATAGCTATGCTTTATTGCCGGGTAAGAGTGCAGATGAAGTACAGGCCTATGCCGCTGCGCCGCAATATGAAGTCAGAAAAAATACCCCTGAAGTACAGGCAGTTTATGAAAAGGAATTGGGCATTTTAGCAGCCAATGTCTTTGATAAAAAAGCCGGTGATTTGGGTGATGTCAAGGTGAGCGAGGCTTCTTCGCTGATGCTTTTGCAAAAAGATGGCAAGATTTCTTTATCCGTAGCTGATCCGACCATGAAGCTGAATGCTCCGGTGACACTTGAACTGGCGCTGGATAAAGAAATTACCATTACCGATAAGAGTAAGCAGGTTAAGGTGCTTAGTACTAAGCCATTAAAGCTGGAAATTTCATTAAAAGACAATCTGGGACAAGCGGCAACTTTACATGGTACTTATAAAGCAGAAAAGCCAACACCAAAGCCGGAAGAACCTAAGCCGCAGCCGGAAAAACCAAAAACTGAAAATCCGCTGATTTCATATCAACCGGCACCGAGCGAAAGTCCGGCTGCAAGTGAAAAATCAGCAGAAAAGGCAAAAGATAAGGATAAAACAAAAGATAAAGAAGGTGAAAAAACACCGGAAGGAGTTACGCCAACCGTCAAACCTCAGTTAAGTGATATATCCGAAAGCTGGGCTAAGACGGAAGTTACAGAACTGGTCAATCTGGGTATTATCAAGGGTTATCCGGATAGTACTTTCCGGCCGGAAGCAACTGTCAGCCGGGCAGAAACAGCCCAGCTGCTGACCAATATGCTGGATCTGCTGAATATTGGAACCAAGGCGGCGGCACCGGAAAGCGGACAGCCTTGGTATCATTCGGCGGTTGAGAGAGTAAAAGCTCAGGGATTAATGCATGGTGATACAGCGGGCAACTTCAATCCGGATCAAAATGTATCCCGTCAGGATATGTTTACGGTTTTGGGCAGATTTGGCAAATG
Organism: Clostridiales bacterium COT073_COT-073; assembly: GCA_003858485.1. Classification (GTDB taxonomy): domain Bacteria; phylum Bacillota; class Clostridia; order Lachnospirales; family Vallitaleaceae; genus W11650. Next base: position 24,189 of record RQYD01000030.1, read on the forward strand.
GAAAATGGCCAGCGAAGAAGTTGAGTTGGTGCTGGCCGCCTTTGCTGACAGCAGCGAAATTTCTGATTATGCCAAACCTTATATTGCACAAATGGTTAAAATGGGCTTAATTAAGGGGGATAATGGAAAGCTGAATCCAAAGCAAAGCATTTCCAGAGCGGAATTGTCGGTAATGATTTATCGGGTTTTAAAAATTATGAAGTAAAGGAAATTATCTGAGTTTTCTTTGAATAAAAGATAAAAAGCTGTTATGCAAAGATATCTGACGGCCAAGGCAAAAGCTGCCGGCGTCAGATATGCGTGGCAGCTTTTGCTGTTTTTAAAGAATGTTAATAATCAGAATGCCAAAACTGATTGCATTTCTATACAAAGCCTGTTATGATAAAATTATGTTTTTGAGGAGTGATAAGCATTTGATTTTAAAGTTGATAAACTCCGCTTATTAAAGGAAAATGTGGAAAGGCAGATTATATGTTTTATTTGGTTGCACTATTAATTGGAGTTTTGATTTCGGTCATGATCGCTATTAACGGGGAATTGACTTTTTTGTATGGGGTATTTGCTGCCACTGTCATTATACATATTGTTGGCAGCTTATTTGCTTACCTGGCAATTAAGGTGCTGGGCAAAAAAATTACCTTTCCCGGGCTGCCGCTGCTTTTTTATTCGGGTGGTGCAGTCGGCGTGTTTGTGGCGGTAGCCAATAATTTTTCATATGGCAAGATCAGCTTGACCAGTATTATTGCTTTGGTTTTACTGGGGCAGGCACTGGCCTCGATTTTAATAGACAGTCTGGGATTATTTGGGATGCCAAGGCATCCATTTCAAAAATCATCGCTGATTGGATTGCTGTTTTCCGGGGCAGGGATTGCGATCATGCTCGATCATTCAGTTACAGAAGGGATCTATGCGGTCATCTTATCATTAACGGCCGGATTTGGGGTGGTATATTCACGTACAGTTAATGCCAAACTGGCAGAAAAAGTTGGTGATTTGCAGGGATCGCTAATTAATCACCTGGTTGGCCTGCCGTTTTCGGTGTTGGCTTTGGCTCTTTTGGGAGCGAAAGAGTGGAATGCTTTTAGCCAGCCGATATCGGCTCAGATCTGGATCTATGCTGGTGGAATTTTTGGAGTGGTCCTGGTCATGTTGAACAATGGGATCGTTCCTAAAGTATCCGCTTTTGTTTTGACATTATTGATTTTTGTTGGTCAAATTTTCAGTAGCATTGCCATTGATATTTTCGGCGGCCGTGAATATGAGCTGTCATCTTTTTGGGGCGGGCTTTTGGTTGCGGCCGGGGTAAGCAGCAATTTGCTATATGATTATTGGACCAGGAAAAAAAGAATAAGTAGTAATTTTCCGGGCGAAAAATAAAAAGTTCTCAGCGAAAAAGGGAACAGTAATATGGCATGACAATATGCTTAAGAAATGGATGGCGAAATATGAGAAAAAATACAAATCAAGAAATTGATATGTTAAATGGTCCGCTGGCTGGGAAAATCTTAATGTTTTCTTTGCCGATTATGCTGTCTGGAATTTTGCAACTTTTGTTTAATGCAGCGGATGTGATGGTAGTTGGAAAATGGGCTGGACGATTGGCGTTAGCGGCAGTTGGCTCAAATGGTGCATTGGTTAATTTGCTGACCAATTTATTTATGGGTTTATCGGTCGGAACCAGTGTTCAGGTTTCGACCAATTATGGGGCAGGACGCAAGGAAGATGTCAGTAAGATCGTCCATACATCAGTGCTGCTCAGCATCATATCGGGTGTGTTGCTGCTGGGAATTGGCCTATTGTTTGCCAAGCCGCTGCTGGCAATGATGGGCACACCGAAAGATGTGATTGATTTATCAGCCCTTTATTTGCGTATTTATTTTTTAGGCATGCCGGTCATGCTCTTATATAATTTTGGCAGTGCCATTTTAAGGGCAGTGGGCGATACCAAACGTCCCCTTTATTATCTGGCAATTGCCGGAGTGGTCAATGTCTTTTTAAATATTATATTTGTTGTGTTTTTGGAAATGAGTGTGGCCGGAGTGGCACTGGCTACCATCTTATCACAGGCAGTTTCCTGTATATTGATGGTTCGCTGTCTGATGTCGGCAGATAGCTGCATTCGCCTGGAGCTGAGCAAATTAAAGCTGCACCGGGATAAAATGTTTAAAGTTATTCGGATTGGTTTGCCGGCAGGCTTGCAGGGAGTGGTCTTTTCTCTGTCTAATGTGGTTATTCAGTCTTCGGTCAATTCTTTTGGTTCAGTAGTTATGGGCGGAAACACTGCTTCATCTAATATTGAGGGATTTGTCTATGTTTCAATGAATGCATTTTCACAGGCGACTGTAACTTTTACCAGCCAGAATTTTGGTGCCGGCCGTTACTCACGGATAAATAAAATTTTAATCACCTGTCTGGGTATTGTCACTGTTATCGGACTATCTTTAAGCACCGCTATTATTTTTTTCGGGCCGCAAATTTTAAGATTATATTCTTCGGATGCCGTGGTCATTTCTTATGCCATGCGCCGGATGGTAGTGATTTTAAGCCTTTATTTTACTTGCGGAATCATGGAGGTATTTGTCGGCTCTTTAAGAGGATTGGGATATTCGGTTATGCCAATGATCGTTTCAACCATTGGTGCCTGTGGTCTGCGCATTTTTTGGATCTTTACTGTATTTGCATGGAATCGTAGTCTGGAAAATCTGTATATTTCCTATCCCATTTCATGGATTATTACAGCCGCAGCTCATTTTATTTGTTTTGTGGTTGTTCGCCGGAAATTCCCCAAAGAAGATCTGTCTAAACAGAAGAAACCGGCAGAAGTGGTGTAAAAAGTCCTAAATCCGAAAGACGGGACTTTATAATAATAGTATGATATAATGTAGATAGAATTCCTACATAGCGTAGGGGTTAGATTTCCCATAAGGAGGGGTATTATGAGAAAAATTTTATGTACTGCTATCGTTGCTGCTATCGTTATTTGTTCCTTTTCCTCTGTATCTTTTGCATCTTCACAAGCAACAATTCTGAAAACGATGAATTTCTCTGACCTTTCAGGTCATTGGGCGGAATCTTATGTTAGAGAGGCGGTTGATCGCGGGTTTATGAAAGGCTACCCGGACGGATCATTTCAACCAGAAAGGGGCATCTTACGCGAAGAAGTAATGCAGATTCTGTATAATCTGCATATGGATAAGACCCCACCAAAGGAGCATCCACATGTGAGTACAAGAAACATAGTAGGTCATTGGTACGAAAGACCAGTATCTTTTTTCTTAAAAACTGACACTGGCTTAGATCATCTTGTCTTTGATAGAAATTATCGATTTATCAATGGACAAGTCGCTGACAGAGACTTTTTCATCAACGCTTTAATAGCGTTTGGTGAAAAATACTACGCCGAAAAATTTGACGCGACTAACAATCGGGTCGAAAAAGCCATTTCTCTAGGATTAATCAATGGCTTCCCAGACGGGTTATTCCACGGAGAAAAGCCTATCACCAGAAGTCAAGCAGCGAAGATCATAAATCTTTATGCTAATCTGGTGGGTATAGAGACGTCTCCAGACCCTGAAGAGTTTAGCCCATTTGGAAAGGAAAGACAGCAAAAAAATAACCTAATCTCCAGAATGGAAAAAGAAGGTTATACCCTAATCTACGATGGATTTGTCCGCGAGGACGATCCAGGATTAGATAAGGGGATCAAGGTAAGAAATATTTATTTCCAAAAAGAATCAGAAATAATTTTTTTGGACATATTAATCAGGGACTGGGACGTGGAAGGAGAGCGATTGAAGAGTGTATACTCTATAATCTATGATAATGACAAAAAACTAGATTATAGACATCCAAAATATTGGGATCTATACCCCATACTGGACGAATATTATGTAAAATAGCAGCAAAAACAGTCGTTTTTAAACAGCTGTTTTTTAATTAACTTATGCTATTATATAAGCATGAGGGATTTTAAATTATTCAATAAAGTAAAGCCTGTTGTACTTTTTCTTATCTGTTTTGAGTTTCCCCATTTTCTGTTCATCAAAAACAAGCTTTTAAGCTGTAGAAGCGATAAAAGATAGTGTCAACTGATGAGAAAAAGTATTGAAAGGTATAGTTGGTCGCAAGAAAGATGCTAAGGTAGTTCTTGCAAGAAGAAAAACTGGGGAAAATCCATCGGCAATCCGATAGTAATGAAATTTATAAGGCGAATTGGTTCGCTTGGCATAATGAAATAGGATTTTAAGAGAAACATCACCATGGGTTTTCTCAGCAAGCAGTCCAATAAAAGCAGTCGCTAAAGTAGCCATGAGATTTAAACTACAAATACTTTCAAAAGAACGAACTCTTACATTCTCCAGTTGAAATTGTTGTTTTTTAAAGCGAAAGTATTCTTCAATTTTCCAACGCTTTACATATACTTTAACCAGAGAAGTATAAATACGCTCATCTTCGAGAGGAAGATTGGAAAATACCTTTGAGTATACCGGAAGAGGAGAATTGCTTTTGTAAGAGAGTCCAACAATCTCCATCAAAGAATAGCCCTTTGCCGAAATCTTTTTTGAGGAGCCGTCAAAAACGGTACCAATGTGTTCAAAATGAGTGCCGTAAGTTTTAGAAATATCGGAAAGGTCGATACAAAAGATAGAGCGATTATCAAACTTAGAATGAAGGGATTGTAGATAATTATCAAAGACCAGAGTTCTCTCTGATAAGGAAAGGTGTTTTAATTTGGTCTTTTTTATTTCCGGAAACTCTGGTATAAAGACAGTTGTAGATTAGAGCCAAAATTGTTAAAATTGATATGGTCTTTTTTATGTCTGTTTTTTTTTATTTTATGACTATCCTTTATTTTGTTGATTCAGAGTAGGTTGAAAGCGGGATAGAGCCCTAAAACTGTGGGAAAGTTGAGTTAAATACTAAGGGCGAGAATATAAGAAATGCATAAATTTTTATGCAAAATTTGTATATAAAATTTATTTTCAGGTAATTGACAAATTCAAGAATATAATTTATAGTAATTATATCGAAAACGATAATAAAAATAGTAATTATTTTTTTGGTTAATTATATCGAAAACGATATAATTTTAGAAAGGGCATTATGAACTATAAAAATCAAATTGAAAATTATTTAAAGAAAGAAAAAGAAGTATTTGACTTATTGGATCGTGATGCAATTAATCAAACCATGAACCTATTAATTCAGGCAAGAGATAATAGGAGACATGTCTTTATTATGGGGAATGGAGGAAGCTCTGCCACAGCTTCTCATTATGTTGGGGACTTTAATAAAGGGCTGAGTATAAATCGAGACAAAAAATATAGGTTTATTTGTTTGAATGACAATCCGTCTACGATTTTAAGTTTGGCTAATGATGTGTCTTATGAATCGATTTTCATTGAGCAATTGAAAAATTTTTTAGATGAAGGAGATTTAGTGATTTGTATCTCTGGCAGTGGCAATTCACCCAATATTATAAGGGCAGCGGAATATGCTAAACAAAGAGGAAATTGTGTGATTGGAATGACAGGTTTTGATGGTGGCAGATTAAAAACGATTTCAGATGTGCAATTACATGTGCCGGTCAATGATATGCAAATTACAGAAGATGTTCATATGATGTTTGCGCATTTAATGATGTCAATTCTTTATAATGAATAAGGAAGAAAGAGGGGATAAAGTTGAAAGCGGAAAACAGAGAAGACATTATTTTAGAATTTCGTAATGTGACCAAAGACTTTCCGGGAGTAAGAGCTTTGGATAATGTATCCTTTTCTGTAAGGCGTGGCAGTGTTCATGTTTTGTGTGGTGAGAATGGGGCCGGTAAGTCGACTCTGATGAAAATTATAAATGGCTTGTATCAAGCTACTTCAGGAGAGATCTTATATAATGGCAAGCAGTTAAAGGCAGCAGATCCTATGCAAGCGCGTGAACAGGGAATTTCAATGATATATCAGGAACTGAATATTGTACCGGATATGACTATTGCTGACAACATTTATTTGGGTCGTGAAATCATGAAAGGACGTTTTTTTGTAGATGATAAATTACTCTATCAAACTGCTGAAAAATATATGAAGGACCAGGGCTTGAATTATAATTTAAAAGAAAAGATGAAAACTTTGTCAGTGGCACAGGCGCAAATGATTGAAATTATAAAGGCGATTTCCTGTAATGCCAAAATAATTTTAATGGATGAGCCAACATCAGCCATTACGGAAAAAGAAGTGGAATATTTGTTTAATAAAATTGAAGAATTGAAACAAGCGGGAGTGACGATTATTTATATTTCCCATAAAATGAATGAAATATTCAGAGTAGCTGACTATATTTCGGTTTTTCGTGATGGTAAACACATTGAAACCCGCCAGTCAGATCAATTTGATGTTAATCAGATTATTAAGCTGATGGTTGGCCGGGAAATGAAAGAAGTTTATCCACCAGCCAATAGTGTGCCAGGAGAGGAAGTTTTTCGGGTAAATAATTTAAGTAAAGCAGGTGTTTTTGAAAATATTAATTTTTCTATTAAGCAAGGAGAAATTCTTGGTTTTGCCGGACTAATGGGAGCAGGTAGAACGGAGATCGTCAGAGCTATTTTTGGTTTGGATGCAAAGGATAGTGGAAATATTTATATTAATAATAATGAAGTTATCATAAAGAATGTTGAAGATGCCATCAGCAATGGTATTTGTATGTTATCAGAGGACCGACGGCGATACGGATTAATAACTCCCAGAAATATGAAAGAAAATATGGGACTGGTGGCTTTAAAACATTTATTTAATAAAGCATGGCTTGATCAAAAAAGAGAGAAGATGAGTATTCTGGAAATGATGAAGCAATTAAATGTTAAGCCACCTGATATGGAGCTGATTGTTGAAAACTTAAGTGGAGGAAATCAGCAAAAGGTGGTATTAGGCAAATGGCTATTACTGAATCCCAAGGTGCTTATTTTAGATGAACCGACCAGAGGAATAGATGTCGGGGCGAAACATGAAATTTATAAATTAATGAGAAAATTGACAGCCGATGGAGTTGCTGTTTTAATGATTTCATCAGAATTACCAGAGCTTTTAGGGATGAGTGATCGGATTATGGTAATTCAAAATGGGAAAATTGCAGGAGAATTGACCAAAGCAGAAGCAACATCAATAAAAATTATGCATTTAGCCACAGGAGGCAAAAATGAGTAAAAGAAAATATGATGTGAGTGTAATTTATAAGAAATTTGGTATTTATTTAGTATTACTGGCATTACTGGTGATTTCTTCAATTATTTCTCCGGTGTTTTTAAGCAAAGCCAATATTATGAATTTGTTGACACAAATTTCGGTAGTTACCATTATATCTTGTGGGATAACAATGCTGATTATTGAAAATATGACAGATTTATCCGGTGGATCGGTGGTTGCTTTAACCGGCTGCTTATGTGTCGGGACATATAAAATGTTAATTGGATGGGGCTGTAATATTATAGTCGCGGGAGTTATTTGTATGGGGACGGCAATGGTGTGTGGTTTTTCGCTGAATTTACTTTCGGGAATGGTGATTACACATTATAGAGCTCCGGCCTTTATTGTGACATTGGCGATGTCGCAAATGGCCAGAGGATTGGTATATTTATATACTGGTGGACAACCGATTTACGGAATTGAAGAGATTGCTATTATTGGTCAGGGAAAAATAGGTAATATACTTCCGTTTTCTGTTATTATTATGATTGTTATAGTTTCTATTACATGGGTAGTACTTAATAAGACAAGATTTGGCCGATATGTGTATGCGATTGGTGGTAACCGGGAAGCAGCAGTTGCTTCTGGTGTTAATGTCAACCGTACAGTATTAAAGACTTATATGTTACATGGAATATTTGTGGGCATAGCCGGAGTATTATATATGACCAGAATTAATTCCGGCCAACCGGCAGAAGGAGTGAACCTGGAATTTGATGCAATTACGGCGGCTATTATTGGCGGTACCAGTTTTTCTGGTGGAATTGGTACTGTTCAGGGAACAATTTGTGGTTCAATAATTATTGGAGTAATAAAAAATATATTAAATCTATTGAGTGTACAGTCTTATTATCAACAAATTATTACCGGTATGATTATTGTGATAGCGGTTATTTTGGATATTAAAACCAAGATGTCGGGTAAGTAAAGGACTCGATTTTCTCATTGTTTTGCCTGAAAAATGAGAAAAGAGTTTAAAAGTGTTTGCGAAACGAATAAATGAGGAAAATCAAATTTTAAGGAGGTAGCAAATGAAAGGTATTACCAAAAAAGTATGTTGTGTAATGATGGGGATTTTACTTGGTGTCACAATATTAACGGGATGCGGTAAACAGCCGGTTGCATCCCCAAAAACAGAAAATGGGAAAAAAGAAACGGTTGAGCAGAAGCAAGGAGAAGGGCCTAAAAAAGTTGCCTTTATTTGTAAGTCATATACAGATACATTTTGTGTATGGGTAAAAGATGAAATTGAAAAAAAATCGGCAGAGTATAAAGATGAATTTTCGTTGGATTGTTTAGACTCAAAAAATACATCTTCCACTCAAATTGAGCAGATTGAAAATTGTGTGGCTGGTGGATATGATGTCATTATATTCCAACAAGTAGATGCAGAGGCACCAGTACAGGCGGTAAAAGAAGCTGCTGCCAAAGGAATTAAGGTGATTGTTACTACTGGTTCTATTAATGACGATGGAATCAGCACTTATATTGATGCTGATCCGATTCAACAGGGAACCGTTCTGGCTGAGTATGCGGTAAAAAAATTTCCGGAAAAAGCCAATGTAGCAATTTTACAAGGTCCGGCTGGTAATTTTCATGCCAATGGTCGTCAGGAAGGTTTTAAGAAAGTATTATCAGATAAGGCAATTACTATTGTGGCAGAAGAAATTGGCGAGTGGCAAAAAGATAAGGCGATGACAATTGTTCAAAATTGGCTGGTTGCATATCCGGATTTAAATGTAATTATGGCTCATAATGATGATATGGCATTGGGAGCAACGGAAGCTATTAAAATGGCAGGCAAAGAAGGACAAATTCAAGTATATGGTGTAGATGCGACAGCTGCCGGTTGCCAGGCATTGGAGGCTGGTAAGATTGGTGCCACTGTTTTTCAAAATGCAATTGATTATGCTCACTTGGCCCTTAAATATGCATCTGATTATTTAAAGGGTCAGGAAATAAAAAGTGTTCGTATTGACAGTGAGCTGGTTACGCCGGATAATGTGAAGGACTATATTGAAATTCATAAAAAACTTGGAAATATTAAATAATTTTTATTAATTCAATAACTAAATTTTTTCATGATTAAAAAGAAGCTGTTGCAGCTGAAAATTTTGAGGCAAGATATATTTTTAAAGTAATTTGAGGTAATATCTTAGTGAAATTTTTATTATGCGACAGCTTTTGATTCCCTGAAAATATTATAAAATAACAAGAGGTTAGTAATAGGAGAATATATGAATAAGGATGAGAAACTGACAATGGCTATTGATATTGGCGGTTCAAAATTATTGGTAGGCATCCTGGATAATAGTGGGCATATTTTGGCTTCCCGAAAAAGTCTGTTTGTTGATCCGACAGAAACAAGTGTGATTATGCAAATAAAAGAGGAATGTCATAAATTAATGACAGATAAATATAGACCGGAATGTGTAGGGATTTCGATTCCGGGTCTGGCAGATACAAAACGGGGAATATGGATGTATGCCTGTTTTTCAGGAATTGCCAATTTATATTTGACGGATATCTTAAGTAGAGAGTTTCAAATTCCCTGTTATCTGGAAAATGATGCCAATATTTGTGCTTATGGAGAAAAAATATTTGGATGTGCCCGAAATGTAACGGATTTTATTTGGATTACTATTAGTAACGGAGTAGGAGCTGGTATTTTTATTAATAATCAGTTATATGATGGCTTTTATCGAAATGCAGGAGAAATCGGACACATTAAAATTGTTCGGGATGGCTGGGAATGTCCCTGTGGCGGACATGGGTGTTTAGAAGCCATGGTTGCGGGAAATGGTATTTCACGGCGATTTTATGAAATGTCAGGAAAACGTTTATCTGCGAAAGAAATTGCCGAACTGGCCAGAGGAGGGCATAGCCAGGCTCAAGAATGTATGGATATAACCGGAAAATATATTGGCGAGGCCATTGGGACAGTTCAAAATATTTTAAATTTACCGCTGATTGTACTGGGCGGAGGGGTGGCAATGTCATTTGATGTACTTAAGGAGGGAATTGAACGGGGAGTAAGGAAAAATGTTTTTTTGAAAGCCAATCCTGATTATAGAATCGAACCTACTGCTTTGGGCTACGAAGCTTCACTGATTGGAGCAGCCGCTTATGCATTATATAGAAATAAAGCTATATAATAGTGGAAGTGATATCATATTTTTTTTGCAGAACCAGCATGGCTGCACCAATTGCACCGATGTTATCATCATAAACCGATCTGAGAATTTGTAATTGATTTACATTTGCTTTGACTGCTCCATTTTGAATTGTTTTTAAAAGAGGGGCAGTTATAATTTGTCCGGATTTACTTAATTCTCCGGATAGAATTATTTTTTGAGGAGCAAATAAATTAACTACCGGAATCAGGGCATGACCAAGAAAAAAAGCCAATTCCTGAAGATATGAAATCGCTTCTAAATCGCCATTTAAGGCAGAATGAACAAGTAAGGCTGAATTTAAATTCTCAGGATTTTGCTGAGCAAGATCAATTAATGCTTTAAATTTTCCTTGACTGGTTTGTTCTTTTAAATGCTGCTGAATACTAAAATCACTGATTATTGTATTTAAACAGCCGATTTTTCCGCAAAAACATTTTTTGGTATTACCAGATACCGGTAAGTGTCCTAATTCACCGGCGGTTCCGTTTTTACCAAAAAAGGGCTGATTATTCAAAACCGGAATAGCACGGGCACCGGTGCGAATGGAAATAAATACAAAATCCTCTGAATTGCCACGAAATTCTAGCCATTTATATGCCAATACCATACAATCAGAGTTATTTAAGATATGACATGGAAGATGATATAGCTTTTCAATTTGTTGTGTGATGGGAATATGATTCCAATCTTTAAGATAGGCATAGTGCAGAGCTACACCTTTTTCGGAATCAATATAACCGGGAAGTCCGATCCCGATGCCTAAGCATTTAGAACGCTCAGAACCGAGAAAGTCCATACATTCATTAATGCATGAATAGATATTGGATAAAATTTGTTTGGCGGTAATATTGTTTTTTAAAAGCAGAAAGTTGGAATAGATGACTTTACCACTAAAATTTAAAATAGTGTAATACATTTTTTGAATATTGAATTCTAAACCAATAAAGTATCCGCCCTGTGGATTTAAACTAAGATAGGTGGGGCGGCGGCCAACGCGACCATGAGTCATGTCTGGTTCATTCTCATAGATCAGTTTATCGCTTAAAAGTTCTTCAACGATATTTAAGACGGTGGTCATACTATATTCTGTAATTTTTTTGATGTCAAAACGAGAAATTTCCGCATCACTATAACGAATAATATTTAAAATACGATTTTTTTTGTAATTTTTCCTTCTTTCGGTAATAGGAAGTTCCATAGTGTCTCCTTATGCAAATTTGACTTGTCAATAAAAGCGTAAGTATATATAATAAGAGAAAGCAAGCATGAGTTAAGTTTTTATTATTATAGCACAGAGCAGTAGGGCTTACAATGCTTTTTAAAACTTGAAAGGAAAGTATTGACCTGAGCGTTCGTTCTCATATTTTTAGCGATTTTTCATTAGTTTTGTTTAGCGCAAAAGACGGTTTATGAATCGGTTATGGTGATATGTTGGGTTTACGAAAAAACAGATAAATAAAGGACTCAACTTTCCCACGTTACTTGGAACAGTCTTTTTTAGGTGTGCAACCGCAAGCCATCTTACGAAGTAAGTGGCGAAAGGTAGGTTGCCCACCCGGGCAGAAAAACGAAGTTTTTCGAACTGGCAGATGACTTGAGGAAATGTAAGAAAATTGAGTGATAATAGAAAGGAGTGACAACCATGGTATTTGAATATCAGGAAAATCAGATCTACTATGAAGAAATTGGAGAGGGTACTCCGATCCTGCTGATTCATGGTTTGGGAGCAGAGATGGGCTTAATGAAAGCCTGTATGGAGCCGGTGTTTCATAATGTTTCCGGATATCGGAGAATTTATTTGGACTTACCGGGAATGGGTAAATCAAATGCTGTTTGTTCATGGGCTTCTTCCGATGGAGTATTGGAGGTATTAACTGCCTTTGTTCGGGAAGTCATTAAGACTGATTTTTTAGTGGCCGGTCAATCGTATGGCGGATATTTAGCCAGAGGAATTTTGCGCAACTTTCCGGAAAAAGTATTGGGCATGGCCCTGATTTGTCCGGTGGCAATTGCCTGGCATAAGGACAGGAAGCTGCCGGTTACGGATTTTAAGGTTATTGATAAAGATGTTTTAAAAGAGCTTGATCCGAAGATGCAGGCAGATCTGTGCCGAAGTTTTGTCAGGCTAAATAAAGAAACTTATCGACTGGTTCAGGAGATCATGGATAGTTTTGGCAAAGAAAATACTCAGTTTGTGGAAGAACTGGTCAAGCAATATGCTTATTCTTTTGATGTTGATGCCGAAATTAAGAAGATGGACTATCAAAAGCCGGTGCTTTTTTTAACCGGGAAGCAGGATACTGTCACCGGCTATGCGGATGTATGGGAGATTGCTAAAGACTATGCCAGAGCTACTTTTACGGTGATCGATATTGCCGGACACGCTTTGCAGATCGACCAAAAAGAGCTGTTTGAGGTGATGATCAGGGAATGGCTGGAGCGGGCAGCAGAGTAAGAAGCAAAATTTTATTGTTAAAAAATGAATAAAAAATCAAAGAAATAAATTCAGAAAAATCCCTTGATTTTTTATGAAAAAAGTTTATAATTAAATTACATTCTGAGATGTTCGAGGGCTCATTATTTTGAACCAACACATTAGATATGGGAACTCTATATCTTATGACAGATGCCAGGCCATACTTTGATCTCTGGAAGGCAGAAGTGATAATGCGAGTACCCACCCGGTTACATACTGGGGTCAAAATTTGAGAACGGCATTTTGGATATAAAGGGCAGTCAAGCAATTGGCTGCCTTTTTTGGATCTTTGTCAAATGGTGTTGGTAAAGAAGGTTCTTTGCCAAATGATGTTGGTAAATAAAAAAGGATTGGCAGTGGATACCAACACCCCAAATTATACAATATAAATTAAACCGGTATCAGTGATTTCAATCAAAGAATTTGATATGAAATACCGATGCCGGTTTTTATTACTTGCCATGTCTTATGGACTTCCGGCACCGGCATTACAGATTATCTATCAGGACTTGGATTTGCAAGCGAAATCCAATAATCTGAGAAAGGGAAAAGGATATACAAAATCATAAAAACCTTTTGCAAAATAGAGACTTTATGATATACTGATAATCATCAACCATTTATCTGGCAGATGATTTTGCTTTATGGTATTTCATGAATAAGGCGATAGAGGAGAAAATAGAGAGGATAGAGAAAAGTGGAAGTTAAATATTCCAAACAAGCAGTCAAATTTTTGGATAAGCAGAAAGAGGAAGCTAAAAACAGAATCAAAAAAGCTATTATGAAATTGCCCTTGGGTGATGTGAAAAAATTAAAAGGTTCGGATTATTACAGGCTGAGAGTTGGAGATTTTAGGGTTATTTTTGACCGGAATTTCAATATAATACATATTATCAAAATTGATAATAGAGGACAAGTTTATAAAGATTAGGAGAAAATATAATGGAAAATGTAAAAGAAAGAATTATAGGAGCAGTTACGGTTATGGGAATAGAGGAAGCAAATCAGCTATGGGATTTTATCGAAAGTAAATATAACGGATGGGCAAATATAGAAGAAATTGAGCCGGATGAATGGGATTTAAAAATGTTAGAAGATATCAAAAAAGACCCGGATTGTTTGTCGTTTTAAAATAACTAACTCAACTTTCCCACGTTCTCTGGAACAGTCTTTTTTAGGTGTGCAACCGCAAGCCATCTTACGAAGTAAGTGGCGAAAGGTAGGTTGCCCACCCGGGCAGAAAAACGAAGTTTTTCGATCAACCATTTATCTGGCAGATGATTTTGCTTTTTTGGTCTTTGATAGAGATTTAGCAGTATCGAGGTGATAGATGCAGTAGTCATATTTTGAGTAGGACAGATAGAATAAAGGAAATTTAATCAATCAATGAGGAAAATGCAGACAACAAAGGAGGACAATGATGTCAGAGGAGTATAAAAAGGATGATTATAGCGGCCAAGGCCCAAAACCGAAAAAACCGCCAACCATAGATGTTGATATCGAAAAAATGAAACGCAATTTCAAAAAAGTTATTACCGCCATTATTATTCCGGTGCTTTTGATCATTGCGCTTATCAATAGTTTCTTTATTTTGGAAAATAAGGAAAATGGCGTTATTTTGCGTTTTGGACAGCTCCAGTCGGTGGTGACCAAGCCGGGCATTAATTTTAAGGTGCCATTTATTGATACAGTAACCAAGGTGGATGTCCGGACCATTTACAATATGGAATATGGATTCCGCAGCAAAACCAAAGCCGAGAGCAGTTCGATTGCTCAGTATGACGATCAGGAAGCGGAAGCGAAGGTAATTGTTGATGGCTCGAATAATAATGCTTCCATTGCCCTGATCGAGCTGATCATTCAATACCGGATCAAAGACCCGGTCAATTATTTGTATAAGGTTGACGATGTGGTAGGAACGCTTAATCTGGCACTGGAAGATATTGTCAGAACAAGCCTGCAGTCGTTTACTTTAGACGAAGCCAAAACCCAAAAAGAATTAATTGATGAATCCATTAAACCGCGTCTGCAAAAAAAGATTGACGACTATGAGATCGGAATTGAAATCGTTTTGGTTGGAACACAAAATGTTCAGTTCCTGCCCAGTGTAGAAGAAGCCTATCAGCAAAAGGAAAATGCCAACCAGTATAAAAATGGCAAGAAGGAAGATGCTGAGAAATATTATAATACGGTGATCCCAAAAGCCAATGCCGAGGCCCGGCGCTTGATTGAAGATGCCAATGCCTATAAAGCGGAAATCATTGCTGAGGCCAATGCCGGAGTAGCCCAATTTAATGCCCTGTATGCTCAGTATTTAAAAAATCCCGACATCGTCAGGGAGCAGTATTATGTTGAGGCCATGACCGAGTTTTTAAAGAACAATCAGATCGTGATTTCGTCATCGGATGATGATAATATCCATAAATTCTATAATTTCAGTGAAAATGCAGCCAAAAATGATGTGATTTTAGGAGGAGGCCAATAATGAAAAAGTCAGGCATATTATTTTTATTATTAGTAGTGTTGGCGGCTTTCCTTTTAAATGCCTCCTACTTTATTGTCTATGAAGATGAAGTGGCAGTTTTGGAAACTTTTGGTAAGCTGACCAGCGCCATTGTTAATTTGGAAGATCTGGAAAAGGTAAATCAAAATCTATCAGTCAGTGGATATACCGATATTTCGGTTTCCACCCAAAAAGGACTGCATTTTAAAATTCCATTTGTCCAGACAGTCAGAAAATACAGCTCCAAGTATTTGACTTATTTATCCAATGAAGAGTTGATCAATACTTTGGATAACCGGCGGATCCAGATCCAAACCTATGCCCAGTATAAAGTGGCTGACCCGATCGGCTTTACCATTGCAGTCGGCGGCAATTTTAATCTGGCTTATAAGCGGATGGATGAATATGTATATAAGACGGTTATCAATACTGCCAACCAATTATCTTTTAATGAATTTTTTTATAAGGAAACAGTCGAAGAATTGCTCAATGAAAAGCTGGTACAGCTGAATGAAAAGTTAGTGGCTGATTTCGGCATTTATATTTCTGATATCGGAGTCAACCGCAAAACCTTTCCGGCCAATAATATTGCCACGATTGAGCAGAAGATGAGCAAGGAGATTGAAAAAGAATCCGAAAAATTAACAGCCGAAGGAGATTCGGAATATATGCAGGCCCAGTCAGCGGCCAACCGCGAATATGCGGAGATTGTGGCCAAAGCCAAGGAAGAGGCCGCTCAGATCAGAGCCCAGGCTGATGCTGAGGCATTAAAGATTTACCAGGAATCGCTGAACAAAGACTTGGAATTTTATCGCTTTATCAAACGGATGGATCTATATAAGGAAATGAATGGCAGCACGATTTTCCTTGATGAAAGAAATGAGATCTTAAAGTATATCAAGGGCTATCAGGTAAAATAAAATTCTAGCCCGGGAAACGAAGAAGACTTTGCCTGAAGCCGGGGAAAATTATATTGGCCCCGGCTCAGTCATACTAAGGTTTAAAAGAGCAGAAACGCAAAATAATTTAAGAACTCCGTTTTCCAGGGAGACCTTGAGCCAAATGGAAAAAATGAGAAATTATAAAAAAAGACTTGCATTCTTTTTTAAACTGTGATATAGTTCTTGGGTATGAGCATGGGTGTTCCGCTGGCACATGGGGTGCGAATGAACACATTGGCAGGAAGGAGAAAAACTCATGAACGAAATTATCAGAAAAATTGAGCAAGAACAGTTAAAAGACAATGTTGCAGATTTTAACGTTGGTGATACCATTCGGGTTCACGCTAAGATCAAAGAAGGAAACCGTGAAAGAATTCAGGTTTTTGAAGGAACTGTTCTCAAAAGACAAGGCGGCGGTGCCAAGGAAACCTTTACGGTAAGACGTATGTCTTATGGGGTTGGTGTTGAAAAAAGCTGGCCTGTGCATTCTCCGGTAATCGATCATATCGAAGTGGTTCGCCGTGGTAAAGTAAGACGGGCGAAGTTGACTTACTTAAGAGAAAGATCCGGTAAGAGCGCAAAAATTAAGGAAAAAGTTGAATCTCGTTAAGCAGATGAAAGCCTATCTTGAATCCAAGATAGGCTTTTTCCTATGTGAAGCGTGCAAGGGAAATGCAAGCGGCCGCGCAGCGGACATTTGCATTTCCCGGCGCTTCACCGTCAGACAGGAAGCGCCGAAGGTGCGGCTGGCACGAAGTGACAGCGTCTGACGGTTGGTAATGTCCGATAACTTTTAATGTGAAGCGTGCAAGGGAAATGCATGTGACCCGAAAGCCATCTTACGAAGTAAGTGGCGAAAGGGGGAAGCGGCCGCGCAGTGGACGGAGACGAATGATTTAATGCACAGCATTTGTTTTGATGGCGGAAGAATGGCTGGATAGATCGAAGCCCGAAATGTGCGGATATGTGGCGAATGAGGGCAAGTAATAAAAACAATGACAGAAAAAGTATAAATAATTAGGAAACACTGAATAGATGAAAACAAATTGCCGATATAAAATAAGAAAGGGAAATTATGAATATTCAATGGTACCCCGGACATATGACTAAAGCCAGGCGGATGATGGCGGAGAATTTAAAACTGATCGATATTGTGATTGAGCTGGTTGATGCCAGAGCGCCAATATCTTCATCAAATCCCGATTTGAAGGGATTGACTAATGGAAAAGAACATCTGGTGATTTTGACCAAGCCGGATTTGGCGAGTATCAGGGAAACAGAGAAATGGCTGACGTATTTTAAAAACCAGGGTAAATATGCTTTGGAAGTAAATTCCAAGACCGAAAATAATATGAAGCGGGTTCAAAATATGATTGATCATATCATGAAACCGATTTTAGAGCGTTATCGTAAGCGAGGATTGATCAATAAGCCGGTTAGAGCGATGATTGTCGGCATTCCCAATGTTGGTAAATCAACTTTTATCAATAAAATGGCGGGAAAGAATATGGCCAAAACCGGAAATAAGCCGGGGGTGACCAAAGGCAAGCAATGGATTAAACTAAGAAGCGGACTGGAACTTTTGGATACTCCGGGAGTGCTTTGGCCCAAATTTGAAGATCAGTTTGTGGGCAGGAAATTAGCGTATATCGGCACGATTCGGGAAGAAGTGATCGACAGCTATCAACTGGCCTTGTCATTATTTGAATTTATGGCGGAGAGCTTTCCCCGGGAATTTGCCGGACTATTTCCGTTTGCGGACAGAATGGTTCCGGTGTATGAAAATTTTGAGAAATTGGCAGTCGAGCGAAATTTTATGAAAACCGGTGGTGAAGCAGATGTGGAACGATTGGCTCATGTCTTTTTAGAGAATTTTCGCAATGGCAAGTATGGGCGTTTTACTTTAGAAACCACAGAGATGATGGATCAGATTGACTTTGATGATGTGGAGAAAAATGACAATTAAGATACAGGAGCAGGATTTATTTCAGCCAATAAAAGATTTTTATGAGAAGTTGGGTTATGTGGTCGAAGGCGAGGTCAAAAATTGTGATGTCCTGATTAAAATGGGGCAGGATTTTATGGCCGTTGAACTAAAAGCAGATCTTAATTTTAAAGTAGTATTGCAGGCAGTCCAGCGCCAAAAACTGTTTGATTTGGTTTATATTGCAGTGCCGATTCAAAAAATCAAACAAACTACCCGGACATATAAGGAAAAGCTGCATTTGCTGAAACGACTGGGGATAGGGCTACTTTTGGTTAATTCACTGACCGGGGAAGTGGCATGTGTTCAGCAGCCGGTGCCGGCAGAGCGGAACCGGATTATGACAGCCAATAAAAAGAAAAAAGATAAGGTCATTGCCGAATTTGAGCAAAGAATTATTAAAAATAATATTGGCGGCATCAATCACCAAAAGATCACCACTTACTACCGGCAGCAGTGCTATCAGGTTGCTTATCTGCTGCGGAATAAACCGCAATCAGCAGCTGAATTGGCAAAGTATGGCCTGGACAGACAGAGAATAACCACAATTTTGCGTGGTAATTTTTATGGCTGGTTTGAAAAGGTGAAAAGAGGAATTTATCAGTTATCTCCTTTGGGCCAGGAAATGGTGGAAACAGAAAAGGAAAAGATAGAAATTTTAATGAAAGAGCTGTTAGTTGATTCAGCAAATCGTCAAAAAACGGCAAAAGAATAGAAAGAATCAGGCAGCATGGGAATTTCGTTTCTTGAAAAGCGGAAAAAGTTATGATAGAATAAAAACATTGATGGATTGTTGGAAAATAAAATAAACTGTTAGGGTGATAAAATGCAAAATTTAGGCAAAGAATTTCAAAAGAAATACAGGCTTCTGTCTGTACTGGATGAAAAGGAAACGTATTCTTTATACGAAGTAGAAGAAATCAATACCGGCAATCACTACATTGTTAAATACTACCGTTTGAATTTATTTTGGCAGGCAATTGGTTCTTTGAAACAGCAATTAGAGGTGCTGGCAGCAGATCAATCCGAATTTTTACCGAATATTTATGATATTGGTGAAGAAAACAGTGAACTTTATGTAGTTACTGAAAAAATTGAAGGTTATAATCTGAGTGAGCTGATTGGACGCCAGGAGAAATTTGATGTGATTTGGGTTCTGCGCCTGGTTAAAAAGATCCTGGAAGGAATTCAATACTTTGTTAAACATGGAATTGCCATGTATTTAGTCAACCCCAAAAATATTTTTATCATTATTAAAGAAAATCCGGAAGAAATAGAAGTTAAATTCAGTGAGCTGGTTTCTGGTGGTTATGTTGAAGAAAAAGATAGTGATTTTATGATGAATCAGGCTATTTACATGGCACCGGAGCAAGTTGGTATTACCCGGAAGAAATTTGATGTGCGCAGTGATTTATATTCACTGGGGGTCATTATCTATCAGCTTTTAGCCGGCAGATTGCCATTTCGCGCTAAAACTTTAAACCAGTACATGTATCAGCAAATTGCTCAAATTCCGGGACCCATCTCCAGACATAATTCGGAAGTTAACTCCAGTTTGGATGAAATGGTGCTGTGCTTGCTGGAAAAAGACCCAAATAATCGATATCAGTCAACAGAGAGCTTATTATATGATATTCGTGAATATTTAAGCGGTAATGTTAATTTTGAATGCAATGCCTATGATGTTATTTCTAAAATCCATTTTCGGGAAAAAGATTTTTTGCCCAATCGGGAAATGAATCAACTGGAAAGTTTGGTGGGAAAAGGCAAGGGTTTGGTAGTGGTTTCCGGAGCAAAAAATACCGGTAAAAGCGTTGCTCTTGATATTGTTAAACTGGAAGTGAAAAATCCGAAGAATATTTTGCTGTATGCCGATTGCCTGCATCAGGAATTTCGGGCAGATGCCTTATGGCGACTTTTATATGAGTATTTAAAAATATTTGAGCAATATCCGCTGCGCCGTCAGGATATTTTACGGCAGGAAGTGGCCAAAGCCGGAATTTCTCAAAAGATAATTTGTGCTGATGACAGTCGGTTTGGTGTGTTTTTTGAAAAAGCAAATGAGGGGCATTTGAATAGCCCGGTCGATGAAGTTGAAAATTTACTTAAGTTATGGCAGGTGATCGGTCAGGCAGAAGAACATTTGGTAGTTATTCTGGAGAATTTGATGCTGGATCAGGCCGGCACTGATTTGATTTTACGTTTTTATCGAAATATTGAAAAAATGCTGCTTTGCATTAGCTGTCGGGAGCATTTTCCGGAAGAGATCAAGGCGGACTTAAGCATTGCTTTACATAAACTGACAGAAAAGGATATTTTGGTAACATTAGAGTGGGTTACCGGCCGTCGTTTGGAGGATGCGGGTGATCTGGCGCATTATGTTTATCAAAGAAGCCGGGGCAATATTTATTTAACTACAGAAGTGGCCAATTGGCTGTTTCAAAAAGAAGCCTTGAGTTATCGTGAGGGTAGGTGGCGCATTAATCCGCTGGTGTTATTTGAATTGGGATTACCGGCAGAAGTAGCCAAAGAGATTATTAACCGACGTGGTGAGCTGTCGGAGGATGCCATGCGTTTGGTTATGATTTTGGCAGCGATTGAAGGTCAGCTTCCCTGGACCTATGTCAAACGGGTAGCAGATCAGGAAAATATCAACACAGATGAAGTTTTGAATGAGTTGACCAAAGCCCAGTTTGTGGAGCAGAAAATTAAGGATACTTTGTATTATACTTTTAGTGATAAGGAAATTTATAATTATTTTCGTCAGCAATTAAGCAAGGATCAGATCAAATATTTTTGTGAAAAAGTGGCGGAAGTTTTGGAAAGTGAATATCGGCGTTTTCGCAAAGAGGAAGAAGCGATTGCCATGACGCACTATTATTTGCAGGCACAAAATAATGAAAAAATCAAAGAATATGCTTTTGATGCAGCCTTGTTTCTGAAAAATCAAGGTAAGAATCAGCAAGCAATTGAGGTCTTAAAGGGATTTTTAAATGCTCTGGAATATCAGGATGACGAAATCCATTTGTTTTATAATGCTCAAAAAATGGCCGGCGAAATTTATATTGCGGAGGGTAAGCCACAGGAGGCAGAGAAAACCTTTGAAGAACTGCTGCAACTGGATCTGACCAGTGAGATGCGGGCTGATATTTTAGAAGAACGCTCCTGGGTCGCCTTTTATAAGGGAAATTTTCAGGAGGCCTTTGATTTTGTCCGAATGTTGATGAAAGAAAAGAAAACTTATTTGCCGGAGAGTGATTTTGGCTTATATTGCGGGATCGCCTGGCAAACTCTGGTGCGGCTGACACAAAAACTATTGGGTGAGTCTAAAAATGCGGCCGTTATTAAGTCCAACCGGAATATCCGCGAAAAGATCAATCAAAATATCTGGTGGGTCAGCCTGATGGTTGATGTCCGTTATTTTGCATATTTGGTGCTGCGAACGACCAATCAATACTGGTCCAAATACAAAAAATCACAGGAGCTGGCAATTGCTTATTTTGGTTTAGGGCAAGCCCTGATGGGAACGCCGTTTCGGAGAATGGCCAATAATTACCTGGATAGTGCTGTTAAAATCACCGAGGAAATCGGGGATGACCATGTTACCATGCTTTCTTATACAATCCTGGCCTATCGCAGTGAGATCATGGGTGATTATGAGGCTCAGCTTAATTATGCATTGATGGCTTTACAGATCCATAAAAAGCTACAGTTTTCACCATTTTATGGGATGACAATGAATGCTTTGATCCATGCGTATAATTACCTGGGGGATTTTAATAATATGCTGCGCTATAATGATTTTTATCAAAAGCGGGCGATGGAGACCGGCGATAATTATGGGATCATTTCTTCCTATATTTATTATCTTCAGTATTACCGGGGCCAAGCTAAATTTGTCAATGCTATTGAATCCGGTGAGAAGGCTTTGGCACTGTCAGAGCAAAATGATGATTATTTTGATCAGTTCTGCAGCTGTGCGGAATTGGGAATAACCTATTTTTTTGCCCGTAATGAAGAGCAGGCCACTTATTATTTGGAAAAAGCCCTGAAAATAAAAGAAGGCAGGTTCTTTCCGGTTCATTATACTATGCTGGTATATTCCTACTATGCCATGATCCTTTGTTATAAGCAAAAGCAAATCCGGAAGAACTTTCCGGAAGATAAATCCCTGTTTCCGGCCATTCAAAAAGCTATTCGGACAGCTTTGCGTGAAAAGAAATATCCGACCTACTATGGCTCGGCTCTTAGAGCAATGGCTGAATGGCAGGTCTTGCTTGGCAATGTCAATAAGGCGAAAAAGTATTTTATAAAGAGTATTGATCATTGTATTTGTTATAAAAGGGAGTGGCTGGCGGCTGTGACCCAGATGGTATACGGAGATTTTCTGGCCGGAATCGGAGAAACAACAGCAGCTATGCAACAATTTGTACTGGCTGAGTACCATTTCCGTAATTTAAAAGTTGAGGCCTATGCCCTGATTGCCAGACGTGAACTGGAAAATTTGCAGGCGGGTTTTGGTGGAATGGAAAATGATTTTGATAAATTTCAACGTCGGCTACAAGCGGAACGGAAAAACCTGGTTTTCACTGACTTGATTCGGGATTTAAGCTCGGTTTTGGACTATCGGGAATTGATTCAAAAAATGATCATGGTTTTGCTGGAAGCTTCAGGTGCCCAGCAAATTGTAGTGCTGCTGCCGGATGAGCATGATAAGCAACTTAGGGTTGAAGAATTTTATACCAATGAAAATTTAAAAATCAAAAATAAAGAGGAAATGATTCGGGAAATTCCGATGAATTTAATTCGTTCTGTTCAGCAGACCAAAGAAATTCTGGCTTTGGACAATGCTGAAAAAACCGAGTATGCCAAAATGGATGAAAAGCTGACCGAAAAGCATATAAAATCTCTTTTGATCTTACCGATTTGCTATAAAAATACCTTAAAAGCAGTTTGCTACTTGGAAAATTCTTTATCCAGCGGTATTTTTACCAAAGATATTGTTGAGAATATGAAAATAGTAGCCAGTCAAATGGCAGTGTCGATGGAAAATGCAATGCTTTATAAAATCGCAACGACGGATGATTTGACCGGTCTTTATACCAGAAAACATTTTGACTATTTATTTCAGGAAGAACTGCAAAATGCCAGGGAAACCAGCGGCAGCTTAGGGGTGGTTTTTATTGACATTGATAAATTCAAGAATATTAATGATACCTATGGGCATATTATTGGAGATAAGGTCTTAACGGAATTATCTGCTTTTCTGCGTGGTAATTGCCGGGTGACCGATGTAATTGGCCGATTTGGTGGTGAAGAAATTATTTTACTGCTGCGTGGAACACCGGCAACAGAAAGCTATAAATTTGCAGAGCGGTTGCGTCAAAAATTAGAGCAGTTTCCAATTGACATTGGCGATGGAGAGATCAATATAACGGCCAGCTTTGGTATCAGCAGTTATCCTGAGCATGGGGAAACACGGGTTGAGCTGATCAACAAAGCTGATACGGCGCTCTATCGTTCTAAAAATGAGGGCCGAAACCGGGTGACTCTGGCTAAATAGTGATAAAAAACCATACTGACGATAGCTGGTTACTGGGACTGCCAATAGCTGTTGGTATGGTTTTTGCATGAAATCACTAAAATTTATGAGAAAGCAATGAGTTAAATTGTGAGGTTCGTGCAATTAAAAAATAATTTTTTATTTCACAAAGAAAATAATGCTATCAAAATGGGTGAATTAAAAAATTTCACTTGTATACAGTGAACAGGAATGATATAATAAGAAATAAGTGGGGCTAACCCAGTACCTGAAGAACAAAATGTTCAGGCGGGTAAAAGGTATTTATTATTTAAGGAGGTTACTATGGGAAAACACATGAAAACAATGGATGGCAATACTGCGGCATCTTATGTCTCCTATGCATTTACAGATGTGGCAGCGATCTATCCGATTACGCCGTCTTCGACTATGGCAGAAAATGTAGATGAATGGGCGGCCAGAGGCCAAAAGAATATTTTTGGTGAAACGGTTACGGTTTCCGAATTACAATCGGAAGGCGGTGCATCCGGTGCAGTGCATGGTTCTTTACAGGCGGGTGCATTGACGACGACTTATACTGCATCGCAGGGCTTGCTGCTGATGATTCCGAATATGTATAAAATAGCCGGTGAATTATTACCGGGTGTATTCCATGTCAGTGCTCGTGCCATTGCCGGACATGCACTTTCAATTTTTGGTGATCATTCTGACGTTATGGCAGCCAGACAAACCGGTTTTGCACTGCTGGCCTCAGGTAGTGTTCAGGAAGTTATGGATCTGGGCGGAATTGCTCACTTGGCAGCAATCAAATCAAGAGTTCCATTTTTACATTTCTTTGATGGCTTCAGAACTTCTCATGAGGTTCAAAAAATTGAAGTCATTGAGTATGATGAGTTTAAAAAGCTTCTGGATATGGATGCATTAAATGAATTCAGACAAAGAGCTTTAAATCCTGAGCATCCGGTAACCCGTGGTACTGCTCAGAATCCGGATATTTTCTTCCAGGCCAAAGAAGCCTCTAACCCATTCTATCAAAAAGTACCGGGTATTGTAGAAGAATACATGAACAAGATCAGTGATTTAACCGGCAGAAAATATGGATTGTTTAATTATGTGGGGGCAGAAGATGCAACCGACGTTATTGTGGCAATGGGCTCGGTGACAGAAACCATTGAAGAAGTTGTTAATTACTTAGTAAATAAAGGTCAAAAAGTTGGTTTGGTTAAGGTTCATTTATATCGTCCGTTTTCGGCTGAGCATTTCCTAAGTATATTGCCTAAGACAGTGTCCAGAATTGCTGTTTTAGACAGAACAAAAGAGCCGGGTGCCTTAGCGGAACCTTTGCATCTGGATGTGAGAATGATGTTCTATGGAACCGATTGGCAGCCGTTGATCGTTGGCGGCCGTTATGGATTAGGCTCAAAAGATACGACTCCTTCGCAAATCCTGGCAGTATTTAAGAATTTAGCTGAAGAAAAACCACGGAATGGATTTACCATTGGTATTGAAGATGATGTTACCCATTTATCCTTACCGATTACCGAAGAAATTCATACCGAAAAAGAAGGTGCAAAACGCTGCAAATTCTGGGGACTTGGCTCAGACGGTACCGTTGGTGCCAATAAGAACTCAATTAAGATCATTGGTGATAAAACCAATTTATATGCACAGGGCTATTTTAGCTATGACTCCAAGAAATCCGGTGGTATTACTGTTTCTCACCTGCGTTTTGGTAAAGAGCCGATTCAGTCCACTTATTTACTCCAGGAAGTTGATTTTGTAGCCTGCCATCAGCAATCTTATGTTGATAAATATGATTTGCTGGCTGGTTTGAAAAAGGGCGGTGCATTCCTGTTAAATACCAAATGGAATGTCAAAGAGCTGGATACTCATTTACCGGCCAAGTTAAAGAGAGAAATTGCCGAAAAAGAAATTCGCTTATTTACCATTGATGCACGTGATCATGCGGAAAGTATTGGTCTTGGCAATCGGATCAATACTATCATGCAGGCTGCTTTCTTTGCAATTGCCCAGGTTATTCCAACTGAAGAAGCAATTGGTTATATGAAAGAATATGCTGAAAAGACCTACGGTAAAAAAGGTGAAAAAGTTGTACAGATGAACTTTCAGGCGATTGAGCTGGGAGCAAAGGCATTTGAACAGGTAGAAGTTCCGGCCAGCTGGAAAGATGCAGCTCAGGATCAATCAGCTGTAGCAGTTTGTGACAAAGAACCGGAGTTTGTACAAAAGATCTTACATCCGGTCAATGCTCAAAAAGGTGATACCCTACCGGTATCTGTGTTTGTAGGCAATGAAGACGGAACTTTCCCACAAGGACTTGCCGCATATGAAAAACGGGGAATTGCTGCCTTCGTACCGGAATGGATCCCGGAAAACTGTATTCAATGTAACCAATGTGCTTTTGTCTGTCCGCATGCTTCGATCCGCCCATTCCTGGTGTCGGAAGAAGAAATGAAGGATGCACCGGAAAACTTCAAAGTTCAGCAGGCCAAAGGCAAAGGCTTAGAGCCATATCAATTCCGGATGCAGGTTGATATCCTGGATTGTCAGGGCTGTGGTAACTGTGCCGATATTTGTCCATCCAAGGAAAAATCATTGGTAATGAAACCAATTGAAACTCAGGAAATCGAAATTCCGAATTGGGAATATGCTCATCATAATATTACATATAAAGACACCATTCTGGCTAAAGATACGGTTAAAGGCAGTCAGTTTGCACAGCCGCTAATGGAATTTTCCGGTGCCTGTGCGGGCTGTGGTGAAACTCCTTACTTAAAGGATATCACTCAGCTGTATGGCGATCGGATGATCATTGCCAATGCTACCGGTTGTTCCTCCATTTGGGGAGGATCAGCACCATCAACCGTATATACCACCAATGCTGAGGGCTGTGGCCCGGCTTGGGCAAACTCCTTGTTTGAAGATAATGCGGAATATGGTTATGGTATGGCCATGGGTATCAAGAAACTGCGCCAGCAATTGGCCGGCTTGATGACTCAGTTATCAGAAGCTGATATTTCTCCGGAAGACAGAACCGTGATTAATGAATGGCTGGAAGTAAAAGACAATACTGAAAAAGATAAGGCGGCTTCTGCTAAAGTAAAAGCTTTGTTTGGCAAAGATTTGGGTAATGCCAAGGCCAATGAATTACTGGCAGAAATTGAAAAATTAGGCAGCTACCTGATCAAGAAGTCGGTTTGGATCGTCGGCGGCGATGGCTGGGCTTATGATATTGGATACGGCGGACTGGATCATGTTCTTGCCTCCGGTGAAAATGTCAATGTTTTGGTCTTTGATACCGAAGTTTATTCCAATACCGGCGGACAATCTTCAAAATCAACACCGACAGCAGCAGTTGCCAAATTTGCAGCATCCGGTAAGAAGTCGAAGAAAAAGGATTTAGGCTTAATGGCAACCACTTATGGTTATGTTTATGTAGCACAGGTGGCAATGGGCGCAAATAAGGTTCAATTTATGAAAGCCTTGAAAGAAGCGGAAAGTTATGACGGACCATCCCTGATCATTGCATACTCAACCTGTATCAACCATGGCTTAAAAGTGGGTATGGGTAAGTCACAAGAAAGAATGCAATTGGCAGTTGAAGCTGGCTACTGGCATTTATGGAGATTTAATCCGGAATTGGCCAAAGAAGGAAAGAATCCATTTGTTCTGGATTCCAAGGCTCCAACCAGTGACTTTAAGGAATTCTTAAGAGGTGAAGTGCGTTACACCAGCCTTGAAAAGCAGTTCCCAGAGCAAGCACAAGAGCTCTTTGCCCAGGCTGAGGAAAGCGCTAAAGAAAGATATGATTCTTATGTGCGTATGGCCAATATGGAATTCTAAGAGGAATAAGACTTTCTTTGATAAAAAACTGAGAAAAGGAGCTGTAATAGCTCCTTTTTTCAACTGTATGCGATCGATATCCGTGATCAAAGGAGATATTCTGATACAGGACTAAAAAAGCCTGGAAAGTCAGATCAGAAATGAGGATTGACTGGCAGTAATCGGAAGAGCCGGTTAGCCGGATGATCTGAAAATCTTGATAAGTTAAAAAGGCAAGCGGAAGGGACAAAGTGGCAGTAGGGATCTTGAACTACTATAAAACAGAAACACAGAAGGAGTGAGAGGATGAGAACAGTTCAGCGGCTGGATGAATGTTATCAGAAGGCAAAAGTAATTGAATTTGATGACCGGGATAAATTTATTTTATTTAGTGATGTTCATCGTGGTGATAACAGCATCAGTGATGATTTTGCCCGAAACCAAAATATGTATCAGGCAGCGCTGCGATATTATTATGATCAGAATTATACTTATATTGAATTGGGCGATGGCGATGAACTATGGGAACATGCCAGGTTTGAGCATATTGCCTCAGCTCATCATGATGTTTTTATGCTGCTGCGCCAGTTTCACCGGGAAAAACGAATGTATCGTTTGTTTGGCAATCATGATATGATTTTAAAAAATACCAATTGGGTGAAACGCAATTTAATGTATTTTGAAGATGATTATCAGGAGGTGGAAACCGATTTATTTGAGGGTATTCAAATTTACGAAAGTTTAGTTTTAAAATACCGTAAGACCGGGGACGAATTTCTACTGGTCCATGGTCATCAGGGTGATTTCGTCAATGACCAGCTGTGGTTTCCAAGTATGCTGTCAATGCGTTATTTTTGGCGTTTTCTGCATGTGGTGGGCTTTCGCAATCCCTCCAGTCCAGCTAAAAACCGAGTAAAACGCCATAAAATAGAGCGTATTTTCAGCAAATGGATTTATCAGCGCAAAAAAGCAATTATTTGCGGGCATACGCATCGGGCAAAACTAGCGAAAAGTGTCGATTTGCCTTATTTTAACACCGGGTGTTGTGTCCAGCCCAGAGTGATTTATGGAATTGAGATTGCCGAGGGCAATTTAACTTTAGTCCAGTGGAAAGTAGAAGCCGATTATAATGGAGTGCTGCGGACCGTTCGTAAGGTAATTCAAGGACCACGGGATATTGAGCATTTTCTGTTTTTTAAAAATTATAAAAAATGGCAGCAGATGTATTTTAAAGGCCATCGCCGAATGAAAGCGGATACTTCGCTGTGGGGAAAAGTGAAAAAATTACTGGATTAAGCAGATATAAGGAAGTAAAAGAAGGCTCCGCCGGCCTAGCCGGCGGAGCCTTGGTGTTATTTAAAAGCTTTAAAAATTACCCAATATTTTGTGCAAAATCTAAATTTTGCAGCAGCTCTGAGTTGATTAGGGTAGTTTATAGTATCGAACGGTTTCATCCTGCCATGACCAGACGATCAACTGATTGCCATTTAAAAAATAATCAATCTGCTTTTGACCAGTGTCGATTTTAGCTTTGGCCATACCACTGCTGTCGGCAATGATAATCGGATTGCCGGTTTTGGAGAATTGTTGATAAACCACATGTGAATCACTAAACAGTGGCTTTTTGATAGCCTTGCCGATTAATTCCAGTTTACGGTCATAAATGCGATACAGATTGATATTAAAATCAGAGTCCTCTGTATTTAAATAAATAGCAGAAAAGAAAGTGTTCTGATTGGCATATCCGGGGGCATGAGCACTGTATAAACTGACCAATTTTTCAGATTGATGGCTGGACAGGTCAAAGCGATAGAGATCTTTATCCTCTTGACTCTGTCGATAATAAATAAAGTTAGCGCCAATTTGAAAAGAAGATACTTTAGGCAGCAGCAGTTGATGCTTACCGGTATTTAAATCAATTTGATAAAAAGGAATACCGGCAGTATAGTGCTGACTGCTTTCTGCTGCTTGCGCCTGGACAAACAAAGAATCACCTTTGACCACTCCGTTTAAATAATATTTATCATCCTGACCAAGCGGCGTTTGCTGACCATTTGTGTCGATCAAATAAAAACTGGCTTGCGGGCCGCTGACCGAGGATGGTCCGGCAACTATTTTTTGATGCCAGGGTTGCAGAAATGAATAATGATCACCGGGAATTTTGCGGATCGGTCCGCTCTCCGGCAGACGGTAATAAGCATTGCTGCCCATTAAGTGGCTGCCAAAGTGGGAGGTAAAAATCATATCATTGCCAGGGTAAACCGATACATAATGAAAGCCATCATTTGGTGCTGGCGTAATCGAGGCTGAGCCGATAAGTTCGGCTTGGCCATGTAAGCCCTGCCGCCAAAAGTCAATGGTGCTTTCCCGGTTAATAAAATAAAAAATTTGATTGTTGCTAAAATAAAATGGCTCTTTAAAGGCGGTAGCCGGAATTTTAACAGTCTGTGCGGCTGTCAGACTTGGCAAAGTCGAAAAATCATGATTCAGCGGTCGATCGCCATCCCCTGAGGTTTTGGGATGTGGCAGTCAGTCTGGACTATAATTCTGGCTATTGATGGTCAGGCCGGTAACAGAATCAAAAGAGTAACTCCAGCCCAACTGTTCAACAGCTATTGCCCAAGTTAGTGGGAAATAAGTAATGTCCTGACAGTTTAAAGCCGGATAAGTTCTATCGATCGGTTGTTCATTGACATAAACCGGATAATCAGCATCTTTGGCATAAAAGCGTTTGGTTTTATTATTGACAGTCCCCTCGCTTAAGCCTGATAAATTGGACTTGGGAGTTGGATCAGCAATGACATACAAACTGCTGACATGCGGATTCCAGACAACAGTTAAGTTTAATAAATTTGCCAGTTCCTGGGTCAAAGGCACATAAGTGATACCCTTATAGACCAGCAAAGGATATTGGGTATTGTCGGGAACAGCAAAGCCATTTAAGTGGACGGGGAAATTGGGAACCTCAACTGGAATATCGCCTTGGTTGGCGGAAACAGGCATCTGTTGCAGGATCAGGATCAAAGCCAAAACAAACCATATAGACGAATACTTTTTGATTATTCTGTTCATTTTAATCTCCTTTCGTTTTTTTAAAATAATAAGCATTATTTTTATTAATTATAGCACTATTTGAAGGGCTGGTCAATCAATGTCCGGAATTCTAATATAAATTTAATAGCAGTTAATTCTCAAAGTAAGTTCTGGTTTTAAAGTCGGACCGGAAGTTACCTGGAATGGTGTATAATTTAATGATAGGATCGGTTCCTGATTTAATGTCAGTAAACAGCTTGCAGCGGATACTCTTTTACTAACTGCATTGTCGGAAAGATAACAAAAGAAATCCGGCAGATTTTTAATTTCCTATTTGCAAAAGCTGAAAAATATGATACTATATCTTGTGCAGCAGTTCATTTTAAAATACAATATATGGAGAGCAAGACATGGAAGAAGCAAAGAAAATTAAGAAACGCGATGGCAGTCTGGTGGATTTTGAATCCCGAAAAATCACCATTGCCATGGAAAAAGCGTTTGGCTCGGTCAATCAGCCGGTAACCGCTGATGAGTTAAAGGATTTGACAAAAGCAGTGGAAAATTTGATTACCGAACGTTTTAGCAAAGACCATATTCCCAGTGTCGAAGAAGTACAGGATTTGGTGGAATTTACTTTGATCGACCGCAATTATTATTCGGTGGTCAAAGCTTTTATTTTATATCGTTCGGCTCATAACAGCAAACGTAAGAAACTGGAAGACTTTAGAGCCTATATCAAAGATCAGGCGACATTGGAACTCCTTCGCAGCATTGCTGATGAATTTACGGCAGATGAATATGATTTGAAATATTTATTTGCTAAACTTGAGAGCTTTGTGAAAAAGGATATGAAAGAAGAAGATTACCTAAAGGCCTTGATTCGGGGATCAGCTGAATTGACTGCCAAAGAAGCACCAAATTGGGAGTTTATTTCCGGCCGCTTTTTGAGTCTGAGCTTAAAAAATACGATCGCTAAAGAAAATATCCGCTATGAAACTTTTCATTTGGCGGATAAAATCAAACGTTGGGAGAGCCTGGGCCTATATGGCGAATATATTCGCCAAAACTATACAAATGCTCAGATCGATGAACTGGAAAAATATATGGTCGAAGAAAGGGATCATCTGTTTACTTATTCAGCCCTTGACTTAATTGTCAAACGCTATTTGATCAGAGATACTGAGGGGAATTTGCTGGAAACACCGCAGGAAATGTTTATGGGAATTGCCATGCACCTGGCTATTCCGGAAAAGGAAAATAAGGTTAAATGGGCCAAAAAAATATATGATATTTTAAGTAAACTACAGGTTACGATGGCCACACCAACCATATCCAATGCCCGCAAACCCTTTCATCAACTATCGTCTTGCTTTATTGATACCGTTCCCGATTCTCTGGATGGCATTTACCGCTCACTCGATAATTTTGCCCAGGTCAGTAAACATGGCGGGGGTATGGGCATGTACTATGGCAAAGTGCGGGCAACCGGCTCTGACATTCGTGGTTTTAAAGGGGTAGCCGGTGGAGTGATCCGTTGGATTCGCCTGGCCAATGATACGGCCGTGGCCGTTGATCAATTAGGTGTGCGTCAGGGCAGTGTGGCCGTTTATTTGGATGTTTGGCATAAGGATGTGCCGGAGTTTTTGCAACTCCGAACCAATAATGGTGATGATCGAATGAAGGCCCATGATGTTTTTCCGGGAATTTGCTATCCGGATCTTTTTTGGCGGCTGGCTAAGGAAAATATGGATGCCGTCTGGTATATGATGTGTCCACATGAGATCGCCAAAGAAATGGGTTTTTGCCTGGAAGATTATTATGGTCAGGAATGGGAAGAAAAATATTGGGAATGTGTCAAAAACCCCAGGTTGTCAAAGCGCACCATGCCGATTAAGGAAATGATTCGCCTGATCATTCGCAGCGTTGTTGAAACCGGTACACCATTTGCGTTTAACCGGGACACGGTCAATCAAATGAACCCCAATAAACATCAGGGCATTATTTATTCTTCCAATCTCTGTACGGAAATCATGCAAAATATGAAGGAAATCCAGTCCGTATCGACCGAAATTTTGACAGAGGACGGGGATAAAATCGTTCAAACCAGATCCCTGGCCGGCGATTTTGTGGTCTGTAACTTGGCTTCTTTGGTTTTGGGAAATCTGAATTTAAACTCAGAGGAGGAAATGGAAGAAGTGGTCAGTACAGTTGTCAGGGCATTGGATAATGTGATCGATCTGAATTATTATCCGCTTCCTTATGCAGAAATCACCAATCAGAAATATCGGGCAATCGGTCTTGGCACCAGTGGTTATCATCATGCGTTGGTGCAGCATGGAATTTCCTTCAGCAGTGAAGAACATTTAAAGTATATGGATCAGGTTTACGAAAAAATCAATTATTATGCGATCAAAGCCAGTTCGCAAATTGCCGCTGAAAAAGGGAGTTATTCCCTGTTTAAGGGCAGTGAATGGGAAGATGGACAGTATTTCAAACGTCGTGGCTATACCTCCGAAAAATGGCAGGCACTTCAGGCTGAAGTGGCGAAACAGGGTTTAAGAAATGGTTATATACTGGCAGTGGCACCGACTGGCTCAACTTCCATTATTGCCGGCACTACAGCTGGTGTTGATCCGGTGATGAGCCGTTATTTCCTGGAAGAAAAGAAGGGAGCGATTATTCCCCGGGTAGCGCCGGGACTGAATCATGAAACTTTTTGGCTTTATGAAAATGCTCATGATATTGACCAAAACTGGGTGGTGCGTGCGGCCGGAGTGCGTCAGCGTCATATTGACCAGGGGCAGTCTCTGAATTTTTATATTACCAGTGAGTTTACCATGAAACGAATTTTAAACCTCTATATCAGGGCTTGGGAAGAAGGCGTGAAAAGCATTTATTATGTCCGCAGCAAGTCTTTGGAAGTGGAGCAATGTGACAGCTGTTCTGCATAAGATAAGAGAGGGCAGATGGTTTTGTTGGAGAATGAATGATCAAATGTCGAATAAAGGATTTTGGCTGGCAAACAGTCATGCAAATAAGAACTATTATTGGGAGCAATTGTCCCAGGATTTAACCTGAATAGGAGAGTTATATGGATAAGCAGATTTCAAGAAAAGCACTCTTTAATGAAAAGGGAGATATTGAGTTAAGCAAGAGACGGTTGATTAACGGCAATACTACCAATTTAAATGATTTTAACAATATTAAGTACAGCTGGACGAGTGACTGGTATCGTCAGGCAATGAACAACTTTTGGATTCCGGAAGAAATCAATATGAGTCAGGATGTGAAGGATTATCGGGTACTGGATGAAGCAGAAAAAACGGCATATGATAAGATCTTATCATTCCTGATTTTTCTGGATAGTATCCAAACTGCTAATTTACCAAATATCAGTGAGTATATTACAGCTAATGAAGTCAATTTGTGTCTGAATATTCAAACTTTTCAGGAAGCAGTACATTCACAAAGCTATGGCTATATTTTAGACAGTATTTGCTCCCCGGAAGAAAGAACGGAGATTTTATATCAATGGAGAGATGATGAGCATTTGTTGGCCCGGAACAAGTTTATTGGTGATTTATATAATGAATTTTATGAACAAAAATCACCTTGGTTATTGGCTAAGACCATGATTGCCAATTATATCCTGGAAGGGATCTACTTTTATTCCGGCTTTATGTTCTTCTATAATTTGGGCAGAATGGGTAAGATGCCGGGAACCGTTCAGGAGATTCGCTATATCAACCGTGATGAAAATACTCATTTATGGCTGTTTCGCTCAATGATCCTGGAGCTGAAAAAAGAGGAACCGGATTTATTTACTGAAGATAAGATTGAAGTTTATAAATCAATGTTGCGTGAAGGAGTTGAGCAGGAAATTCGCTGGGGCCAATATGTGTTGGATGACAAAATTCAAGGTTTAACCAATCAGATGGTTGAATCATATATTAAGTATCTGGGCAATCAGCGGAGTATGGGCCTGGGCTTTGGACCGCTTTATCAGGAGTACCAAACTGAGCCGGATTCCATGAGTTGGGTTAGCGAATATGCTGATCCTAATCAAATTAAGACCGATTTCTTTGAAGGCAAGCCAAGCGCTTATTCCAAAGCATCGGTGATCGAGGATGACCTGTAAAATTGAAATAAAGCCAAAAATAAGGTTTTGACTGGGGAAAATTAAGTAACTCAACTTTCCCACAGTCTTTTTTGGCTCTATCCCGCTCCAGAGAGCGGGCACATGGGTTCCCCCGCTTTCGCCACATACTTCGTAAGATGGCTTTCGCGGCACACGCTTTCGCAACTTGCTTCGCAAGATTGCTTTCGCAGGCTATATAAAAAAATGAGATTATGCCGAAGTAAAAAAGAAGGTCTAAGAAGGCGGAAATAAAAGCTAAACGGATTGGAAAAGAGAGGTCAAAGAAACAAAAATGAAGGGAACAGTTGTCAGGATTTGGATTAATACATTAAATAAAATGTATGATAAGGAAGAAATTGCTCAGATTTTAAAAGGTGTTCATTTTGATACATCAAGAGCCATTTCTCCCTTAGAGGATATTTCCGACCAAATGGTAGATCATATGATGACAGCAATTGCCGGACGGTATAAGATCGGGAAGGCTGAGTTATGGAAAATGTTGGGCCGGGATAATATTAGCACTTTTTATGAAATGTATCCGATTTTTTTTAAAAAATCGAATATGTTTCTGTTTTTGTGTTCATTAAATAATATTCATCAGGTAGTCAGAAAACGAATTCCCGGCTCAAAACCGGCGGTGTTAAATATGGAGATTACCGGTCAGCGGGAGGCAACACTGACTTATATTTCCAAAAGAAATATGTATGATTATTTATTGGGTTTGCTTGAAGGCACACAGGAGTTTTTTAAAGAAAAAGCGGAAGTTCAGGTTTTGGAAAAAACAGATGGTAAAATGATCCTGAAAATACACTTTGGCTATACCTTGATGGAGGAGAAGGCCTTTACCTTTTCTAATATTCTGTCACTTGGCTTTATCAGAAATCAGACTTTGAAAGTTTTGCTTTTTACTTTGGCACTGGGACTGCCAACTGCCTTTTTGACAGATAATTCCTGGATTACCATGGGCCTGACTGCATTATACGCCGGAGTGGGAAATTTCTTATTAAGCCGTCCGCTTAAAACAGTTAAAACAGAAATTACCAAATTGATCAATAAAAATTATGTGCCAAGTTTAAAAATAAAGACCAAAGATGAATATGAGGAGATATTTAATCATTTGCTGGAATATAAGGAAGCTTTTGCAGAAGGATTTATCGACTTATCCAGCATGACTGGTGAAATGGCATCTTTCTCTACAGATTTGCTGGAAATTGCCAGGGAGATGGAAGTAACCAGCGGTGATATTGCTGGTTTTATTGAAAATCTTTATTTAAAAGCATTGGAGCAGTCAGAATCAACCGAAGAAAATGTTATGCTTTTAACGGAGAATGCGGATAAGATTATCCGGCTGTCGGAAAAAGAAATGCAAAATAAGATTGAAATTGAAAAGGCGATCCAAATAACTACCAGATCATTTGAAAAATTAAAAAATACGACACAAAGCCTGAATATCATGAAGGATAAGTTTGAGATCTTAAAAGATAATAGTGATAAGTTGAAAGATAAGGGCCGGGAAACCGAAGAGATTGCCTCTTTTGTGTCGGAGATTGCTTATCAAACCAATTTACTGGCCCTAAATGCTTCCATCGAAGCAGCCAGAGCCGGTGAGATGGGGCAGGGCTTTGCGGTAGTGGCTGAAGAAGTACGGAAGTTGGCGCAAAATTCTGAGCAGGCTGCCACCCGAATCAAAGATAATATTAATAGCTTATTGGCTGATATTGAAAATATGGTGGCGGATATTCATGAGCAAAATGAAGTGTTGGAAACAGGAGCTGATACGATTCAGGAAGCGATTGAGAATACTCAGGGCTCCAAGACGGAAATGGATAGTGTGGCCGCTAAAATGTCGGATTCCGCTGATGAACTGGAAAAACAGGCCCAAAATCTGGGCGAGATTGTCATTCATATGAAGGCGCTAAGCAACACTTCTAATGAAAATGCCGAAATATCAAAATCGGCCAGTGATCAGGTCAATCATTATTCGGAGCAGTTGGAAAAATTAACGACCGATATTCAAAATTTTGAAGAAATGACAGGTCAGTTTAATAATATGTTAACTGCTTATAAGATGTAGCAATAAAAAGGAAATGCCCAGGTTCTCTTTAAAAATGATATGTAAAAAGCAAAAGGCTGTTGCCAAAGCAGAGTTCACCCCTGACATAAGAGTCTGTCTTATATCAGGGGTGAACTTTTTAAAATGCAGCAGCCTTTTTGCAATCTTCCGGTCTTTTAGAGCAATGCTTTTATCTGGCGGTGGTATGACAGAAAATTTATGACAATGTCCCCACCGATTCCGGTAAAAAATAATCAGCATTTTGCAGGATAATATCCAGATTACCATTAAAACCACTGTAGATATGTGCGGAAATTGTCTGCACCAAGCGCTCATGATCTTTTGAAGCAATGGCGTCAACAATGGCAATATGCTGATGATATAATTCGGACAGCATATTATTTTCACTCCAGTTGATCAGGGTACGAAACCGCTCGTAGTCACTGCTATGACATTTTAAAAGTTCCCAGACTGCTCCCTTTCTGGCCAGTTGAAACATCAAATGATGAAAATCATTATCTAATTTTAAAAAGCGAGTTGCGTATTTTCCGCGGTTTTCTGCAGTATCATCGGCGGCTGAATAGGAATTGATCAGATTTTCCTGTTCTTTCAGGGCCATTCGGATCTTTAAGAGTTGCGGCTGCGTATAGGTTGAGGACAGGATTTTTAAAACTGCCTGTTCTGTAGTTTCACGAATAAAAATAATATCGGAAACCTTATTCAGGTCAATATAAGAGATAAAAGTGCCAATATGTGGACGCACTTCAAGTAAACCTTCATTTTCTAAGGCTTTAAAGGCATCCCGGACTGGAGTGCGGGAAACATTATATTTATTAGCGGTTTCAATCTCGCTGATGGCACTTCCGGGAGGAAGTGCCAAATGCAGGATATCATCTCTTAAAGAGCGATAGACGATATCAGAAGTCGCTTTTTTTATATTTCCTTTATTGGTGATTTTATTCATACATATCCCTGTTTTGGTCAGTTTGGTTATTTTTTTATTTTATTTAAGGCCTGATTCAGTGCCAGTACAGCCGGGCCATCAAAATGCTTGCGGGCAAATTGCAGAATTTGCTCCAGAGGCATATTAGCCAGCATTTTCATCATATTTGGATTAATGGCTGCTGAACCGCTGGATTTATTTAAAATTTGATCGATCAGCTCTGCTCCCTGGGGATGGGCCATAATGTCTTTGACTTTATCCTTGATCGAATAATAGCCTTCCGGATGTTCAAGATTTGCACATTCCGGAGATTCAAACCAATTTGTCACATTGCTGCCGGCATCAGAATTGGGCAGGATGTAGTCCGGATTTGGCTCAGTGACCCGGCGGATCACCATAGTGTCATTTAATTCACCGGCTACAGCAGTAATGGTATTTTCGCCCATTTGCAGCGGTACATTTTGAAAAACAAAAACCTTTTCTCCGGTCAGTTCTGCGAACTTTTGGCCATTGACAGTCAGACTGACAGTGGGGAGATTGGAATAAACCTTAATGTTGGTAGTTTCTCCGGCCCGGTCAAGATAACGCTTGCTACAAAGATGAAGCATTGGTTCAGGGCACCAGTATGCCTGATAAACGAAAAAGGCATCTTTTTTGGTGCTGCGGTCATAGGTGACAAGGCCTTTATTGTTTCTGCCTTTGACGCCGCCTTCATCACGATTGTCGGCCGCAAAATCAAACATATTCCAAACATAGGTCCCCCATAGATAAGGACGGCTGGCAAAGGTCTTGAGCATATTTTCGTGATACCAGGCATGGTATTCTTCGGTGTAGTCCTGGACTTTCGGGTCATCGGTATGCCACTTTAAAATTCCTTCGGCACCATATTC
Source organism: Clostridiales bacterium COT073_COT-073 (assembly GCA_003858485.1). Classification (GTDB taxonomy): domain Bacteria; phylum Bacillota; class Clostridia; order Lachnospirales; family Vallitaleaceae; genus W11650. Next base: position 62,946 of record RQYD01000030.1, read on the forward strand.
GGAAAGACCCAGGCAGCGATCGGGATGTAGCTGATGGAATTGATCAAACCAGCTTGCATTTTGCGATACATCACCGAAATACCAGCCAAAATAGTGATTATAAGCTAAAATATCGGTAACCTGGTTATGCAGGCTGTCCATCTCAAGCATAGAGACATTTGCAATGGTGGTCAATCTGGTCGGATCCAGATGTTTGGCCAGAGCATGTAATTCTTTGAGATTTTCCAGTAAATGTGGATTATCATCACCGCCAATGGTGATCTCATTGGCGATTCCCCAAAAACAAATGGATGGATGATGGTAATTTTGGACAACCAGCTCAGTCATTTGGCTGATGGTATCATCATGCGCTTCCTTTGTGTCCATAAAGACAGAAATAAATGGAATTTCCGCCCATACGATCATACCATATTTATCGCATAAATCATAGAAGAATTTATTATGTTGATAATGAGCCAGGCGAATGGTGTTGGCACCGACTTCCTTGATCAATTCCATGTCTTCGATATGTTCTTTTTCGGTAATGGCCCAACCCATATCCTGACGGTCCTGATGACGGGAAACACCGTGCAAAGGATAGGATTTTCCATTCAGGAAAAATCCCTTTTCCGGGTCAACATGATAGCGGCGAATACCGAAATGAACGGAAACCTGATCTAGCAGCGTATCATCAGAGCTTAAAGACACGACAGCCTGATATAAATAGGGGTCAGTCATGCCCTGCCATAAATGCGGCTGATCTAATGCAAGTTCTGCCTGCGGACAGGTGGCCGGGCATTCTTTGTACAGGATGGTATTTCCTTGATGATCCAGAATTTCGTAGCGAATTGTTTTGGCCTGAGTGCCCTTGATATAAGCATTACATTGGATATTGGCAGTACCATCTTCATGTAAAATAGGTGTTATGGTCACACCGGAGCTGCCATAATATTCCAGATCAAAATGAGTGGTGTTGGTTTCGATCAAAGAAACGGAGCGGTAAATACCGCCAAAAAAGGTAAAATCAGCGGCTTGAGGATAGGTGATTTCATTTTCGCGGTTATCGACTTGAATGGCAATAAGATTGAGTCCATTTTCTAAATAAGAAGTAATATCGACCCGGAAAGTGGAAAAACCACCCTGATGACGGAAGACATGGTTTTGATTAATGTAGATATCAGCAATCAAACTGGCAGCTTCCAATTCTAAAAAATATTTCTTATTCTCAGATTTGGACAAGGATAATTCTCTTGTATACCAGAAGGCATTGCGAATATAATCGCCACCGCCATCCTGGCCATCCAAATTATTCCAAGTGTGCGGAAGATTTACCGGCTCACCCTTTAATAAAAGGATATCTTGAAGATTGCCGGCGGTTTTGATGAAATTCCAGTTGCTGTTTAAATTATGGTTTAGTCTTGACATGGGTAACTCCTTTCTTGTGCTTTTTCTTAATTATACCGTATAACCCACAAAATGTATACAAGTTAAAATGTAGAAAAAACAGAAAATATTTGTAAGAAATGCACAATAAACAATTGAAAAACATATGTAAAACACTCAAATAATATATTTCATATTGACAAATATCAAAAAAATAGGTAGTATGTGCTTGAGAATAAAAACAAATGGAATTGCTTGTATACAAATTATCGGGTGTGAGCACTAAAAGCTGAAAAGCGACCCCAAACAGCTGCAAAACACAGATGGCAGTTTCCGGTTTTTAAAATTTTTGTTCCCGGCAACAGCTTGGCAGAATGATCTGCCGGCAAATATCAAACATATTTCAGGAGGTATGAAATGAGTAATTCAAACCAAAATGCTCAAAATTATCATGGCGCTAAGCTATGGCAGATAGGCGGATTTGCCTTGAATAATACGGCAACCAATTTATGGATGTTTTTTATGAACTTTATTGCGTATTACATGGTTGGTTTTGTGGGAGTAGGTGTGGTAACTGCCAGTTCATTCTTAACATTAATGAGGATCTGGGATGGGGTAACTGACCCCTTTATCGGTTACCTGGTTGATAAAACCAATACCAAATTTGGTAAAAACCGGCCGTTTATGGTGATTGGCAATTTGATTTTATTATCATTCAGTTTCTTAATGATTCATGTCAGCCGGCAGGTACCGGAGGGCTTGCGCTTTCCGGTCTTTATTGTATTATATATGGTTTATATTATTGGTTATACTTTCCAGTGTGTGGTGACCAAATCAGCTCAGACCTGTCTAACGAATAATCCCAAACAAAGACCGATTTTTACAGTATTTGATGGTGCATATAACACGATTTTATTTACATTTGGAGCAGTGTTTGTCAGCAGTTTTTTGGTTCCCAAATATGGCGGGTTTACCGAGGGATTTTTCTATGAAGCCTGGACCTGGACCGCTTCGATTTCTTTAACCTTTACTATCATTGCCATCATTTCCATTTCCAGTAAGGATAATATTAAATATTTTGGTTTGGGTAAGCCAATTAAGATCAGATTTAAGGATTATTGGGACGTTTTAAAAAGTAACCGGGCTATTCAAATGTTGGTGATATCAGCCGGAACAGATAAGCTGGCCTTTTCCGCTCAGGGTAATTCTACAGTTGGTGTTATGATTTTTGGAATTGTCTGCGGAAATTATGCCTTAAATGGAGCGGTTGCCGCTTATACCGGAATCCCGACCTTCTTATTCTTATTATTAGGTGCCGGCTTTATTGCAACCAGATTGGGACAAAAGAAAGCCATGCTGTTTGGTACTTATGGTGCTTTGGTGTGTTCGATTGCCGGTGTTTTATTATTTTATTTGGGTGATCCGAAAACCATGTCATTGCCGGGAATTGAAGGATTTAATGGCTGGAATAGCTTTACTGTATTATTTTTATTGATTTGGCTTGGTTTTAAAGGCTTTGTCAGTATCTCCGGTAATATCGTTATCCCGATGACGGCTGACTGTGCCGATTATGAGACTTATCGCTCCGGCCGCTATGTACCGGGCCTGATGGGAACCTTATTTAGTTTTGTCGATAAACTGATCTCATCACTGGCCACCACCATTATTGGCCTGATGTGTGCAGCTATCGGCTTTGTTGATAAATTGCCGCAAATTGATACTCCATATTCTGACAGCATTAAATTTGTGGCAGTCTTTTCTATGTTTGGTCTGATCATTATTGGCCTGCTTTGTAATGTGGTGGCCATGAAATTTTACCCCTTGACCAAGGAAAAAATGGCTTCCATTCAAAGCGAAATTGCTGCTATTAAGGCGAAGGGAACAGAAGTATAAAAGCATTGACAGCTTTTTAAATAATGATCTAACTGATCGGAAACCGGCAAAGATGGCTGACAGGAAATTAGAGGATCAGGCTGACGATATCTCCGGATTGAAGTTGTGTGGTATCAGCAGAATGCAGATGACGATCAACAGCAGTCATTATGTTAAAAAATGTGCCGGCAAGGCAGAATGGAGTTTAAAATGAAAAAAGAGGATCGGGTCGATATAAAAAAACTGATTGAACTGGAAGAAGAACTACAGCAATTAAAGCGTGAAAACGGCATGGTTCAGCCCACCAAATGGTGGGTGGCGATTGGCGATAAGCTGGCGGAAAAAAGTGCGGTCAGAAGAGCAGTTAATCGTAAAAAATACATTAAGCTGGCTCTTAGCTGCGGTTGGTTTTGCGGTAGTCATCGTTTTTATGCCGGTCAAAAAATAATGGGAACTTTATATTTACTCTTTTTTTGGACAGGTATTCCATTTGCCATGACAGTTATTGATCTAATGGGAATTTTACCGCTGCAGGAAGATGAACAGGGTATGGTTCTCATTTAAAATCAGGTGTATAATAATAAACTCAACTTTCCTACGTTCCCTGGAATAGTCTTTTTTATGGCGTGTGCCGCGGAAGCATCTTTTCGTAGAAAAGTGCGAAAGCGGTGTGTAACCGCAAGCCATCTTACGAAGTAAGTGGCGAAAGGTAGGTTGCCCACCCGGGCAGAAAAACGAAGTTTTTCGAC
>RQYD01000004.1 GCA_003858485.1 Clostridiales bacterium COT073_COT-073
TTTTTCTGCATCAGTTTTTCCTTATCTTGCTCATACCAGTTGAGTAAGGTTACATAGTGGTCTTGGTAAGTTCTTCCACTGCTTTTGATGTATCTGGAAAGTTTTTCAATCATCGTATCAGTATGATCTTGTAGTTTTTCTTGTAATCCCTACAAATCCATCATCACCGGCACTCATATTCAGGTGCATATAAAGTGCCTGTGAGGACAACGGCATTTCTAAAAATAGATCACACCACACAACGGATCTTGCAAATATTCGTCTTTCTGCCATCTTGCACCTACCTTCCTAAATTCTTCTCTTTGCCCAGAAGCTTTATCCTTACGTCTTTTCCGATTTCTTGTTGTTTTTCCCTTTGATGACTTTGTACCTGTTGTTTGTAATGCTTGATTGCCTGTAGGACACTCGTTTTCCTATTTTTCCATACCAGTTTCATATTCTATCTCCATTCAAACACTATTTTGCTGTCATCCAAAGTGTAATCCATAAAAATAAAGAATCCATAAGATCTATTCTAAGCTGCTAAATTCTAAAAACATTTTGGACAAGCTTGATGAATGGAACGAAAAAAAGAATACCCTAATGCAAGAGTATTCTTTCTCATTTATTCTATTTCACCACTTCCATTTACCTGATTTAGTAAAGCTTTATTTTATAATAACCCGATGAACTTTAAGATTCCTTATAAGCATAATTCAATTCTATCCCTTTATAGTAAAGTATCTGTCGATCTCCCGGGGAATTTACACTACCGAGGGTCGACAGATTTTTTCTGTCAAAATCTTCTTTATTCCAAAAAAGGCATCATATAACATTGGATTGGCCAAATTTCTCCCTCTTTCGTTACATTTTTGGTATATACTAAGTATTTTTCCAGAATTCTATCCGGGTATTTCGCAATAAATTTATCCAAAGAAGTATACCTTTTGTGGCCGAAAGCTTTCACTTCAACCGGACATATCTTTCGGCTTTTTTTCTATCCTCCTGCTAAGCACCAAAGTTCCCAGCGATACTGCAATGATCCCCAAGCCAATGACCAAATAGGAACTGGCATTATCGGTTGTAAACAAGGCACTAAATAAAAAACTGCCCACCGGCATAAATAAAATGAGCAGAGTATAGATTACCGAAAAAACCCGGCCAATATATTCTTCCGGTGTATTTATTTGCACATTGGTCATAAAAGTAATATTAAAACAGGACAGAAAAAAACTATATCCAAAGGCTGCAATAGCACCAAGGATCAATGTTTGCATTTGGATCGCAGAATAAAGCAAAAGGATCGATATTCCGCAAAACACAATGTAGATTATCATTCTTTGTGTCTTTTGCTTATTCAGGATGTAGGCAAAAAGAGCGGCGGCAATCCCGCCCACGGCCCCTGTACTCTTAAAAATGACATAGGGATTAAGGAAACTTTCCTTAAAAAAGTTCTTGGTATAGGGCAAAAATAAGCCTAAGCCAGCAAAAAAGAAATTAACCAAAGCCCCAAATAGAATCAGTAAAAATAAAGCTTTACTATGAAAAATAAAATCCAGTCCTTCTTTCATATCTTTCCATATCCCGGACTTTATTTTTTCTTTCTCTATTTCAGGCAAATACAAATACATTTCAAACAGAGCCGATATCAAAAAAGTAGCAGCATTAAACAGCACCACTCCCCGAAAACCCAATACATCCAAAAGGAAGATCGAAATCACCGGTGCTGACACCCTGACAACTTCTTTCATTCCTCTGATTATCGAATTATATCTGCCGATTCTATCCTCTTCCAAAGCAAATTTTACAATTGAGCTGATGGCTGGTGAATTAAAGGAGGAAAATAAAGCCAGTAAAATATTAACCAGGATAATGGCCGAAATTAAATAAGGAGAATTAGTAAAAAAGGCAAGCCCAAAGCAGGATAGAGCGCAAAGCAAATCGGTCACAACCAGTATTTTGCGTTTGTCATTAGCTCTGTCGGAAAATACGCCTCCAAATAAATTGACCAAAATTCCGATCACCAATTCCGAACTTTGATAAATGGCTGTATAAAGAGAACTTCGGCCACTAAAGTTGGATAATACAATATTACAGGCAACATCATAGACCAAATTACCCAAAGCGGTTGTTAAAGTGCCAATGCCCAATTTGTATTCATTCTTTCTTTTCATCATAATGCCTCCCTGATCGTTTCAAAACACATGAGCAAGCGTTATTTTTTCTGATAAAATCGAATGTCCTCAGACAACGCCTACGGATTACCGAAAACCCGCCATACTCAATTTCATATGCACTTAAAACTTCACTATAAAGCCCAATTTAATAAAAGAATCAATCCTAAATAGCCTACCATTAAGCCATAGGCAAGATAATCCCGCATTTTATATTTCAGTGGTTTAAACTTTGTCCTGCCTTTGCCGCCACGATAGCAGCGGGCTTCCATGGCCAGCGCCAAATCATCGGCCCGGCGAAAGGCTGATAAAAAGAGAGGTACTAATAGTGGTAGCATGGCCTTAGCTTTTTTGATCATTCCTTTTTGTTCAAAATTAGCCCCTCTGGCTAATTGAGCTTTCATAATCTTATCCGTTTCTTCCAGTAAAATCGGAATAAAACGCAGAGCAATTGACATCATCATGGCAATTTCATGGGCCGGTACTTTAATGATTTCAAATGGCTTTAACAGGCTTTCAATGGCATCGGTTAAAGACACCGGCGGAGTGGTTAAGGTCAAAAAGGAAGAACCGACAATCAGCAGGATCAGCCGCATGGCCATGGCAGTTGCTGATAATACCCCTTCCCTGGTAATTCGCAAAAATGACCATTGCCACCAAACCTGCGTCCCGGGAGTTTGAAATAAATTAAAAGCCACAGTAAAAATAATAATGATAAAGATGGTTTTAAGTCCGCGCAGCATAAAAGACAATGGCACTTTAGACAGCCTGGCCATTCCCAAAACCAATGCTCCAACTGCCAAATAAAGGCGAATATCGGTTGTTAAAAACAGAGAAATAATAAACACAAAGCTCATTATCACCTTAGTTCTCGGGTCAAGTCGATGAATCACCGACTCGGCCGGATAATATTGTCCAATTGTAATATCCCTGATCATTTATTTGCCTTTCTGCCCGTTTCTAGTTCCGCCAATGCCTTTGTAGCCTGCCATTGTTTTTGTATTTCCATAATTTGTGGATATATATCATCTACTTTTTGGCCAGCCAGCTCCAAGGAAATATTGATACTGGCCATTCCCAGTTTCTTATTTAGTTCCGCTATTATTCTCTTCAGCCAAAAATATTTTTGATAATATTTCTGTTCATCAATTAAATCAAGTCCAATATATTTAGTTCCCCAAAATGAAGTAATTCTCACGATTTTAATATCTTCCCACGGAACAACTCCTAAAGCCAGTGCCGAACTGTTATCCATAATTCCCCTGTCATCAATTTCCAGAATTGCCGACTTTGTTCTCAATTTTTTCAGAAAAAATAAAAAGTTAAAAAACACAATCAATGCACAAACAAAATAAAGAATCATCAAAAAGCTATTTTTTTCCTGCTTAATCAAAATGCCGCCTGAAAGAATAAGTGCCAAGAAAAACATCGAAGCTGTCCCTGCTTTTGCCTTATTGAGATTAGTCATTAGCTTAATTGTATTTTGTTTCATCTGCTTCTCCTACTTATTGATATTTTTTTTGATCCATGGCAGGGCTTCCTCAATAGTAATTATATTGTCCGGAATATCAAAGCCTTTTTCCCTGAGTTGATAGACTAGCTCGGTAATTTGCGGAACATTCAGTCCCACTGCCAGCAAAGTTTCTCTTTGACTAAAGACTTGATGCGGATCGCCATCTAAGATAATTTTTCCCTTATCCATAGCAATCACTCGGTCCACATATTCGGCCACATCTTCCATGCTATGCGACACCAAAATAATCGTCATCCCGGTCTGACGATGGAGCTGCCTGATTTGATTTAAAATACTGTCCCGGCCCTTGGGGTCAAGTCCGGCTGTCGGCTCATCTAAAATCAAGACCTTGGGTTTCATGGCCAGCACTCCGGCAATCGCCACCCGCCGCTTTTGTCCACCGGATAATTCAAATGGCGATTTTTCCATATGTCTATCCGCCAAACCCACTAGTTCGCAGGCTTCTTTTACTCTGCTCTTTATCTCAGCCTCGCTTAGCTCCATATTTTTCGGTCCAAAAGCAATATCTTTAGCGACTGTCAGCTCAAACAACTGATGTTCCGGATATTGAAAGACCAGTCCGACTTCCTGTCTGAGTTTTCCTAAATCTTTGCTGTCTTTGCTGATCTTATGGCCACAAACCTCTATTTCACCGGAAGTTGCCCGTACCAAACCATTCATATGTTGAATCAAAGTCGATTTGCCACTGCCGGTATGTCCAATGATACCGACAAATTCACCATCTTTGATTTCCAGATTAATATCGGTCAAAGCCTGTTTTTCAAATGGAGTTCCGACTGAATAAACATAATTTAAATTTTTTATCGTAATCGACATAATACCTCCACCATCTCCTCCATAGTTAATTCCTGACCGGTTAAAGCATATCCGTCCTGCTTTAACCGATAAGCCAATTCAGCTGCCTGCGGCACATCCAAACCCAAAGCTTTCATTTTTTCAACCTGTGAAAAAATTTGTTGAGGATTTCCTTCCAGGGCAATCTTTCCCTGCTCAATTACAAAAATATGGTCAGCTGCAATTGCCTCTTCCATATAGTGGGTAATTAAAATCGTAGTAATACCTTCTCTGTTTAAGCGCTTAATCGTTTTTAAAACTTCCTTACGACCACTTGGGTCAAGCATGGCAGTCGGTTCATCAAACACAATGCAGCTTGGCTTCATAGCCAGCACGCCGGCAATGGCAATCCTTTGTTTCTGACCACCGGACAACTTATTCGGGGAATGTTTGGCATAGGCCTGCATCCGCACAGAGCTTAATGCCTCATCTACCACAAACTGTATTTCTTCACTGGGAACCCCCAAATTTTCCGGTCCAAAAGCGGTATCTTCCTCAACCACACTGCCAATAATTTGATTATCGGGATTCTGAAAAACCATCCCCACATTTTTCCGCAGCTCCCAAATATGTTCTGTATCTGTCGTTTCTATTCCATTAACAACAATGCTACCGGCCGTTGGAAATAAAAAACCATTTAAATGCTTGGCAAAAGTTGATTTACCTGAGCCATTATGCCCTAAAATAGCAATAAAACTTCCTTTTCTTATTTCTAAACTGATATCATCCAATGCCCGGAAGAATTTTTCATTCCCCTCTTCCTGCTCGATCTTGTAGTCATGTCTGACATTTTTCGCCGTAATCACTTGTTTTCTCCCTTATGGAAAAAGGGATTAAGCTATCTTAATCCCTCTATCTCCTATACTAATTCTAAAATTACCACTTCAGCGGCATCGCCTTTTCTTGCACCCAACTTAATCGCTCTGGTATATCCACCCTTACGGTCAACATACTTTGGAGCAATATCATCAAATAACTTATCAACTAAGTTTACTTGTTTGGTATTGGTGCGTCTTTTGGCATTTTCTGCCGGAACTTCAGTTACAGGATACAATACTTGAAGCATTTTTCTTCTGGCATTCATTCTGGTTGGATTGTCTTTTTTCACCGTCTTGGTTACTTCTTCATATTGTGTTACCTTCTTGCCGTCTACAACTTCTTTCACACGCTTTCCATCGGCAGTTTTCTTTGGAACCTTTTGGGTAACCGTAACTTCTGTGAAATTATCTTTTTCCTTTACAGCAAGAGTAATTAATTTCTCTGCAATTTTACGAATTTCTTTTGCTTTGGTTTCGGTAGTCTTAATCTTACCATGATACAGCAATGCTGTAACTTGATTTCTAAGCAGCGCTTTCCGTTGTCCGGATGTTCTGCCGAGCTTACGATACGCAGACATTGGGTATCCTCCTTTATTTCAACTATTCATTATTCGGTCTTAGCGAAAGATTCAGTTCACTTAACTTAGCCAGAACTTCGTCTAAGGACTTACGACCAAGATTTCGAACTTTCATCATTTCATCTGGAGTCTTATTAATCAACTCCTCAACTGTATTAATATTGGCACGTTTGAGGCAATTGTAGGAACGAACGGAAAGTTCTAATTCATCAATGCTCATTTCCAGTGCTTTTTCCTTGTCATTTTCTTCCTTCTCAATCATTACTTCTGCATTTTTAGCATTTTCAGAAAGATCAATAAACAAGTTTAAATGTTCATTCAGTACCTTAGCTGCTAAAGAAACGGCTTCATCCGGTGCGATTGCTCCATTTGTCCAAACCTCTAATGTCAATTTATCAAAGTCAGTAATCTCTCCAACTCTGGTATTTTCAACAATCAAATTCACCCTTTTTACCGGGGTAAAAATAGAATCAACCGGAATCATGCCAATCGGCTGCTCTTCCATTTTGTTTTTCTCAGCCGGCACATAACCGCGCGAGCGAACCATAGTCAATTCCATAAACAGCTTAGAGTCACTGCCGCCATCAAGGGTCGCAATCACTTGGTCCGGATTGACAATTTCAATATCTGAATCGGTTTTGATATCAGCCGCCGTTACCACTCCCTCGCCTTCAAATTCAATGTAGGCAACTTTCGGTTCTGAGGAATTAGTATTTCCTTTGATCGCAAGTTTCTTTATGTTTAAAATCACTTCCGTCACATCTTCTTTGACATTCGGAATGGTAGAAAATTCATGTAAAACACCATCAATTTTGATACTGGTTACTGCATAACCCGGTAAAGAGGAAAGCATAATCCGGCGCAGGGAATTTCCCAAAGTCGTGCCATAACCTCTTTCTAAAGGCTCAATTACAAACCGACCATAACAACTGTCTTCTGATATTTCCTGAATATCAATTTTTGGTTTTTCAAACTCAAACATTATTAAAGACCCTCCTTTGATCTTGTATCATAAGGATTGACGGTTATACTCTTCTTCTTTTCGGCGGACGACATCCGTTATGTGGTACCGGAGTTACATCCTTAATGCTTGTTACTTCAAGACCAGCCGATTGAAGCGCACGAATAGCTGCCTCACGTCCCGAACCCGGTCCTTTTACCATTACTTCTACTGTCTTAAGTCCATGAACCATTGCTGCTTTGGCTGCAGTTTCTGCTGCCATTTGTGCGGCATATGGAGTAGATTTCTTTGAGCCACGGAAACCAAGTCCGCCACTGCTTGCCCAACTTAAGGCATTGCCTTCTATATCAGTTAAGGTCACAATTGTATTATTAAAGCTGGATTGAATATGTGCTTGTCCACGTTCAATATGCTTTTTTACGCGCTTTTTAGCGACTCTTTTTACAACATTCTTCTTAGCCACGAATCTCAAACCTCCTTCTTATTATTTCTTCTTATTGGCAACTGTTCTTCTCGGTCCTTTTCTCGTTCTGGCATTCGTCTTAGTTTTTTGTCCTCTGACAGGCAATCCCTTACGATGACGAATTCCACGATAGCAGCCAATTTCCATCAATCTTTTGATATTGAGAGCAACATCTCTTCTTAAATCACCTTCCACCACCATTTGTGAGTCAATGATATCTCTGAGCTTTGCCACTTCGCTATCGGTTAAATCTTTTACACGAGTATCCGGACTGATTCCCGCTTCTTGTAAGATTTTGTTTGAGCTCGGGCGTCCAATCCCATAAATATATGTTAATCCGATTTCAATTCTTTTTTCTCTTGGTAAGTCAACACCAGCAATACGTGCCATCCGTTCTTTACACCTCCAAATATTATCTTATGTTTAATGGTAATATTAATTATATATCGAACCGGAAGTCCACTCCCATAAACAGATAATTTACAGAAACTCCTGACTCCGTATAGCTAATATATTTCGGATAATAGGAAAGCGGTGAAATTAATACTATCCTAAATATATTAACCGACTACGATTTTTCTACAGTGGCAGCAACTCCCTGCCACAGAGAAAAAAAGTGCTTTGCTTATGCTCAGCAATCGCCATTTTCAATACATTTTCTAAATTGTTATTATAGCTTATTTCTTTAGAAAAAGCAATATTTATTTATGATTTTAGCAAGTCATAGACTAAACGCATTCAAATGCTGTTAGCGCATTTGATTACAGTTTTTTTGCATCTTGTCCTGCGCTGCGCTTGGAACTTGTCTTCATTCTCGCAACTTGCTGCGCAAGATTGCTGTCATTCAGACAATCTTCGATGCTAAAAAAACTAAACGCACTCAAATGCTGTTAGCCCTGTTTTTGTTTGTGCTTTTTATTTTCACAAATAACCATAACTCTACCCTTGCGTTTGATGATTTTACACTTCTCGCAAATAGGTTTTACCGAAGATCTAACTTTCATTCCAGTATCTCCTTTCTTCCTTGGTGATTTATCACCACAACTTTATGATTTAGCTATTATTTTCTTTAGCAAATCGCTTTTATTTATCTCTCCAAATAATTCTTCCTTTTGATAAGTCATATGGCGACATTTCAATCGTTACCGTATCACCAGGAAGAATGCGAATATAATTCATTCTTAATTTTCCGCTGATATGCGCTAAAATGATATGCCCGTTTTCCAATTTAACCTGGAACATGGCGTTTGGTAATTTTTCAACTACTTGGCCTTCCACTTCAATGACATCTTTTTTCGACACTCCTATTCCTCCTTTTCCGTGTTTTTTTCAACCAATGCAGCAATTTCCTTTTGAATATCGGCATTGGTTAATTTTCCGTACGATCGAATTTCTTCTGCTAAATCGTGACTTATCCAATGCGTTGGCTGAATATGCTTGATTTTCTTCTTTTTCGGCTGATCCAGTCGGCGCATTTTGCCATCCACCAGATACACATATCCTTCCGCCACTTCCACGACCAGAAAAGGATTGCCCTTATCACGTCCCGCTTTGGAAAAGATTAATTGCCCGATATTTATGTCTTGCATTGCCTAACCTCACATTGTCAGCAGCTCATACCCATCTTCGGTAATCGCCAATGTATGCTCGTAATGCGCGGAAATAGAATGGTCTAAGGTAACAATTGTCCAATCATCCGCCAGGATCCTGACTTCATATCGTCCCATATTGACCATTGGCTCGACTGCAATCACCATCCCGGCCCGAAGCCTGGGTCCTCTGCCTTCGCCCCGTGGACGATAATTTGGAATTTGCGGTTCCTCGTGCAATTCTCTGCCAACGCCATGGCCAACCAGATCTCTGACTACTGAAAATCCATTAGCCTCAACATAGTCCTGAATGGCTCCGGAAATCTGATACAGGTGATTTCCCGGTTTAACCATTTCCATTCCTTTAAAAAAGCTCTCTTTGGTTACTTCAACCAACCTTTTAACTTCTGCCGGCGCATTGCCGATAATATGCGTTCTGGCCGCATCCCCATGGTAACCGTTTTTATAAGCTCCAATGTCCAGACTAACGACATCACCTTCTTTAAAAAAGCGTTTTTTACTGGGAATGCCATGCACCACTTCATCATTAATGGAAATACAAATACTGGCCGGATAACCTTCATAATTTAGGAAAGATGGTATCGCTCCAAATTTACGAATAAATTCCTCTCCTAATTTGTCCAAATCATAGGTAGACATCCCGACTGCCAGTTGGCTTTCCAAATATAAATGTGTTTCCGCCACAATCTTACCTGCCTCACGCAGATAAGCAATTTCTTGTGGTGTTTTAATATGAATTGCCATGATTAATATCCTAACTGCTTACGAATTTCTGCTAAAATTTCAGCAACTTCTTTGGTTCCATCAACTTCTTTTAATACTCCATTATTACGATAGTACGCAATTAATGGTTCTGTCTGATCATGATAGACTTCCAGACGTTTTAAGACCGTTTCCGGCTCATCATCCTTGCGCAGTGCTAATTCGCCTTCACATTTATCACAAACCCCTTCAGTTTGGGGTTTGAGATATTCAGTGTGATAGGATGCTCCGCAGTTAATACAAAATCTTCTGCCACTCATCCGCTCAACAATCACTTGATCAGGCACATCAATATTAACTGCAAACTCAATTTTTCGGCCTTTTTCTTTCAGCATTTGATCAAGGCTTTGGGCTTGGGGAATGGTACGGGGAAAACCATCAAAGATAAAGCCGGCTTTGGCATCCTCTTCTTCCAGTCTGTCCGCCACCAATTGAATAACCAAATCATCCGGTACCAGCGCCCCAGCATCAATAAAACCTTTCGCTTTTTGACCAAGCTCTGTTCCCCGACTGATATTGCTGCGCAGAATGTCACCCGTAGAAATATGCGGGATTCCATATCCTTCCGCTAAACGTTTTGCTTGTGTCCCTTTTCCTGCTCCTGGTGCACCTAACATAATGATATTCATAATTCCCTCCACTTATGCCTGTTTATGGTCTATTTGTCATCCATCTGCTCAAGCTCCGGATAGAAATTATTGTAAAAACTACCGGGCATAAGCCAACTTAAAATAAATAGTTTTTTCAATAATTTCCGGATGCTGAACAATCTTCCTGTTTTTATCAGACATTTAAAAAGCCTTTGTAATGTCTGGTAATTAACTGTGACTCAATTTGATTAATGGTTTCTAAAGCTACACCAACCACAATGATCAGAGAAGTTCCACCAAATGTAATTTGGACTTTGGCTGCCCAATTCAATAAAATCGGTACCACTGAAATCACTGCTAAAATAAAGCCACCAATAAATACCATGCGGTTTAACACCGTAGTTAAATATTCCATAGTCGGTTTTCCCGGACGAATACCCGGAATAAAACCACCGTTTTTCTTCATATTATCTGATACTTCATATGGATTGAAGATGATTGCTGTATAAAAATATGCAAAAGCAATTGTTAAAATAAAATACAATAAGGTTCCGAAAGGATTTCTGTAGTAATTTAAGAAATCCAACACACTTGCCAGAACGCCCGTTGGTTGGGCAGTAAAAAATCCGGCAATGGTTTGCGGAAATCCCAGCAAGGAAGAGGCAAAAATAACCGGGATAACACCAGCCATATTTACTTTTAAAGGAATGTAGGTCGATTGACCGCCATACACTTTTCTGCCTTGCATTCTTTTTGCATATTGAACCGCAATTCTTCTTTCGCCTAACTGAATCAGAACAATTACAATGATCATGGCCAAAAATCCGGCCAATAACAGAATAATTGCCAAATATCTGTTGTCATTAAACAAGTCAGTAATCAAACGTACTCCCGCCGGTAAACCAGAAAGAATATTAATGGCAATGATCAAAGAGATACCGTTACCAATTCCTCTTTCATTGATCCGTTCACCCAGCCACATTAAAAAGGCTGTTCCGGCTACCATAGCTGATATCGATACCAATCCGCTGAAGAAATTCCACTCAATAAACATCCCTTGAGCGTTTAAGGTAATGGTGATAGCAATTGCCTGAATCAAAGCCAATACCATAGTCACATAACGGGTAATGGTGGCAATTTTCTTCCGGCCATCCTCACCCTCCTTTTGCATCTCTTCCAGCACTGGAATCGCAATGGTCAGAAGATTCATAATAATCGAGGAGTTAATGTAGGGAATAATACCCAAAGCAAACAAGGTCATATTTCTAAATGCTCCGCCTGAAAAAGCATCTAACATACTGAGCAAACCTTCGCTATTGGCGAAAACACCTTGTAATGCTGCTGTATTAATTCCCGGAATCGGAACATTCGCACCTAAGCGAATGACAACAAACATCAATAATGTAAAGACAATTCGCTTTCTAACATCTTCAACTTTGAATGCTGTTTTCAGTGTATTTAGCACCTAGATCACCTCAGTCTTTCCACCGGCAGCTTCAATTTTTTCCACCGCTGATTTACTGAATGCATTTAATTTTACTGTTAATTTCTTGCTGATTTCGCCGTTTCCAAGTAATTTCACACCATCTCTCGGATTCTTAACGATACCGGCTTCGATTAAAGTATTGACATCCACAACGGCTCCATTTTCAAATCTTTCTAAAGCATCAACATTAATGCCGATGATTTCCTTACTATTACGATTGACAAATCCGCGTTTGGGAAGTCTTCTGATTAAAGGCATTTGTCCGCCTTCAAAGCCCGGACGTACTCCACCGCCAGATCTGGCGTTTTGACCTTTGTGTCCACGTCCGGAAGTTTTACCTTTTCCCGAGCTTTCTCCGCGACCTTTGCGAATTGTTCTTTTTGTTGCACCCTGTGCAGGATTTAACTCTGATAAGTTCACAGCTTGCACCTCCTTTTCTCTCGTTATGCTTCCGCTTTTTCTACTTTTACTAAATGTTGAATTTGATGAATCATTCCACGAATGGAATCATTATCTTCTTGCACAACTGTTTTATGCATTTTATTCAGGCCCAAAGCTTTTGCGGTTGCACGATGCTTTGGAATTGCACCGATGGTCGATTTTACTAAAGTAATTTTAATTTTTGCCATCTTAAGACCCTCCTATCCTAATATCTCGCTGATTGATTTGCCGCGCAGTCTGCTGACTTGCTCCGGAGTTTTCAGTCCTTTCAGCGCTTCAATCGTAGCAGATACTACATTGGTCTTGTTGTTAGAACCTTGCGATTTAGTTCTGATATTACGAATTCCTGCTAACTCAAGAACCGCACGCGCCGGTCCACCAGCAATAACGCCGGTACCTTCCGGTGCTCTCATTAAGAGAACCGATGCACTTCCGAACTTACCTGTCCAGTTATGTGGAATTGAACTATTTTCATCAATCGGTACATTAATTAATTTTTTCTTTGCATCTTGCGCGCCTTTACGAATTGCTTCCGGAATTTCAGTGGATTTACCAATACCGTATCCAACATGACCATTGCCATCACCGACTACTACCAATGCAGCAAAACGGAAATTACGACCACCTTTTACTACTTTGGTGACACGGCGAATAGCAACTACTCTTTCCTGAAGATCTAAAGCGCTGGCATCTATCATTTGATTTCTCATATTTGCCTCCTTAGAATTGTAAGCCTGCTTCACGAGCAGCCTCTGCTAATGCTTTGATTTTACCATGGTACTTGTAGCCGCCTCTGTCAAATACTACTACTTCAATTCCTTTGGCTTTGGCTTTTTCAGCAATTGCTTTACCTACAGCCTTGGCAGCTTCCACATCATTGGTCTTATCTAAGCCTGCCGTGCGAGAGGAGGCGGCAACTAATGTATGCGCTTTGACATCATCAATGATTTGTGTGTAAATATGATTATTGCTACGATACACCGAAAGTCTTGGCCGCTCAGCCGTTCCATTCAGTGTTTGACGGAGCTTTTTATGCTTTTTAACCCGGTTTTTCACCTTGGAAATTTTATTTATCATCTTGATTCACTCCTTATCTATTTAGCAGTCTTTCCTTCTTTGCGACGGATAATTTCTCCAACATACTTAATACCCTTGCCTTTATATGGTTCAGGCAATCTCTTAAATCTAATTTCGGCTGCATATTGACCAACTTTTTCTTTATCAATTCCGCGAACGGTAATGATGTTGTTTTCAACGGTTGATTCAATACCTTCCGGGTCGCTCATCACCACCGGATGAGAATAACCGAGAGCTAAATCAAGTTGTTTTCCATTTTTGCTGGCCTTGTAACCAACACCGTTAATCTCCAATTTCTTTTCATAGCCTTCGGTTACACCCACTACCATGTTATTGATCAAGGTTCTGGTCAAGCCATGTAAAGACTTCATTTTCTTTAAATCGTTTGGACGAGTTACTTTTACTTCCGCACCATCAACTTCGATCTTCATTTCTACCGGAAGTTGTCTTTGTAACTGACCTTTTGGTCCTTTTACCGTTAAGAAATTATTTTCCTTTAAGTCAAATGTAACTCCTGCCGGAACGGTAATCGGCATTCTTCCTATTCTGGACATTTTATTTCCTCCTTGTGGTTTCATTGGGACAGCGAAAACTCTTCGCTATCATTTCGCCTTTGAGATGTTGCCTGTGAATCTTTGCTCTACCAAATGAAAGCAAGTACTTCGCCGCCTACATTTTGTTTGCGGGCTTCTTTGTCGGTGATTACACCTTTGTTTGTAGAGATGATCGCAATTCCAAGTCCACCAAGCACTCTTGGTAATTGGTCTTTGCTTGCATATACACGAAGTCCCGGCTTAGAGATCTTTTTCAAACCGGAAATAACCTTTTCATTCTTGTTTTCTCCATATTTTAATTCAATTTGAATTTCCGGGAACTTTCCGTCTTCTAAAACTTTATATCCTTTGATATATCCTTCTTTTTCCAAAATATCAGCGATCGCCAACTTCATTTTGGATGAAGGAACTTTTACATAGTCATGCTTTGCGATATTGGCATTACGGATTCTTGTAAGCATATCTGCAATCGGATCTGTCATTGTCATAATTGATTCCTCCTCTCTTTCTTACCAGCTGGCTTTCTTTACGCCCGGGATTTGTCCCTTATATGCTAATTCTCTGAAACATACTCTGCAAATGCCAAACTTCTTTAATACTGCGTGAGGTCTTCCGCAGATTCTGCAACGTGTATAACCTTGAGTAGAAAATCTAGGTTCGCGTTGCTGTTTAATAATCATTGATTTTTTAGCCATAGCTTCCTCCTATTTTCTAAATGGCATACCAAATTGGGTCAATAGTTCACGGCCTTCTTCATCACTTTGAGCGGTAGTTACAATAATAACGTCCATTCCACGAACTTTGTCTACCTTATCATATTGAATTTCCGGGAAAATGATTTGCTCTTTAATTCCCAGTGCATAATTGCCGCGTCCGTCAAACGAATCCGGATTTACGCCACGAAAATCTCTTACCCGAGGTAATGCGACCGAAATCAAACGATCTAAGAACTCATACATCTTGTCGCCGCGCAAAGTAACTTTGCAGCCGATGTTCATGCCTTCTCTTAATTTAAACGCAGCAATTGATTTTTTAGCTTTGGTAATTAACGGCTTTTGACCGGTAATCAAACCCAGTTCTGCAACTGCGTTTTCAAGCGCTTTGGCATTATCTTTGGCATCATTAACGCCCATATTGATAACAATCTTTTCAATTTTGGGTACTTGCATTACGCTTTTATAATTAAATTTCTTCTTTAACTCATCAACAATTTGCTCTTGGTATTTTACTCTGAATCGACTCAATGCTCTTACCTCCTCTTATTGTCAATCACATCGCCGGTTGACTTGGCAACGCGATATCGAACATTCTTCATTTTGCCATCTACTTCTTCCTGAACTACTTTCACGCCCAGACGAGTAGGTTTGCCGTCATGAAGATACATTACATTGGATACATCAATAAAAGCCTCCTGGTGAACAATGCCACCCTGACGATTCATCGCATTTGGTTTGCTGTGCTTAGTTGCCTTAGCAATTCCTTCGACCAGTACCTTGCGATTTTTATGATCAACTTTTAATACTTTTCCTTCTTTGCCCTTGTCTTTGCCGGCAATGATTCTTACTTTATCATTTACTTTAATTTTCATATTCATGCCTATATCCTCCTAAAGAACTTCCGGGGCAAGAGATAAAATCTTCATGTAATTTTTCTCTCTTAACTCTCTGGCAACCGGTCCGAAAATACGGGTTCCTCTCGGGGTTCCATCTTCTCTTAAAATAACCGCTGCATTTTGATCAAAACGGATATAAGAACCGTTACTTCTTCTGGTTTGGTTGGTTGTGCGTACAACAACGGCCTTGACTACATCGCCTTTTTTAACAACGCCGCCTGGTGTTGCGCTCTTAACAGTCGCAATGATTACATCACCAATTCTCGCATATCTTCTGGTAGATCCACCCATGACGCGAATGCAAAGTAGTTCTTTGGCGCCGGTATTGTCTGCCACCTTTAATCTTGATTCTTGTTGAATCATCTTCCGTACCTCCTATTTCGCATCTATTTTGCTTTTTCGATAATTTCTACTAATCTCCAGTGCTTATCTTTCGATAATGGTCTGGTTTCCATAACACGCACTCTGTCGCCGATTTTACACTCGTTATTTTCATCATGCGCTTTTAATTTCTTGGTTTGTTTTACTACTTTTCCGTATAACGGATGCTTTACGTTGGTTTCGACCTTTACAGTGATGGTCTTGTCCATTTTGTCACTCGAAACGATACCGACCCGAGTTTTTCTCATTTTTCTTTCTTCTGCCATGATCTAATCCTCCTTCGGCTATGCCTTATTTCTTTGAGCAGTAAGAACAGTTTGGATTCTGGCAATGTTTCTACGAACTTCTTTAATACGGCCGGTATTGCTTAATTGGTTGGTCGCATTTTGAAATCTCAGATTAAAAAGCTCTTTCTTCGCGCTCACAAGATCTTCATTTAATTCCGTTACGGATTTATTTAATAATTCTTCCATATATTTTGATGTTTTCATTCTACTCACCGCCTTCTAAGTCAGCTTTCGACACTACCTTGCACTTGATCGGCAACTTATGTGTCGCAAGTCTTAACGCTTCTTTTGCAACGGCTTCACTGACACCGCTGATCTCAAACATAACGCGGTCTGGCCGAACAACTGCTACATAGTATTCTACCGAACCTTTACCTTTACCCATACGTGTTTCAGCCGGGGTTGCAGTAATTGGTTTATCCGGGAAAATCTTAATCCATAATTTACCGCCACGACGCATGTGACGTGTTGCTGCGATACGGGCTGCTTCAATTTGATTGGATTTAATCCAGCCCGGCTCCATTGCTACGATGCCATATTCACCGTAACTGATTTTATTTCCACGAGTTGCTCTTCCGCGCATTTTCATCCGGAATTGCTTACGATATTTTGTTCTCTTTGGCATTAACATTTATTTTTCGCTCCCTTCGCTTGACGCTTTTACTTTTTCAGGAAGTATTTCGCCCTTATAAATCCAAACCTTGACTCCAATTTTGCCATAAGTTGTATTTGCTTCTGCAAAGCCATAATCAATGTCTGCTCTTAATGTTTGCAGTGGAATAGTTCCTTCTGCATAGCTTTCGCCACGAGCAATTTCCGCACCGCCAAGGCGACCGGAACAGGTTACTTTAATACCTTTTGCACCGGATTTCATGGTTCTGCCAATCACTTGCTTCATCGCCCGACGGAAAGAAATCCGGTTTTCCAATTGTTGAGCCACATTTTCAGCAGTCAGAGTTGCATTTAATTCCGGCTTTTTGATTTCAATAACATTAATCATAACTTGAGAATCGGTTCTTTTTTCCAAATCATTCTTTAACTTCTCAATCGATTCTCCGCCCTTACCGATAATAATTCCCGGTTTAGCAGTATATATGTTAAAGCGAACTCTTTTCGATGCTCTTTCAATTTCAATATTGGAAATACCAGCGCTGTACAAGCGTTTTTTCAGGTATTCTCTCAGCTTATAGTCTTCCACTAAATAATCGGCATATTCTTTTTCGGCAAACCATTTAGAATCCCAATCTTTAATAATACCGACCCGTAAGCCATGAGGATTTACTTTTTGACCCATGCTTAACCTCCTTATTTGTCTTTCATCTCGTTCAACACAATTGTAATGTGACTTGTTTTCTTTTCAATTCGAAATGCTCTGCCTTGCGCTCTTGGACGAATTCTTTTCATAATCGGTCCCTGGTTAGCATATGCTTCTTCAATATAAAGACGATTTACGTCCATCCCATTGTTATTTTCTGCATTGGCAACTGCTGAGCGTAAAAGTTTGCCGATCACTTCTGCACCATATCTGGAATTGTACGCCAAAATACCAAGTGCTTGTCCGACTTTTTTACCGCGAATTGCCTTTAATACGAAATTAGCTTTGGTCGGAGAAACACGAGCGAACGAAACTTTAGCTCTAGGTCTTGTATCCTTGACGCTGTTTCTTTCCTTCTTAATCTGACTTCTATGTCCTTTAGCCATTTAAATGATCCTCCTTCGCTATCTTTTTCCTTTTTTCTCTGATTTAATATGGCCTTTATAAGTTCTGGTCAAGGAAAACTCTCCCAACTTATGTCCAACCATGTCCTCACTGATATACACCGGAATATGTTTGCGACCATCATATACTGCGATGGTTAAGCCAACCATTTCCGGAAAAATCGTGGAACGTCTCGACCATGTTTTAATTACCTGCTTATTTCCGCTTGCCTTTGCCTCTTCGACTTTTTTCATTAAATGCTCATCGGCAAAAGGTCCTTTTTTTAACGAACGTGCCATCTACTTAAACCTCCTATGCCTATTTGTTCTTACTACGTGCGTGAACAATATATTTTGTGGAATTCTTCTTTTTCTTTCTTGTCTTAAGACCAAGTGCCGGTTTACCCCAAGGAGTCTTCGGATTCTTAAGTCCGATTGGAGTTGTTCCCTCACCACCACCATGCGGGTGATCATTCGGATTCATAACCGATCCGCGAACAGTTGGACGAATACCCATATGTCTTTTTCTACCAGCTTTTCCGATGTTCACCAGTTCATGTTCCGTATTTCCTACCTGACCAATGGTTGCACGGCAAACGATTGGTAACATTCTCATTTCACCAGATGGCAAACGAAGGGTTGCATACTTACCTTCTTTAGCCATTAATTGGGCAACCATTCCAGCTGAACGAACCAATTGTCCGCCCTTGCCAGGTTTCATTTCTACATTGTGAATATTCGAACCAACCGGAATATTGGCCATCGGCAAAGTGTTTCCAACTTTTACTTCGGCATTTTCACCACTCATCAGAACATCGCCAACTTTAAGTCCAACCGGAGCCAAGATATATCTCTTTTCTCCATCCTGATAGTTCAGCAGGGCAATGAATGCTGTCCGGTTCGGATCGTACTCAATAGCCGCTACCTTTGCCGGAATATTATCTTTATTTCTCTTAAAATCAATAATTCTATATTTAATCTTATGTCCACCACCACGGTGTCTGACAGTAATTTTACCTTGATTGTTTCTTCCAGAATTTTTCTTCAAGCTGATAACCAGAGATTTTTCCGGTTTTTTCTTGGTTAGCCCATCATAAGACGCAACAGTCATATGTCTTCTGGAAGGAGTATACGGGCGATATGATTTCATATTAGTGCTCCTTTCAATTTATCTCACACATGCATTTTGCATGCAGACTAATTACATTCCATCAAAGAATTCAATATCTTTGCTTTCAGCCGTTAAGGTAACGATTGCTTTCTTAGTTCTTGCAGTTCTGCCCTTGGTTACGCCACGTCTTTTTTCTTTGCCATCATAATTCATGGTGTTGACCTTGTCTACTTTTGTACCAGGGAACATTTTTTCTACTGCTTCTTTGATTTGGATTTTATTTGCTTCCGGGTGAACAAAGAATGTATATTTCTTTTCTGCCATCATTTCCATTGATTTTTCAGTCACCACCGGACGAAGCAACACATCATAATATTGAACGTTTGCCATTACGCATACACCTCCTCAAGAGCTTTTACTGCGTCTTTGGTAATAACGCATTTCTCATACTTTAACAAATCATAAATATTAATATTATTTACCGGAATTGTTCTAGTATTCGGAATGTTTCTGGCTGATAATACGACGTTTTGGTTGTTATCTGCTAATACAATCAATCCCTTTACCACTTCCAAAGCATTTAAAACAGAAGCCATATTCTTGGTTTTGATTTCATTAAATTCCAATGTATCTAAAACAATTAATTTACCATTTCTTACTTTCTCAGACAATGCTACTTTAAGTGCCAATTGCCTTTCCTTTTTATTTAAGCGCTTGGAGTAATCGCGTGGTTTCGGCGCAAATACTACACCACCACCGGTCCATTGCGGAGCACGGATAGAGCCTTGTCTTGCCCGACCGGTTCCTTTTTGTCTCCAAGGTTTGATGCCACCGCCTCGTACTTCACCTCTGGTTAAAGCCGATTGGGTTCCCTGACGACTATTAGCCAATTGGGTTACTACCGCACGATAAACAACATGGTCATTGGCTTCCAAGCCAAATACGCTATCATTTAATTCGATTTCTTCGACCTTTTTGCCTTGCATATTTAATACTGATACTTTAGCCATTTTTGTTCCTCCTTCCCACTAAGCCTTCTTTACAGCGTTTCTTACCGTAACAACTGTCTTTTTTGCTCCGGGAACTGCGCCTTTAATCAATAACAAGTTGTTTTCCGCATCTACGCGCACAACTTCTAAATTTTGTACTGTAATTTGGACTGCACCCATGTGACCCGGCAATTTCTTACCTTTAAATACCTTACCCGGGAAAGATGCATTACCCATCGAACCTGCATAGCGATGATACTTGGAACCATGAGACATCGGTCCACGGTGTTGGTTATGACGTTTGATCGCGCCTTGGTAACCCTTACCTTTAGAGCGTCCTGTCACATCCACATAATCGCCGGCAGCAAAACTTTCAACCGTCACCATTTGTCCAATCTCATAATTTTCCGCATCACTCAAACGGAATTCTTTCAAAAACCTTTGAGCAGGTACATTTGCTTTTTCAAAATGTCCTTTGGCCGGTTTATTCACATTTTTGGTTTTTTCTTCAAAACCTAATTGCACCGCACTGTAACCATCATTTTCAACGGTTTTTACCTGCACCACCGGGCAAGGTCCAGCTTGCAATACGGTTACCGGAACCACTGTTCCGTCTTCGGTAAAGATTTGAGTCATACCGATTTTTTTAGCAATGATTGCTTTCTTCATTTTTTTCCTCCTGTTTTTCTACAGCGGAACGGTTTCCCGTTCATACTAGACAAAGGATTTTCCCAAAGTCTATTTTGTAAACCGCTTATTTTGCATTAACTTTGATATCTACACCAGCCGGTAACTCTAATTTCATCAGAGCATCCACGGTCTTGGCTGTCGGCATTAAAATATCGATCAGGCGCTTGTGAGTTCTTCTTTCAAATTGTTCTCTGGAGTCCTTATATTTGTGGACTGCGCGAAGGATGGTCACTACTTCCTTCTTAGTCGGCAACGGAATCGGTCCGCTTACCTTTGCACCTGTCTTCTTTGCAGTTTCAATGATTTTAACTGCTGATTGATCAATGAGTTCATGATCATATGCTTTTAAACTGATTCTGATTTTTTCCTTAGCCATAAAAAAAGCCGCCTCCTTTTCGTACTGTTTTGCTTGGTACGACAAGTGGTGACTGTACATCTTGCCGGGTGTTTCATACATCCCCGACCGCCTAAACTGTTTGTTTCCTTGTACAGTGATCTTGTCGTCTGTTTCGTGAACTAGACTCGCTCCGCCGGAAAACCTGACTTTTCATCATTTGTCAGCAACCTCCGACTTCACAGCTCCTATCACAACTCAAGTATTATAACGCAAGCCCGAACAAAATACAAGTTTTTTTTTCAGTTTTTTTCCGATCCATATTTTTTCTATGTTTTGCACAAATTTTTTCTGCATTTTAAATAATACTTGCAAATTTTTACAATAAATCTGGCCTTTATGCTTGCAAATCCCTGATCCATTCAATCGCTAAATCGATCCAGATCTGCCAACGTTTGGCCAATCCATGCCCTTCTTGTTCATTGATCACCTGGTCACTGCCCAGCGCAATACCATGTTCTCCTTCCGAAAAAATATGTTGCTCGACCGGCACTCCCCATTCAATTAGCGCGGCGGTAGCTTGCTAGCGTTATAGGCAAACTCAGCATACCATCTCCACAATCTTATCCAACAATCCATCTTAAAAATCAAGATCGAAACGGTTTTAGATAAAATTCAAATTCCAATTCCTTTTCTAAAAGCCGGTATTTTTCCAATAATTCCGGTCCGCAGCTGCCGGAACCCAAACCGCTGACCTTATAATCAATTCTAATCTCGGTACTGCCTGACTTGACCAGCTCAAAATCATGCCTTTTATCGGTTAATTCTGCACTTGTATATTCCGAGACCCGAAAGGCAAATTGCTGATCGGTTTCGACGCTGACTCCCATATCATTTCCTGCATTATAAAGTTTTAGATATCTGGTTTCTTCATGATTACCATGTTCCTGCGGCTTAACATAAGCAACATACTCCGCGGCCGCCGTTGATTGATATCTTCCCAGCGGACTTAAATGCGAAGAATCCTGATAATTTTCCCAAGGGCCCTTGCCAAAATATTCAAAATGATTAATCTCATTTAAAAGACTGAATTCCACGCCAAACCGGGGCAGCCAAATACATCTTTCCTCAATTCCCGCCTGAATTTTAACCTGCAAATAGCCATCACCGGTAATAGTATAAACAGCCCGATATCTGGCAAACGGCACCCTGGCAACTCCGGCCAAACTGCCTTCCACCATCACCTGAATTCGATTCTCCGCTGACTCGGCTTCTATTTGATAACATTTATGAAATTGCCTGTTCAGATTCCAGGCACTGCGATTATCAGCAAATAAACCCCAGCTGTGTTTGATTTTTCGGTCATTATCGGTTGGCGCCCGAAAAGCCGAAAGGCAAAGCGGACTAGTCAATAAATTTACTTCGCCATACTTCATCTCCTCCAATAGTCCGGTATGCTTGCTAAAGACATATTGAATCTGACCATTGCCTAAAATAATTTGATCCTGGTCTTGTTTAATGTACGGGAAATTATCCTCCGGCTGAAGCAATCTTTGATTTAGCCGCTGAATGGTTTTAAGTTCCAGCTGAACTCCGGTTTCCACCATCAGCCCCCACCATTTCTGATTAACATGTTCTCCTCTCTCTTCCGATGATTCCCTTCGCTGATTACCTGCCAAGACCCCGACTCTACCAGCATCATCCAATAGCCGGAAATTTAAAGTCGTGGCAAACTGATGGCTTTGTGGCAAAGCCATCGGCAGCTGAATTTCTTTAAATAAACGGGCCGGAATATCCTCATTAATCATGCCTTGCTGAATCATTTGACCATCCGTTTCCAGCCACCATTGGATCGAAAATTCCTGAAGATTGATAAAATCAAATCGATTTTCAATTTCCACCAATCCGGCCTTTTCATCCTTTATATTTATCCGAAACGGAGCATAAGCAGCAGCCACTTCCCGGGAACCGGCCTTTAGGCTCCTATCTGCAAAAACCAGACCATCCACACAAAAATTGCTGTCATTGGTCAATTCACCAAAATCGCCGCCATAATATCTTTTGCCATCTCTTTCTACCACATGATCCGCCCATTCCCAAATACAGCCACCTAATAATTTAGGATGCTGATAGAAAATCTCGGTATAATCATAGACATCACCCGGGCCATTGCCCATAGCATGTGCATACTCACATAAAAATACCGGCCTTTTATCCTGGTCTTGTGCCATTTCCTTCAATTTGTCAACCGATGTATACATATGACTGACTACATCAAATAAAGCCGGAGTGCCCAGCATATTGGCTCTTTCATAATGCAGCAAGCGTGTTTTATCCTTGCTTTTGATCCATTCGCCCATTTTATCAAAATGCCTGCCATAACCAGACTCATTGCCCAGGGACCACATCAAGACTGAAACATGATTTTTATCCCATTCATACATTCTTCTGACCCGTTCCATCAATGCTTCTTCCCATAAAGGGTGATCAGTCAGCCAGTCCTTGTCATAAGATTTATATTCCCAGCCCGTATACCTACTGACAAAACCATGCATTTCAATATCAGCTTCATCAATCACATAAAAACCCAACTCATCACATAAACTTAAAAAATATGGCGTTTGTGGATAATGTGAAGTCCTGATGGCATTAATATTTAATTTTTTCATCAATTTTAAATCATTTAAAATATCTTCCCGGCTAATCGTATGACCGGTTTGCGGATGAGTACTATGATAATTGACACCCTTTAATTTAATCGGGCAGCCGTTAACCAGCACTTCTCCTTCTGCTGAAACCCTTATGCTACGAAACCCCACCTTAAACGGCAAATATTCTTCTGCACTGACCAGAATCAGACTATATAAGTAAGGAGTTTCGGCTGTCCATGTCCGGGCACCTTCCACCACAATCTCCGCTTTCCCGGATATCAGCTCTTTTTGAGCAATCAATTGCCGGCCATCAAATAAATAAATTTCCGCCCGCTCTGTCACCTCCGCAATAATACTTAGTTTATTTTCCGTGGTGATAATATCAACATCTCTGACATGGGCATTACTTCGGGAAAGCAAATAAACATCCCGGAAAATTCCGGTAAAGCGAAAAAAGTCCTGATCTTCTAAATAACTGCCATCACACCACTTCAGTACCTTGACCATAATTTCATTCTCACCCGGTTGCAGATAATCAGTCAGTTCAAACTCGGCAATATTATGACTGCTTTGACTATAGCCAATCTCCTGACCATTGATCAAAAGATAATACGCGGAATTTACGCCCTCAAACACAAGATAGGTTCTTCTGCCCTGCCAGGCTGGCGGCAGCGAAAATCTTCTTTTATAAATGCTGCATGGATTTTCATCCGGTACAAATGGCGGATCGACCGGATGCGGATAATTGACATTGGTATAAACCGGTTCTTCATAACCCTGCATTTGAATGCAGGAAGGCACAGTAATGCTATCCCAGCACTCATCCGACCATTTTTGATAATAACTGCTTAAATACTTAAAATCCCAATCACCGGCCAGGTCAAAATACCAGGACGACTTTGCACCAGTAACCTGCCCATCTTCCAATGCCGCCTGAAAATCGGGAAACGGCATATAATAAGCCCTTTCTTTTTCACGACCCTTCCATAAAAAAGTCGGGTCCTGCCATTCTTGTTTATTCATAATTTTTCCTTTACCAATCCGTTCTTCTCCTCTATAATTGGCCGTTATTTTAAGACTCCCCTCATATCGCTGCGCTTCGTCTAAATACTTTTTATTAAAATGCAAAAACGGCAAATCAATATACTTAGAAACAAAGGAAATCTTGCGATTAGAACTGGGATTACTTTCAATTCCAATTTCGGAAAGATATACCTTTTTTCGAAGGGCATATTGGGCAAGTTTGACCGCTACCACATAAATCCGATTTACTTCCAGCTTTAATTTATAACCGACGTGATAATCATAAATATTGTACTTTTCGTTCCTATCGATAAACTGATAGAAACTAAATCTAATTCAGTTCCTAATAAATAACCACTTCTTTTAAGGTCATTATTACTTTTCCACTGCCCCTTACCCAGCACAATTGGCTGGTGAAATTGTGACCAATTAATTTGTGTATTTTGACTATTATTCATACTTCACATATAATCCGATATTCTCTTCTGAAAGAAAACGAATTATTCTCCTTTCTCCCAATCCGACCAGGTAAACTGGAATTTTTTATTGATAATGATTAAGTAACTCTCTGGTAATCCCATAAAATCTTTTCATTTTAACAGCTTAATATTCCATTAATTTCAACCATCTTGCTTTTCGAAAAAGCAATACATAAACTGCCAATATGCTGCTCTACTTTCGTGAGCGGTTCCACAAACACCGACTTCCATCATTTTGCCTTTCTCTAAACGCTAAAGCTCCGGCCAGCCACTTTTATTTTAAAACCCTCAAACCGGTAAAACTTAGCAGAAAAAAATTTTCAGCCAAATCATTTTTATTTTACCATATTTCATTTTATAAATACATTGTATTTTTTCCATAAATAAAGTCTTTATTTTTAGGCAAGTTTCCACTTCGCCTAAGTGAATAAAAAGAAACAGCAGACCAAAAGCTCCATCCTCTTTGCCGGACAAACCGAACCGGATGCCATCTTCTGATTTACTGTTTCTAAATTCCAAATACTATATTTTTAAGTGATTATAACTTTTTAAAACCAAGAATTATGTCTTGTTTATATCAAAATCTACTTTAATAATTTTCGGTATATAATTTATTCCATTTTTCCAACATCTTAGCCTTATTTTCAACCAACCATTTGACATCCCGTGTTACCCATTTGACATCTTCGGTTTTAGGAATGTACTTATAGTCAATCTTGGCGTTTTTGTTGGTCAAACGAATCGTGCCCAGGGCATTGCCACGTTTGGTTTGGCTGTCGGCATCCATTAAATAATCGATCATTGCCTTGGCTGCCTCCATATGCGGGGCACCCTTTACAACTGCGCAACCAAAGGCAAAGCTAGAACTGCCCGATTTTGGATATACAATCTTTATATTTTCAGCACCACTCTTTAATAGGGTGGCTGCCCCATCTTCATAAGTAAGTCCAACAACATATTCACCATCAGCTACCGCTTTAAAGCAAACTGAAGAACTGGAAGCAATAACCATCTTATTTTTCATCAAGCCTTCAATCAAATCCCAAGACTCTTTGCTATCATATCCATAAACCGCCATAATATTAGAAATATTATTCCAAGCCGCTGATGATTCATTGGGATTGGAGAAAACAATCTTACTAGCTAACTTCGGATCTAATAAATCATCATAATCATCAATTTCTATTCCCAGTTCTTTTTCCAAATCAGTGTTGACGCAGAAAACCACCGAAGATAAATGATCATAATTATAGTAGCCATTATCACTTCTATATTCTTCGTAAATATCATTTTCATAAGCCGAAATATATGGTTCAAATATTTCGCGATAAGTCTCACCATCCGCCTGATTTAATCCACCCAGCATCACATCACCTTGAGGATTTCCGGCTTCCGCCTTTAATCTGGCAAACAATTCTCCGGCCGAACCATTTACTACTTCAATTTTAATCTCCGGATACAGCTCCCCAAAACCATCAACTACGGTTTCAACATCATCATCTGTCATCGAGCAATACAAAACCAAAGATCCGCCCAAATCCTTTTTCGTTTCGTCTTGAGAGGCCTTATCTTTTGATGGCGATTGAGCCTCTTCCTGCTTTGACTCCATTTTTCCTGGCTGTTCTGTTTGCCCACAAGCCGCTAACACTAAAAGCATAACTCCACAAAGTAATAATGATATTAATTTTTTCATATTTTCCTCCTTTTACTGATTGCTAGATTTTTATATCTTCCGATTTACTTATTCTTAAGTAAATCAGCAACGAACACATAGTCAAAACTGTCAACACTGCCGAAAACGCTGCCGCAATCCCGTAATTACCTCTGGAAATAGCCACATAGGCTGACATCGTTAAGGTAATTGTCTTATTATTATATAAAATAATGGCACTGGATAATTCGGTCACAATTGCTACCCAGCTTAAAATCGCTCCGGACACAATGCCATTGGTCATCATTGGCACGGTAATCTTAAAAAAAGTCTTAATTTTCGATGACCCTAAGCTTAGCGCCGCTTCTTCAATACTGGGCTGAATCTGCATTAAAGTCGCTGTTGCCGAACGAATGGTATAGGGCATCCGTCGAATCACCAATGAAATTATCATAATCCAAATTGTTCCAATTAAAACTAAAGGCTTTTTCGAAAAGGCAATTACCATGGCAATACCAATAACTGAACCTGGCATGATATAGGGTAACATCGACAAAGTATCAATCAAATTGTTGGCAAAATTATTGCGGCGAACAACCAAATAAGCAATTAAGACCGAAATCAAGATAATTACCGCCAAGGTAAAGACCCCTAAAAACAATGTATTTTGAGTTGATCTCACTAATAGCTTATTCATGGCTGCGCGATAGTTCCCCAAAGAAAATCCCGGCTTAAACACAGATTTATCACAATTCCTAAAGGATAAATAAATAATATAAACATTCGGAGCATATGCCAGCAAAACCAGGCCATAACTATACAAATACATCAGTGCCCCTTTTAAACCCTTAGCCTGCTTTTTCTCTACCGGATGCAAAGCATTGAGCGAAAACTTATAGCGATCCGTCGCCTTCTTCTGCGCAAAAAATACCACTGCTGTAACCAGAATTGCGATCACGCTAATTGCCGCTGCAAAAGAATGATTGGTTCCATTTTCTCCTAAATACTGGACATAAATCTCAACCGGAAAAGTCCGATAACCTTCGCCAATTAAAAGTGGTGTTCCAAAATCCGCAAATGCTCTCATAAAAACCAATAAACCTGCTGCTAAAACGGTTGGCATAGTTAGTGAAATAACAATCTTAAAGAAACGTTGTATGCCACGACAGCCCATACTTTCCGCTGCTTCCAGCAAAGAGTTGTCAATATTTTTAAAAGCGCCAACCATATAAATAAAGACCAGCGGAAAAAGTTTAAAAGCTTGAACAAATAAAATCCCGCCAAAACCATAAATACTGCCTATTTTTATGCCCACTGCAGCCAACGCCTTGGTAATCACACCCGATCTGCCTAACAGCATAATCCAAGAATAGGCACCAATAAAAGGAGCTGACATCCCGCAAAGTACACTGGTGACAAATAAAAACTTTGCCCCTTTTAAATGATAGAAAGAGTAAAAATATGCCAATGGAATTCCTAATATCAGGGTAACGACCGTAACGGCCACTGTCACCTTAAAACTATTGATAATTGTACCAGTATAATATGAACTGGAAAAAAACTTGGCAAACTCATTTAAAGTAAATTTTCCCGCTTCACTGATTACTGATTGTTTTAAGATCCCAAACATCGGATAAATCAAAAATATAAAAAATAAAAATAAAAGCCCGATTGTAACAAAAGTCCATATTTCCAATCTATTTTTTTTCATAATGGCCTCCTAACTAATGCAGATATCATTACAAACACCCTGCATGATATTAATTCCATCTTTTTTGCCAAATAGATTAATTTTTTCTGCATTAAAGGTTACACTTACTTTTGTTCCGTTTGACAAGATATCTTCAATTGTTGACTCTTGAGTCATCTCAACCAAGTCACCTGTTTCCAGCTCCACCACATAATGGGTGTTTAATCCCAGGAAAATACATTCTTTAACAATCCCCTGTAAAATCCCGGTATCATCTTTACACAGCAATATTTCCTCCGGTCTTGCCGAAACGATAACTTTCTGATTTTCCATATTCTTTTGCTCAATGGTATTAATTGGAATCCTGCCCTTATTTCCTACCACCAGATATGCCTGTCCACTCTCTACTTGCACTTCTCCCTCTAATATATTGGATCGGCCGATAAATGTAGCCACAAATTGATTGATCGGTCTTTGATAAATACTTTTGGGATCGCTAATTTGTTGTAAAACCCCTTCCTTCATAACACCAATACGATCAGAAATGGCCATTGCTTCTTCTTGATCGTGAGTGACATAAACCGTTGTAATCCCTACCTGCTTTTGAATGGAACGAATCGTACTTCTCATCTCAACCCGAAGTTTGGCATCCAAATTCGATAATGGTTCATCCATCAGCAATACATCCGGCTCAATTACCAATGCCCGCGCCAATGCTACTCTTTGCTGCTGTCCACCTGACATTCGATCCGGCTTTCTATCTGCCAATTGATCAATTTTCATTAATTTCAAAAAACGATCCGTTTTATCCTTGATTTCTTGACTATTAATATTTCGATTTCTTAAACCGAACTCTACATTTTTTCTAACTGTATAATGTGGAAAAATTGCATAGTTTTGAAAAACCATACCAATATTTCGCTTCGCTGGTTCTAAATCATTCACTCTTTTATCATTAAAGTAAAAATCACCACCTTCAATACTGTTAAAACCTGCAATCATTCTTAATAATGTTGTTTTTCCGCAGCCGGATGGTCCCAGAAGAGTAAAAAATTCGCCATCGCGTACTTTTAAACTTAGATTGGGAATAATGACATTTTCATTAAACTTTTTCAACGCATTTTTAATAGTAATTCCGACACTCATTCCGAAACTCCTCCTTTTCATCAGCGTTTTATTAGATATTTTTGCTTTTTGATTAAGATTATTATACATTTTTTATATTTCAGTTTTTTCTCTAAATTGTTTCATAAATGTAACAAAAAGAAGCTGTTGCATTTTAAGATTTTCATACAAGATATAATATAAACATTATAATTTATCACAATATCTTAATGAAAATCTGTCCTCTGCAACAGCCCCCTTCCAATTGAACTAAACCCAATTTTCTGGCTGTTCTTCTTATCAATCCTACCAGATTAAAAAATATTACTCATCCATCCTTTTTCTATTGAACCAATTGCAAAAATCTCCGGATATTTTCCTCTTTTTTATCAATCATGGCCGTCGGCTCAAATTGATTATTTAACTGCAAATCAGATAATCTTAAACCAGCATCGATTTGGTCACCGTTTTCCCTAACCGTTAGTACATTGCCCAAACCTCTTAATAAATCACTTGCTTCCTGACTTAAACAAAAGTCAATAAACTGCTTGGCCTCTTCCTTTATTTCCTTTTTGGCAATTAATGATACCGGAACAATCGTCCAACCGGCATTTTGATAAATTCGGCTTTCCATATCATAGCCATTGGAGCTGACAATCTGCTGATCTGAAAAAAAATTAATACAAATTAAATATTCACCCAAACCAACCTTTTCTGCCGGAGTATAACCGCTATATGTATATTGGCCAATTTGCTTATTTAGTTGCTCTAAATATTTCCAACCCTTTTCCTCACCCATTTCCGCCAATACCGATGCCAGAAAAGTATAACCCGTACCCGATGTTTCCGGACTGGGCAAAATCACTTCACCCTTAAATGCCGGATGCAATAAATCCTCCAAACCTGTTGGCTTTTTTATACCTTTGACAGCAAACTCTTTTTCCCATCTACTGTTGTTGATCCCGATTGATAACACCTCAATGTACTGAGCCTTCCAAACTTCATCCTTATCCCGAAATCGGTTAGCTATATTTTTTTCAGCTGCCGCTTCACATTTGCATAAAATTTGTTTTTTCTTTAGTATTTCATGGGCATCAACAGTTCCACCAATCCACACATCAAATCCGGTATTTCCCTTTTCGGCAATCAATTTAGCTTCTGCATCCTGAGTTGACATGCGCACATAATCAATTTTGATCTTTGATTGCCTGGCAAATAGTTCTGTCAAAAGCTTGATCATATCCTCATGGTAAGAGCCTAAAACCATCAAATCAGCCGTCTTTTCCTTAGCTTTATCTTGATTGACTACTGGATCGCCATGATAAAAGTAAAAATACCAAATAAGATAAACCGATAAAATAGCAGCTGCGGCCATCACCGACATATATAAAAATCTAATTTTACTATGTTTATTCAACTGACATTCTCCTTATAAAGTCCGCAACTTTTTTGATATCAACGCTAAATTGCATAATACTACCGGATTGATTGGCAAAGGAATCATAAATCATACATAAGCCATTTTCATACATAATTACATAAACCTGTGGACTGCTATTATTTTCACCAATATAAATCTCAATTTGGAAAAGCACCGCTCCTTTATTCTGTATTTTTTGCGAAGCTTTTTCTTCATAATTCATGCTTTCGGCTTCGTCTATAATCCGACTTAATTCCTGTTTTTGATCCATGGCCAATTTTTTTTCCTGTTGGACAATTCTGATTTGAATTTTATTTTGCGCATTAATTAAGGTTAATAGCTTTTCTTTAGTATAAAGCTTTTTTCTAAATAAATTACTATATTTTTTTAATTCGATACGTTCAATTTTGTTGCCATAGGCCTGGCCATCCAAATACAAATATTCACCCAATTGAAAGTCCATTGATTTTCCGCCAGTAAAATAGAGATTGCCTTTTAAAACCTGCTCCAGTTCTATTTCACTGACTGTTTCAACACTTGATAAGCCCGAGATAAATTCATAAAATTCAATCACTTCCGCCGGATTTTCAATATAAATCCCTTTCCAAACATAGTCTTCCACATATAATCCGCTGGGAATCGAATCATTGATCATGGCAAACAGATAAGATTCATCTTCGACCGTATAAACCGTTGAATAACTATACATAATATAGCTCAGTGCCGAAAACAAAAAAACAATACTCCAAGCCAAAGGAATACGTTTTAAGATTTTGTTCTTGTCCCTGTTCATAACTTTAAATTCGGAATTTCAATTACAAATTCTGCGCCCCTTTCACTTTTTTTCAATTGCAAGCTACCCGCCAAATCCTTTGCTAAAGCAAAACAAATCGATAAGCCCAGTCCGCTGCCCATCCCTTTGGAAGAATCCCCCTGGTAAAAGGCATTGAAAATAAATTCTTCATCTTGAGCGGCAATACCTTTGCCATCATCTTTAAAATGCAATAAAATCTTTTCTGCTTTCACTTCTGTCCAAAATTCAATTTGCCTGCATTCGCTATGAATCAAGGCATTATCCATTAAAGTTAAAATGATTTCAATGATCTTTTCCCGATCAGACTGGATCATTGCCTGATCACAATTATTCATAACCGCTACTTTCAGCCTGTCCAATCTTGGCTTTAACAACCGCGCCGCATCTTCAACCACCTCAAAAATCATAAATCGACTAATATGTAACGGAACATAAAGCGCCTCTCTTTTTGCCCCTTTTAAAAGCACATCAATCGAATGCAGCAACTTTTCACCTGATTCTTCAATAATAAAGGCATCTTCACAAATGCTGTCAAAATCATTACTGATTTGAATCATTTGCGAATAACCGATAATGGAGGTTAATGGTGTTTTTAATTGATGGGCAACATTATTATAAAATCTCTGTAACTGATTGCTTTGTTCATCTAAGCGTGAAATATATTCCTTCAATCGACATCGCATCAAATCAAAGGTCACTCCCAGCTCTTCCATCTCATCTGCACTGGAAATCAATATTTCCTGACTTAAATCACCATTTTGCATTTGAATTGCCGCCTCTTTTAAAAGTCTCACCGATTCAGTAATGCTATCGGCGTTCTTCCTTAAAAAATATCCATTAATAATTAAAATTCCAAGCGATAGCAAACAAATTGCTCCCATCACTTGCAACAAAAACATTCTTTCTTCTTGCAACGGATAAACATAGCGAATACTGCCTATGACTTGTCCCATTCGATTATCCAACAAACTAATAATCGGGCTGGAAAATGAAAGATACTTCATCCCATGTTGAAGAAAGAAGGAATAAGCCTTGGTTTCAAAAGATTTCTGAATATCTTTGGTTTCTGGTAATTGACCAGATTGACTATCCGAATCCGCCAGCAATCCATCCTTATCATAAATCTGAATCCGATAGCCAGTCACCCCCGCCATATACACGGCAAAATGTTTTGCTCCCTTTTTTAAGGCCTGTACTTCTCCATTTTCTTTACCCGCATTTTTTAAATACTGAATAGCATATATCTGACTTTGATAACTTTGATTCTTTAAATGCTCCACCCGAAGTTGCACCAGTTGATGTGAAATCAACAAATAAAAAGCCAGAATTAAAGTTACCAGAAATGGAATCCACATATTAAAATACATTTCAAATATTTTCTTTTTTAAACTTGTTTTCATAATTTTATTCTTTATTGCTATGCCGCCAACAGACTTTGTCGCTCCATGATCAAGCGTTCACTGCAGTCCTCTGGCGCTCAGCTTTGCTAACTGCCCACAAGGACCTGAAGTCGGTACACCAGGTTCAATGTCTGTCGGTGAAACATCGGCACCTGCTTACATACTTCATCTTATTCTTGTTCAAACTTATAACCAATCCCATATACTGTTTGGATATAATTATCACAGGGGGCGATTTTCGCACGCAATCTTTGAATCAAGATATCAACTGCTCTGGTATTTCCGGCATAATCAAACCCCCAGATTTCATTTAACAGTTTTTCACGAGTTAAAACATAGGCATAATGACTGGCCAAATAATACAAGGTATCAAACTCCTTATAAGTCAGTTCGCGGCTTTCTCCTTCTACAAAAACTTTTCGAATTCTGGCATCAATTATAATTTTATCATATTCTAAATACTGAATTTTATTTTCCGCGGGCATTTTGGAATAATTAATCCGCCGCCATAAAACTTTAATTTTCAAAGCCAATTCCTTCATATTCAAGGGTTTTGTGATAAAGTCATCCGCCCCTAATTCCAAGGCTGCCACTTTTTTATAGTTTTTTCCTTGAGCGGTGATAAAAATTACTGGAATGGTGACATCATATTCCTGAATTTTTTGCAACACCTCATAACCATCCATATCCGGCATCATCACATCCAACAGCACAATATCCGGCTTATCATAAATTACTCTTTGCATTGCCTCTTTTCCACAATAAGCCGAAACCACTTCATAACCTTCCATCTTTAAATTTCTACGAATTAATTCCACAATATTTTTTTCATCATCGACTACTAATACTTTCATCTATTTTCGGATTTCTGATACAATCCTTCCCCCTTTGCTTTTATTTCCTTGAACTTAATATTATCATATTTCATTTTATAAATATATTATATCTTTTTCATAAATAAACTCTTTATTTTTAGGTAAGTTTTCAGTATTATCCAAGTAAACAAAAAAAGAAACAGCAAACTAAAAGTTCCATCCTCTTTACCAAATAAACCGGCCGGGATACTATCTGATTTACTGTTTTTACATTTCCATAACTCTGCTATGTAATTATAATTCTATTAACCAATTATATTGATAATATGCTGTGCTTGCCTGTAGGAAAACAAATTTTCGATATAGTCAACAAAACATATTATCTTGGTGGTTAGCTGCATTTGCCTATAAGAAAGCCTGCTTTCTGTATAGGCAAATGATAGCTAACTATTTTGATAATTTTGACTGTGCATACGGTATTTTTCAGAATCGGTCAACAGTCTCTTATCCTTCTGTTTTTCATATTTCTTCAGACCACTTATAGAAATACTTCCGCTTCCTACAACATTTCTTCCAGCGTTCTGACATCAGCTCCATTTAAATAGGCTTCTATAATTTCCCGACCAAGCGGAAGCAGATCCGGATGCAAGTATTTCTGTAATTCCTCACGGAAAAAGTCTTCGAGAATCCTGGCACCGGCATCATATCCTTCCTTGCCGACTTCCAGCTGTAAATGTGTTTTTAAAAGACTCTTGGGAATCTCACTGCCATCCACCTTCAGACTTTCCAGAGCATAGCCAAGCAAAGTACAGCGTGCCGGCGAAATCTGATGTTCCTTAAAGTTGAAATTACCTTTTCTGGCCAAATATTCCCTGCTTAGCCATTCTGTCATAAAGCCAACTTTATAGACGCCCACATGTTGGTTGGGAATTAACACATATTTGGTATTTGGCGTATTTTGAATTTGGGTAAGCAGCAAATTCGCCTGATCAACCATTCTGCCGGTAGCAAATGGCCAATAGGAACCAACGCCCTCACTTTTCATACCGCCGCTGGTATCAACAATACTTGGATTGCCATGTCCCCTGGGCGCAACCAAACGCCATAGCCAAGCCAACGCCGGCGGCAAAATTTGCAAAAAACCCATAATTCCATAACTGGGATTTTCTTTGGTACAAACCGGCACCCGTACTCCAAATGAACGAATATCAACCCGCACTGCTGTTTTTACTACCTCAGGCACATATTTCCGCGGCATTACCACCCGCGGATTAGGACAACGTTTGGTTTCAGTATCCATCACGTGTTCCCAAATCAAACAAGTTGCATCCGGGCGGCCCTCAATATTTAAAAAAATAAGTGGCCCCTTCGGATGAACCGTTAGTCTTTCTGTAAGCGGAGAAGTTCCATACTGCTTAATATGATCCACCCGCCAAAACCATCCTGCTTCGGCATCCTGGATCACCAGCTTGCCGCTGTTGTCCTGAAGAGAAGAATGACAAAGAGCCATATCATCTGTAATCGGATGCAGTTCACAGGTATCATTCATTTCCAGATAAAAACTCTCATCCGTCACGATATTGGTTGCAAATTTTACCCGCCCATCCGGTTCCCGGTGAATTGCTTCCAGCATCTCTGATTTACCGCCACCACTGGCACCTTCATGCAGAACCGTCACCACATTATCATATGGCGTAATTACTTCAACTGAAGATGCATGAATCGTTGTCCAGCCTTCGCGCTCACCAATGTTCAGGAGCATGCTGTAAATACCTTTTTTGGCTGATGGGCCCGGATATAAATTATACGCAAAAATTTCATGCATTTGTTCCAAGCGGTTATGAACAACTACTTGTTTGCCATCAAAATGAGTATGACGAAAAGGTGGTGCCACAAAAAGTACCGCTTGTGGAGTAAAATCCACCGGAATCAAGTCTCTGGGAATAAAACCCTGCAAATCAGCCAATGCCGCCGCAAAAAAAC
Organism: Clostridiales bacterium COT073_COT-073; assembly: GCA_003858485.1. Taxonomy (GTDB): domain Bacteria; phylum Bacillota; class Clostridia; order Lachnospirales; family Vallitaleaceae; genus W11650. The sequence continues at coordinate 35,994 of RQYD01000004.1, forward strand.
CGGCATTTCTGGGTACAATCAACAGCGCCGGATAGGCCAGTGCCGGATCAATTACTGACCCTGCTGTAAAGGGCATAACAATTAATTCTCTGTCTGCCAGCCAATTTAAAGTTTCTGTCCGCAATTCAGCAAATGAATAGCCATACCTATCCTCAAATTTTGGTTTATCGGTTGGCCGCTGATCGGCAATTACCATGCAATTCGGTTCACGCCTGCGCATATATGCCTCCGGATAATTAACAACCGCTCCGTTTTTAGCCTTGACAATGGTCGCCTCTACCACCCGGCATTTTTCTCCGGAATCATAAGCCACTTCAACCCGGCCATTCACAGCATCTTCAAAAGTTAAATCAATTAAATGTTCTCTGCTTTTAGGAATGATCACATCTTTAGAGCGTTTCAGCATATCCATAATATCATCGAAAACTATAATTCTCTCTATTATTTTTTCAACCGTTTTCTTCATACTTACTCCTTTCATTGTCAGCAGAGTTTTGTCATACATGTTTTAACAGTATACCACAGTTTCTTTTGCAGGTCAAACTTTTTAAACTTGCATTTTTCTATTTTTTCTCGGTATTTTCCTGCAATTTTTTGTAGTTTTTTCTTCGTTTTTGCATTTTTTAAATTCCTATATTTCAATTTTTATTCATTAAGCAAGCCTCCAGCCTTTTATTTATAAAGGTTGAAACTAATTTCAACACTTCTCAATAAAAAAATTTAACTTTTTTTGGCCTGTACTTGTAACTGCCCGGCGATAAGCCTCCATTTGTTTTGGCATATCATAACGGCTGATTTTATTCTTTTCTACTTTTTTGGAAATCGAACCGGCTCCAAGCGCTAAAATAGACCGTTTTTCCAGCATGGTTTCCATATTATAAATGCCTTCCCTACCTGGCAACGCATAACCAACATTTTCAAAATATATATTTTTTTGGCGATATAAATAATATGGTCGCCATCCTCCACTATTCATATATGCCTGCCAACGATTCAGCATTTCTCCAATTTGATGACTGGCCTGCCAAATACCGGCTTTTTGTTCCTGTGACAAATCAGCTCCCCGCTTTGGAGTTAAGGTGTGAACTGTAATATTGTCCGGTCTTAACTTCTCCATATAACGAAATGACTTTTCTACCTCCGCCAGACCCTCGCCTGGCAAGCCAAAAATCAAATCCATATTAATCAGGAAATCTCTTGCTCCAGCCCATTCATAAGCTCTCAAAACATCATCCACCGTATGACCACGACCAATTCGGGCCAGGGTTTGATCTGAAAACGTTTGCGGATTAATGCTGATTCGGTTAACCTGATAATCCTTTAAAACATTCAGCTTAGTCGGCGAAATGGTATCCGGCCGACCGGCTTCGACCGTAAATTCTTCTAATTCGTCTAAGTTTATCACCGCAGCTATTTTATCCAGCAGCCTGATCAGCAAGGTTTCATTCAAAATGGTCGGTGTACCACCACCAATATACAAACTGCGAATTCTTCGTTTTTGCCAGATCGGCTTCAAATCTTCTAACTCGGTCTGCAACAAAGTAACATAATCCTTTAATCTGACATCATTTTCATGGGCAATTCCGGCAGAAAATGAACAATAATAGCAGCGGCTGGGGCAAAAAGGAATACCCACATATAAATGCATATCGCTCTCTGCCGATGGCTGGTCTGCATTTATCCGGCTTAAATACTCATTTTCTGTTTGCAGTACCTGCCACAACAAATCCGCTTTTTCCGGGCTGACCCGGTCCAGTTTCCAAATCTTATCCCGAAAGTCCTCAAATGTCATTGCTTCTACTTGCTCATAAATCTGCCTGCTCAATTTAGTCGGCCGAATTCCGGAAATAATTCCCCAGGGCAAAAACAATCCTCCATCCCGGTAGTAATCATAGCAATAGCGTTTTAAAGCATACATATCCAGGGGCAGCTTTTCTTGTCCGCCTGGATTTCGCACTTCATACCCATCCAACTGCATTTGAAAATACCAGTCCATATCCTCTCTATCCGGTCCGACTTCCCACTCCGCTCCCGGACTGATTGTTAAAAACAAAGGATGCAGTGCATGATGCAATCGCTCCGTACAATAACCTATCTTCATTTTTTTACCTTTCTCTGCCGGTTGCTGACCGCTTTTCATTCAGCCCTTGCATGATCCCTTAAAATTATCTGATCAAACAGGCCGGCGGTCTTAAAACACCTAAGCATTTGATATCAGCTGATCCAAAATAGAAAAGGGCTATCGCAATTGCAATACCCCTTTTTTTCCTACTATAGCAACCAAAACCCTTCCTCCGACAAGTAAGGATTATTGCTTTTTTCCATGCCAATTGTCGAATTAAGTCCATGACCGGCATATACTACCGTTTCCTCCGGCAAAATCAACAACCGCTCTTTAATATTATTCAGTAAATCTGTTTTCGGCCCTTCATACAAATCCACCCGGCCAACACCCTGCCGGAATAAAGTATCACCGGTAAAAACACAGCCACAATCTTTCATATAATAGCAAATGCTATATGGCGAATGGCCGGGAACCAACAAGGTTTCAAAAACCAGTCCATCTCCAAAATCAAGCCGTTCTTTATCCTCAACCGCTATATCCGCTTCAGCTGAAATCTTCCGGCCAGCGTAAATTCCCGATAAATTCGAAATCTTATCCTGAATCATTTCCAGTTCCCCTTTTGGAACATAGGACGGAACATTAAATTCAGCCCTCAGCATATCAACCGCCCCAATATGATCATAGTGAGTGTGAGTGACCAAAATCGCTTTTAGTGTCAAACCTAATCCCTTTATTTTTTCGATCAGCATTGGTCCATCATCACCCGGATCGACAATTACTGCTGTGCCCGCTTCACTGACCACCAAATAACAATTTTCACGTAATGGTCCGGTTATTTCTTTTATCACTTTCATTGATTTTCCCCTTTTTTTATTTTTGACCGGAAAATCCGGTTTGCAGCAGTCTATTTATTTGTATGTCTTTGGGGCTAGCCCTTAGTCCGAATGACATCAAAAACACCTTCAATTCCATTAATTTTACGTAATAAATTTTCCAACTCCATTTTATTACGAATTTCCAGAGTTAAGGTAATGACCGCATGTGTAACATCAATTTTACGTGCTGCAAAATTAACCATATTAATTCCGGAATCGGCAATTACCCGGCTGATATCAACAACCAATGCTGCCCGATCGGCTGCTGTAATCTGAATTTCCACTTTATAGGTAAGGTCTTGTTTAGCTGTAGTTTCCTGCTGCCATTCTGCATCAATCAGGCGTGATCTTTCTTCACCGGTCAGGTTAATAATATTAATACAATCTGTTCGGTGAATACTGATGCCGCGGCCCCTGGTGACATAACCTACAATCTCATCCCCCGGAATCGGTGTACAACACTGCGAAAATCGCACTGCCAAATCTTCAATTCCTTTAACCACAATCCCCGATTTGGTCTTTTTCGGATTCGTTTTTTGAGTTTCCACCACTTCTTTTAAAATTTCTTCCGGTTTTCTTTCTTTATGGATATCCCGTTCATAATATGTCAGCATTTGGTTCAGCACTTGCCCTTCTTTTAAACCACCGTGTCCAATTGCTGCCAAAACCGAATCCCAGTCCTGAAATCCATAACGCTGCATTGCCTTTTTTTGATACTTGGCAATAATAATTTTATCCAGCGGCAAATTTTTTAATTTAGCTGCTTTTTCCAGCATTTCTTTGCCCCGCAAAATATTTTCCTCTTTATTTTCTTTACGAAACCAGGCATTGATTTTATTTTTAGCCTGAGTACTTTTGGCAATCTTCAGCCAGTCACGACTTGGGCCTCTGGAATTTTGGGAAGTTAAAATCTCAATTTGATCTCCATTTTCAATGGTATAATCAAAAGTTACAATCTTACCATTGACCCTGGCTCCTACCATTTTATTGCCAATCGCACTGTGGATCATATAGGCAAAATCAATCGGAGTCGAGCCGCTTGGCAAATTATAGACTTCGCCCTTTGGGGTAAAAGCATAGACCTGATCATTGAAAATATTTAAATCTGTTTTCAGAGCATCCATAAACTCCTTATTATCAGACATATCCCTTTGCCACTCCAAAATCTGGCGCAGCCAGTTCAATTTTTGTTCTTCTTTGACCGCCGTACTGACACCACTTTGATTTTCTTTATACTTCCAGTGTGCAGCAATACCATATTCCGCTGTCCGATGCATCTCAAAGGTCCGGATTTGCATTTCAAAGGGCTCGCCGCCCGGGCCAATCAATGTGGTATGAAGCGACTGATACATATTGGCTTTGGGCATAGCAATATAGTCTTTAAAGCGTCCCGGAATCGGCTTATACATTTCATGAATAACTCCCAGCACTCCGTAACAATCTTTAATTGAATCAACAATCGCCCGAATGGCAAATAAATCATAAATTTGATCAATCGTTTTATCTTGATTGACCATTTTTTTATAAATACTGAAAAAATGCTTGGGCCGACCGGTTACTTCCGCTTTCATGCCTGCATCCTGGATATGTTTTTTTACATCTCTGACTATATTTTGAATAAAGTCTTCCCGTTCATTAAATTTCTTGGCAACTTTTTCTTTAATATCATAATAAACAATATCATCCAAATATTTAAGTGATAGATCTTCCAACTCAGCCTTAATTTTACTGATACCAAGACGATTAGCCAAAGGCGCATAAATATTTAAGGTTTCAGTGGAAATACGGAGCTGCTTTTCTTTTGGCATCGACTTCATCGTTTGCATATTATGTAAGCGGTCTGCCAGCTTAATTAAAATCACCCGGATATCTTTGGCCATTGCCAAAAACATCTTCCGGTAATTCTCTGCCTGAATTTCCTCCTGTGAAGTTGTATACGGAATATTCGTCAACTTGGTAACTCCATCTACCAGCAAAGCCACCTCTTCTCCAAACATCTCCCTGATTTCATCAATCGAATAGACCGTATCTTCAACCACATCATGTAAGATTCCGGCAATAATTGATTCCTTATCCAGCTCCAGATCAGCCAGTATGATTGCAACAGACAGCGGATGAATGATATATGGCTCGCCGGACTTCCGAAGCTGACCTTCATGCGCCGCCCTGGCCAAATGGTAGGATTTTTTCACCATTGTCACATCTTCAGACGGATGATACTTTTTAATTTTTTGAATTAATATCTGATAAAGTTCTTCCGGCGTCTGCATTCTCATTCCTCCTTTCTTTGACTTTATTTGTACTGCTTTTTTATAAACAAAGCTCATTATAGCATATTCAAACCTCCATTTCAATATCGGAAAAAGTGACAAAGGCACTATGACAATTAAAGTCACCGTAATTCCTTATTCTTTGGGAATTTTCCAATCATTATTTTATTTTTATATTTCATCATTCATAATTGTTTATTAAATTTTTCAGGTATTTTTATTCATTCTTTTTATGTATAGTAACAATGTTTTTAATTTCTTGTATAATAAAAATATTTTTTAATGTTATTTTTATAAAAAAATATGCATTTTGCTAAAAGCTCTTTTTTCTTAAACTTGCTTCCTTTTTCTGCTTCTTAGTGCCCAGCTTTATAGTTCAAAAATATCAGTCTATCTGAATTGATATTTTTGGCATTTTGATATATATTAAAAAAAGTTTCGCCCATGGAGGATATTTAACATCAAGGAGGACAGTCATATGAGCAACTCAACCAATTTAAACAACCAATCTAAAAATCTGGCCCGACATTCTTTGGCCTTCCGAATCAGCAGCGTTACCGGAGGGATCTTGTTTCTGATTTTTTCTATTCTGACAATTTATATCTCTACTTCTTCTTATCATGTATTGCTGGATAAGCAACTTAAATTTGACCAAGCAGATAGTACCGTTCAAGCTGAATTATTCCGGCAGCTGATTGACGATGTATATCAAACCGCCAATCAGGCAATGGTCAGTATTGATGAACAGCTGTCGGCACCTAAAGCAGCACGCGGCCTTCGGCAATTGGCCCGGATCCACGGTGCGATTTTAAAATCAAATGATAATATCTATTCATCGACAATTTGTTTTGAACCGGATGCATATGACGGAAAAGATGCCCTGTCCAGGAACTTTCAACATCGTGATGAAGATGGCCGGATTGTCGTTTATGGACATCAATATAATGGGAAACTAGAGTATGAAGCGCTCGATAAAAGCGCTTATGCCGATCCAAATAGTCCGACTTCCGAATGGTATTTTAAAACCAAAGAATTAAATGCTCCCTATCTAACGGACCCTTATGAATTTGATGGTCATAAATTAATTACCCTGAATTTGCCAATTCAGGAAAATGGCCAATTTATAGGGACATTAGCCGTTGATATCAGCTTTGATAAGGTCAGGCAGCGACTTTTAGAAGCCAGCTCCGAAAATTATTTTTACAGTTTGGTTGACAGTCAGAAAATTTTTATTATTCATGGTTTAAACTCTGATTACAGTGGTTTGCCAGTGCAGCAGATCATTCCCAATGCCGATCATTTATTTGAAGCGACTTCTGACCAAATTGAATATCAGGACTATAAGCTTACCTTAAACAACGGCCGCTATATTGCTTTAGCCATTCCTATTCATTTTCATCATTTTGATAATATTTGGTATTTAATGTCGGAAGTCAAAGCTGATTACTTTTTAAAGGATATCAAGAAACTGACTTTCGGAACAATCATGTTTTCCATTTTGGCAATGACTGCTGCTCTGGCCAGTATTGTCATCAGCGTTCACAAAATGGTACGCAAACCACTGATCAATATTCAATCAGTATTAAATTCGGTAGCAGAATATGATTTCCGCGATGATATGGTCCAGGCTAAAATAGCTCCTAACTTAAAGCGACTGGATGTTATCGGCAATATTTCCCGCAGCATTGATGTCATGGTAGAAAATTTTAAGCATTTAGCCCGAAACATGACCCGAAATTCGGAACGGGCAGTTGACACCTCAAATGAATTAGCTCAAACCGCCCAAGGTTCATTAAAGGCTGCCAATGAAATAGCCAATGCCATCAACAATATTTCCGAAAGCGCTTTGCACCAGGCAGAAAATACCCAATCAGCTTCTGACAATATTGAAGACATCCGCCATACCTTAATTGATAATTTAAATATCTTAGAAAATTTGGTTACCCAAACTCGCCGGATTGAAAAAATGAAATTAGAGGGTTATGAATCCTTATCAGAATTGGAAGTATTAACCAATCGTAGCTCTGAAGGCGCCACTGAAGTTAACCAGGTAATTATGGCGACCAATCAAAGTGCCCAGCAAATTGAAAAAGCCAGCGGTATGATTCAATCAATTGCCGACCAAACAAATTTATTGGCACTAAATGCCGCAATCGAAGCTGCCAGAGCTGGTGAAGCCGGAATGGGCTTTGCCGTCGTAGCTGAGGAAATCCGAAAGTTGGCTGAACAGTCAACCGGCTTTGCCAAGGAAATCAAACAGGTTATTTCCGGGCTACAGGATAAATCCTCACAATCGGTTAATATTATGGCCTCGATTCAGGAATTAGTGTCAACTCAGGATAAAAGTATCAATCGAACTAAAAGCCGTTTTGATAATATCGCAGTTGCTTTGGACGAAACCAATCAAATTGTTGAGCAGCTCAAGCAAACCACTGATACCATTAACCATAAAAACGAAAAAATGGTTGCCCTGCTTCAGAATTTATCAGCAATTGCTGAAGAAAATGCTTCTATTGCTGAGGAAGTCAATGCTTCTTCTCAGGTACAACTGGAAGAAGCTGCCCGGGTTTCTCATGCCGGTGAAGCCATGACTAAAGTTGCCGATTCGTTACAAAGAGAAGTAAACCGATTTAAAATTTAATCTCTTCCAATTAACTGAACTTTAGAGCGGCATATGGATTCCTCTACTTTTGCCACTTACTACCTAAGATGGCTTGCGGTTACACACCGCTTTCGCACTTTTCTGCGAAAAGATGCTTCCGCGGCACATGCCATAAAAAAGACTGTTCCTGGGAACGTGGGAAAGTTGAGTTACGAACTTAAATTAACGCAGCTAAGGGCTGCTGTCAATGACCAAGCAATCATTGACAGCAGCCCTTTTCGTTGGCCTGATTATTCATTACAAAAGCATGCCGAAAGTTTTTTTGATTCAACATGCTTTTGCTTTTTAATGACTATATTTCGTCTTTTTAATATAATTTTTCATGGCAAACTTCTCGGCTCCACACAAGCTATTTGACTATTTGCTGATAATCCTCAGGCAAAATCTGGCGAGCATGCTCCTGTCCATTTTGCAGTTTCATGACCATAAGCACAATTTCTCTGCCAGAACTGCTATAACGGGTAATCCGGCCGGAAACTGCCAAATATTTATCAAAGTCCCTGGCAGCTGTAACTTCGGCAATTGGTGCTTCATCCAGCTCTTCTGCCCAATCATAATATCCCCAGTCATTGAATCTGTAAAACATACGGTCATAGTCTGACACCTGATAAAAGACCAGTTTTTCAATCTCATCCTGCTCCAGTGTCACATCCAGGGCCTTGCTGTTCTGTTTTAGCCACTGCCTTAACTTTGGTGCCTGGCCATAAAACATATAGCTGTATTCATCAGCCATCCAGCTTTCCGTCGCTCCCTCTCTGGTCGCCCGGGGCAAATGATTGTACTGGTTTTTTTTGCTATCGGGATCTTCAAATAGCACCCGAATCCGGATTGGCAAATGCTTTTGCATTATAATTTCATTTTCGCCATTTGTCCGCACTTCCATTTCCTCTGGCTCCTTGGCAGCCTGCCTGACTTCTGTCTGCAAAATGGTCAGTAACTCCTGCATTTCTTTGCCGGTAAAGCTTTCCTCGGTGCGTCCATTTTCTATACTAACCTTTATCATTGTCAGCTTTTTCACTTCCTCCTCATCCAAAAAGACATAACGCTTTTTAATAATCTCTTCACTCTGCATCAGTTCCTGATAAAATGGATTATCTATAAAATCGACTTCCCGGTAGCGGCGGGAAATAGTCCGGCCATCTTTAAGATAATAGGAAATAGATATATAACCAAACATCCGAATTTTTGATTCAGAACTATTTTCCGACTTATCTTTCAAAATATGCTGGTGAATTTGGCGCATCCGTTCGATATTTTCCGGCTCTTTAAAATAATAAGAATCATTTCGATATCCAATATCATCTCCAGGAGTGATCAATTTATATAGCTCCGTTTCAGCCAGAGCAAAATGATCACTGTTAAAATAAATGGATTCGATTTCTTCAGCCTTAGGAATATAACGCTCAAAACCAAATAAATCAATATCAATTGCTCCAAAAATACCAAGGGTTAAAGCCATTGCCGCAAATACCCCCAGCCAGGCTTTCTTTAAGTAAACCGTTTTCCAGGCGATCATAGCTGAAATGATGTAGCCCAGTATTGCCCCAATGACTGCTCCAATATAAAAATAAAGGTTGCTGTCCTTATCCTGGAAAAGTGCCAAACTGAAAAAGGCACTCATTAAAGCTACCATACAAAAGGTAACCCCCACAATGAAGAAATACTTAATCGGCCGGAAACTGACCCACTCCCGATTACTTTCCATCTTTTTAAAGCGATAGAGCAAATAAGCAACGACAAAGGCAAGCACTGAATAAATAGCCAGGAATCTGATTTTCTCCCAATAATCCGGTTGAACACCCCAAAAACCGTCAAAGAATATTTTCCGAAAAATATCTATACTCTTAAAGAAGTCATGCCATGGATTTTGATCGGCAAAGCCCTGCAGCAGTTTCTGACCAATAAAGATGCCAGCCCCATCAAAATAAGTCGGCAACCCAAAATAAATGGCAATAAAAACGATCTGCCAAATGGCTGAGCCGGTGATCATACCAATGGCGGTGGCAATAAAGAAATTGGCCACAAACAGCAAAATCATAAAGATCAGCCATTGCATCAGCAGGGTGGGCAGCTGTTCCGTCCCTTCCTTCACTTTAAAAAAACAATATGGCACCATCAGACAAAAGTTAATTAACAGCGGAACCAAATACAAGATTAACCCCGATAGAAATTGGCTGAAAAAAATCTGGATTTTGGTCGCCGGCAAACTCATATGAAAGGCTACTCCGTTATCGGTTTTCAGAAAATGAAATAAGATCATGGCACCGATCAGCGATACTAAAAAGGGAATAAAGACCGCTGGGGAAAATAAATACATTCCCAGTTTTTCTACATCCATCTCATAAGGATAATTGACCAAATACAGAGGATAAATCAAAAATAAATAAACTCCCCATAATATCGACAGCATCCCATACATTTTCAAGTTATTAATAATCAGCTCTTTTCTACAAAAGGATATTCTGGATCTCATAGCCCTCTCCTCCTATCTCATAAATAAAAATTTCTTCCAGGCTCAGTGGAATAAAATCAATAAACATTGGCTGGTAAGCTGCAAATGCCTGCTCAATCTCTTCTTCTTTGCCCCGAATGACAAAGGAAAAAACCCGGCCGGTGCGACTGCTCTTTAATATTCTAAGGGGGAAGACCGCAAAATCCATTTCCGGATTTTCTTCGGCAAAAGCAATCTGCACTTTGTGTATATCGCCTTTTAAGTCATCCAGTTCTCTCTGTAAAAGAACCTTACCCAAATGCAAGATACCAACAGTATCACAAATATCTTCCAGCTCCCGTAAGTTATGAGAAGAAACCAGGACAGTCATCTCTCTGGTACTGACATCCTGCATTAACAGTGACCAAATCTGACGGCGCATCACCGGATCAAGTCCATCGACCGGCTCATCCAAAATCATCATATCCGGTTTAACACAAATGCCCAGCCATAAGATAGCTTGCTTTTTCATCCCTTTGGACAGCTGATTGATTCGCTTGTTTTCATTAATTTTCAGGATTTCTTTAATTTTATGATAACGTTCCCAGTCAAAGTCAGAATAAATACCGGCAAAAAACTTAGCCATGCGTTTGACAGAGTACATGGAAAAGAAAAATAAATCATCCGGCACATAAAAAATGCGGTTTTTGACCTGCGGATTATTATAAATCTGTTGTCCATCCATGGTAATTTCTCCCCGTTCCTGCCGGAATACACCCATGATCGTTTTAATTAAAGTGGTTTTCCCTGAGCCATTAGCTCCGACCAGGCCATAGACTGAGCCTTTTTTGACAGAAAGACTGACATCGGACAAAGCCACAAAATCGTCATATTTTTTTGTTACTCCGATTACTTCAATCATTGCTCTCCTCCTTTTCTATCCATTCCAGATAATTACAAATATCGGTTTTGGTCAAGCCTAAATGATAAGCCTTTTTGATCAGATTAACAATTTCTTTTAATATCCTTTCCTGCTGTTCCTTAAGCTTAGCCGCATCCAGTTTCATAACATAATTTCCTTTTCCTGGTAAACTATACAAAAAACCTTCCTGCTCCAATGCCCGAAACGCCTTTTGAATGGTATTCGGATTAATGATCAAATCCGCTGACAATTCCCTGACCGATGGCAGTTTTTCGTCGGCCTGCAAATTACCGTTAATAATATCAGTTTTGATGCTTTGCATTAACTGCAAATAAAGCGGTACCCGGCTTTTTAAATCAACCTGTATCATTGTCTCCTCCTTTCTTTCCCATAAAATTTTTTCGATACAAAATTCTTATACCATTTAGCTGTAAAGATGTTTAGCTAACCATTCTAACTGTTATATTTATCCTAGTACAGTTATTATACTTCCTGGTTTTATTTTTGTCAATATCTCCCTTGTTTTTTAATGAAATTCTAAAAAACTGCTGCCAAATGCCTATTCCTTTCCGGCAGTTATCCAAACCACCCGGAAATCTTCGCATTGGCAGCAGCCTTGCTTATTTTCTAACTATACTCTTACTTTTTTTCTAAATCTTGTATTTACTAATTTTACTCCATAAGTAACTGCCAAGACCACCAGGACCGGCACTACCCAAACCAATTGGAAATCATATAATGGCAGTTTCGACACCAGCGGATAAAGAAATGGAATTTTAATTCCCAGTCCCCCATCTTCGACTTTCATAGCCAGTGAACTAACTGTACTAATGACCAGTGTCAGGTAAACCGTACTCCGATAAATCAGGGCACTAGACTCAAAAAAGCGGTCCAGTAATGCCAATACAATCAAAACAATGGCCAGCGGATAAATAATAAATAAAACGGTAATATTATATTTTAAAATCGCATCCAAGCCGATATTGGCAAAGACCAAACTAAGCAATGTCCAAATTGTCACCCAGTTGCGATAGGATAATCGTTTGCTTAAAGTGGTAAAATATTTTCCTGAGGAAGTGATCAAACCAACGGAAGTGGTCAAACATGCCAAAGTAAAGATGCCGGCCACCAAAATTGCACCACCTTTGCCCAATAAATGCATGGATACCCGGCTTAAGATCTGCGCTCCATTTGTGGTTTCCGGAAACATCCCGGCACTGGCAGCTCCCAGATAAGCCAGAATAAAGTATATCACTGCCAATAAAAGTCCGGATAAACTTCCTGCCTTAATTGTCGTACGTACAATTCTTTTTTCATCTTTAATATTAAATTCCTGAATAACCATAGATACAATCAAACCAAAGTTAAGAGCCGCAATTGTATCCATGGTCATATAACCATCAATAAAACCGGTCAAACTTGGATGGTTTTGATAGCTGTCTTTTAATGGTGCTCCCAGTTCCGGCATACCGCCAATCAAAGACACTGCAAACATAATTACCATCAGGATAAGCAATGCCGGAGTAATAATTTTACCCATTCTCTCCACTAATTTACTAGGAGTCAGCGATAACCAGTAAGCCACTCCGAAAAAGACCAAAGTATATATTAATAACGATAAACGGCCTGAGAATGCCTCCGGCAGATAAGGCTTGATCGCCATTTCAAATGGTACACTACCTGCTCTGGGAATTCCCAGCGCCGGACCAATCGACAAATAAATGGCAGCTGTAAAAATGGCGGCAAATTTTGCATCGACTCTGGCTGATAAATTTTTCAAACCATTTGACTTAGCAACTGCAATTACTCCCATCACCGGCAGAACCACCGCAGTCACACAAAAAAATACCATTGTGATCCACACATTTGTTCCAGCCATTTTTCCGGCCATTGGTGGAAAAATCAAATTACCGGCACCAAAAAACATACCGAATAACAAGGTGCTGACCATTAAATATTGTTTTACCGTTAATTTTTCTTTCATTTTAACTCCTCTTTTTCTTTGAATCGTATCCTATAGTTACTAAAATAATTTTAAAATAAAGGACCGCCTATTCCCCGACTTCATTCCTTACTTTTGCCCAAAGCTAATCACAATACATATGATGACCACTCAGCAATAAGAAAACTTTGTTTCCTCAGAAGGTTGTCAAATTATTTCCGGAATTGAAGCAATAAAAAATCCTTTGTATCTCTAAATACAAAGGACGAATTATCGTGGTACCACCTTTTTTCCCAATCAATGATTGGCTCTTACGCATCCATCAATGCTGTTTCTCGATAACGGGAGATCAAACCGTCAATTCCTAATTTTGTTTCAGAATGAGCCTAAGAGATGATTTTCAAAATTAATATTTAAATAGCTCACACCAGCCGCTATCTCTCTGGATAAATCTTTAATTTTTACTCGTTCTCTATCATCGGCGTTGCCTTGTTTTCATACATATTACTCTATAACTTTTTAATTGTCAAGAGTAAATTTAATTTTTTTCGTTTTTTGATTTTTTGTCATTTTCTACTGTACTTATATTGCCTGACTCCCTTATACTATTTCACTCCATTGGCAATTAACATGTCCCGATACAAAAAGTCTGAACCTCCAATATGCCGAAACAGCCATGAGACCAAGAATTTAACCAATCCTTTCCCAAATTCCAATTGATTTTCGTCCATTCCCGACAGATCCAGGTTTTCAACAGCCTGTATCAAATCATCATGTTCTTTTTTATGTTCTTCTTCAAACTCATAATGAAATTGATGAAACAGTTTTTCCTCATAACGAAAATGATATATGGTATACTCTTTAATCTCCGTAACCACCGCCAAAAGATCGTCATAAATGTCTATTCCCTGTTCCGCATCATGCAACAACAATTCAACTTTGTTGATCAGCCGCACCAAATTCTGATGCTGCTCATCAATTGACCGAACTCCGATTTCATATTTCTTATCCCATAAAATCATAATTATCTCCCTGCATTTCTTCTGTCTATTACTCAAATGTTCCATATCATATATCGAAACAACAGGGAGATAACATAATATTTTATATTCTCTTAATTCTTTGTTTTTTCTACTTCATCCATTTTAGCAGTCATTTTGACAAGCAGCTCTTCCAAAGGCAAACCGCCTCTTTGCGCCACCATCTCCAATGTGGCGATTTTATCAATGGTATTAAAAGGCACCGGATTCAGCAGTTTTTCATACTTTGAGGAAATAGCAGGCATAAATTCACGAATATAAGAGTCAAATCGAAAATAATACTGCTTGTCGTTGTGAAAGGTTTCTATAATCTCCTTCATCACATCGGCTCTTTCCAGCAGATGGCAATTCATAATATTACATCCCAATTACACCGGCACTTCCAGGGAAGATGTGATGCTCCGTATCCAAATAGAATTGCACCAATTCATTTTCATCAACAAAAGGTTTCTCTTTTCTTACATCGTATCCCCGATCAGCAAGGAATAAAAGTCTTTTAATTCCAATGGTTTATAAAAATAATAACCCTGAATCAAATCGCAGCCGGAATCTTTTAAAATTTCAAATTCTTCCCTATTTTCCACGCCCTCGGCACATACTTTTTTACCGAATTTATGACAGGCATAGACAATACTGGAAATGAAATTAATATTCTCCTGCGAGCTGACCATCTCATTGATTAAACTGCGGTCCAGCTTGACAATGGTGGCCGGATATTTGATCAAAAAGGCCAATGATGAATAGCCATCACCAAAATCATCAATTGCCACTTCAATTCCCATTTTCCGGCAGTTTTCCACAAATTCCCGAACCTTAAGCGGTGTTTCATCATAATGAGTTTCGGTAATTTCCAAAATCAACTGATTGCCGCTTAAATTATATTTTTGAAGCATTTCTTTAATAAACGGCAAAAAAGTAGCATCTAAAATTTGATAATAACTGATATTGACAGCTAAACGGAAATTCGCTAAAAAAGCATTGGTCCGGTGACAAGTACGAATAGCCTGCTCCAGCACCCAGCGACCGACCGGCAGGATCAACCGGCTTTTTTCCAGCATTGGGATAAAAACGGTTGGCGAAATATCCTTACCCTCAAAGTTCCAGCGCAACAGCACCTCGCCGGAAGCAATTTCTCCCTTTTCCGTTGAAACTACCGGCTGAACTACCACCCGGAAGTTTTTAAAACCATTGAGTACATCCTTGCTTAATTCCATGGTCAATTGTGCTCTGGTTCTTTGCGAATAGCTGTCCTGGCGGGAATGGACCATATATTCTTTTTCCGGCGCCTGCTTGGCCTGAGCCAGTAACGTGACCATATTCACTAAAATATCCTGAGGTAGCGACTCCTCCCCTGCATCATAAATGATTCCCACTGAACAGGGAACCTGAACCATTATATTATTGCCATAATAGACTCTGGCAATTACTTCTTTTATTTCCTTAATTAATTTTTCCGGTTCTTCCGCACAGTCCGGCAAAACAATACCAATAAAACGCATTCCATCCAAGCGATAGAACACTATTTTACTGTCAAAATTTTGAGTTAGTTTCTTGGAAATTTTACGCAGAAAAATATCTGCCGCATGCCGGCCTCTTAACTCATTAATTTCCGAAAAATTATTTAAGGTAAAGCCGATAATGGTCAGGGTATTATTTTTATCCTGCATTTCCCGAATCTTCAGCATTGCTGCATATTCCTTCGGAAAATTGGTAACTGCATCAACAATGAAGTTTTGCTCCTGTCTGGATACACCACCGGCTATAAACAGTAATTCCGAACGATCATCATTCCATTTTGCCCGTCCGTGACTATGAACCCAGACATCATTACCATTCTTATCTTTAATCCGGTAGCGCAGATCATGAACATCCTTTTCGCCGCGCATCAGCATATCCATATCCATCTTATAAATAGCCACTTCTTCCTGGTCATCAATCCTTTTTTGCCAGGCCTCCAGCAAATTAGAGACAATATTACTTTGAAAGCCAAAATGATCTTTCATTTCATCAGAAATATAAAACAATCCGCTCTGCATATCGCCAATATAGAGATAATAATCTGACATAGAAACTGACTTAAAAAATACTACCGGATCAAAATGATTGCTTTGTAGAAATTTAGCAAATTCTGATTCCTTATCTCCACTTCCGGATAAATTTAGCGTGGCTCTGCGGTTTTGCCGGCGATCCCGTTTTTCTCCGGTAAATGGATTTTGCTGATTATAATAATTTGCCTTATCCAAATACATTCCCCGTTCGGCCTGGTTGATCAATTCCTGTATATTTTGTTCCAAGTCGCCCCAAGCACTGCCTACCGCTAAATGACTGACATTATTATAGACAATTTTTTGTAATGCAGAAATTGCTTTATAGAAATCTTTTTTCAACCAATTTTCACAAAAAACAACAAATTCGTCACCGCCAATCCGGTAAATGATATCACTGGAAAATACCGTTTTTAAATTTTCATACCAAAAAGTAATCAGTTTATCTCCTTGAATATGCCCCATTGTGTCATTGGTCTGCTTCAATTCTGAAACATCACAAAACACCACGCCCATCGATTTATCCCAATGAAATTTTTCAATAAATTCACTGTATGCATGGCGATTCTTAGCTCCTGTCAGCTGATCATGATAACTGGAATATTCCAGCCGCCGGTTTAAATTCCGGCGTTCAATTACAAAAGCTACAAAATAGCCAATTCCTGATAAAAGTCTGGCAATCGAATCCACCTGATTTACTTCCGGATTATCTACCCCCAAAAAACCCACCAAATTACCATTCAGGCTAATTGGCGCCGTCACCAGGGTAGTGATCTCCTGTGGTTTTAAGCCGGCATAAAGCTGCGGATACACATCTTTAATATCCTCTAAATCACGAATAATTACCGGTCGATCATTTTCAAACAAATCCCACCACCACTGAATCGTTTCCAGCGGCTCTTCCTGCAGCAAATCCTTTTGCGGAATAATTCCTTCAGCACACCACTCATATGTATTGCTAAAAGTACCATGGTCTGTCTTTTCAAAAATATAGGTCCGCTCACAAAAGCATTTTTCTCCCAAAAAAAGCAATAAGTCATCAATCGCTTCATCCGGATCACTGATTGACATCATTCGTTTCAGACTTTCATTGACACTGTTTTCTCCAAAACCATCCTCCGTCTGCTCCCACATTAGGCTCATTGTTTTCCCCTTCTTATTTTTATCCCGCTGTAATCCCTTAGTTGTATATCCTTATGTTTATGCTACACTTTTAAGTATCGGTCTTCTTCAGCCAATACTTTATTTTCCTGGATTAAATTCTGCACCGCCCTGTATACTGTATTTTGTGCTTCTTCACCCAGCATATTATAACCATGAAATTTAAAAACCTCCTTACATAAATTTTTAAAATCCAAACTGATTTGTTCCCCTAAGATTTCATAAATGGTTGCCTTAATTTCATCATCACAAATATGGGTAAATTTTCTTTTGCTATCCTGATAGCGCTTGGCCACTGCTCCATTTTCATAATGCTCGCGGCTGCGCCAATAAGTATTTTGATGATCGTCCAGCACACGGAACGCATTGGTTCCGGCCACTGCTGTTTTTAAAATTTCCATCACCTTTGAACCAAGTTGACTAATCCCCCAAACGGCTGAAATCCTTCGGAATAAATCTTCTTCTGTGACCGGCGCTTCAAAGGCAATTACTTCCCTGATCAGCCCGGTAATCATTGGCAGAGTTTCACTTTTGTAAAAATCTTCTTTTGCATATTGATTTTCTGCCAATGGATATGCCTGATAATAAATCTTTGCTTTTTCCGGAATTTGCACATATTCAATGTTAAATTCTTCTTTTTGAGGCAAATTGGAAAAATTGTCCGCTGTCGGTTGGGGCTGCATGCCCATCTGCCTTTGCTCTGCCTGAATTTGCTTCAAACGCGATTTGATCATGGCCATCACACTAGCTTTATTTTTAAACCATTCAACTGCCCAAACCGAAATTACCTTCCATTTTAAACGATTGAGCATAAATGGTTGAACCACCGTCTTATCCCGGACAGTCGGTGTTTCATAATATTGATAACCATCAACAACAATGGCTGCCATAAATTCATTTGATTTTTCCTGATTTACCACTCCAATGTCAATTCGGTAATTTGATTTTCCAACTTGTTTGACAATTACATAGCCTTCCTTTTCCAGCTCTGCCGCAATTGCTTCAATTAGTTCATCTTTACGGCGGCGGGCGGTTTGCGCATCAACCATTAAACTGTTTTTATTGCGTGCAAATTCCAAAAAGCGTTTCAGGCCAACCACACCTAAAGCATCTGTTCGTGACAAATCAATCTGTTCCGGCCGTAAAGCAGAATAAACAATCATTTCTTCGCGCGAACGTGAAACTACTACATTTAAGCGTTTCCAACCGCCACTATGGTTAAGCGGACCGAAATTCATCGTTACTTTTCCCTGTTTATCCGGCCCATAGCCAATGGAAAAGAGGATTACATCCCTTTCATCCCCCTGAACATTTTCCAGGTTTTTAACGAAAATCTCCTCTCCCAGCTGCTGGGCATGCTCTTCCAATTGCGGACAACCGGCAAATAATTCATCCAACATAGTTTGAATTAATTTTTGCTGAACTGAGCTAAAGGTAACAATTCCCAGTGATTGCTGCCTCAGGGACGGAGTCATCAGCCGGCGCCTGACTTCGGCAATAATAGCCTCAGCTTCCGCTACATTTTGCTTGGTTCCGCTGCGGTCATATGTGCCTTCAACCTCCACCAACCTGACTTTAGACTCCAAATCATTATACGATGGAAAGGTGTACAGTTTATTTTCATAATACTGAGTATTGGAAAAAGCAATCAAACTCTCGTGTTTAGAGCGGTAATGCCATTTCAAATGAAGCTCAGGAAACATGATCGCCTGGCACTCATCTAAAATGCTTGCCTGATCGGCTTCTTCAAACTCTATTTCCTCGTCTTCAAAATTGCCTTTGAAAAATGAGGTCGGCGGCAATTGATTCGGGTCACCAACGACAATCAACTGCTTTCCTCTGGCAATTGCCCCCACCGCTGAATGAGTATTAACCTGGGAGGCTTCATCAAAAATAACCAAATCAAACTTGGGAAAAGATGGATCGATATACTGGGCAATCGAAATTGGACTCATTAACATACAGGGCGCAATTTTGCGCAAAACATTGGGCACCATATCAAATAGTTTCCGCAGCGACAGACCTCGGCCTCCATTTTTGATGGCTTTTTTCAGTATTCCTAATTCCGAATTTATATTGACATCAACTAATGGCTGCGGGATATTAGCTGCTAACTTTTCAATCAGTTCCAGTCTGGTCATTTCCGTCACAATTTTAAGTTCCCGCCGATATTCTTCCAGTAAATACTCAAAATTGTGATGGTTAAACCCGCTCAATTTCTTTTCCTTTTCCAGGTTCTCAACAATTCCTCCATACATTAATGACTTGATTGTAATTGCCTTAAACTCGGGACCGGCAATCTCGTCATTTTCCAATTTTAAAACCAAGTCCTTCAGCCCCAGTTGAATCAATTCCGCTCTGACTCCAGCATATGCCAGCCAGGTATCGATTCCGTTATAACTGCTTAAAATTCTGGAAGCTCTGCTTCGATTGGCTGCCAGACTACTTTTTTCCTGTAGCACCCCGGCATCAGCCAAAGTTTGTATCTGCTCCTGACTACTTTTCAGATCCATTACCAGGTCATACATTTGCTGTACTGGCAGCCGCTTTTCTTCTTTATATATCAGCCAGTCCTGATGAGCTGTCTCCAGCCAGGTCAACAAACTCATACCCACATTTTGTGTCCGCAATTCCCGTAATTTGGCAGTAATCCGTTGAGTAGTGGTTACCGCCTGCTGTAAACGGCTCCAATCTGTGTTATTTCCTTGCCACAGGGCTTCCAGCTGAGCTGCCTGAACATTCATAAATGGTTCCGTTTCCTGAGCTAAAGTTTGATATCTTAGCAATTGTTCCAATATAACAGTCATATTTTCCTTGGTCAACGCGTTGGGCTGCAAGGCATATGCCCGGATCGTTTTCAGTAATTTATTCTGTCCCAGCCATTTCGGTAAAAACCACTGCTGACTGACTTGATTCCATGTCAACAGCCAGTTTTGGGCATTTTCCTGCAAGATTGCCGGTTGGAACCGGTCGAGCAAGATGTGCCGGATCTCATCCTGCTCACGTCCTTTATCAATCATCTCCGGCATCCGTGGATCAATATCTTCACTGCCATATCGCTTAATATAATGCCATAATAAATGCTCAGCCTCAATCATCATCCGCAGTACTTGTATAAATCCGGATAATGTCGAAAAATCAGTATCCTCTGTCAGTATTGCTGGAAATTCGCCCAACATGGATGCCAGTCCTGCCAAATTTTGCTCAGACTGTATCATCAGCTGGCGCAGCTGCTCCCGCTCCTTAAAGGATAATTGATGATTTTTAATTATTGCCAGAGGATTGGCACCCACCGGTGCCACTTCAGCCAACAGCGGCAATAAACGATCAATGCTTTGCTCAATTTTGCCAATTCTTTCCCTGGTTACCGTTTCAGCCAAGCGCCCCACCGGATACTTGATATCCGTTCTTTGCTGTTCATACAGGGCTATCATCTCGTAAATACTATATCCATTTTCTTTGGTTTGATGCAATGCCTGATTGTTAGCAATGATTTCATCTCTGATTTTGTTTAAGTTTTCTCTTTTTTCCTGAATTTCTTTGATTTCACCATTTTTCTTTTTATCCAAAATCCGCTCAATCTTAGCCAACACTTCACTTTTTTTGGTTTTATTGGAATGTAGCTCTAAGGCAAAATCACCAATTCCGATTTTTTCCAATCTGGCTTGCACCACATTCAAAGCTGCCATTTTTTCAGCCACAAATAAAACCGATTTGTTATTGTATAAGGCCGAGGCAATAATATTAGTAATGGTTTGGGATTTTCCGGTTCCCGGCGGTCCATGCAAGACAAAGCTGCTCCCTTTGGAGGCTGAATAAACCGCTACCAGCTGTGAAGAATCCGCATCCATTAAAACTGCATTATTAAAAAACAAGTCGCTGCTATCTATCTCGCTACTATCAATTAAGCTGGGTGTTTGAAAATTTATTTTTCCCTGCATCAAACTGCCGACAATCGGATTATCCATTAGTTCTTCACTCCGGCTATGAATGTCATTCCACATTACAAATTGATTAAAGGAGAATAATCCGATATAGCTGACATCGATAACATCCCAGCCTTTTTTATTGAGAATTGCTGTCCGCATGGTGTTCAGCACTTTTTTGACATCGACCCCATGTTCATCGACCGGCAGTGGTACCAATCCGGGAAATTCCAAATTTAATTCCATCCGCATTTTTTCCAGTAAAGTGGTATTGACTTGAACTTCTTCATCACGATAACGGATCACATAACCTTTGGCTGATGATTTCCGAATCATTTCCACCGGATATAGTAAAATCGGGGCAAATCGCGGCTGCTTGGAAAGCTCAGTTTCAAACCATTTCAAAAATCCCATGGCCACAAACAAGGTATTGGCTCCATTTTCTTCCAATTCTGTTCTGGCCTCATAATAAAGGGCTTTAATGGCAAAATTCAAGTCTTCTTCATTCATCAGCGTCACCAACCGTCCGCTCTTCATTTCCGTATTCATATATTCCCGATATTCATCCTTCAAGCTACGGGTATAAGAATATTCTTTTTCTTTGCGCTTTTCGCCCTCAATTTCCGCCGGACAGGCAACCAGTGAGAACTCCTTACCGGATGATAAATTATCTTCCAATTCATTTAAATCGCCTTCTAAAATAGAAATACTGCGTCTGGTCGGGCGAAAGTTAAGCAAGTTATTACGCAAAGTCAAGTTAAGCAGCTTTGATTCCCAAACCTTCAAGCGGGAGCGTTTTTGACTGGTGATGATTTCAATATTATCACTCTGTTCAAGACTTTGCGGCAAGGACTGATCACTTAAATTACCGGCGACCGGAAGATCAGCATGAAGCATTTCCGAAACCGGCAGTAACTCAGTTTTTTGGGGCAAAGGCCGAATTCCCAAGGATCGGGCTTTGACCACATCAACTAAATACTCAAATTTTTGGCCATAAACCACCTGCTCCTCTGCCCGACCAACTGCTGTTTCATAATCCACTGCCTGTCTCTCTGTCAGCAAAGTTGTTTCCACCAGCTCAATGCTTTGAATGCCTTTGGCCAGCCGCTTATTTAAGGCCGATCCATCATCATCAATGCTGCCGGCAAAAGTTTGATCTTCCAACCAACAGCCGGCAAAAGCATGCCCCTCCAGTAAGATAAGTAGCGGATTCAAGCCTGCCAGTTCCAAGCAAGCTGCATATAGTACCGCCATTTCAATGCAGTTGGCTAATCGGCCCACCATAATATCTTCAGCCAGGCGAACACGCTGACCAAATCCTTCAAAACTGGGGGGCGCTGATACATAGCCAATTTGCTCAGCCTGCATGGCTAAATAAATCGCCTTCATCTGGGCCCGAACATCATTTTTATCCTGAGTTTGATAACCGGACAAAGATAAATTCCAGTCCTTTAAGATTTCACCGGCCCGCTGAACAATTCGGTTTACAAACGGAGAATTGGGGGTGACAAAAGAAGTGATCAACGCTGGATGATAATTGCTGCCCAGCCACTGATTATAGGCCAGCACCTGAATATCAAAACGATTTTCACCCAAAATTTCTTCACCATGGTTAATGATCACCCGAAAGGCAGTTTGATAGCCCTCCGTCATCATCGCAAATTCCCGGCCAATTAACCTCAGTGGATTTTTTTCAAAATTAATCTTCAGTATCTGTCCCACTTCCAGATCAATATCTGATTGTTGCCAGGACTCGGCAATCGGACTATCCCAGATGATTTTCAGCTCAAGATTTTCTAAGCGTTCTGTTCCATCATTAAATAAAGATAAGGTCTGAATCACTGCTGTTCGATTGAGATAGGTGACATAACTTAAAATTTCATTATATTCAACTGTCACTTTCATTCTTCTGCTCACTCCCTTTGTTTTCCAATACTGATTATATATTCTGCGGCTCCTGCTTTTTCGGCATTCTTATTCCAACCGGTCAGCACAAAGCTTTCTTCAAGTTATACTATAAATATTTTTCAATTTCTTTTTTTAATTTTTCCGGTTTATCCGTTGGGGCATATCGGCCCACCACATTACCTTCCCGGTCAATTAAAAATTTGGTGAAATTCCATTTAATTGCTTTATCCAACAGTCCCTTTTTCTGCTCTTTTAAAAAAGTATACAGTGGTTCCTCGCCTTCACCATTTACTTTAATTTTAGCAAATCGTGGAAAAGTGGTATGATAATTCAATACACAAAATTCTTCAATTTCATGATCACTGCCCCGGGCCTGTGCCCCAAACTGATTACAGGGAAAATCCAGGATCTCCAATCCCCGGTCTTTATACTCCTGATATAATTTTTGCAGTCCTTCATACTGTGGGGTAAAACCGCAATGAGTGGCTGTGTTAACAATCAAAAGCACCTTGCCTTTATAATTTTCCAATCCAACTTCATTTCCTTTATTATCTTTGACCTTAAAATGATAAATCATATCTCTCTCCTTTTAGTAATTGGAAACCCTCCAGAAAAATGAAAGCAGACACATCGCCTTCCTTTCGCAACTTGCCGGGCATCCCTTTCACAACTTACTTCGTAAGATTGCTTGTGGTTACATATCACGCCAAAAAAGACTGTTCCGAAAAACGCCGGAAAATTGAGTACTATATTAAATGACTTTTTAAACTCCCAGTCTAAAAAGTTTCCTCATAGTCAATATTATTTTTAGTATATCATAAATTGGTAGAATAATGTAAAAAAAATCACAGATATCAAAAAGTAAATGGGATAATTTCATCCTACTTTCTGATTTCCATGATTTTCAGGCAATCATCTTACTTGATCAATATAAAATTTAAACTTATCTGTCCGGTAATAACACTTAAAATTTTCAATTGGAATTTCCTTACCATTAGCAATTCCATAGGTAATACACCGAAACAGAATAATTGGTGAGCCTTCTTTTAACTCCAAATACTCAGCAATTTCATCTTTGGCTAAAATCGCTTCCATTGTTCTTCGGGCCTTGGTTATTTTCACGCCATATTCGACCTGAAGCATTTCATAAAGAGATTCTTCGGCCAATTCATGCTTTGGCAGATCCGGAAATAATTTCACCGGTAAGAATGTGACGGTATAATTCAGCGGTTCCTGATCCGCATACATAATTCGTCCAACCATATAAAGACTATCTTCTGAATCAATTTCCAAAGCTTTGGCTTTTTTTAAACCGGCCTTGACAACATCTGATACCACCAGTTTTTTGCTTGGTTTCATTCCCAAACGCATGACATCCTCTGTACAACTTAAAATAGCAAATAAATTACTACTGCCTTCATCTGTTTTAACATAAGTTCCTTTGCCTTGAATCTTATATAAATAGCCCTCCGTTACCAACTCATCTATTGCCTTGCGAATAGTGATCCGACTAACCTTATAAGAATCCATCAGCTCTCTTTCACTTGGAATCTGCTCATTAGCAGAAAAATCTCCATTTTCAATTTTTTCCGCAATCGCTTTTTTCACCTGATAATACTTAGGCAATCTTAAATCCATCATACCTCACCAATTTCCATCTGTATAATCCAGCTATTCTATCTTCCTTAAAGAACAACTAATTTGACTTTTCACCGCAAAACGGTTTTTTATTTTACTCAACTTTCTCACCGTCTTTTGGGCTCTATCCCGCTCCAGGGAGCAGGCTCCGCTTTCGCAGTCATGGCCTGAACAGACTGTTCCGAAGGACATGGAGAAGTTAAATCCTCTACTATTTTAATTATACTCGTAAAACAGACTCAAGTCTAGCACTGCGCTTTAAATTCTTTAATTTTTTGTTTCATGGCCGGAATGTCTTCATGTAATTTTAAAATGCTACTGCCTACAAACACTGCATCGGCTCCCGCTGCCTTGGCCATTTTTACGTCTTCGGCTGTATGAATTCCTACCCCACAGTAAATTGGCCTGGTAATCCCGCATTCTCTTAAATAGGAAATGCCGTCTTTCAAAGTTGGATATTTGCTATTAACTTCCTGATTTTCATATGGTTTTGCCTGCAAATACACAAAACCGTTCGATTTCCTGGCCAGTGCAATCTCTTCTTCCGGCAAATGGAACTGAACATAGCAAGATACTTGTAGCCCTTCGGCCATTAATTTGTCTTTGGTGGCGTTGTCTTTTAATCCCACCAAAAGAATATCTGCCAATTGATTCTGCTTACAGAAATCAATAAATTTTTCAACGCCGATTTCCAGTATAGTATCTTCATACACCAAAACCAATAATTGTACTTCCGTCAGCTCCTTTTTTAAGCGAATAATTGATCTCATGTACTCCGAATAATCATCACATGCTTTTAATGCCTCTGCCATCCGATTGGCTAAATATTCACTTTCCAGATAAGGATTTCTGGCCGGAAAATCGACTTCAATAATTCTGCAACCGGCATTAGCATACTCTTTGGCAATCACATAGCTGGCCTCCAATGTCGGATATCCATTTGATAAATAACAAATAATCTCCATATTTATTCCCCCTCATACGCTTTAATAAATAATTGTTTCCATTCTTCCATGTTTGGAATAATCGGATTGGTTTTGGTGCATCCATCATTCTTAGCCATTTCTGCCATTTCATCCAGTCGCTTCATAAACTCAGTTTTATCAATTAAATTACTGAAATTTTCGGGAATCCCCAGTTGCTGATTAAGCTCTTTCACTTTGCTGGCGATATCCTTTACTCCGACTTTTTCAGAAATTTTTTGATATATTCGCGCGGCTCTGGCATCTTGTTGATTAAAACGAATGACATATGGTAATAAAATCGCATCCGCCAGGCCATGCGCAATATGGAAAAAACCGCCAATGGTATGTGCCATAGAATGCACAATTCCTAAAGATACATTGGTAAATGCCATTCCCGCCAACATAGAGGCTAATAACATTTTTTCCCGTGCTTCTTTATCGGTCCCGTCCTGATAGGCAACTGGCAATGCCTCCAGAATATCCTGTACGGCCTGCACTGCCAGCACATCCGACAGGTAATTTGCCCGAGTGGAAGCCAATGCTTCAAGAGCATGTGTTAATGCATCCATCCCTGTTTCTGCCGTAATTTTAGCCGGCATAGAAAGTGTTACTTCCGGATCGCAGATGGCAATATCCGGCATCATCTCCATATTCCCCAATCCCTGTTTAACTCCGCTCTCACTATCGGAAATAACAATTGAGCGCGAAACTTCACTGGCTGTACCACTTGTCGACGGAATACAACACAGTCTTGCTTTGCTGCGCAGTTTGGGAAATTCATTTGGCGGCAAAATATCTTCCATCCTTTTTAATTCGGGATGTTCATAAAAAATCCACATTGCCTTGGCGGCATCCATGGCCGACCCTCCTCCCAGGCCAACAATTAAATCCGGACCAAAAGCTAGCATCTCCTTTGTTCCACGCATAACTGTGGCAAATGACGGATCTGGTTCCACTCCTCGAATCACCATTGTTTCTGCCCCAGCTTCCCGAAAATACTGTTCCACTTTAGCTAAAATCCCATTTTTTTCCATACTGTTTCCGCCAATTACAATACTGACTTTCTTTGCTTTTATACTTTTAATATAAGACAGCGAATTCACGCCAAACATCAGCTCTGAACCGGCTAGTTTCATTGGTCGCATCATCTTATTTTTCCCTTTCTATTCTATAATTTTTAAGCTGCTTGACGGTTTCTCATCATCAAAACGGAGGTTTCCGTTCTCTTGTGATGATAAAGCACCATAAGTTCTAAATACAGTGCACCTAATAAATTACCTGTTATTCTAATTTTTCCATTACCCGTCTGGTTAGATCATAAGAAATCGGGTTGCTAATGATTCCCTGCTCTTTTAGACCTGAACCAATAATCGCTCCATCTGCAATTTTCATTTGTTCTCTGATATTTTCCGCCTTTACCCCGCTTCCTGCTAATACCGGTATATTAACGGTTTTCTTTACTCTTTGAATCATTTCTATCGGCGTTTCTTCGCCGATTTGACTGCCTGTTACAATAATACAATCTGCTCCATTACTTGCCGCTTCTTTGGCCGAACTTTCAATTGTTATTTGCGGCAGGAGCATATGCGCATGCTTGACCTGAATATCCGCCAATATCTTAATCTCTTCTTTTCCTAATTGTTTTCGATATTCCATACATTTTTTGGCACAGGGATAAATTATTCCATCAGAAAACACTATCGTATCAACAAACACCGGAATTCGGATAAAATCTGCGCCAATGACGGCCGCAATTGACAGCCCGGCTTCACAATCATTAAATGCCGCATCAATTCCCATTGGAATTTTTACTGCTTTTTTTACTGCATAGGCAACTGTAGCTAAGGCCGCTACCTGTGCTTTATTCAGATGTTCTGAAAATGGTGTATCTCCCATGTTTTCAACCATCACCGCATCTACCCCTGCTCTTTCAAGGGTAAGGGCATCCATTACCGCTTTATCAATAATCGCCTGATAATCCCCATCAAAACCGGCTGTTGTCGGCAATGGAGCACAATGCACCATCCCGATAATAGTTTGTGAATGCAATGTTAGTATTTGTTTTTTCAAAGCGATCTCCTCCTTATGTAGCTATGGTTATATTGCGTCTCTTTTACTTTTTATTTGCTATTTGTAATTGATGATAATTATAAATTCCCTCTAAAGCAGTCCGGCACAGTAAGTCTTCTGCTTCTATCCTGTCTTTTCCGGTTAATGTCTGTTTGAGATTTTCCAAAACGGTTACCATCGTCAGGACACAAGTTTTTACTCCCATTAATCGTCCAAGGGTCAACATACACGATGACTCCATATCAATTCCAACAACTCCCAATTTCTTTAGTTCCAAAAAAGTAGCTGCGATTTGCCTGTTGCTTTCTTTGGAAAATTTCGACTCCCGCATATGACTGTAAAACCCATCCATCGTACAATTAAGTCCATTAAAGAATTGTTTTCCCATGCTCTTAACCGTTTGATTCATTACTTGCACCAATTCCATATCGGCCACCGCCGGGTAACTAAGATCGACATAGGCGCTGCTTGTGCCTTCACGCCGTAAGGCCGCAATCGGGATTAAAAAATGTCCCAACATATCATCCTTTAATGCCATGGCCGTTCCCATCCTTACTGCTACCGTCATTCCGGCCTCATACATTTCCTCCATGGCAATTGCCGCTGATGGTGCGCCAATACCAGTCGAGGTAATTGTTACCCCTACCCCTTTATACATGCCGGTATATGTATTATATTCTCTCTTAAAAGCTATTTTTCTAATATCCTGCAAATAGTTTTTAACCGTTTCCACCCGCCATGGGTCTCCGGAAAATAAGACATAATTGGCCACCGTTTCTCTGCTTACATCCATATACAGTGTATTCATAAGCCACTCCTTTTTTTATTCTGATTCATCCCGCTTACTACATATATTATTCTTTAAATATCGCCAAAAACTACCTAAACACCTTGTCTTTTAATTCCTGTACGGTTGGCAAATTAGTACAGCAGCCTTCCTTTTGTAAAACAAAATAAGCCATGGCACTGCCAAATTTACAACAATCATCCGGTTCATATCCATTTAAATAACCGTAAATAAAACCGGAAATATAGGCATCGCCTGAGCCGGTCGCATCGACAATTTCCTCCAATGGATAAATTGGTATTTCTTTCTTAATCACCCCGTTTTTATGCTTCAAATAACAAATACTGCCATCTTTCCCTAAAGTAGTGACAATAATCTCTGCTTTTCCGG
Organism: Clostridiales bacterium COT073_COT-073; assembly: GCA_003858485.1. Lineage (GTDB taxonomy): Bacteria > Bacillota > Clostridia > Lachnospirales > Vallitaleaceae > W11650. Next base: position 65,091 of record RQYD01000004.1, read on the forward strand.
CTGCAAATAACTCTGTTACATCAGTATAACCATATATTTTTTCAATAATTTCTTTTTCTGCCTGGTTCATGAAAATAATTTTGCTGCTGGTCAAAAGTTGTTTTAGAAAATCCTGTGGAAATGCATCAAAATCATCTTTCATGCCAAATGCAATCGGCACATTATGTTTTATGCATTTTCCAAAAAATTCTTCATTATCCGGTCGTGATGCCACTGTCATAACTGCCAGCTTTAAATTTTCAAATAAACTGTCCGGTAATGGTCTGGCATATTGTCCATCCATTGCTCCCGGATAAAAAATTGTGATATGATCGTTATTATTATCCTGAATCAAATAACAGGTGCTGGTCACTTCATTCGGTAAAACTTCCGTTCCCTGTAAAGACACCTGACCCTCTTCCAAAAAACGTTTAAATCCATTTTCTTCATAATCGCTTCCTACCCGTAATATCGGCATAGCCGGAATCCCTAAGCGGCATAAGGCATATGCAATATTAACCGAGCAGCCTCCATAATAAATATTAGTATTTGACTTATTGGTTACTAATGAAGTAAATCCCACCTGTGCCGGTTTATCAATTTTGATAATATGGTCCATGCTCACATAACCACTGGTTAATACATCTATTTTCATGTTTTCTTCCTTCCGTCTGAAATACAATCCATGCTAAAAATCTTTGTTTTTTTAAATCCTGCCATCTTTTAACATCGCAAATAATTTTTCCATAGTGACCACATGCCCCAGGTATTTTTTAATATCCTGTAAATGAACCTCATTAACAACCTCCGAATTGGTGGCTACACATTCTTCCACCACATAGGGTACATAATCCAAATAAAAGGCATCGGTGACCGTTGCCCGAATACAACAATTGGTTTTCGTTCCCACAATAATTACATTTTCAATTCCATTTTCCCTTAATACCAAGTCCAAATCGGTTCCAAAAAATCCGCTGTACCTGCGTTTGCGAATAACATAATCCCTTTCTTCATCTACTTCCAGCATAGGATCAATTTCCACACCAAATGTGCCTTCTACGCAATTTGGACGCATATTTTCGGTTTTTTTATCCTTTTTCCCCTTACGATTAAAGTGCTGCAAAAATACAATCAAAATCCCTTTTTCCCGACACTTATCCAATACCGTTTTTATTTTTGGTAAAATTTCTCTGTTTTGCGGATAAAAAACCAGTCCTTCCGGATCCGTAAAATCTCTGACCATATCCACAATTAAAAGTGCTGTCTTTGTCATTTTTCCTCCTAATTACAACTTATATATTCTAAGCTTTTCATTTTTACTTTTAAGATACGATACCACGGCCAGTACAATCACCATTAATACATATGGAATAATATCAAACATTCCGGCAGCCGGACCGGCATAAATGCTTAAATTAATTGCCAGTGCTCTGGCAACTCCAAATAAAATGGCATATCCCGCCGACACAACCGGTTTTCCCTGTCCGCAGTAAATGGCAGCAATGGCAATAAATCCACGACCGGCAGTCATTCCGCCGGTAAACATCGCCATTCTTTCCAAAGAAAGGTTAATTCCCGCCAGCGCGCAGAAAAAACTGCCCAGTAAAACAGCAGCATATTTATAATAAACACTGTTAATACCAAGACTAATCGCCGAATCCTCATTCTCACCGACAACTCTTACGTACACACCAAATTTTGTTTGATACATTAATATACCGACAAAGACAATTGCCAAAAAAGCAATATAAGTGATCAAGGGATGGCCACTGATTACATTTAAAATCGGAATGGCTTTTATGAGCGGAATATCAATTTTAAAATCCGCTGCTCCAATATTTTTTAAACTAATATTGGCCAATGACATAATTTTTAGTACAAATTTAGAAATAGCAAGGGTCATTAAATTGATTCCCAGACCAATAACAATGACATTGCCCTTAAAGCTGATACCTAAGGCCGAAAAAACCATTCCCCAGAGCATTGTGGATACAATTGCTGCCAGGACAGCCAGGAATATATTGCCTGTTAAATACTGCACCAGCACAGATACAAAAGCAGCATTTAACATCATTCCTTCCAGGGCAATATTCAGTACATTGGCTCTGTATGCAAAAAGTCCACCCAATACACACAGAATAATCGGAGTACTGTGATAAATGGTATCATACAAAATATTACATAGTAACTCCATTATTCTGCCTCCTTTCGGCTTTGTTTCCAACGGTTTTTTCGCCCGGTTTTTTCCTTGATAAATTTAACTGCCAGGAATAAAATAATAATCGCCTGGATAATCTCGACAATTTCTTTGGGCACCGATGTATACATATTAATACTATCGCTCCCGGTTTTTAAAGCTGCATAAAAAATCGATGCGATCAAAATTTCAATTGGTGAATGACTGCCCAGCAAGGAAATCAGCATGCCATCCCATCCAAGTCCCGGATTTTCTGAAAAACTTAAGGTATATTTAAATTGGTCGCTCATCATCCATCCTGCTCCGGCAATGCCTGAGAGTGCTCCACTAAGCAACATCAGAATAATGATTTTTTTGCCTACATTCATACCGGTGGCTTCTGCGAATTCCGCATTTTTTCCAATTGCTTTCATTTCAAATCCAAGTTTTGAGTGGTTCATCAGGATATACATTAAAAATAAAATAATCAATGCCATCCCGAAAAATGCGGTGATCCGCGAACTGCCAATCCTTTGAAACATAATAGTATCGCTTATTACCGGCGTGGCAACATATCCGGCACTTTTATCCCGGAAGACTCCAGTGGTTAAAAATTCCAATGTTTTGGCCACTGCATAATTCAGCATTAAAGTAACTACCATTTCATTAACCTGATATCTGGCTTTTAATAAAGCTGGCGGTAAAGCAAACAGCATTCCACATAAAGCTGCAATTACAAAACAAATGAGTTTGCCTACCAGCGGAGTGGAAAGCGGTAAATACGCTCCGGCTACTCCGGCAAAAAATCCGCCTAACAGCATTTGCCCTTCTACTCCCATATTGTAAACATTTGCTTTAAAAGTAACTGCAATCGCCAGTCCTGTTAAAATCAACGGCGTGGCATAATGTAAAGTATTTAAAAACCCCTTCCAGGTAAACAATGATTTCCGGATTAATATCCCATAGGTGGTAAACGGATTTTCGCCAATTGCCAAAATGATGATGCCACCCAAAATAAAAGCCGCCAAAATCGGAACCAGAGAATTTAAGATATTTTTGACTATCATTTCCTTTTGCTTCATTCTCATTCCTCCGTTGGTGTAATTCCGGCCATTAAAAGCCCTACCTCTTCTACGCTTGTTTTTTCCGGCAGTATTTCTCCCGAAATTCTTCCCTTATACATGACAATCACCCGATCAGATAAACTCATAATTTCTGATAATTCGCTGGATACCAAAATGACAGCATTACCGGCTTCTTTAAACTTTAAAATTGCTTTATGAATAAATTCAATTGAGCCAATATCTACACCTCTGGTCGGCTGACAAGCAATTAAAATCTGCGGAGCAGCCGATAATTCTCGGGCAATAATCACTTTTTGCGCATTTCCACCTGATAAATTTCCTACCATACCATTAGGATCACCCAGACGAATATCAAATTCCTGAATAAACCGATCTCTTTTTTCCTTCATTTTTTTCGTTCGGTGCAGTCCATAGCGGCAGATATCTTCTTGTCCATGATAACCAGCAATACAGTTTTCCGATATGCTCATTTCTTTACATAGCCCCTGGGCATATCGGTCTTCAGGAATAATTCCGATTCCCGCCTCTCTTAACTGATTTGGCCACCAATTTGTAATATCTTTACCCATCAGCCATGTATTTCCTTTGGTTGAGCACATTAAACCGGTCAAAAGTTTTACTAACTCCGATTGGCCATTTCCTTCCACTCCAGCAATCCCCAATATTTCTCCCTGATGCAGTTTAAAAGAAATATCTGATACTACTTCTTTTCCGGTCTCATTTACTGTTGTCAGTTCCCTGGTTTCGTACAATACTTTGGTATCTGCGCTTTTTTTTCTTAAATTTTCAACCCGCAGTACCACATCTCTGCCCACCATCATTTGTGCTAATTGTCTTTCACTGGTTTCTGCTTTTAGAACATCACCGACAATACTGCCCTGTTTAATTACCGTTATACTGTCTGCCAGTTCCATAACTTCTCTGAGTTTATGAGTAATGACAATAATCGTTTTCCCCTGCTCTTTAAGTTTTTTTAAGGTATGGATCAATTGATCCACTTCCTGGGGGGTCAGCACCGCTGTTGGTTCATCTAAAATCAAAATATTCACATTTCGGTAAAGCATTTTCAGGATTTCCACTCTTTGCCTTGCTCCGACTGAAATATCCTCAACCTTATCTGTCGGATTTAATTCAAAACCATGGTCACGAATTAATTTTTCAACACATTTTATTTCTGCTTCTTTATCAATCAATGGCAGAGACAGACTTCCTTTTTTCTTTTTAATTTCCAGGCCCAACAAAATATTCTCATAAACGGTCAAACTCGGCACCAGTTTGAAATGCTGATGAACCATACCGATTCCATTAGCAATTGCATCTAATGGGCTTTTCATCGTTACTTCCCGCCCGCGGATGATAATTTTGCCATCTGTTGGTTGTAGCAGGCCATAAAGCATATTCATTAATGTTGATTTTCCGGCTCCATTTTCTCCGACAATACACTTAATCTCCTGTTCTTTGACATGCAAATTAATTTTATTGTTGGCTGTAAAATCACCGAATTTTTTAGTTAAATTTATCGTTTGTACCATACTATTCATAAATTGCTCCTTTTTCTTATAAATACTATGCATACAGTGTTATCAGGTTCACTTACAGCTTATCCGGAGCTGTTTCCGAACCCCTCACCCCTTTATCTTTCCTATTTAATCACTACATTCGGGCATTTTTCGGCTTTGAATTCTTCCCCTTTTTGGGCATTGGTTACTTTAATTTTTCCGCTTGCAATTTGTGACTGAGCTTCCGCTACTTCTTTTTTTATCTCTTCCCATTTTGTTTTACCACTATCTGCAATATGTTTTTCAATTACTGCCAAATCCGTAATTGAGGTTGCTCCTGATGCCAAATCATAATTCTGAACTGCATCCATCTCCGCTAATTTTCCTGCCACAGCCTGCTTAACAATTTCATATACCGGCACTTCCGTATTTTTGATAACACTGGTTAAAATATATCCGGGTTGCTGATCATCTTTATTGGCATCTACCTGAATCGCTAATTTTTTCACTTCTTTGGCCTTAGCCGTTACGCCATCCCCGACCGAACCGGCGACTGCAAAAACCACATTTGCTCCTTGATTATAGTAAGTGCCTGCTACAGTACCACCTGTTGAAGAATCGGTAAAGCCAGCATCATATTTGGCATAATAATCATAGCTTACACCTAATTTTTCAGCTATATAATTAATTCCTTCTAAATAACCAAAAGAAAACACCGTGATTCCGTTGGAATTGGTTCCGCCAATAAAGCCAATACTTCTACCTCCGGCATCGGCTTTGGTAAATTGATAACTGGCCTGATCAAATAAAACATCCGCATTTTCAATCACCAGCGCTGTTAATGCACCGGCCACAAAGGATGATTCATGCACATCAAACAAGACACTGATCACATTTTTATGTAGAGTTTTTCCATTTTCATCTTGATTGGGATTATCATTCATGCAAATAAATGTTGTATTCGGATAAGCCTCGGCAATTGGTTTTGCACCTCCCGTTCCTTTAATTAATGCTTCAAAATCATATTCCAAATTGAAAATAATACTATATCCGTCCTCCGCCAGAGACTCCAGCGCTTGAGGCACACCCGTTGTCGGTTCAACTACCTTATACTCTATTCCAAATTCTTTTGCTGCCTTTTTAGCTCCTTCTACTGCGGACTGATTGTAGCCATTATCATTTTGTCCAGCTGAGGAGCATACAATTGCAACCTTCATTTTACTATCTTTTTCATCCTTATTACCGCTACTATCACTTGTTTTACTGCAAGCTGCCAAATTTCCCATTACCATAATAATTACCAAAATACATGCCAATACCTTCTGCCAATTCTTTTTCATATTATCCTCCAATTCTATTAAGTCATTATGTTGTTATGTCGTCATTACCAGTTAGGATAATCATAACTCTATTTTGTCTTTTTGTAAAGTTTTTAATGCATTTTTGTTATAAATAGCAGTTTTTTTCTTCCTTTAATGTTAGTTATGCACAAATAATAACTCAACTTTCCCACAGTCTTTTTGGGCTCTATCCCGCTCCAGGGAGCGGGCACATGGGTTCCCTGCTTTCGCAACTTACTTCGTAAGATGGCTTGCGGTTACACCCTGCTTTCGCAACTTACTTCGTAAGATTGCTTTCGCAGCACACGCTTTCGCAATTTGCTTCGCAAAGTTGCTTGCGGTTGCACACTTTCGCAATTTGCTTCGCAAGATTGCTTTCGCAGCACATGCCTTTCGCCACTTACTGCGTAAGATGGCTTGCGGTTACACCCTGCTTTCGCAACTTACTTCGTAAGATTGCTTTCGCAGCACACGCCTAAAAAAGACTATTCCAAAGAACGTGGGAAAGTTGAGTAATAATTAAACCTACTTCAACATTTCTGGCTTTTCCATTTTTCCAATCATTTATCTTCCCCATATTTTTTGGCTTTGTCATTCTTTCTATAAATTATGGCATTGAATGGCTTTCATAAAATATGCTCTCGTCAGTGACCAGGCCAGATAACTTTCAGATCATTCAACTAATTAAAACACTCCCTATTTTTACCGGATGAACTATCCAAAAAAGGAACTGCTTCCCAAAACAAGAAAAAGTTACCCTCATATTTTTTACTAAACCCTATATAAACAAGGATTTTCCTTCATTTATATTTTTTTAATTATTTTTTTTAAAAAAACTATTGACAATTTCATTAGACAGTTGTAGAATACAGTTAAGACAATTGTAGAATGAATGGAGAAAAGATTATGGATAATACAATCAAAAGATTACCAGATGCAGAATTTACAGTTATGAAAGCAATATGGCATTCAGAGACACCGGTTACCACCCTGGTCATTAATGAACATCTCAGTTCTGATATTTCCTGGAAACCACAAACTCTGCTTACTATTTTAGCCAGATTAACTGAAAAAGGGTTTTTAAGCAGTGAACGTCGGGGACGTGAACGTTGTTATACTCCTTTGATTTCCGAAAATGAATATTTGGAAATTGAAACCGGCAATTTTTTAAATCGTTACTCGGGAAATTCGATCGGTCATTTAGTTAAAGCGCTTTGTGCCGATAACGATTTATCTCCGGAGGATTTAAACGAACTGCGTAAGCTGCTGGCCGAGAAAGGAAGTGTGTAAATGGAATTTTTATTCCTTATTTTATCAACCAGTATTTTTATGTCGCTGATCATTTTGCTGGCCACTGTGGCATTCATTCTTTGGCCGCAGGCACTATCGGGCAAAACCAGATACATCATTTGGATCATCATTTTAATTGGTCTGATTGTTCCATTTCGACCAATTTGGGGAAATGGTTTATTTCAAATTGAAACTCCCTTTCCTCAGTCCGAAATTAACTTACCGGTAACGGAAGAAATCACCCTAACGGATGAGCATAGCAAAACAAGTAACAACCAGGTTGCTGTAAAAAACGAGACTGCTCTCCCGGAAAAACCGATGACAACTGCCGGCTCAGATATGGTTGCCGTTTCCTCTGCACCAAAGAGCGGTTTTTCTCTTTCGATTGTATCTATCATTTTACTGATTTGGGCAATCGGAGCAATTTTCTCGTTTTCCAGGCATTTATATAGTTACTACCAGTTTCGCAAAATGGTAAAGCGCTGGGGCGTACCCGTTACTGATTTAGCAACTTTAGAACTGTTTGACATTGTCAAGGAAGATATGGGGCTGCAACGCAAAAATATCCAGCTAATCCAATGTACTTCCATTACCACTCCTATGCTGACCGGCTTTTTAAAGCCTACCATTTTACTGCCGAATAAGAACATTGAGGCTGATGAAATGGAATTAATCTTTGAACATGAGTTAACACACTACAAACATAAAGATTTATATGTTAATCTGCTGGGCACACTGGCTGTCAGTCTGCACTGGTTTAATCCAATTGTCTATTTTTGCTATCCTTCCATTCAGGGAGACGGCGAAGTATGTTGTGATGAAGCAGTCTTATCCAATCGTGATTTGGACTATCGTCGCTTCTACGGTGAAGTAATTATTAGTATGATTGAACGAAACAATACCAAGCAAGTGGCTTTTTCCACCTGTTTTTACGCAAAAAAATTAAACATCAAAAGGAGGCTTTTTGCAATTATGGAAACAAATAAAAGAAGAAAAACAATATCGTTTATGGCTATAGGACTTATTTTAACATTAATTATTGTGTCCGGATCGATTGTCGCTTTCGGCGCACCATCAAGTAATAATTATATCGGCGTCGATGCTGCCAAAACCATTGCCTTAAACGATGCCGGTCTGGCACCAAGTGAAGCTATATTTATTAAAGCCAAACTAGATACCGACCTTGGCGTAAAAGTATATGACATTGAGTTTTACAGTGGCAACACCGAATATGACTATGAAATTGATGCCAAAACTGGTGTCATTCGTGAACGTGATTTTGACATTGCTAACTTTGTAATTCCAGCTCCAAATACCAACACCGGTAATACTCAAAACAATAACGCTGCCCTGATCGGAACTGAAAAAGCCAAAGCCATTGCTCTGGCTGATGCCAAATTAAATGCTGACCAGGTCACTTCCTTAAAGGCAAAGCTGGGTACCGATGATGGCATTCAGGTTTATGATGTTGAGTTTTTCAGTGGCAATACCAAGTATGACTATGAAATTGATGCTAAAACCGGTAAAATCCGTGATAAAGATGTGGAAGTAAAAAAGAATGCACCTGCCCAAAACAACAATAACAATAGCAATGCACCCCTGATCGGCGTGGAAAAAGCCAAAGCTATTGCTTTAGCTGATGCTAAGTTAAATGCCAATCAAGTAACTTTCTTAAAGGCAAAGTTGGATACCGATGATGGCGTTCAGGTTTATGATGTGGAGTTTTACAGCGGCAATACCGAATATGACTATGAAATCGATGCTAAAACCGGTAAAATCCGTGATAAAGATCTGGATATAGAAAACTTCAATATCCCTGCTCCAGCACCCAGCAATGACAACACTGCCCTGATCGGCGTGGAAAAAGCCAAGGCCATTGCCTTAGCTGATGCTAAATTAAATGCCAGTCAAGTGACTTTCTTAAAGGCAAAGCTGGATACCGATGATGGCGTTCAGGTTTACGACATTGAGTTTTACAGCGGCAATACCGAATATGACTATGAGATCGATGCTAAAACCGGTAAGATCCGGGAGAAGGATCTGGATGTAGAAAACTTCAATATCCCTACTCCGGCACCCGGCAATGACAACACTGCCCTGATCGGTGTGGAAAAAGCCAAAGCAATCGCTTTAGCTCATGCAGGCTTAAACGCAAATCAAGTGGTGTTTGAAACTGCCAAACTCGATACTGATGATGGTGTTCAGGTTTATGATATTGATTTTAAAGCCGGTCAGGTTGAATATGACTATGAAATTGATGCCAAAACCGGAAACATTCGTGATTTCAGCAAAGAAATCGATGACTAAAACCAGTTGACATACTGACTGATAGTCAGGATTTGCATTTGATCTGACAGCAACCGTTTTACTCCAAGAAATGACAGCAGCACTATCGGACTGTATAGAAAAGGGAAGCCTATTTTACATGAAAACCCTACATTTTCCCTGAAAAGGACCCGTCTACATGGCGGGTCCTTTTTTGTAATCAAACTTCTCTTACTTTTCTTTTTCGTTATCCTTTTCGGCTCTGATGGCAAGTAAAATAAATTACCTGATATTCCTGACTGATGGCTTTTAAAAACTCGATGGCTTTCTCAGTTTTAGCTTGATCAAAATGAACAAAGGGATCGTCGAAAATAAGAAATGGTTTTTCCTGTGGATACATAGCATCAATTAATGCCATGCGCATACATAGGCCAACCAAATCTTGATATCCTGTACTCAAAATTGATATTTCTCTTTGCTGGCCGGCTTCTTCTTTCGTCAAGTGCATTTCAGCATTGAGCATAAATTCGGTGGCCATTTGTCCGGTTAATTGCTGATAATATTTTTGAAATCCCCGCAACAATGGACTCCGATATTTTTCAGTAAACGAAATTTTAGCCTGTTCTAAAAAGCCAACTGTTTTTTTAAGCAATTCCGCCTGATAGCTATGGTGCAAATATTCTGCCTGCAGCTCTGTCAATTGATTTTCAATTTCTTGCAATTGTTCACGCTGGTTTTGCAGGCTATTTAACTGTCGATCACAGTCCATCAGTTGTATATGCAGTTTTTCCACTTGCTCAGCCATTTGAGTTTGGAGCTTCTCTATTTGCAATAACCAGTCATTCTCCGGAACTGTGGTCCGCCTTCCTTTTTCCTCTGGGAAAATTCCTTCAATAAACTTCTGCCATTCTTTTTCTGCTTGTTGTGACTGTTCTGCTCTTTGACATAAATTTTGATATTCTTCCACTTCGGCCGCCAGTGCCAATAATACCACTGCTGCATCTTCCGGCAAAGACTGCTGACCGATTTTATATGTACGGAAAAAGACCTCTTGCTGAGCCAGCGCATTATTTAGCTTGATTGTCAAGTCTGATCGCTCGGCTATTTCTTTTTTACTATTTAATTGCCAGTAATCACTGACATATCTTTTCCAATCATAGCATAACATTGGCATATCTTTAATTTTATAAGGCATTTGAAAATCAGCAAAAAAATTTTGAATATCCGTTTCCCAGCCTGCAATTTTATTCTGCTCTTCACAAATCAGGCCGGAAAGCTCCTTGATTTTTCCTTCCAACAAAACTTTTTGTTCATCTTTCCGCCAAATCCTAAGGGCCAGCCAAGCACTTCCCACCAGGCCCACTAAAATTGCTGCTTCCACCCTCCAAAAAAAAGACGCAATTACTCCCAGCATAATAAGCAGTCCCATAAACAAAAGTTTTTTTTGTTTAACCACCTGAGTTTTTTCCAGTTCTGCTTTTCGAATTTCCAAAGAAGTTTGCCAATTCATAAGCTCTTGCTTCTTTTCCTCTTTGTTTTGCCAAATTCGAATCACATTATCAATTTCTGCTTCTTCAGGGACTCCGGCTGAAAATGCTTTTTGATATTGCTTAAATCTAACTGTTTCTTCTTCTGTCAGCCGTAATTCTTCGGCTTCTTTTTGCCATTTGATAATTTGTGCATTCAAACTAATGGCCTCTTGAATTTCATTTTTTTCAGGCACCCCGGCCAAAAACCGATAGCTTAAAACATCACGCCTTCGGCTATCCTCCTCGCTAAATGAAACAGCCAGTTTCTTTGCTTTTTCTGCTGCAATTTGGGCTAATTTTTCTTCCCGTTGCCGACTGAATTCAATTTGTTTTTGCTTTAAGGCTTGATACTCCGCTTTAAGCTGAAGCTTATCTGCTAATAGCTTGGTCTCTTTTTCTTCAATTGCCCTGACCTGCCTGATTTCCGTTTCTAATTCAGTAATCCTGTTTTTTTGCCATTGCAGGGAAGTTGACGCCGTTCTGCCGTTCCATTCACTTAATTTTTTAGTCAGCCTGGATATGGCCTGCTCATATCCGCCCATATCTTCCGTATTTTCCGCTAAATATCCCAACTTAGCATCAATACTGCCGGTACTGCCAATGACCAAACTTTTACTCTGAGCAATAAAGACGGTTCGGACAAAGGATTCTCTATCTAATCCAAAAATTTCCTGACCGATATTTTCAGTAAAATCCTGACTGAATAAGTTGGTATCGGCATCCCGCAATTCAAAAATATCTTTGCTGGCACTTGTTCCAAAAATCCGAATAATTTGGTAACGTTTTTCTGCATAAGCAAAAGTAATTTGTCCCCCATAAGCTCCGCCTTGCCAGGGCATGTATTTCCGGCGTTCATTTTGCTCCGCCATCTGCTTGCGCTCACCTTCAAATCCAAAAAACATGACTTTCAAAAAGGCCGCCAGAGTACTTTTTCCGGAGCCATTTTCTCCATAATGAAAATTACAATTTTCCGTAAAATCGAAATGCTGCCTGCTGATTTTTCCAAAATTTTCAATCCAGACATCAATTAGTTTCATTCAATCACCTCGCCTCTCAAAGCCATCAGGCCATATTGAATGATTTGTGCCTTCTCATCAGCCGACAGCAAAGACTCCTTTTGCACGGTCCGAATAAATTCGCCACGCAGGGTCCATTCCTTTTCATATTCCTTGTCGTCCAGCTGCCACTTAGTTTTATCATATATTTTACAGAAAAAGTAATCATTCCGAAACTGCCGGTTAAGCATATCTATGTCTTTTTCTGCATCAATCGGTAATTCCCCGGTTAAAGTTAATTTTAGCATATCTTCGGCTGGAATGGCCTCGGTTTCTAAAAAAGCTTTTATTTGCTCAGCGATTTGGCCCGTACTAAAACACCCACTGATATCAACTGTTTTTTCATGAAATTTTCTTATCGCCTGCTTAATAAAAGAATGTTGATATTCTCCGGTTTTTTCATTGATATCCAGCAGCACAAAGCCATGTTCTCCACTTTCGTCAAAACCTCTGGCCTCTAAACAGCCAGCATAACAATAACTTGCCCTGGCATCCAGCTTCTCTTTTTTATAGCGATGAATATGCCCCAGCGCCAAATAATCAATTCCTTTATTTTTCAAAGCTTTCAGCTTAATGTTTTCGGCTCTGTCCCTGACCACTGCTTCGGCTTCCTGTCCATGCAAAACTACTATATTAAAGTACTGGCTGTCCAGCTGTAAGCTTTCGTAAATTTCCATCGAATTTTCAAAATTCAGCTCAATTCCGGCAATCATTACTTTATGATCACTGCCCTCATTCACCTGATAGTAGGCCCACTGATCGCCAAACATTTTTAAATTATCCGGTATTTCTTCCAAACCACTTAAAAAGCTATCCGCATCATGATTCCCTTTTAAATAATAAAAAGTAATTTGCGGGTTCATTATAATTCCTTCATAAACAGTATTTCTGGCCAGAGCGGAAGTATTTTTGGTGTCAAATAAATCGCCGGCAATAATGATTGCTTTTACTTCATGCTGCCGGGCAAAGTCCAGCATCTTTTGAAAGGCTGTCAACAGCTCCCTCCGCCTTTGCCTTGCTTTATCCGGCGGCAAATGAGTTGTCATTTTTGAGTCTAAGTGCAAATCTGCAGTATGAATAATTTTCATGGTAATTCTCTTTTCTTTCTTTTCATTTACTCAGCCCTCTCACTATTTTTCAAACTTACTCTCTAAAGAATGAGTGCGCTGCTTTTCAATCTTTGCCATTGCTTTTGCGCAATTATCTTTAAAATCAGTCAGACTGCTCTCTTATTTTTTTTCTGCTCCGGTCCAATCTTCAATATCCCACTCTTTCATCCCGATATACTGCTGACCTTCAAAAGCCAGGCACACAATCCATGGCATTTTTCGGCGAATCCGCTCAAAGCCGGAATAGCCAAACTCCATGTAATAATGAAGAATTGTACTTAGCGATGTTCCATGGGTAGCAATTATAATATTTTGACCGGCATATTTTTCCAGTACTATTTGCAGGGCTTGAATATTACGGTCCTGAACCTCCTTTAAGCTTTCTCCGTCACTTAGCTTATAGTCAAAATCCCGCCACTGCTTCCGGCAAAAAGCATTAAAATCTTCAATCCATTCACTGTCAACCTTACGTTCCCGAAAATCATCCACCACTTCTATTGCCAGGTTTCGTTCTTCTGCAAATGGCTTTATGGTATCATAGCTCCGCTTATATGGACTGGATAAAACAGCTGTAATATTTTTATTCCGTAAAGTTTCCGTTACCCACTGCCTGTCCTTTCGTCCTTTTTCAGTCAACTCCCGGGTCATGTCATCATGATTTTCATAATTAGGCTCGGCATGTCGCACAAAAAATATATTCGTTTTCATTTACAGCTCCATTTCATTTAGCAAATCACGAAGTTTTATCATTTCTTCGGCAGTAAAAGTAATGCCCTTGCCCATTTTCTGATGCAATGGATCCCATTCTCTGATATCATATTTGGCTGGCTTATCATTCCAGCTGACTAAATTGACTTCCTTGGTCCAACCTTTGACTGATTCTGCCAAAACACCTATTGTTTCTTTAATTTCAAATTTTATTTCCGCCATTAGGGCCTCCTTTTATTTCATATTTTTCTTTGGCTCAACCTTCCCCTATTCCTTGAAATGTCGTGTTTAAATCTGTCCGCCGAAACTATCCTGGCAAGTTACAAAACAGACAGAACCAAAAAAGCGACGAAAGAGTTGAGTCTTTTATTTTAAATCTTTTTTATTATAACGGAAAGTCACCGTTTTTTCAATTTTTGTTTTTGTTTTTTGTTCGGTTAATATGCTGTCGTTTCTATGAAAAAGAGAGCGCAACAAACGATTTAAGAGATTTTTTGATTGTTGGAAAGTATTATACTATAGAGCAAAAAAAGACTGTGGAAAAGTTGAGTTAATAATGACACCTACTTTTTTTATTAAAGTATTATATATTTATTATTTTAAAAATTAAATTAAATTTATGATATATTCTTTTTGAATAAAAAAATATAGATTATGAATTTCGAAAATGATTTTTGAAATTTATAACCTATATTTAAAAGAGTTATAAGGAAATTATTTTGTTGTATATTTCTTCGTTCTTGTTATTGTTATGTGATACTTTTATTAAGATGTATTTTTCTTTATTAAGAAGTATTTCTTTTTCTATTTCATCCATTATAGTTTTACTTTCTTTATCTAAATTTGATTCTACTTCATCTAGCAGAATAATAGAAACATCTTCTAACCTTGCTAATAATTTCATTAAGATAAATTTCTTCTTTTCGCCACCTGAAAGATATTTCCCGTTATCTTTTATTATATTATAGTCTTTAGAAAGATTAACTCGAGATTGATAAGATTTAAAACTGTCTGCTTTTATTTCTTTGTGTGATATTATAGAAATATACGATAGAGGTGATTCATTTAGTAGTAATTCTTCTTGACTTAGGTAACATATTTCTTTAAAAAGTAATTCTTTTTTTATGTTAAGGTGTGAAATGTCATTATATTTAATAATGCCGGTTATTGGATAAATTAAACCAGCGATCATTTTTAGAATACTGGATTTTCCACTTCCGTTTATTCCCTTGATTAGGGCGGCATCCCCTTTAGTTAAGTTAAAGGAAATATTTTTTAAAACCGGATATTTATCAGAGTAGGATAGACTTACATTTTCGAAAGTAATAGTATGAATATTTTCTATTTCTAAGTTTTTTTCGTTAGAAGTAATATTTAATTTAAGAATATTACTTACATTTTCGAAGGAAGCCATGTTTTTCATAAATCGATATAAATTATCTTCTATTGATTGGCTTTTTTCAATAATTAGAGTGGTAATAAAAATATAGTAGATTATATTTCCTATATTTGAATGTTTTGCATTTAAAACCAGATATCCTGTAATAGTCATAGATAAGACATAGTGATAATGATTCATTATATTTTGCAGAAACATGGAAACCTGATCGGATTTTATAGCGATACAGATAAAATGATGAATACTTTGTTTGATTTTTTCAGAATAATATTCTTGTAGACCGTTTGTTCTAATTAATTCTATTGCATCAATACACTCATTATTAATAGAGTTGTCTTTTTTTAATTCATTATTTACTTTTGCAGAGTTTTTTGTCATTATCGGTTTAACGATAGCTGAAAAAACCAACCCTAAAATAATAAAAAACAGTAATATAAAGGTTGTTGAGGTACTTATATAAAAAGAAACAACCAGGAATGTAATTATCATTAAAGTATTCGCTATAATACTCATTGAGTATGATATAATATTCCCATAAATATTAATAACATCAGAATAAAGTATATTTTTCAGATGATTTTTATCAAGCTGTATATATTGAATATAATCACAATTCCATAGCACATGATAAATATTTTTTCTAATATTCCAGAGTACTTTTTCACCTAATTTATCAATATATTTGTACCATTGGATATTAACTAAATTATATATAAGCCAAAGCAGAGAATAAATAATAATACAAAGCAAAAAAACTGTAAACGATTCGTTAGTTTCTATTTTAGATATCATTTCTTTCATGCTTAAGGGAATTATAATTTGCAGTACGGACATTATAATCATTATTATAAATCCTGTGATACATAATTTTTTATTATTAATAACGATTTCTAATAATAGTTTTTTATATAAATCCATATTTTTATGTTCACTTTCTAAACAGCATATACAAAGATAATTTCTTTTTCTTTTCTACATCAACAATGTAATTTATCATCGTTTCTTTTATATATCGTTTATGCTCACCATAAGACTTTCTCGCATCCAAAATTTCGGAACTTAATATCAATCCATTGATATAATTCACTAAAAAACCATCAGAAAATATATCTGCTTTGATTCCAAGCTGCTTGGCAATTAAACTTAACTCATAAACGAAGTCAATCTCCTTGTCTCCGGTTCTGCCAACTGTTACATCGTATCCTCTGCGAAGCAGCTCCAAGTAGACTACATTCTCAAGGATGAGATTGATGTCTTTTGTGTTACCGCCGAAAACCGCTTCACGGATACCATGATCTGCAATGTAGTATTTTTCATTGGATGCGAGAATCTGCTTACCTTGCAAATCTTCACGCTTCACCTGATAGAACAGATAAGCATCACAGCAGTATTTGATGTAGTTCAGAATTGTCTCCGGTGCGACGGTACGCTGCTCACTCTTTAGGAATTTTGCAAGTGATGTTGCAGAGAAGGTCGTGCCGACATTCGTCATGACATAGGAAATGACACGCTCCAACAACTCAACATAGCGTCCATCCAAGTAGGTTGCAAGCTCACCGGATAACAGTTTTGCATTCGAACCGGTGATATAAATGTCGCAGTTGAGTATAGCACGGAATGAGTTGATGCATTTCTCCCAATCCTTAACCTCTTGAATCTCATCAAAGAAAAGATAGGCCTTGCCGTCAATCGCGGCAGCTCTTTTTGCGATTTCATCATGCAATGCCTTAGCCGTTTGCAGATAGAATAGCTCATATCGTATGCTTTGTTGTTACAGCATACAATCAAAAGGGGCTGTTGCATTTTAAGTTTTTCACACAAGTGCGCGGTAAAACTCCTATGTTTTACCACAATATCTTGTGTAAGATCTGTATTTTGCAACAGCCACTTTTATCAGTCATCTTTTATGAATTGTCAACTACTTTATTTATTTTCATCTATGATTTGCTGTCCACGTTTCATCATCTCTTCAATTGCTTTGGCTGAATCTTGTTCACCCAATAAATATTTTTCCACTTCCTCGGTCAATAGTTTTGTCAGTTTCAATTGATATTTCGGTACATTGGTAAATAAATTATCCTCCCAATCCGGATTGTTTAAAACCTTGCTTAAGGTTTCCATATCGCAGTACTTTGGATCTTCCATCATTTGCTTCACATATTCCATCCGGTCCTCACCTTTGACTGCCGTAATGCTGACACCGCGGAGCTTCATGCCTTCAGTCGTATAAAAGCGCAAGAAATCATAGGCTTCCTGCGGATGCTTGGAATTTCTGGAAACCGAATAAAAATGCGCTTCCACTAAAGTCCGTCCTGGCTTACCATTTTCAAAAACCGGCAACGGAGCAACCGTTGTTTGAAAATCATGCGGATATTTGCCCTGATCATCCAATTCATTGATCATCCAGGTACCGATCGGCAACATCGCAATCTCACCATTAAAGAATTTGGAGCGATAGTTGACAGAAGTGGCCTTTGCTTCAGAAAAAGGAATGGAGCATTTATCAATATTTTCTAATTGATTTCTGAATTCAATCCATTTTTTCAAATTCGGATCATCATAGTTCAGGCTGCCATCATCTTTTAGCAGAGAATTATTTAATTTCGTGGAAAATACACCCATAGAATTAAAAGTATCCCAAATATGGAAATATCCGCCAAATCTCTTTTCTGCACCTTCACCCTTTGTCAGTTTAATCGCATAGTCACGATAATCCTGCCAGGTCCATTTTAAATCCGGAATCGGAAGACCAGCCTCTTCCAGATAATTTTTATTGAGCAGCACTATCCAGGCCTTCCAGTCGGCCGGCATACTATACACTTTGCCATCAACAATCGGCAGACAGGAATAAATATCTTCCGCTTTCACTCCCTCTGCTTCAAAGTAGGGAGTAAGGTCCATATAGGCACCTGAAGTTGCTCTTTGCATATGCTCAGCCACCGCCGCCGTTGCCACAATATCCATTTCTTCCCCGCCCATTAACATCAGATCCACTTTTTTGGTATATTCAGATGCATTCTGATCGCCATAGTAATCAAAGACTACCTTAATATTGGGGTTTCGCTTATGATATTCTTCGGCTGCTTTTCTGTCTTCCTCCTGGTGATTCGTCTGCCAGCCAATAAAACGCAAGGTAATTTCTTCTCCGCCTTTGCTTTCCTTTTGCTCTGTTTTCTCCTCCGTCTTTTGGGTCACTTCTTTTGATTTGTTTTCGCTTTTCTCCGTTGTTCCAGTTGTTCTACATCCCGCCAATAATGATACAAAAAGAGTAATTGTCAGCATAATTGCTATTTTTTTCATAAGTCCCTCCTTTTTAAAAATATGTGGCTAGTTATATAAATCTCAAACCGTCAGCCTTTTACTGCTCCGGTTGCGATTCCATCAATCACAAAACGTTGTCCGAATAAAAAGGCAATGATTAAAGGAATAATTGACGACACAGCTGCTGCCATAATCAAAGAATAGTAATTCCCCGCTTCTGACGCAAATTGACGCATCCCCAGCTGAATAGTATATAGTTTTCGGTCACTCAAAAATACCAATGGCATTTGATAATCATTCCAAGTCCATACAAATTTCAAAATACCCAGAGTTGCCAGTGCCGGTTTAGTCAGTGGAAAAATGATTTGCATAAAAATCCGAAAATGACCAGCCCCATCAATTTTAGCCGATTCCGACAGAGAATCCGGAATCCCCAGCATACTTTGGCGCAACAAAAATACACCATAAACACTGAACATATAAATAAGAATCATCCCTCTATGTGTGTTATAAAGACCAATTTGTTTAGCAATCAAAAATTGCGATACAATCGTGACTTGCGGTGGTATCATCATTGTTGCCAAATACAGTAAAAATACCTTATCCCGCCCCTTCCAATTGATCTTTGAAAAACCGTAGGCCCCCAGGGCTGATACAAACATTTGCAGGGCAGTGGCTGCTATAGTCAAGCGAATAGAGTTCCAATAATAAAGTCCAAAGTTATAGTGTCTCCCCCAGACTTCTTTGTAGTTTTCAACGGCATGAAAACGTGGCGGTATCCACTGAATCGGAAAAGTAAAAACATCTGCTTCGACCTTAAAAGAAGAAGATATCATCCACAACAAGGGCATTAACATACTAAATCCAATCATCCAAAACAATACGGTAAGCAATATCCTGACAATACTTATTCTTTTCTTCTTCATATTTCTTACCTGCTGAACTTTCTTTGCATCCGAAACTGAATCACTGTCACAATAAATATCAGAACAAATAATGCCCATGCCAGGGTATTGGCATATCCCATATTATACTCCTCAAAAGCTGTTCGATAAACATAATATGCCATTACCGAACTGGAGCTGCCCGGTCCTCCCTGTGTCAGTACACTGATATGATCAAATACTTTAAAAGAACCGATAATTCCCATGGTTACCAAAAAGAAAGTTGTTGGCTGAATCAGCGGCACAGTTACCGAAAAAAACTGTCTGACTGAACCAGCTCCATCAATGGCTGCTGCTTCATAAAGCTCCTGTGGAATTCCTTTTAATCCTGCTAAAAATACAACAGAATAATATCCGATATTTTGCCAGATATAAATAATCATGATCGATGGTAATGACCATCTTAAATCTGCCAGCCATTTAGGTGGATTCTGCATTCCTATTGCTTTCAAAAAAGAGTTGACCGGACCAAATCCAGGGTGCAGCAAGACTTGCCAGACTGTGCAAACTGCCACCACACTGGCAATATAGGGAATAAAAAACATGATCCGAACCACCGACCTGCCAAAAATATGGCGATTCATAATTTCCGCTGACACCAGCCCCAAAATAGTTAAAGCTGGAACCGTTATTACTGTAAACATAATATTATTAAAATAAGAGCTTAAAAACCATGGATCATTAAATAGTTTCAAATAATTACTAAAGCCATTAAAGCGAATGGCTGAAAGCCCTTGTAAAAAATCCCATTTACAAAAACTTAAAATTACAGAAATCAATACCGGTGCAAATATAAAAACCAAAAAACCAATGAATCCCGGAGCAATAAACAAAATTCCGGTTAAAAACTCCTTGCGTTGCCGTCTCTTTTGTCCCTTAGCATTTGCTTTCATAGTTTTTCCTTTCTGTACTGCTTTATAATTTGTCAAATGCCACACATTGTTTAAGCAATACTTTCCATTTTACTTCCTACTTCAGCCTTATTCTTATTTTTTCAACTTAATTTACCCTTAATTTTGTCCCTGACTTATTTTAAAGAATAGATATTCATATTTCTTTTATTTTTTCAATCCCATCCTTTCCCATTGTTCAGCCGGAGCTTCTCTTTGCTGCAATATCCGGCTTAATGCTGTCTCCATCTCTTTTTTTATTTCCTCTGAACAAATTGGAGTCATTTGCCTTGGATCTGCCTGCAAATCAAACAGCAAATCCTTTTGTAATGCTTCTCCCAGTCCTACTTTAGCTGGTAATTTCATCAGCTGTATCCCATCAGTAAATGAAAATTGACCAGTTACCTTAATATCCGATAATTCCTCTTTAGAAAATCTCCAGTTCATGTGATTGGGAATTAAGGTATAATTAAATAATGGCTGATTTTCAAAACTTTGAGGTGCCTTCATATATACATAACGTCCATCGGTAATATTCAGCATGCCACCAAACACTCCAAAAAGCGCTTTTTCACGGCAGTCTTGATTTTGTTCTACCATTGGCCGTAAATCATAGCCTTCGGCATGAGGAATTGGCTTTAAGCCAAAAAAGTCGGCCAATGTTACCGGAATGTCCACCGTTTGTGCCAAACAATTGCAATGTTGTCCTTGCAATTGATTTCTGGGATCATACATATAAAATGGGATATGCGAAATTTCTTCATACAAAGGCATAATATTTTTCCCGATATAACCATGCTCACCCAATAAAAAGCCATGATCAGTATTTACAATTAACATTGTATCTTTCCACAAATCATATTTGTCCATCATATCCAGAACTTTTCCCAGATAATGATCGCACATGCTAAGCAGAGCAGCATATTCCATTTGGATATGATTAATTTTATCCTTATCCTCTATTAGGCCATAGTCCGGCCAATCATAATGTAATCCCTTATATTCATGGGGATACAATTCTTTATATATTGGCTGGGAAAAAAATGGTTCGTGGGGATCAAAGCACTCCATTTGCAAAAACCAATTATCTTTATCCCAGGCATCTTCTAAAAATTCCAAGCCTCTTTCTACTGTCAGGTATTGGGGCATTTTATCTTCCGTATTGATGTATTCTCTATTTACCCAATCCTGCCGCCATCTGGGATTTCCCGTCCTTTTTGAATCATTTTCCGGCACTGCCGGATCGCTAAGGCGCCCAATCCAGGGATCTCCTTGCTGCCCACGAATCATTTCAAAACTGGAAAATCTTTGCAAATAAGAGTTACCGCCATCTTCCCAGTAGTGAAAATGGTCTGTTACAATATGCGTATAAATACCATTTTTTCTCATTTCGTCAATCACTGAAAAATCCTGAGGTTGCAGGCAACTCCAATCAGAATGTAAAAAATGCTGTCTGGCTGTATGCAGTTCCCGCCGGGCAGGCATACACGGTAAACTGCCAGCATAAAAACGGTCAAAGGACACCGTTTTTTGAGCCAGTCGTTCAAAATTAGGGAGGATCGTCCACTCACAACCATAATTCGGCAAATAATTACGGTTAAGCGAATCAAACATTAGCATAATCGCTTTCATATTGACCTCTTTTCTTATTATTGATTCTATCTGATTTTATTCTCTTTTGCAACTCACTTTGTAAGATTATTTTGGGCATATACATTTTGCTCCCCGGCAATTGGCAGGCGAATTGCCCACGAGGACAGCGGATTTTGCTTCGTAAAACCGATTGTCTGACGGTGAAGCGCCGGAAAATGTAAATGTCCGCTTCGCGGTCGCTTCCATTTTTTCCTTTTGCCACTTACTTCGTAAGATGACTTTCGGGACACACGCTTACGCACTTCACCTTATAAAATTCGGTGGTTTAGGTTAAAGGTTTTTTCAATTGGCAAAAGAGCGGCTCCTAAAATAGAAGCATCTTTTTTCAAGTCAGAAATTCGTAAAATATGTTTTGAGGGATTAAATAACCGGACCGAATCATGCAAGTGCTCTGTCAGTTCTTCAATAAAGGTATGCGCATATAAACTCATTTCACCGCCAATAATTACATAATGCGGATCTAAAACCATTAAAATATTGCGAATCCCCAATGCCAAATAGCGAATATAGCTTTGAATGTGACTGACCGCCGCCGGTTCTCCCTGCACATAGGCTTTAAAAATTTCCGCCGCTGCCGTTGCTCCCTTAAAATAGCTTTTCTCAAAAGCAGGCACTGACACATATGCCTCCCAACAGCCAAGCTCCCCACACTGGCACTTCTGGCCGCCACCGTAAATAATCATATGTCCGAATTCACCAGCTTTACTGGCACTGCCCTTATATAAATAATCATTAATCACAATACCGGTACCAACACCTTGGTTAATTGATAAAAACACAATATCATGAGCCTCGGCTGAAGAAATTCCAATCTCCAGTTCCGCCTTTGCTGCCAAATTAGCTTCATTTTCTAAAAAAACCGGCCATTTTAATATTTTTTTATATTCCGAAAAATCAAACCATTGGTTTTCAAAAGTAAATTTAATTAACAAACCCGTTTGATCGACAATTCCATGAAAAGAAAAGCCAATTCCCAAAATCCGATCATTATCTATTTGCAGGCGGGCAGTATTAACCGCAATCCAACCGTCAATCCCCTTAACCACCCGGTCCATTGAAGTACTCAAACCAAATGGCAGTATTTCTCTGGTAATAATTTGATAATTCAAATTAACCATCATCACTTCTGTACTTTTTAATCTGACATCAACTCCAACTGAATAATACGAATTCTCTAAAAATTCAATCACCACCGGTGGCCGGCCGCCAGTCGAATCAGCAACACCGGACTGCTTTAAAAAGCCAGCTTCTTCCAAAGCAGCAATATTCCCGGTGACAGTCGGAATGCTGAGATTTAGCCTTTTAGCAATTTCAGCTTTGGTAATCTTTTTTTCTTGCCGAATTAAATTCAGGATTCGTCTTCGATTCGTGTTCTTTATTATCTCTTGGCTTAAATCCTGTAATACTATCATATTTTTTCCTTCTGGCGAGCGGTCGTCTTTTCCGCTCCCCCGCCATTCTCCTTTCTGCTTCAAGCACAATGGCAAATTTAACTAATCTCTGTATGCTTTAAGGAATCTTCCATGGCTGTTATCTTGCCGGAAATGATTTCCTGTTCCTTCATTTTCTCAGCCAAAATCCTCGGTAATTTTTCAAGCGGGATGTTGGTTTGCCGAAAATGTCCTATCATTTGCTCACTTAGTTCCTTTATTATATCTGAAAATTCGCTGTTAAAAAACAAATTTTTCATTTGTTCCGGGTCGTTACACCGGTCAAACAGAATATGATCGGTAAACTCTGTATTTTGTCTTTCTGCCCAGCCAGTTCCCACATAACAAAGCTGATACTGTTCTGTAATTATTCCAGCTCTGGGAACATCACTGGGATAGATATAAATACAATTTTCCCAGTTTTTCTGATTTATATTTCCAGTTTTATGATCATCATCTCTACTGACCAAATCATCCATTTCCATGTACTCTTGCTGCCATAACACTCCGGCATCACGCCCCTGCTCCCTGCCGGAAAGCGGCAAATCCACCAAAGTCAGCAAGGTTTGCGCAAAATCAATAATCGATACATATTGGCTGATCCGTTTAGGCTTTTGCAAATAATGTGGCCATGAAATTAAGAGCGGAATCCGATAAACCGAGTCATAGAGATTGTTTTTTTCCAGTAAACCATGCTCACCCATATATTCTCCATGATCAGAAGTAAAGATCACCATGGTATTTTCCAACTGATTCTGCTTCTTTAAAAAGTTCAGTATTTTACCAACATTATCATCAATGCATTTCACCTCGCCACAGTATAAAGCTTTTATCCGGCGGAGTTCCTGTTCCCGATTTACTTGTTCTATCGGAAAATAACGCCAGCGTCCCCATTCATCCTGTTCTGCCCAATCCGGTAATTGCTCCTGATAAAACGACTTTGGAATTTGCATATCTGCCGGCTGATACATAGTATCATAGGGTGCTCGTACCTGATAGGGCTGATGCGGATCCGGCAAACTAAGTATCAACAGGAAAGGCTGATCCGCCTGCATTTTCATTTTCTCAATTGCCCGATCGGTTAAAAAATCAGTAGTATAGCTGTACTCATCTCCAATTTCATCTGCAATGATTTGCGGATTTCCTTTTTCTGCTTCCACTATTTTTTTATCATGACTGCAATTAAACATATACTCACAATCAGCAAAGCCCATCTTGGGATGTTTTATCCAGCCGGGCCGGGCATCCCCATCCAAATGCCACTTCCCGATATAGATCGTTTGATAGCCATTGTCTTTAAAGCTTTGGGCAAAGGTAATGGTATCTTCCTTTATCGGCAGATCATTGCGATATGCCCCGTGAATATGTGGGTATTGGCCAGTTAAAAAACAGCCTCGGGATGGTGTACAAACTGCGCTGACTGTGTAAAAGTTCTCAAAACACAAACCTTTTTCTGCCAAGCTATCAATATATGGTGTTTTTACTTCCGTCCCTCCATATGCACCAATTGACCACATGCTTTGCTGATCAGTCTGAATAATAACCACATTTGGCCGTTTTTTTTGTTTCTTCATTGCTTTCTCCTTCTCCCACTTTATTCACTTTTCTCCTTTCGCCGCCTACTACGCAAAATGGCTTGCGGATGATATGATTATGCCCCAAAAATATTTACCATCAGCCCCGGCCACTTCCTGTTACCTCATTCACCGCAGCCCCATGGCAATCCGCTTGGCAAATTGTCTGCACAGACATAAGTTTAAAAGCTGAGTTCACCGGCTTATGACTTAACTGAGCCAATCATTACACCCTTGACAAAGTGTTTTTGAACCAGCGGATAAATCATCAGCACCGGTAAAGAAGATACAATAATTACACCATATTTAATGGTTCGGGAAATTTGCTCCAACCGCTTGATCATATCTAAATCGGTAATAGAGGTGTCAATTGTTTGACCGGAAATTAAAATATCCCGTAAAATTAATTGTAATGGATATAATTTAACATTATTGATATAAATCAAACCATTAAAGAATGAGTTCCAATGATAGACCGCATAATAAAGGCCAATAACCGCAATAATCGACTTAGACAGCGGCAACACTACATAAATAAAATATTGAAAGACATTGCAGCCATCAACTTCCGCTGCCTCTTGCAATTCTTTTGGCATAGTATTGGCATAAAAAGTGCGGGTAATAATTAAGTTAAAAACAGAAAATGAACCTAAAATCATCAAGACTGCTCTGGTATCGACCAGTCCTAAACTTTTCACCACCAAGTACATAGGAATTAAACCACCGCTAAAATACATGGTGAATACAAAAAATAACATAATTATTTTTTGTCCCTTTAAATCACTGCGGGATAAGGCATATCCAGCCGGGATCGTAATAAACAGGGCAATCGCTGTTCCACAGCCGGCATATATCATGGTATTCATATAACCACGTAAAATCCGAACATCCCGAAAAATAAAATCATAGCCTTCAAAACTGATACCCCTGGGCCAAAACCAAACTTTACCAGCTGATACCAAGTCCGGATTGCTGATTGATGCAATTACCACAAAATATAAAGGATAAAATATAAATATTAAAATTGAAACCACCAAAATAGTCACTACTATATCAAATTTTTTATCATTATGCCACCAAGCTCTTTTCATTGTTATTTCCTCCACTTTTTTGACAAATTAGAAATTGTCGGGCTGTTCTCTACTGTCAGACCAAATGCTTCGCATTTGCCGCACCTTCGGCTCCGTCCTCTGACAATCCGCTTTGCGAATTGTCCACATGGACATCGGTTTTACTTGCAAAACCGCTTATCTGACAGTGAAGCACCGCAAAATGAATATGCCCGCTTTGCGGTCGCATTCATGTTTCCGTTTTCACCACTTACTACATAAGATGGCTTTCGCGGCACAGACTTATGCACTTCAACTTACAATATGCCGACTTTCGTTAATTTTTTGGAAATTTGATTTACTACCAAGAGCAAAGCAAAATTAATAAGATTATTAAATAAACCAATGGAAGCCGATAAGCTTAGCTGTCCACCTTGAATTCCAATTTTGTAAACATAAGTGGCAATAATTTCCGAGTAATCCAAATTTAAATTATTTTGCAATAAAAACGCCTTTTCAAAGCCCAATGTCATAATTCTGCCGGCACTTAAAATCAACAGCATAATAGCTGTCGGCATAATCGACGGCCAGTCAATATGAATAATTCTATCTAATTTACTGGCACCATCGACAATCGCCGCTTCATGAATCTCCGGGCTGACCGAAGTTAAAGCAGCAATATAAATGATCGAATTCCATCCCATTTGCTGAATGATCCCTGACCAAACATAGACATGTCTGAAGTTTTCTGCCTTAGTCATAAACCCAATGGGCTTAATCCCAAATACACCCAAAATTTGATTATAAATTCCATCGGTTCCCAAAAGCACAAACAGCATTCCACAAAAAACTACGGTTGAAATAAAATGGGGAGCATAGGTCACCATCTGCGTTGCTTTTTTAAGTTTTAAATTTGTGGTATAATTCAATAAAAAAGCTAAAATTATCGGAATCGGAAATCCGGCAATCAGCGCATAAAAACTCAAAACCAAAGTATTTCTGATCAAAGTTTCAAATTGGTATGATTCAAAAAACATTTTAAAATATTTAAAACCTACCCATTGACTGCCAGCAAAACCAAGATCCGGCCGAAAATCCTTAAACGCAATTTGAATTCCATACATTGGCATATAATCAAACAAAATGGCATAAACTATTGCCGGAATCAAGAAAATATAAAGCATATAGCTTTTTTTAATATATCGCATGATTCTGCTGTTATAATTCTCTTTATTTTTCTGATTTTCCATAATTTTCCTCTCATATATCACTATAACCATTTAAAACCGCCCGCAAAAGCAGACGGTTTTAAACAATACTAACTCAATTTATTTTTTTTGGTTGTCTACAAATTCCTGGCAAAGTTTAACATATTCATTAACCTTTAACTTTTCAAGGGTCTTTAAATGGTCTTCCCAACCCTTTTGATCAATTCCATTGACAATTGATGTAGCCACAAATTTATTCAGATAATTATCAATATCAGCCAACATCAATACCCGTTGTTCCGAATTTTCTTTGGATGCAAAGCCAAGTGGCAATGCCTTAACGCCATAACCTTTATCAATTACTTCTTGATTTAATAATGGTTTTAATTTCTTCGGTTGATTGGAAAAAATCTTATCTTGATAAGATAAATTAAAGTAAGCAGGTGATTTTCCAGCAAATGATTGCATTCTGCGAAGTTCTTCACGGTTATTGGCGCCTTTGGCTTTTTGGATTTCCGGATCGTTTAAGAATTCCACCATGCCTTCTTTCCCTTCCGGTACTCTCCAGGCTTCATCTTTAACACCACGGTTCCAAGCCATAATGGTTTCTAAATCTTTATTGCAGTAATCATACCAACGCACCAATGCTCCCGGGTTCTTACAAGCCTTAGTAATGCTGAAGCCATCTACATGCTCAATATTATTTAAACCAACTGTGATATTGCCATTTTTATCAGCTAATAACAAAGGCAACCAGGTTCTGGTTTTATCTTGCTTATCATAGGTAATGACCACACCATATTTATCTACTTCTTCCGCCAATTTTGCTTTGTATTGATCCTGGCTATGGGTAAATACTTCTGTATCTAATAATCCATCTTTATATAATTCAGCAAAAAATTGTAATGCTTCAAAGTATTCATCTTGTTGAGCCGCAAATTTAACTGTACCATCTTTGGTCATAACATGGGACGAACTTTCAAATACTCCAAAAGCAGCAAGAGCATTTTCCATTCCATCTCCCCAGCCCCAAACGCCGCGGAAAGTCATCGGAACTTCATCGGCAGTATCGCCATTGCCATTCGGATCACCGTTTTTAAATGCTTCTAAGACTTCTCTTAATTCAGCAGCATTTTTAGGAACTTCTTTTCCTACTGCTTTCAACCAGTTTTCATTGATAAACATTTGTGAGTCGATTGCATTCCAATATGTTTCATCACCG
The DNA here is from genome assembly GCA_003858485.1 of Clostridiales bacterium COT073_COT-073. Classification (GTDB taxonomy): domain Bacteria; phylum Bacillota; class Clostridia; order Lachnospirales; family Vallitaleaceae; genus W11650. The sequence goes on from RQYD01000004.1 coordinate 93,756, forward strand.
GTAGGTAAGCTGTAAATATGTCCATCCGGTGCTTTTAACATTTCCCAATATTCTGGTCTGGAATTAAAGAATTTAACGATATTCGGAGCAATTTCTTCAGTTAAAAATTCATCCAGCGGATAAAGCTGAGTATATTTTTCTTCAACTGATAAATCTCCTAAAATCGCATCTGGCAAGTCACTTGTGCTAAACAAAATATTAATTTTTTCTTTCCAGCTGGAAGATGCTACTTCAATAAAGTTAGTGTCTACATTAGTATCAGCAATTCCTTTTTTTACCACTTCTTTATCATTGGCAGCTACTACCGGTGACAACTGTTCAACATAAATGTCAAAAGTTTCTTTTTCATTTAAAATCGGATATCCGGTATGATTAAACATAGCCATCACACCATCCTCTTTTTTCTGTTCTGTGTTTTCGGTTTTAGATGTTTCTGCCGGCTTACTGGCTTCTTGTTTTGTGTCTTCTTTGGCTGGGGTCGTTTTTTCGCCGCATCCGCTCAAAGCAGTTCCAACCATAAGAATTGCCATTAATAAACTAATAATTTTTTTCATAATTACCTCCCATTTACTGTTTTTGTCTGGCCACAAAAATAATTTCAATTACCAGGATCATGGCTAAACTGTAATTATTTTGGGCTATCATTTGCCTTTGGTACTTTCATTTTTCAATTAAAATCTGGTTATCCCATCCCTTCTCTGTTAATACTATACAAGAAACTTTTTAAACCCTCTTTAATAACTTAACCTCATTATATTATTAAGCCATTTTTTTGTCAACAAAAAAGATATTATTTGACATATTGCACAAATAATATCTTTTCTTTTATTTATTTCAACTTGGTTTCCATATGCTCGCATCACTAATCGCTATAGTACTCGCTGAAAAAGCTGACCATTTAACACTTATTCCTCTGATTTCTTGCCCATAAATCGGTTAGTTGCTTTTCTTTGCCTGGCTTCTCCCTTTTTCAAAATAATTACCAAAACAAAAGTCAGCACAATAAACGCAAAACAAATGGGTCGGGTTACAAAAATAGTCCATGAACCGGCTGACATTACCAGCGAATTTCTTAAATTCGATTCAGCAATTGGTCCCAAAACCATTCCCAGTACAATCGGTACCGGTGGAAAATCTAATTTTTGCATAAGATAAGCGATTCCACCAAATAAAAGCATAACATAAACATCCATTTCCGAGTTGCCAATTGCAAATGCACCTGCACAGCAAGTTACTACCAGCGCAGAAGTCAGCAGATCCTGAGGGATATGGGTAATTTTCACAAACAGTTTCAGTAAATATTTCCCTTGAAAAAACATGACAAACTGGGAAACAACACAGCCAATTAAAACCGCATAAACCAATGGACCAGAATTAGCAAAAAGCTTTGGCCCTACCACCAACCCATGCATAGTAAAAGCTCCCAATAAGGTAGCAGCCACTACATCCCCGGGAATTCCCAAAGTCAGCAAAGGAATCAAAGTTGCAGCTGTTGCACCATTATTAGCTGATTCCGGGGCAGCTATCCCCTTAATTTCACCTTCTCCAAATTTTTCATCAGACTTAGCACAGCGCTTGGCTTCATTGTATGCAATAAAAGAAGCAATTGCTCCGCCAGTTCCTGGAATTGCTCCGATAAAGGCTCCAATAAATGAAGATTTCAGCATTGTCGGCAGAGTTTTTTTGACATCTTCTTTACTGATTCTGTCTCCTGCCTCCGTTTCTTTCATGTCTGCGGCAATCACCTCTTCAGTATGATTGATTCGACCAATCATCTGAGCAATTGCGTATACGCCCAAAAGTACCGACAACATTTTCACTCCATTGTATAAACGTAAATTACCAAAAGTAAATCGTGTTAAGCCACTAACAGAGTCCATCCCCACAGTTGCCAAAAGAATTCCCAGTCCTCCGCTGATTAAGCCCTTTAAAATGCTTTTTCCACTGACTGAGGCAATAACCGACAAGCCAAACAGTGCCAATGCAAAATATTCTGGAGAACCAAAGCGAATTGCCACTTTGCTGATTTGCGGAGAAAAAAAGAGCAAGCATAATGCACTGATTAATCCACCAACTGTTGAGGCCACCAGCGCCATATCCAGTGCCCGCCTGGGCTGCCCGTTTTTACACATCGGATATCCATCCAATAATGTCGCAGCGGCCGCATTTGTTCCCGGAGTATTAATTAAAATTGAGCTGATTGAGCCACCAAAGTTTGCTCCAAAAAAAATAGAAACTAACATCAAAAGTGCCGGAACTGTATTCATTTTAAAAGTAAACGGCAATAACACCGTAATTGCCAAATTACCATTCAGTCCAGGAATTGAACCAAAAATAATCCCAATAAAAATTCCTATATTTAATACAATCAAATTTTGTACTGTAACCAGCTGCTCCAACGCTGATATAATTACATCTATCATCATCAATTCCACCCTTCTGCATCAGTTCATTTGTACTTGTAGAACTTCTTTGAACAATAAATACAACGCACCTACCAAAATCAAAATTATCACATAATATAATTTATTTTTGCTTTTGGTAAAAGCCAGGGTTACTACACCAAGAAACATGGTCGAGAGCAAAAAACCGGTTTTAAAAAGCAAACTATAAACCAAAAGTACCAGCATATAGGCAACCGCTTTCAATTCCTGTTTGACACGCAAGACCTTAACTTCGTCCTTTTTCAACCAAAGGCTTTGAACTATCAAAATTATGCCGCAAGCGACCCATAAAGCTGCAACTGCATATGGTACTGTGCGCGAAGTAATGCCATATGTTAAGGCATAATCCACGCCAATTTGCATTGGCACCAGAATGCTACAGATAATACCCAAACCAATGCTGACAAAACCCGCTGTTAAATTTGAGCGATATTTAATTTCCATTTTGTGCCTCCTTTAAAAAATCAAAACAGGATTACCAAAAGACTTCAGCATTCCTGTTTGATTTTTTTATCATTTTGCGTAGTATTTCTGATATGCCTGTCTGCACATATCAACCGCATTTTGGATTGTTTTCATGATAGTTTCCCCATCTTCAATTGACGGAACATAATTGGCATTTTGAGCTAATTCTTTAAATTCATCTGTTTCCGTATAGGATAAAATTGCTTGATGCAGTGCTGCCACCTCTTCCTTTGGAGCATCACTTTTGGTCATCAGGAAATTACAGGTTCGAAATACAACATCATAGCCAAATGACTTAGCTGTTGGCACTGTCATTTCTTTATAACCGGTATAAGGCTGTTCAGAGAAAACTACAATTGGAACCAATGAACCCTCTTCCACATATTGGCTACCCAAAGAGGAAGTTGCCAAAGCACAAACTACATTGCCACCTACCAAGGCTAACAAGTCTTTGGCACTACCATCTGAAGTGACCGCTTCTGCTTCAATTCCGGCTTCACCAAAAAGCATGGTGCCCAGCAAATGAGTAGTTCCGCCCGGAGGGTTGGAGCCAAAGATTATTCTCTCTTTTTCTGCATACTGTTTCAGTTCTTCCCAGCTTTTTATTCCGGTTTTTTCAGGATTGACAAATAACATAATATCTTCAGACACCAAACTGCATACAAATTGGTAATCTTCTAAATTTAATTTTACATCTTTATTAAATAATGGAGCCAAAGTAAACATACCAATTCCCCCAACCATCAACTCAGTAGTATCAGTTGGTTTATTTAACAGATCCATAGCCGCAATAGCTCCATTAGCACCAGTTAGATTATTAACCACCGCTGTCTTACCATATATTTTTTGCAAACCCTGAGCAAAAATTCTGGCAATGGTGTCTGCCGCTCCGCCAGCAGCAAATGGTACCCGAATATTAAAATTTTGTTTTGGGGTAAAAGCATCTTGAGTTTCCTTTTTTTCAGCTGACTCCTTCTTTTCGCTTTCCTTTGGCGTCACTTCCTTTTGACCGGTTTCTGTTACTGCCTGTTTTTCTTCAGCATCTGCTGATGGCTTTTTCTGACAAGCGCCTAGCGATACTATCATGATCGCTGCCATTAATAAGGATACTAATTTTTTGTTCATAATCCGCCTCCTTTTAGCATTGAAAATGTTTTCACAAATATTTCCTTTGATATTTTGAATTCTATCAATGTTTTTTCAACTTGTCAAGCGATTTTATTATCTTTCTGTCTATTTTTATGTTATATTTTTGTAATTTTACCGTCATTTTGCCATTTTTTATTAGAGGTATAACTGAAAACGTTTTCAGTTATACCTCTAATAAAAGCCAGTTTTAATACTCACCCTCCTGGCTAAAAATAAAAGTTATCGCAAAGTTTGCCACTGTCAGATGCAACCACTTCCACCACTTACTGCACATTAAACCACTCGCCTTGGTCCTCTGGCAATTCACAGAGGAAGTGCCAGAAGACATCGGATTTTGCTTTGCAAAACCGATTGTCTGATGGTGAAATGCCGAAAAATGTAAATGTCCGCTGTGCAGTCACTTCCATTCTCCTTACATATTTCAACTTAGAAGTTGTCGGGCTGATGATTAGTTTTTGCAGATGGTCATAGTGCCTGGAACAAAAAAAAGTTTGCAAAGCAAACTGCAAAAGCGTGTACCCCGAAAGCAATCTTGCAGAGCAAGTTGCGATAGTGTAAGCCATATCAGTCGGCTTGCATGCTGCTTTTCCTAAAAGCTGTGTAAAAGACAAATTAGAACTGGTATTTTACTTTTATTTCATAATATTTCGCTGCCTCATTATCAGCTTTTTTACCCTCTCCAATAATTCTTTTATATAAGAGTTCGGCTGCCACAATACCAACTTCTTCTGGATTTTTAATGACCAGTGAACAGTTCAGACCCAGTTTATCGACAATTCCCGCTTGAGCAAAGCCCGCTATATTGACATTTTCAAGCCATTCCGGATATTTTTTGTGAACTCCAATCATTACATATTCCAGAATATCCGAGCCAAATGCAATGATTAAAGGTCTGTCTCCCGCTTTAGTTTTAGCTGCCAGTTGTTCCAACGCCTGAGCAATCACTTCTATTTTTCGGGCAGTGTAAACCCTTAATATCCTTTCTTCCGAAATTTCAGCTTCCTGTAAAGCCCGATTGGAACCAGCCATGCACATTCTGGTATTAAAACTATCCCTCCAGCCAAATAACAGTAGAATTTGATGAGCCGGCTTATTTTTTAATAACCATGATACCAGTTGATAAGCATTTTCTCCATGATTTTCCAAAACTATATCACAGCCAATTTCTTCCTGTCGATCAATACCAACCATATTCCTATAGGTCTTTGTTACATTTTGCAAATAAGCAGTATTTTGACCGCTGGGTGCCAAAATAATGCCTTCTGTTTTTCGATTCAATAATTCCTGAATATAAAATTTTTCCTTGGCACCATCACTGTCACTTTTGCAAATAAAGGTAACAAATCCTCTTTCAAAAAAATAATCACTGATCACACTGCATACTTTTCCAAAAAAGTATTCCATATGAGGCACCACTAAACCAATGACATTTGACTTTCCTCTTCTTAAATTCTGAGCAAACACATTCGGTTCATACTGCAATTCCCGAATTGCATTTTTTATATTATAGGCAGACAAAGGCAATACACTTTTAGGATCTGCCAAATATCTGGACACAGTACTAATTGAAACACCAGCCAGTGTTGCCACTTCACGAATGGTCACATTTTTCCGTTTCATTGCCCTTTCTCCTTAGTTTATTCCATTCATTGCTTTGCCTATTCATTATAATTTGTCGTTTCAAACTCGTCAATTATTTTTTAGGCAGGTTCCATGTAACTTTTTATAATTTCTAACCCAAATAAGGTCTTATTGATTGAAATGACATAAAAACCAGAACTCTTTATATTTCTATATTACTCTTCTGGGATTTATTTGATTTTCACCACTAACAGCTGACTATCCATCAGGGCTACCAGGCGGTGAACCGTATTTTTCTCTAATACCACCAATTCTCTGGGACCCAGTTCCAATACCTGCCTCTGTTTTGGTAAATCCATTTTATGATTTCCATCAACCGGCTCCTCAATGGTCAGCTCAATTTTGCCTGCCATCACCAATAAATTAATTTTGCCATCATATTGATAGTCCGGTACCGTATTTCCAGTCAATAATGATAAATGAACAATTTCCTGTTTATCATCCGTATACACGATCCCACCCAGTAAAGTTTCGGGGTCAATATAAAAATGTTTCATTGATTTTTCTACACATCCTTTCGCAGCCACTAAACCGCCTTTATCTTCGCTTTCATTTCTGAATATATTATATTTGGCCTTTTGCTTACTGTCAACTCAATCTCCTTTCCGGCTAATCATCTGCACTTTCTGATCGCCAAAATAATTTTCGGCCTTTGCCGGAATATACAAAGACCTGCTCTTTGACCGTCTATTTCCTTATCAGAAAAATGTTTCAATTTAACTGCGCATTCATTCTTGCTGATGAAAAACTCTTAAAGGATAAAAACCGCAACAGATTTTAGACTGGTCAAATCGGCAAATATAGAGTATAATTGCCTGGAAGGAAACAGATTATCACAAAGGAGTATCCCATGGCATTAGATGGCATTGTTCTGCATTATATGGTTGGCGAACTAAAAGAAAAACTGATCGGCAGCCAAATTTTAAAAATTAATCAACCGGAAAAAGAAGAACTAAATATTATTTTAAGGCAAAACCGACAGCAATATCGGCTGTTGCTTAGCGCTGATGCCGGTATGCCCAGACTTTATTTAACTGACGAAGCCAAAGAAAATCCAGCCACTCCTTCGGCTTATGTTATGCTTTTACGCAAATATCTGCAAAACGGGAAAATCATTGACATTACTCAGGCCGGCACTGAACGGATTATCCAGTTTCACATTAGTCATTATAATGAAATGGGCGATTTATCAGAAAAACGTCTGATCATTGAAATCATGGGCAGGCATAGCAATATTATATTAATTGATGAGCATGATAAAATTCTGGAAAGCATCAAGCGGATCGGTGCCAATATCAGTTCGGTACGTGAAGTTTATCCCGGAAAAAGCTATGTTCTGCCACCGGCACAAAATAAAATCAGTCCACTGGATATCAACTCTTTTGATAACTTTACTCAGATTTTAGCAAAGGCAGACGGACATTCTCTGCTGGATAAAGTCATGAAAAGTCTGACCGGTGTCAGCCCGCTTTTGGCTGACTGGCTTTGCCAGGCGGCCGGTTATGACGGCAGTCTGCTGTTTGAAACCCTGACGGATGCGGATTTAAATAATATATATCAAAAATTAAGACAATTAAATACTGAAATTACCGGCCAAACCGGCAGACCATATATTATTATAAATGCTGACGGGCAATATCGGGATTTTCATACCTGCCTTTGCCTCCGGCCAAACGGTAATTTCCAGGAAAGCGAAAGCCTGTCTGCCCTGCTTGACACTTTCTATGTTACCAAATCCAAGCAAACACGTCTCCATCAACGCAGTGCTGATTTGCGAAAACTTCTGCAAAATCTGACCGAGCGCTGTGCCAAAAAATTGGATTTACAGGAGCAGCAATTAAAAGATACTAAAAATATGGATAAATTTCAAATCAAAGGTGAATTGCTGATGGCCTACCAGTATCAGCTACCGGAAAAAGCGGAGAAGGTGACAGTTTTTAATTATTACACCGATAAAGAACAGGAATTAACTCTTGATCCTGCTAAAACGGTGCAAGAAAATGCCAAACTCTGTTTTGAAAAATATAATAAAAAGAAACGCACCCAGATCGCAGTCAGTCAACAACTGGAAAAGACTAAACTGGAAATGGCACATTTAGAGTCAATTGCCTATGCGGTTGAAAGTGCCGAAAACTTTGAAGATTTTCAGGCCATTCGTAAGGAACTGCAAGATGCCGGCTATATTAAAAAATCTGGTATTAAACTTATTCATGGTAAGAAAATGCCAAAAAAACAAAAAAACATTGGCTTGCCTCCTTACCACTATGTTTCTGACGAGGGCTTCCATTTTTATGTTGGCCGAAACAACGAGCAAAATGAAGAACTGGCGCTGCGTTTTGCCAACAATAATGACTGGTGGTTTCATGTCAAAGGCATTCCCGGCTCTCATGTGATTGTTAAACTGACCGGAACTGAACTTTCTGATAGAGGTTTTGAACAGGCAGCCGCCCTGGCAGCCTATTACAGCAAGGGCCGTGAACATAAAAAAGTGGAGGTCGATTATACCAAGGTCAAAGAATTAAATAAGCCCAATGGTTCCCCGCTTGGCTATGTGATTTATCATCAAAATTATTCGATGGTCATCAGCCCGGGGCTTGAAGGACTGACCAGAATTGACTGACCTCTCTGAAAAAATATAAAAATGGGCTGTTGCATTTTTAAGATATTCACACAAGCAATCAAATAGAATCCTGGTGCAGTGACTGACCACCATATCTTGTATGAAATCCTGATTTTGCAACAGCCGCTTTAAATTTTTTCACTAAATAAAGAGCCCCTATTCGTCTGCATTCACAATCATAACACCTTTTCCCACTCAGACTTAATTTTCTGACTGGCACCATGAAAGTGAAACATCCTCTTATGCCAGCTCCAGCATCTCACGCGCTGTATCTTCAACTGCCTTACTGATATTTTTACCGCCCAGTAATCTGGCAATTTCCTTAACTCTGGCTTCGCTATCAAGTGGCATAATATCGGTTTTGGTCTTATTACCTTTTTCTTCTTTATAAATCAAATAATGAGCATCACCAAGAGCAGCAATTTGCGGTAAATGGGTAATTGCAAAAATTTGCTTTTGGCTTGCCAACAGCTTCATTTGCTCGCCCACCATACCGGCTGTCACTCCACTGATACCACTGTCAATTTCATCAAAAATCAAACTGGGAATCCTGTCAACCGCTGCAAAGATCCCTTTTAGGGCCAGCATGATCCGTGATAATTCACCGCCGGAGGCAATTTCAATTAAAGGTTTCAACTTTTCTCCCTTATTGGTTGAAAGATAAAAAGCAATCTCATCTTGTCCATCCGCTGACACTTGCTTCCTTTTCGTAAAATTCACCTTAAATTCATTATTATTAAAGTTGAGTCCGGCTAGTCGTGTGGCCATTTCTTTTTCCAGCTTGGCTGCTGCTTTTTGCCGGATAAGCGTCAATTTGTCTGCTGCTTCTCTCATTTTCTGATCAATGTGAAGGCGTTTTTCCAGTAATTTTGCCCGATTTTGAGTCATCTGCTCAAGAAACAGCAAGCGCTCTCTTTTCTCCTGTTCCGCTGCCATAATTTGCTCTATGGTATTACCATACTTGGCTTTCAATGAATTGATCTCATCCATTCTTTCTTCAGCTGCAAACAGCCTTTCTTCAAAGCCATCGACACTATCCAAATACCGGTCGGCTTCTCTGGCCACATCATGCAGAATGTCCTCGACACTTAAAAGCTGCTCCCAAAGAGAATTGAGTTTTTCATCATAATCCTTGATCCGCTGCAAGCCATGTGCTGCCTGAGCAATTTGACTGCGGCTGCCGTAATCTCCGCTGACTGCCTCCGATACTGTCTGTAGGGCTTCCTGAATATGGCGGCTATTTTGTAAAATATCTAATTCCTGTTCCAGCTCGTCATCCTCGCCCTCTTTTAAGGCAGCATGCTCAATTTCATCTATTTCAAATTGTAAAAAGTCCAGCTCACGCAATCGTGCTGATTCATCAATCTCTGATTCGGCCAACATTTTTTCAACTTCCCGGCGCTCCCCATCCAGCTCTTTTAACTCCATTAACATCGGAGTCACTTCTTTGGCAAAATACCGATCGATCATCAGCATATGATTTTTTACCTGCAAAAGCGACTGATGCTCTCTTTGCGAATGAATGTCAAATAAATGAGAACGAAGTTCCAAAACTGCTGCTTTGGTCAACATTTGCCCATTGCCACGAAAAACTGAACGGCCACCTGTAATTTTACGGCTAATAATCAGTTCACTGTCTTTTTCCAGCCCTAAATTTTCCAGACATTCGAAAAAGGAAGAATCACTTTCATCCAGGATAAATAAACCCTCAATAAAAGAATCTTCCTCTCGTTTTAAGCTCTTGCCCATTTCACCGCCCAGTAAGGCATCAATTGAGCCGATAATCATAGATTTTCCCGCGCCAGTCTCACCAGTTAAAATATTTAGCCCCTCGCGAAAGGTAATTCGTATTTCATCAATTAGTCCAATCTTTTGAATATGTAAATTAACCAGCATTCTATTCCCCTATTATTTCACTATACTAAGTTTTTAATATCCCGGAGCAATTCTTCGGCTGCCTGTACTGAACGGGTAGCACAAAAAATCGTATCATCTCCGGCAATACAACCGATCACATGGCGAAAGCCCAAGGCATCAATGGCTGCCGCCACCGCCATGGCCATACCGCTTAATGTTCTAACTACTACCATTTGGCCAGCCGTTTCACCATTTTTGTAGCCATGTTTTAAAATATTGCGATATTTTTCATTGCTCATCTCCGGTGTCATTTCTGCCTGCGGCAAACTGTATCTGACCCTGCCGCTGGCATCTGCCGATTTAATCAGCTTTAATTCTCTGATATCTCTGGAAATGGTTGCTTGTGTAACCTGATAGCCTTCTTTTAAAAGGATTTGCACAATTTCATCCTGAGTTTCCACTTCTTCATTCTTAATAATATCCAATAGTCTGGATTGTCTTTGAAATTTCATCTCTTCACCTCCGTTGTTGCCTAATCTCTGCTTTGCCTTCTTTTAAGCAGGAGTGCAACTTTTTCTATCTCTATTTTGGATCTTACAATTTTTCCTTTAGCACCGAAAAGAAATTGGTGTCCTTGCGCCGAATCAAATTCGTAGTTCTCTGTGATCTCACAATCTGCAATTTCGTTCCCTTAACCAGCGGAATCATGTCCTTGCCATCCAAGGTTACGGAAACATCATCCAGTCCGTTTAATTCATCAAATTCCAGTTCAATCACATCTTTTGCCGACAAAACCAATGGTCTGGCTGACAGGGAATGTGGGCAAATCGGAGTCACGGCAATATTTTCACAATGCGGTAAAATAATTGGTCCACCGGCCGATAAATTATAAGCAGTTGAACCAGTCGGAGTGGATACAATCGCCCCATCTGCCCGATAGTATCCAGCCAAATTTCCATTAATTTCTAAGGTGTATGCCAACATTCTGGAAATATCATGACGTTTTAAAACCACCTCATTTAAAACCGAACCCAAATAATTCTTTTCTTCACCAATAATACTATAGGCATTTAACATCATTCTTTTTTCAACTACATATTTTCCGTTAAGCACTTCATCCAAAGCCGCAAATGCCCTGTTTTCTTCAGTTTCCGCCAAAAATCCCAAATGCCCTAAATTAATTCCGAAAACCGGTGTTTCATTTTTTGATACTTCTTTGGCAACCTCAATGATTGTTCCATCACCGCCCAGAGTAATTAACAAATCCTGTCCTTTTATATTTTCGCTGTTAAGCCGGTGAACGCAAACAACCTTTTTTTCTCTTTCTTCCAGCCATTGTTTTAAAATATTGGTAAACCGCTCCTGTGTATCCTTTTTAACATTAGTTACAATTAAAATCTTTTGAAAACTCATCACTCTACCATTTCATGGGATTTATTAACAATTTCCCTAATATCCTGGTCACACACTGATTGCTCCATTTCCCTTGTCCATTCCTCAATATATTCTTCTTTTTCGATCTCCCCCCCATCTTGTTTTTGATTTTTTAAATGCAGTAAATATTCAATATTACCGGCTGGTCCCTTAATTGGCGAAAAATCAAGGCCTAATATCTGAAACCCTCTGACCTTCATTTCCTGAATGATCAACTCAATCACCTGACAATGGACTTCCTTATCCCTGACTACTCCGTTTTTTCCAACCTTTTCTCTGCCCGCTTCAAACTGTGGTTTAATTAAACAAACAACTTCCGCCTCAGGCCGCAAGCGACTTTGAACTGCATCAATAATCTTGGTCAGCGAAATGAAAGACACATCAATACTGGCAAAATCTATTAACTCCGGTACATGCTCTTCAGTTAAATAGCGAACATTGGTCTTTTCCAGTACTATCACCCGCTTGTCTGCGCGTAACTTCCAATCCAGTTGGCCATAGCCAACATCAATACTATATACTTTTTTTGCTCCATGCTGAAGCATGCAGTCCGTAAAACCGCCGGTAGAAGCACCAATATCCATACATTTCTTATCTGTCAAATCAATGGCAAAAGCCGACAGTGCTTTCCATAACTTATAACCGCCACGACTGACAAAACGATCTTCGGCTCCTTTGACTCTGATTTCTTTATCGACCGCCACCATGGTTCCGGCCTTTTCTTCTCTTTCATCATTTACCAAAACTTTTCCCGACATGATCAGAGCTTTGGCTTTCTCTCTGGATGCAGCCAATCCTCTGGCAACCAGCAGCACATCCAATCTTTCTTTCTTCATGTTTATCTCCATTTCACCGGCCTTAACCGGCTCCCCAACAAGGGAAATATACCTAGATCAACTCCTTTGAAAAAAATTCAAAAACCGGCCAATTTGAAAAACAATAAAATTGGCATTGCGCATGGCAATTTCTTTGGCAATTGCTTTTCCGCCCACAGTGATAGCCGCAATCAAACCCGATAATAAAATTTCTGATGTACTTAGCCAAAAACGATCCTGAATCGCCAATTTAATAATAATCGCTGCCGCTGCACTGCCCGAAATAATGCCGGCAATATCTCCCACCACATCATTACAAAAATTGGCAACACTGCCTGCATTCCGTATAATTTGAATGCTTTCTTTGGAGCCTTTAACATTAGAAGCAGCCATCGAGTGAAAGGGCACTTCATTAGCGGCCGTAACCGCAATTCCCAATAAGTCAAAAAATATTCCGACTGAAACAATCAGGAATAAAATAAAAAGTGCCGCCAGCACAGATACTCTGGCCATAAACATAACCGAAAAATACGCCATCAGTATAGCAATAAAAAAAGTAGCCACAGTAATAAATGCAATCCATTTATAATTTACTTTTCGCTTCACCTTGTTTTTAAATTTAATTCTGTTTTTCTTACCCAAAATAAGCCTTTATCCTGTCATAGTAATAATAAAATCCATTTTCCTCAGTTCTTATCCTAATATATTATCTACACGAAAAAGTCTGTTAATTATACTTAATTGCCGAATTGTTTTACTTTTAACATCCGGTCAGACAAAGTTCTTTCGCATTAATTCTACATAAAAAAGTAAGACAACTCAAATGATAAATTTTACGACATATGGTCCTGCAGGTTTTCCCGAATTCTTACTTTATTGTCACCAAAAAAGCGGTTTCCCTTTAAAAGACTTCCAAGGCAGTTGCCACGCCTTGCGCAAGATCGCCGCAAACAGTCGTACCGTAATCCCACTTAAGCTTCAAGCGAACAGTCTAGGAGCTTTCCTCGGCAACTCCTTTACTTCCTAGTCTTTTTAGCAATTTATCGTTTCAAGGGACAATCTTTCGTCCTATTTGGCCAAATATTCGGAAAGTCGCAATCCCTATCCCCGAAAAATCACGCAAGACAGGCTACACTGCCCACAGCTTTCGCCGCAAGACAGGTTCCACCCGATTTTGCAGGTAAGCCTACCATAAAAGTCAGAATCTCCCGCAAACATCGGTCTCCACGAAAAACGGGTCAACGCCTGCATGCCATTGCAGATCGCCCGAATCTCTTAACTCCCGACACCAGCCCGCGACTGGGCGTCACCAGCCAATACCAGGAACTTCATCGATATGCCCTTTACGGATTTTTAGCCCCGTCTTCGGAAGCAAAGCAATCGACTAGAATACTGTGTCTTACTTTAAAATAATTATACTATATGCTTTTAAGAATTGCAACTTTTTCCGCCTAAAGAAAAGCGCTGTCAAAAACCCTTTCTGCCCGCTGGTATTGCAAACAGAAAGGGTTTTATCTTACAGAGTGTTTAAGGGCTGGTGACCAGTCTTACCAATAGTCACCAATAAAATGCGATTTGAATTGATTTAATATAATAAGCCAATAGCAATCCCCAGCAGCATCCCCACAAAAACTTCCAAGTAGGTATGCCCCAGCAGTTCTTTCAGTTCTTTTTCAATTTGAAAATTAGCCCGTCCAAGCTGATCAACAATCTGCTTGATTACTTTCGCCTGCTGACCGGCTGCCATCCGCACATTGGCGGCATCATACATAGTAATAAAAGAAATTACCATGCCAAAGCCAAACAGCGGATTACTAAAACCATATATTTTGCCGATCTGGACTGTGGCTGCTACAATTGACGCTGTATGTGAACTGGGCATTCCGCCTGAGCCCATAATCCTTTCCGGGTCAAACTTCTTTAACCTGGCCCAGGTCGTCAAGATCTTAAAGCCCTGAGCCAAAAACCAGGCAATCAAAGCTGATACAAATGGTCCATTATTAAATATTTCTTCTATATACTTCATAGCTCATCTACTTCCAAAATAATTAACTCTTTTTCCGCTTTTTCCAGTTTCAGGGAACATTCTTTCAATAATTCCACTGCTTTTTGATACTGCTCCAAATTTTCTTCAAATTTCAAATTTCCCGATTGCAAGTTTTCAATGACCTGTTCCACTTCTTTTAGCATTTCTTCCATACCAATATTGGTTTTCTTACGTGCCACCTGTGATCTCCTCCACTCTTAAACCTAAGCTCCCATCTTTAACATATGCTTTAACAAATTCATTCAGTGCGACCTCCCGCACTCCATGAATCGGTTTTCCACCGGCATTTTCCAAATAAACATAGCCTGCCTCCAATTTTTGCCTCGGGTTTAAAGCCAATAGCTCCTTTTGCTTTAAATCAATTTGCCAATGGATTTTTTTCAAGTAATGCGAAAATTCTCTGGTCAATTCTCTTTCCCGCTCTACCAACTGTATTCCAATATCCACCAACTTCCGGCGCGGATGATGATGACTCAGGCGGAGTTGTAAAACATCTCTTTCCTTGGTGAAATGGTTTAAATATAACCGGAATTCTTTTTGTAAACGCTGCTTCGTTTCCAATAATCTTTGTTTTTGACTGAGTCTGGCCGGAATTGCCAATTCTGCTGCAGCTGATGGAGTCGGTGCCCGTAAATCAGCTGCCAAATCAGATAAGGTAACATCCGTTTCGTGTCCAACTGCGGAAATTACCGGTATCCTGGAATGAAAGATGGCCCGGACTACGGCTTCTTCATTAAATGGCCATAAATCTTCAATTGAACCTCCGCCACGGCCAATGATAATAGTATCTACCGGATTTTTTTGAGCATTAAAATAAGCAATACCATTGGCGATATTAGCTGCGGCCCGCTCTCCCTGAACTAAACTGGGATATAAAATTAACTGTACTGCCGGATTCCGTCTGGATGCAATTTGCACAATATCCTGAATAGCAGCACCGGTTGCACTGGTGACAATACCAATGGTTTCCGGCAGGACCGGGATCTCCTTTTTCGGTTTTTGAAAAATTCCTTCGGATGCCAGTTTTTGCTTTAATGCTTCCAATTTTTGAAATAAATCACCTTGACCACCAGCCTTTACTTCCCGGACATAAATCTGATAACTGCCTGTTTTTTCATATACCCCAACGCCGCCACTGACAATTATCTTTTTTCCATTTTCCGGCAGTACTTCGGCACTAGCTGCATATCCAGCAAATAAAACACAGGAAATTGCGGCCGCTTCATCTTTTAAAGTAAAATATACATGTCCCGAACTATGTCGCTTGGCATTGCTGACTTCACCTTCAATTTGCAAATTATTAAGCAAAAAGTCTTCCCGAAACAAGTTTTTTATATATAAATTTACTTCTGCTACTTGAAAAACTTTACCCGCCATCTCTTCTCCTATTTCACCTGTTTTTGGTTTTATTGATTAACTCAACTTTCCCACGTTCCCTGGAACAGTCTTTTTGGAGCAGGTTGCGCACCCGCACAAAAGTGCGAAGCACTTTGACAAAGCGCGTAGTAGTATGTGCCCGCTCTCTGGAGCGGGATAGAGCCAAAAAATACTGCGGGAAAATTGAGTGATTAATCTATGGACTGGCCATTATCCTCTTCATTTGGCAACTCTTCTAAAATCTTGGCCAAAGCACCATTGACAAAGCGATAAGAGGCTTCCTGTCCATAAGAAGTTGCCAGTCGGACTGCGTCATTGGCCAACACTCTGACCGGTGTTTCTTTTTTATAAAACAGCTCATATACCATCAGCCGCAAAATTGCCAATTCGACCCGGGCCATTGTTTTGGTATTCCAGCGCTCAACTTTACGGTCAATTCGCTCATCAATTTCCGGCAAATTGGCTTTAATTTCCATTATTTCCTTTAGTACCAAGTCTTTATCTGCTTCGGAAATCGCTTTTTCTTCTTTCGTAAAAACCTCTATTTCCTCTTTGTCTAAGCATTGATTTACATGAAAACTCTGTCCAAAAAGAAGCCTGAAAAGCAATTCCCTTTTTTCCTTTAATTTCATTATGTCCTCCTTAAGCGATAAACAAATTTTTTAACTTTCTGTCTATCGTGATTTAAAAGCAGCCATCCTTAGATTTCGCCATCCCTATGACATCAAATCAACCCTCAGAAAAAAGTAAGCGCTGCAAAAATGCCGCGCCCACCGGCAAAGCCAATTGCTTTGCGTTTGATTTTTTATCAATTTATTTCCCGGAATGACTCTTATTTTTCAACTGTCTTTTTTTCTTTCTTATCTTTGGCTTTAACTTCTACACCGCTGACTTTAATATTTACTGCCGCTACAGTTAAACCGGTCATGTTTTCAACAGTCGATTTTACTTTTTGCTGGATTCTGGCTGTCACTTCCTGAACACTGACATCCGCCTCAATAATCACTGCTAAATCCAAAGTGATTTCTTCAGCTTCATTAACCCGGACTTTAATGCCCTTACCCAAATTTTTCATACCCAGCAGTTCAACCAATTCACCATGCAGTTTCCCCACCATTCCGACAACACCTTCTACTTCTGCTGCTGCCATACCGGCAATCACTGCAATTACTTCATCAGCAATATTAACTGTACCGCCCTCGTGCTGGTCATTAATTTTTAATATTCTTCGCTCCATTTCGTCCTCCTTGGTTTGCCCATCAATTCTCATTCCTAATCCGTCATATTCCGCATCCTGGGCCATTGACTGACTATACTCTGGAAACATATTCTCCTGTTCGGGTATCAATTTTTAATTTGTCACCGGTATTGATAAACAAAGGCACCATTACTGTTGCACCAGTTTCCAGTTCAGCCGGTTTGGTAGCACCAGTAGCAGTATCCCCTTTGATTCCCGGCTCAGTATGCGTAACCACCAATTCAACACTGATCGGTGGCTCAACACCAAAAATCACACCCTTATGAGCCAGCATCATCACCACATCATTTTCTTTAACAAACTTTAAGGAATCTCCTAAATCATCAGCATTTAAGGCAATTTGCTCATAAGAATCCTGATCCATAAAATGGAATAAATCACCATCTGAATACAAATACTGCATATCTTTTCTTTCAATCATCGCCTGCTCAAATTTATCCTGCGGGCGAAAAGTTTTATCAATAATACTTCCGGTTTTCATATTTCTCAGCTTTGTTCGCACAAAAGCCGGACCCTTTCCTGGTTTTACATGTTGAAATTCCAATACCAGGTAAATATTATCTTCATGCTCAATTGAAATTCCATTTTTCAAATTACCTGCCTGTACTACTGCCATTGGTTTATCCTCCTAAATTCTTCCTTCGTTTTTTTGAAATTTTAAAAAATTATTTCCGGTCATAGGCTCAGACCTTCAAACTAACACTTTTCTTTTTCTTATAAGACAATCAGCTTTTTCTCAGAAGTCACTAAACTGTCTGCTCCATTTTCGGTTAAAACCGCCAAGTCCTCAATTCTGACACCACCCAGGCCTTCAATATAAATTCCCGGCTCAATGGTTTCCAGCATATTGGCTTCTAAAATCCGCTCCTCCCGGGCTGACAGCCCCGGTGCCTCATGCACTTCCAAACCCACACTATGTCCCAGTCCATGACCGAAATAATCACCATAGCCAGCCTCGGCGATAATATTTCTGGCTACCGCATCAATCTCTTTGCCGGCCACTCCCGGTCTTAACGCTGCCAATGATTCCATATGGGCACGGTAGACAACCTCATAAATCTCTTTTAATTTATCGTTCACTTCTCCAATCGCAACCGTTCTGGTCATATCGGAGCAATAACCCTGATAAATACAGCCAAAATCCATCGTTAAAAGTTCACCTGTTTGAATCAACTTATCTGATGGTCTGGCATGAGGTAATGCGCCATTTACTCCCGAAGCGATAATTGAATCAAAACTAAGTCCCTCTGCTCCCAATTTACGCATAGTAAATTCAAGCTCCAAGGCAATTTGTTTCTCACTCATTCCCGGTTTAATATAATTGAGCATATGGGTAAATGCATCATCCCCGATTTTCGATGCCTGACGCAGCAAAGCCAATTCTTCCGGTGTTTTAATCATCCGTAATTCTTCAACTGCATTGCCAATGGTTTTCCATTCTATCCAGGGCAATTTTTCCACAAAAAGCCGATATTCAGCAAAAGTCATTTGATTGCCTTCAAATCCGCAGTTTTTTACTTCATCTGCCTTTAAATATTCTTCCAATGTTTCAATTAAACCGGCTTTGCGATAATCAACCACTTGAAAATCCGGGCACTGAGCCGTAGCCTGAGTAATATACCGAAAATCCGTCAATAATATCTGCCGGCTTGGGCTGATATAAAGATAAGCACTGGAGCCGGTAAAACCTGAAATATATCGGCGATTATATGCACTTGACAATAAAATGGCCTCTGTTCCCAGTTCATTAAACTTCTGAAGCAGTTTTTGAATTTTTAAATTCATAAAATCCTCCCATCCACACTATCTTCCTACTCACTTAAAGCAACAGCAGAATTTCATTGACAATATCTTCCGGTGTTTTACCTGCTGTTTGAATAATAATTCCGGAAATTTGAAAAAACAAAGGCTCCTTTTTGGCTATTTGCTGACAAAACTCATCTTCGTCAAAACTTTCCGCTTTTGCCGGGTTCAAAACTTTATCCTGCTCTAAGCGTCTACGCAATTCTTCGCGATCTGTCTGCAAATAAACAACTGTTCCGATTCTCGGTAAAATCTCCGCTGTTTCTTCATCCACAATGGTATTGCTTCTAACCGCAACTACCTTGTTTTTCCGACTCATTAATTTTTCAATTGCTGCTTTTTCAATTGCTCTGAATTTTTCCATACCAATTTCAGCAATTAATTCTCCAATTGACTTTTGATGCTCAAGCTCCAGTTCTTCTTCCAGTTCAATAAAAGATTGCTGAGTTTTCTCTGCCAATAGCTTTCCAACTGTAGTTTTTCCGCTTTGCGAAAAGCCGATTAATATTATATTATTCATCTTCTCTCCATTTTCATTTTATGTCGTTATGTTTTGCTGATTGCTCTCTTTCCAACAAGTGCTACTTAGTCAAAGTAATTGTAGGATATCCTTTGCAACAGCCATTAATATGACATTCCCATTATCGTGGTGTCTGCATCCTCCAAACCTTATTATGGTTTTTGGAAAGTTGTCGACTGTTAGAAGCGATTGTAGTGGTTTACTTAATGTCAGCATATTCCAGCAATTTTTTTTCCAATCCTCTTTTTATTTTTGTATAAAAAGCTTCTTTTTCCTGAATCGGCGGTACCAAAATAGTACATAATCCAAGTAAATTGCCGGCAATCACATCGGTAAAAAGCTGATCTCCAATAATCAATGTTTTTTCCGGTTCTGTTCCTAATATGGTCAGGCCTTTGCGAACCCCGAAAGGAAGCGGCTTAACTGCTGAAAATACACTGCGTATTCGAATTCCTCTGGCAAACAATCTGACCCGGCGTTTGGTGTTATTTGATACCAGTACAATGGCGAATCCTTTTTTTCTAAGCAGAGTGATCAGTTTCTCCACCTCTCCGGTCGGCTCTTTCCGGTCATAAGGAACCAGGGTATTGTCAATGTCAAAGACAATCCCCCGAAATCCCTCAGCATAAAGCTGATTATATGGGATATGATAGATACTTGGATAGTAATGTTTTGGATATATTTTCATAAAAACCTCATCTTTTCTCTTCATATAATATATTATTTTAGGACGCAAGTCAATCTTTTTTCTGTATTCAGCCCCGAAGCGCTGCTTATCCTGCAAAACGACGAATAATAGTTTCCGGTTCAACAACTGCCGGCAACTGTAAGTACAACTTTTCTTTAGCCAAAGTAGCACTTTCTTTGTGTTCTCCTTCTGTGCTCTGAATTTCGTTGACGGTAAATCTAATATTTTCACCGGTCTGGGTCAATAACTCCAATTGATCGCCAACCGAAAATTTATTGCGCTGTTCAATTAAGTGCAAACCACTTTCCGGATCATATTCCAACACCTTGCCAACAAAAACATAATCCTTAATATAAGAGGAATTTTCATAAATTTGTCCCTCCTCCGGCCGACCATAAAAAAATCCGGTATCGAAATGACGATGGGAACACTTCCCAACTTCTGCCAGGAAATCTTCTTTTTTAGCCATATAGGCTTTCGGATCCTCAAAAAACAAATCAATTGCCTGGCGATAGGCCTTAACTACAGTCGCCACATACAGGGGCGTCTTCATCCGACCTTCAATTTTCAGACTGTCGATCCCGGCCGGTATTAAATCTTCTAAATGATTGATCATACATAAATCTTTGGAATTAAAAAAATACGTTCCTTTTTCATCTTCCGCTACCGGCATATATTCTCCCGGCCTGGTTTCTTCTACCAAATGATACTTCCAGCGGCAGCTCTGAGTACAGGAACCACGATTGGCATCCTGCCCGGTCAGGAAGTTACTGATCAGACAACGGCCGGAATAAGACATGCACATTGCCCCATGAATAAAGCCTTCGATCTCCATATCATACGGAATTTTCCTTCTGATTTCCACAATCTCTTTAAGTGACAATTCCCTGGCCAATACTGCGCGCTTAACGCCCTGATTAAACCAAAAACGATAGGTTAGGTAATTGGTATTATTAGCCTGGGTACTCATATGAATTTCCATCTCCGGTAAAATTTCCTTAACCAGCATCAGCAGACCAGGATCGGCTACAATCAGCGCATCCGGCTTAACCTCTTCTCCCAGTTCTTTTAAGTAACTTCTGGCTGTTTGAATATCTTCGTTATGAGCAAAAACATTAGCTGTAACATAGGCTTTAACCTGATTAGCCCTGGCATATTCAATACCGGCAATCATTTCCTCTTTGCTGAAATTTTTGGCTTTAGCCCGCAGTCCCAAGGCCGCTCCCCCTAAATAAACCGCATCTGCTCCATATTTAACAGCTGTTACTAAATTTTCATAGGAACCGGCCGGAGCTAAAAGTTCTGGTTTTTTGATTAATTCATTCATTTTATAAATACCTTTTTATTATTTTTTATTTTCATTTCTTTTTTACTTAACTTTCCCACAGGCTTTTTAAGCTTTGTCCCGCTGCAAAGAACAGGCCATGGATTCCCCCCTGTCGTCACATGCTTTCGCAGCTTGCCTGTCCAGAACTCTCTGGTCGAAGTCCTCCATCCTTCTGCTTGGGCATGCGGCCGGCCTGTAGTGAGCGTCACCTATTCTCTGCCAGTCTTAGCTCCTTTTTTAACACAAACCGTTACCCCATCTGCCATGCCAAAATAAAAGGTGGATAGCTCCGGTTGATGACTGATTGCTCTAAGATACTGACGCATCCGCCGATGAGTGGTCCGCTCCCGCCGGGTCAGCAAATATTTTGAACGCATGATTTCGCCTGCTTGCAGAACATTATCTGTTACCAATAACCCTTCCGGTTTTAAAAGTCTTAATATTTCCGGTAAAAAATTAATGTACTGGGCTTTAGCCGAATCCAGAAAAACAAAATCAAAGGTTGCTGTTAGCTGCGGTAAAATCTGAGCCGCATCACCAATTTTTAATTCAATTTTATCCGGCTGTGGCAGAAATTTAGATTGCTCATTTGCCAATACAGACAATCCGACCTGTTGCTGCAGCCATTTCTCTGCCCGTTTGAATTGCTGCTGCGCCTCTTGCCACATTAACGGGTTACGCTCAATTGTCAAAATTTTCCCATTTTCCGGCAAAAACTGGCTCATTAGTAAAGCCGAATAACCAATAGCAGTCCCAACTTCCAGTATGGTTTGCGGCTTTTTTATCATTAACAGCAACTGTAAAAATTGTGCCATTTCTCTGCGAACAATTGGTACCTGACGACTACGCGCAGATTTTTCCAAATCGAATAAGAAGCTTTCCTCCTCATAAAACAAGGAAAAAAAAGCTTCTTTTTCATTCATTCCGCAGAGAAACGGAGGCCTTTGCTCTTCCATTTTTCTCTCCATCTTTTCATTTTATCTTTTGCATTTTCCTTAAAAGACTATCGTAAATGGTCCTTATACTTAACCTTTGCTGCATTATGTTCATCCAGCGTGCGACTGAAGGAATGCTCTCCACTTTCGGGGTCCTTTAACACAAAATAAATGTAATCTGTATCCTCCGGATATAATACTGCTTCAATTGAAGCTTTGCCAGGATTACCAATCGGTCCGGTCGGCAGTCCCGGATTAATATAAGTATTATATGGGGAATCAATCTTTGTGTCTTCAATCGTCAATTGCGGATATGACTTATTGAGCACATACATTACTGTTGAGCACATTTGCAGTGGCATATCAATCTCCAAACGATTATGAATTACACTTGATACTAATTTTCTTTCTTCCGGCACCCTCACTTCCCGCTCAATGATGGCTGCCATATTAATAACATCATCAATCGTATATCCCTGAGCTGTGGTTCTGGCTCTGAAATCTTCATCATAAACCGCATCAAAACGCTTTAGCATTTTATCAATCACTTCGGTTGGTTTGGCATCGGCATAAATCTCATAAGTATCAGGAAACAAGTAGCCCTGAAGTCTTAAATTTCGTTCAGGAATGGCCTGGACAAAATCATAATTATACTTTGAGATATCATTGGTAGCCTGGACAAATTCATCCTGAGTCTTACATATTCCGATTTCCACCATTTTCTTAGCGATTTGCAAAATAGTATAACCTTCAGGAATAGTGAAAGTGATGGTTTGTCTCTTTTCGCCATCTTTCATCAAAATTTCCATGATCCGGTATTCGTCCATGGAAGTCTCCAGTTTAAATTTACCACTTTGAAATTTAGAATCATAACCATTTAATTTAGCTAAAACTCTAAAAAAGAATTCATTTTCAATTAAGTTATTTTGTTTTAAAATACCGGCAATCTTTTCCGTTCCGGAGCCTTTGGGAATTTCCACAATCACTTCTTTGCCAACTTTTGTCTGTTCCGGTCTTTGAACTAAAGCATAGGCATTTTGGTAAACCCAGCCGGTTCCTTTCACCACAGCAAATACCACCAAAGCGATAAAGGCGATTCGGATCACCACTTGCAGGATTTCTCCTATTACATTTTTTATCATAAGCACCTCTTTTGCGTTACCGCTTTATCATGCTTCAAATTAAGAGTTGGTCAGGCGCATATTCAGTTTTTAGAAAAGCACTGAAAGCGACATATGTCAATAGGCTTATACGCTGCTTTTCCTAAAAACTGTGCGAAAGACAACTATCATGTGTCAATCAAGAAACTGAATATCATAGTCCAATTCTTCTGCAATAATCTGATACACCCTCTGCATCGAACGGCAAAGCTGATAATCAGCATCTAAAAAGGCATTGACAATCGGATTTTGCAATTCTTCTTCATAATCCGATTTTAAATGCGCCAGTCTTTCATATGCCTCAAATTGTCCGTAATTTTGATTGACTTGAATCTCAAATGCCTTTTTGCGAAAGGTACTGATTTTATCCCATAATTCCGGTTTGTTTGCAAGCAATGACTTATAATTCAAATAGTTAATATATTCTTCAGTTGATTTTAAGGCATAGATCATATCTCTTGCCTTCTGTTCTATACTTTCCTTTTGCACAATATCCTCCTGATTTTAATTATCCACTTGCATTAAAATCGGCAATACCATTGGACTTCTCTTTAAGTGTATCCACAGGTATTCTCGAATATCATCCCTGATAATCGTTTTAATTTTGGTCCAATCATTAATGTTCTTCAGTGTTGTTTTTTCCAGTGAGCGGCGCACAATTTCTTTAATGTCTTCCATTAAACTGGTGTTTTCTTTCACATAAGTAAAGCCGCGTGACACAATTTCCGGACTGGTTAAAATCTGATTGGTATATTTATTGACTGCAATAGATACAACAATCAATCCTTCCTGTGACAATTTTTGCCGATCTCTAAGCACAACATCTCCGACATCTCCCACGCCTAAGCCATCTACCAAGACCGTTTCTACCGATACTTTGTCAATCACTTCGCCACCATCCGGGCCAAGTGCAAAGACATTTCCATTTTCTAAAATATATACATCCTTCTTTTGCATGCCCAGCTCAACTGCCAATTCCTGATGCGATTTTAAATGCCGGTATTCTCCGTGAACCGGAATAAAATACTTGGGTCTGACCAAAGTATGCAGTAATTTTAGCTCTTCACGGCAAGCATGACCGGAAACATGGGTATCTTCATATACCACATCTGCTCCTTTTTTATAAAGACCATTAATTACCCGGGCCACATATTTCTCATTACCGGGAATTGGTTTGGAGCTTAAAATCACCATATCGCCTTCTTTAATGCTGATTTTGCGATGGGTATTATTAGCCATCCTCGACAGTGCCGACAGCGGCTCTCCCTGACTGCCCGTAGTAATAATTACCACCTGGCTATCTTTATAATTATCCAGTTCATCACTGCTGATCAACATATTTTTCGGCATTTTAATATAGCCAAGCTCCTGAGCCGTTGTCACCACATTAACCATCGATCGTCCTTCCACCGCTACTTTCCGGCGATGTGACCTGGCTGAGTTAATGATCTGCTGGACCCGATCAACATTGGAAGCAAAAGTGGCCACAATTAACCGCCGTCCCTTATTTTCATTAAAAATGGTGTCAAACGATTTACCAACTGTACTTTCTGACATGGTGTAACCTTCGCGCAGGACATTGGTCGAATCAGCCATCAGCGCTAAGACTCCCTCACGGCCCAATTCCGCCAAGCGGTGCATATCAATTGCTTTGCCGTAAATCGGAGTATAATCGAC
This sequence comes from Clostridiales bacterium COT073_COT-073, assembly GCA_003858485.1. Classification (GTDB taxonomy): domain Bacteria; phylum Bacillota; class Clostridia; order Lachnospirales; family Vallitaleaceae; genus W11650. The sequence continues at coordinate 118,973 of RQYD01000004.1, forward strand.
CTTAAAATCACCACTATGAATCAACACACCAATCGGTGTATGAATGGCAATAGCCGCTGCATCCGGGATAGAGTGATTGGTCCTTATAAATTCTGTCCGAAATTTACCCAAACGGACACTTTGGCCCATACCGACACTTTTCAGCTTACAGCGCTCTAAAATTTTATGTTCTCTCAGCTTGTTTTCTACTAAGCCTAAAGTTAAGCGACTGCCATATACCGGAATATTTAATTCTTTCAGTAAATACGGAATAGCACCAATATGATCTTCATGCCCATGGGTAACAATTAAGCCACGAACCCGATCCTGATTTTGCTTTAAATACGAAAAATCCGGAATGACAATGTCAATCCCCAGCATTTCCTCATCCGGAAAGGCCAGTCCGCAGTCAATAATAATAATATCATTCTTATATTCAAATAATGTAATATTCATTCCGATTTGGTCAAGTCCACCAAGCGGAATAATTTTCACTCTTTCTTCTGTTTGTTGTTTCTTTTTCAAAAAATACCTCCATATAACAGACTGCTTCTATTTAATCAGACTGTCATTTTCCATCTTCTTTCTTTTAATTTTTCTTTTTCTTCTAACTATTCAGCTTTCCACATTCCTCAAAACAATCATTTCCTGGTATGTAACCCGAAAGCTATCTTACGTAGCCGGTTGTGGCTGGCTAAAATCAAACACTTACACACAATCGCATCATTTCTGTTATGGTAGCCTTATGTCATAAGCAGCAAAATATCTATGCTGCTCCGCATAAGGCAAAGCTAACAAGCTTACCGGAAATTCAGTGCCAAACGCAGTTTAAAGGCCAAGTATTATTCACCCGCCTTTAAATCAATTGATGCCTGTTCTACTTTGTTTATCCACCACTTTGCGGATTTCAAAATTCATTCTCTACTCTGCTTCCTCTGAATTTTTGACAATACAATTTTTACAGATACCATAAATTTTAATCTGTGCATCCAAAGCCTCAAAGCCCTTTTCCGCTTCCAGCATTCCCTTATAGCGGTCCATAAAGTCCAGCTCCAATTCATCAACATTTCCACATTGTCTACAAATCAAATGATAATGGTGAATCGGAATGTCTTCATAAAAGATTTCATAGCGAATATCCTTATCATCAAATGAAATTTTCTCAATAATTCCCAACCGGTTTAAAATTTGAATATTTCGATAAACTGTAGCTAAACCAATTTCCGGATTCGTTTCACGTACAAATTGATATACCTCATCTACGGTCAAATGAGCCTTTCGATGATTATACAGAGTTTCTAATACCACTTTCCTTTGATTGGTAAGCTTATAACCGCCTCGCTTTAAAATTTCATAATACTTTGTTAAATCGTTCATATCTCTCCTTGTAGACTCAGGCGAAAAAAGTCAGTTTCATACTTTCAATATTCCTATTCGTAATCCTCTTCTTCCGGAATACTGTCCTCTAAAATATCTAATAAGGTGTTAATAAACTCTTCATCCTCTGTTTCCGGATCAACCATACTGTATATTGCGTCTTCTCCCTGGATTTCATCTTCACGCATAATATACACATTCATTTCTTCGCTGCCATCATCTTCCAGCTCATCTGTCACCAGGATATAGGTTCTGCCTTCATATTCGGCCATGCTCAAAATGTCCAGCTCCACCTCATTGCCATTTTCATCAGTAAATACTATTCTATCCAATTTTTCCTCCTACTTTGCTCCGGCATCCAAATATCCCTGCAAAAAATATGCAGCTGCCATCTTGTCAATTACTTTTTTTCGTTTTGCCCGACTTAAATCCGCTTCAAGCAGAACTCTTTCCGCTCCGGCTGTACTCAGTCTTTCATCCCAGGTAATTATCGGCAAAGAAGTGACTTGTTTTAATTTTTCTACAAACTCCAGTGTCTTCTCCACTCGTTCACCTTCGGTATTATTCATGTTTTTGGGCAATCCCACCACTACTTTTTCAACTGCATATTCAGCAATTAATTCTTTTATCCGTTCAAAAGAAGAAGTTAAGTCTTTTTCCTCTTTTCGGCGAATAATCTCTATTCCCTGAGCAGTCCAGCCAAATGGATCACTGACTGCAATACCAATGGTTTTACTGCCATAATCGCAGGCCATTACTCTCATTTCCGACTCCTTTGTCTTTCAGCTACTCCTTCAATTTTCACATTTTTACTTGCGGTTATTATTTCTGGGAAAAATAATTGTTCACCATTTCTTCCAAAAGTTCATCCCGCTCCAAACGGCCAATCAGTTTTCTGGCATTATTATGTCCGGTAATATAAGTCGGATCTCCGGAAATAAGGTAGCCAACCAATTGGTAAGTAGGATTATAACCTTTTTCTTTTAAGGCTTCGTACACTTCTTCCAAAACCAATCTTGCTTCATTCTTTTCCTTCACAGGTTTTTTAAAAAATTGAGTATGTCCCTTATCGTTCATGGTTCACTTCCTTACTTTTATCTTATGCTAAGAAGCCGTAGCAGCTCCTGCCAATTATTAACAACTTCTGATTTTGGCAGTTGACCAATGAGCATAATTATTGATAATAATTTTAACTTATATCTATGATACCATAATTCCTTCCAATTTACCATAGTTTTTTAAGTTAAATTCTCAACAGCTTTTTTCCAAAGCACGTTTAACCATTTTATGAATGATATTTTGTCGTGAATACAGGGGAGCCAGCCGACCATAAATTTCCATAAAAATATCCTGATAAATTTTACGATAAATCCGGTGCTGCTCCATATCCGGCATGAAAATATCTTTTTTTCGAACCATTGCCTCTGCCGCTTTAGCAAAATCAGGATAAACTCCCATTCCCACAAACGCAGCCATAGCACTGCCAATTCCACTACCTTCATTGGTTTGAGTCCGTATCGCCGGCAAGCCAAACATATTAGCAGTGATTTGGCAAATTTCATCACTTCTGGAGCCACCGCCGCCCAAATAGATTTCTTTTATTTTAACACCAGATTTTTTTTCTAATTTTTTCAGGCCATGCATCAAAGCAAAATTAATACCTTCAATAATCGCCCGATATATATGAACCCGAGTGTGTACATCAGAAAAGCCGATTACCGCTCCTCTGGCGACCGGCATAGTCAAGTTAGGAGTGAAATATGGCTGAAAGACTAAGCCTTCACAGCCCGGCGGAATTTCTTTCAGTCGTCGGTTAAGCAGCTCCTCTGGTAAAATACCCAGTTTTTTAGCCTGCTCTACTTCTTTACTGGCAAACTCCCTCTTAAACCATGAAATCAGCCAGTAACCACGATAAATTTGAATTTCCGGATTATATGCCCCCGGCATTACCGAAACATAGGCCGGCATAAATCGGTCCGGTTCCATATAGGTATCAGTAGTAATACAAACCGTCGAAGTGGTACCAAAACTAATCGCTGCTTTTTCCGGTGTAATGCAGCCCATGCCAATAGTTTCACAGCTTTTATCGGAGCCAGATGCATATAGCGGTAAGCCGGCCGCAATGCCGGTTGCTTCTGCCGCCTCTGTACTAATATAACCCAATATTTCACCAGCTTCTTTAAATTCCGATAATTTCTGCGGTTCTATATCAAAAACAAAGCGTTTAAATGACCTGGCCGTCATCCAATCTCGGCGCTTATGGTTAAAGGGCACATGTCCTACCAAAGCCGAAATGGAATCAATCAATTGTCCGCTCAGACAATAAATCAAGTATCCACTTAAAAAAGAAAAATGTGCAGTTTTTTTCCAGATTTCCGGCTCATTTTGCTGCAGCCAATTACATACTGAAATTCGCCATTGCAAATGAGCCGTTTGTTCCATGCCTACTGCTTTAACTGCCGCATTCATCCACCAGGATAATTTAGGCTGCCCTTCCGCCTTGCGCTTGTCTAACCACAAAAAAGCCGGACGTAGCGGCTTTTTATCACTGTCCAGGCAAATATAAGTAGCCCGGATGGTTGTAATGGTCACTGCTTCTATTCTTTCCCAAAGTTCGGGCTTTTGGCTTTTCAACATCTGCGATGCCTGACAAATATGTTCCCAATAAAACTCCGGTCTTTGCTCCGCCCAATCCGCTTCCATTGAAAAATAAGCTGGTACATGATCGCTTTTGGCCATTCCTAAAATATTCCCATAATTATTGATTAACAAAGCTCTTGTGCTCTGTGTTCCGACATCAATTGACAACACCACTTTTTCCTGCATTTTGCTCCTCCGACCGCTCCTCATCTTCTAACCATTGTTTCTTTTATTATAAACTACTTTCAAGGCTTTTTCCAGCATTTTTTCAGATGTATCCGGCGGGTTGACCGGAATAGTTTGCTGCAAGCAAAAGCGGCTATTCGGCCGCTTAATTATATCCTGTTTTTCAATATACAATCTGATCCAATATTCCAGTTAAGGCGGCAATTGCAATTCCATAATTAGTGATCGGCACGTCCTGTTCTTTGGCCCTGGCCACCCGGCTCATCACATGGCGGCGATTAAACATACAGCCGCCACAGTGAATAATTAAATCAAAACCACCTAAATCCTGCGGAAAATCTGCTCCGGCTGTAATCACCAGTTTAATTTCCGATCCTAGTTTTTGTTTCAGCAGGCGTGGCAGCTTGACCCGGCCAATGTCTTCTTGCAGTGGTCGGTGAGTACAAGCTTCAGCAATTAAAATTTCGGCATTTGGCGGCAGTTTTTTCAATATTTTTGCCCCTTCCAGAAAAGCTTCAATATCACCCTTATATCTGGAAAACAAAACCGAAAAGGAAGTGAGCAGGCTCTCTTCCGGTTTAATGGCTGCAATTTGTGCAAAAAGCTGAGAATCCGTAATGATCAAATGTGGTGGCCGTTTCATTTGCTTAAGGGCTATACTTACATTTTCAGCAGTCACACATTGAACCAGACATTGGCGATCTAAAAGTTCACGAATTGTCTGCACCTGCGGCAGAATCAATCTGCCCTTTGGCGCCTGAATATCCTGGGGCATAACTAATAGTACGCTGTCACCGGCACGAACCAAATCGCCACAAATTGAGCTTTCTTTTTCCAGAAAACGGTGTTGTCCGACCAGTTCATCCCAAAACAATTCCAGGCCCTGACCGGTTTTGGCATTGATCAGAAGTGGTGTTAGCCCAAACATTTCTTTTATTTCAGCCGCCAGCTGCTCAGCTTGATAAAAAGTTAGAGTTGCCTCCGGTTCTTTCTCTATCTGCACTAAAGTGATAGGCGCTGCCGGAGTTTTATCTATTACTGCCGGAATTATGGCTTCTGTCGGCCCTTTATCGGCCATTACCGGAGCAATGACTACTCCTGATTCTTCCTCTGTCAGCAGCCGATTCCTTATCGGCCTCTGTTCTTCAACATTAATTAAAACAATAACCGGTATTTTGCGCCGGTTCAGCTCCTTCAGCCATTCTTTTTCCAGATCTGTTTCCCTTGACCTGAGCAATAAGACAGCCATATCGGTTTTATCCATCACTTGCCGGGTGCGCTCAATCCTTTGGCCGCCTAAAACGGTATCATCATCAATACCGGCCGTATCAATCCATACACAAGCTCCCAGCGGCGCCACTTCCATTGCCTTATACACCGGATCGGTCGTTGTTCCCCGTTCCGGTGAGGTCATGGCTGTATCCTGTCCGGTCAGTGTATTTAACAAAGTTGATTTTCCGCTATTGGTTCGACCAAAAATGGCAATATGTATACGATTAGCTTGCGGTGTACTCTGCATATTTTCTCTCCTTTATCCTAAAACCGAAAATCACGCCGGCCATCTTCTAACTGCTCTAAATATTGTTGCGCTTTGGCTTTAACTACCGGGTTTACAATATTCTGCATTTCCTCAGCAATTATCTGCTCACCCAGCTTTCGGGTGGCCGGTGCTGCATAATCCAGCAAATATTCTTTCAAGGTCATCAGCGAATTTGGCTGACAAACATTGCGGATTTGACCGGATTTAGCCAAGCGCATAAAGCGATCGCCGGTTCTGCCCTCACGATAACAAGCAGTGCAAAAACTGGGTACATAGCCAAGAGTTAAAAGCCAGTAAATGACCTCATCTAAGGTTCGGTTATCACTGACATCAAATTGAGCCGAATTATCCTCGACCTTTTCTTTTTCCACATAGCCACCAACACTGGTTGAGGACGCTCCGCTGATTTGCGAAACTCCAATTTCCAAAACTTCTGCTCTGGAGTGTTCCGATTCTCTGGTTGAAACGATAATACCGGCATAGGGGGCAAAAATTCGTAAAATTGCTACAATTTTCTTAAACAAGTCATCGGTAATTGCATCCGGAAATTGATTGACATCAATATCATCCGCCGGTCGGATCCTCGGTACACTGATAGTATGCGGCCCAACACCAAAGCGTGCTTCCAAATGTTCAGCATGCATCAGCAAACCGGCAAAATCATAACGGTACTGATATAAGCCAAATAAAACTCCAATGCCGACATCATCAATCCCACCCGCCATTGCCCGATCCATTGCTTCGGTATGATAGGCATAATGATGTTTAGGGCCGGCCACATGCAGTTTCTCATACGTCGGTTGATGGTAAGTTTCCTGGAACAAAATATAAGTACCGATCCCAGCTTCATGCAGCTTTTTATAATTTTCGGTGGTAGTGGCTGCAATATTGACATTTACCCGGCGAATCGCCCCATTTTTATGATGAATGCCATAAATGGTCTGAATACTTTCCAGCACATATTCAATCGGCGCCCACACCGGATCTTCGCCGGTTTCCAAGGCCAGGCGCTTATGTCCCATATCCTGAAGCGCTATCACTTCCTGCTTTATTTCTGCCTGACTTAATTTTTTCCGGCGAATATGCTTGTTTTGGTAGTGATAGGGGCAATAGGTACAGCCATTTACACAATAATTTGATAAATATAAGGGGGCAAACATAACGATCCGCCGCCCGAAAATTTTTTCTTTGATGGCCTTGGCCAAAGCAAACAATTCCTGTAAAATTGTTTCGTCTTCACATTCCAAAAGCAAGGCCGCCTCGCGGTGAGAAATACCCTGGCAGGCCCGGGCTTTGGCCAGTATCGACAGCAGCAATGCCCGATCATGCTTATTAGCTTTGGCATATTCGATAGTATCCATAATTTCCTGATGACAAATAAATTCCTCTGTTTTTCCCGAAGCGGGATGATATGTAACCATATTTTTCTCCTCTCATAGCTGTTTTCCTTTGCGTTAACCACTATTTTAACCTGTTTACACTTTGCTTCAGTCTGATTTTGCTTTGCCTTAACCCGGTTTCACTCTGCTTTAGTCTACTCTTACTTTACCTGAACCTAATTTCTCTCTGCTTTAATCTGATCTTACTCTGTCTTAACCTAATTTCTCTTTGCTTTAATCTGATCTTACTCTGTCTTAACCTAATTTCTCTCTGCTTTAATCTGATCTTACTCTGCTTTAATCCGGTCCTGTTCCGGCTTCTACTTTAACTTAGTTTGAATCGCTGTAAATTTATCTGGGAATTTTACCCATTCCTCTGATCATTTGCTCTAATTGCTTTCTCTCTTTGAAAATATCCCGAACCTCAATTTGATTGGGATAAATGCTGTAACACTCCTCATATTTCTGAGGAGTAACTTTACGCATAATGACATTGGCACCGCATTGAAAAATACTGTATTTGTCTGTTTTCACTAAAACTCCCAATGCTGTAGTTGCCGGTAAATTTGCATCCGGCAGCAAAATTCTGGTTAAGGCCACTGCCCGTTTGGTCAACTCGGCACTGCCCGCTGGCCAATCTTTTAGCTCTGTATCAGGACTGGGAATAAATGGACCAATTCCTGCCATGTCACAGCCAATTTCTTTGAGCAGTAAAATGTCTTGGGCAATTGTTTTCAAGCTTTGTCCCGGCAGGCCAATCATAAAGCCACTGCCGGTTTCAAATCCCAGTTCCTTAATGTCCTTCAGGCAGCGCAGGCGATTTGATAAGGCATCACCGGCATGCAGCCCGGCATAAATATCCGGATCAGCAGTCTCATGTTTAAGCAGATAACGATCCGCTCCCGCCTGGCGAATCCAGGCATAATCTTCATAACTTTTTTCGCCACAACTGACGGTAATTGCCATCCCAGTTTGTTTTTTTATCTGGCGTACCAGCTCGCCCAGTCGTCTTCTGTTAAAATAATCATCTTCCCCCGATTGCATGACCAATGTCCGATAACCCGCCTCAGCTGCAATTATAGCCGTTTCCATTATTTCCTTTTCACTCATGCGATAGCGTCTGACTTTTGAATTTTGACTATTTAAGCCACAGTAAGCACATCGTCTTTTACAAATATTAGAAAATTCCAAAATCGCCCGAATTTCAATAATATCACCATGCACCTGGCAGTTAATTTTATCAGCATAAGCATACATCCGGGAAAAATCCGGTAAGGCTAATAATTCAGCTAGTTGCTCCACTGTCCAGTTTGTTTGGTTTAACTCCATTTCTCTTTACTCCATTTTGGTAAACATAGTTTTGGCCTTAACTCCCTCAATTTTTCCCAATTTGCCGGAAAGCGAATTAATGGCATCATTGGGCGCATCAATCACAATGCTGATAACGGAAACTCCCCTTTCCCGATAAGGAATTCCCATTCGTCCCACAATATACCGGCCGTATTCATGCAATAACTCATTGATTTTTTCCGATTGCTCCAGCTCTTCAACAATAATTCCAATTAATGCCAAACGATTCATATTTCCTCCTTATTTGATCCCTCTTGCTCCACTCCTACGCAAACCACACCCAAATAAAAAACGCCTACTTCCAACGAAATAGACGTTTTAATATCAATGTCTTTTACTTAACTTGCTCCGGTCTTTTTGCTTATCCTACCCGCTTTGCTCTTTTCTGTGAAAAGATGTTTTCCCGGCACATGGCTTTCTAAATGCTTCGCCTCTCTGCTTGGGCATGCGACCTGGCATACAGCACCTCTAATGAAAGGCTTCGTATTTCCACTCGGGTATAAACCAGCTTACAGCCACATGTTTACAACCTGCCGGATAAGATGGTTTTCACAGGATATGCTTTTAAAAGATCATTTTAAAATATATGAGAAAGTTAAGTTTTTATTAAACAGCAGTTTATAATTCCCAAGGTTTTTACGGTAACAGGCACTGTTCTTGCTTTGTATCCGCTTAAAACTCAGTCTGCCAGATTGATATCTTTCCATCAGATCAAATCTATTTGGTTAGATATCTTAATATTAGCACTCCTCCACCGGAAAAGCAAGCTTTTTCCTCTGTATTCCTATTATATCTTAAGCCCAATTACCTCCACTATTTACTCCATTTTCCCTTCACCAATAAAGATTGATTTAAATCACTCCTGCTTTTTCAAAATGTTTTTTAAGTATCCTTGTTGCAACTAATGCTCCTATGCAAGCAAGAACAAAAGTTATCAAACCAAAGCCCACTGCCCACGAAACTTTGAAATAAGATAATGTTTCATTTATTTGTACTTCGCTCATTTTCCATTTTGATGCTCTTTCCACAAAAGACGCTGTTCCGAATAAAATCACAGGAATTACTGTCCCTAAAAAATCTGCTAATGCAAATGCCCCATATCCAATAATCATTCGTCCCTTACTCCCATAATTTCCTATAATCAAATCACATATAACTCCACCGATTACAGCAAAGACTGCATGAGGTAAATGTCCTCCTGATAGTGCAATTAAACCAAGAAGTGTTCCTGATATTGTAAATACTCCCTTCTTTTTTACTTTTACAGCCATAAGGATATAAACGGTGGCAGCTATCATAAAGCTAACTCCTGAAGCAATAAATCCTCCAATAACGGTTGTTGCCATTGCAAAGCTGGCTGCCATGTATATAACAATCCCGATTGCATTAAAAATCCCGATTGTAATAAAATCACGACCATTTAATTTGTTTTTCATAAAAGTCCTCCTAATAAATTTTCTGTATTACTATCACCAGAGCAATTATCGAAGCTCCTAATAGCCCAATCAATAAGTCTGCCCATCTAAACCTCAATTCTGTTAATGTTACCCTGTTCTCATCACTATCAAGTCCTCTAATAAGTGCTGAAGCTGACAATTCATCTGAAATCTTAATCATTCTCATTAAAAGTGGAATAAGCGTATATTCAATATATTTAATTGGATGTAACAACGGGAAAAATCTGTTTTTTATAATTCCTCGAATCTTCATACTCTCTTTTAATGCCTTAAATTCTATTTTTATAGTTGGTACAAATCTAAGCAAAACACTAAAAGGGATACCAATACTTCTGGGTATTTTCATTCTATTTAACGCTTCAAGCATTTCACTTACACTTGTAGTCTTTGTTATATATCCACCAAACATAGCGATTAAGGTCATTCTTGATGCAAAGTAAATAAACATATATATTGCAAATACAATGCTTGCTGCATAAAATTTTCCAAGCCCTACCTCTATGCAGTATAAAAACACAAAAAACAAGATAAAGCGTAATGCTCTTTTCCACATCCCACTATATACATACAGGAAAAAGGCAAAGACAATTAGTCCAAAAAGCAGAATTGTGTCGCTTATAAAAAAGCTGGTAAAGCCAACAATTGGAAGTAGCGTAAGTTTTATTCTCGGATCTATGTTTTTTCTATCTGCCAAGCTCTCTACCTCCTCTCATCTTGTCTAATATGAGCAATTTATTACTTTCACTCATATTCAAAACACTTGCTATTTTTCCGTCTCCCATTACCCATAGCTTGCTCACTGTGTTTGCTAAAAACTCAAAATCATGACTTATCACCAATACTGTTGTCCCATTTTTTAATTGTTCTTCAATCAGTTTTGCCACTGACATCATTGAGTCTTTATCACAACCTGATGTTGGCTCATCATAGATAAAAACTTTTGCCTGTTTCATCATTCCACAAGCTATTGTTAGTCTTTGTTTTTCTCCTCTTGATAAAGCAAACGGATGCTTATCCATATATTTATCTAAGCCAAGTACATTCAAAATAGACATTGCCTTTTTGGTATTTTCTTTTTTATCTTTCCCCTCCATACCAAGCAACATTTCATCAAGTACGCTTTCCGAAAACAGCTGATAATCTGAATCTTGAAAGACAAAATATGACATATCCATTAAATCTTTATGATTAAGCTGCTTATCTTTTGCCGCCCATATTTTCCCCTCTTTTATCTTCTCAAGTCCTGAAATTATCCTTGCAAAAGTAGTTTTCCCGGTACCATTTAAGCCAATAAGACCAATGGCTTTTCCACACTCCATATTGAAATCAAGATGATTTAAGATGTATTGGTTTTGCTTATTTCCAACATTAGTTGCACTTGGGTAACAAAATTTCAAGCCTTTTCCACTGATGCTTTCATCATTTAATTGATATGAATCTTTCTTCTCGCTTATCCTGTATTTTTCTAGTTCAAGAGTCCTTAGTCCATTCTCATCCCAAAACTCCCCTTCAAGATGGATAACTTCTTCCCGACTCAAATCCTGTGCAATTTCTCCATCTTTCACCAAAAGAAAACGGTCAAATAGAGATTTTACATAGTACAAACGATGTTCAATTAGAACAACTGTTGTTCCTTTTTTCTTTAATTTTTCTAAAATTAAAAATAGGTCAAATGTTGCTTTCATATCTAAATTTGCTGATGGTTCATCTAAAATTAAAACATCCGGATTCATTGCATAGATGCTTGCAATAGCTATCTTTTGTTTTTGTCCGCTTGATAATTCAAAAACAGATTTCCCTTTCAGTTCCTCAATATCCAGCTCTGCATATACTTCTTCTACTCTCTGTTTGATTTCATCTCTTGATTTGCAGATAGTTTGAAGCCCAAAAGCTATCTCTTCGTCTGTCGTTGTCGTAAAAAACTGACTTCGCGGATCTTGAAATACAGTTCCTACAATATGCCCTATTTCATGAAGCAATAATTTGCTTATATCTTTTCCGGAAGCAAAGGCTTCTCCTTGCATTTTGCCTTTGTAATAATGCGGAATAAGGCCATTCATTAGGCTTCCAAGAGTACTTTTACCACTTCCGCTTTTTCCTGAAATTAAAACAAATTCACCTTTTTTAATTTCAAGATTGATATTTTTTAAAGCAGTTCGCCCATCTTCCCATTCATAAGAAACATCTTTTAACAAAATCATGGTTATACCCCATACTGAGCTTTCCATAATTTAGCATAGTAGCCCTTCTTTTCAAGAAGTTCTTTATGTTTTCCTTTTTCAAGCAGACTGCCCTTTTGAAATACCAAAATTTGATCTGCCTTTTGAATGGTTCTTAAATGATGAGCAATCACAAGTACAGTTCTATTCTTTGCGAGTTCTGTAATGGCATCTTGTATCAAAGATTCATTTACAGGATCAACATTACTGGTCATTTCATCAAGCATTAAAATTGGGGCATCTTTTAGAAAGGCTCTTGCAATAGATATTCTTTGCCTTTGTCCACCTGAAAGAAGCCCACCATTTTCTCCAATATCCGTTTCATAACCGTTTGGTAAACTCATAATAAAGTCATGTACCCTTGCTTTCTTTGCAGCGAGGGTGATTTCTTCTTTCGTTGCTCCTTTTTTACCTACTCTGATATTTTCTTCAATCGTGTTATCAAACAGCCTGACATCCTGCATGACAATACTGATACGATCTAAAAGCTCATCATAAGGAATATCCCTTATATCAATTCCTCCAAGTGTAATTTTTCCTTTCTGCACATCGTAAAATCTTAGTAACAAGTTGGTTATAGTAGTCTTTCCACTACCCGATTCTCCAACTAAGGCTGTCATTGTTTTCTCTGGAATGGAAAAGCTCAATTTCTCCATTTTAAATTCATCTTTTTCATAGGAAAAACCAATATTTTCAAAAGCTATATCATTATCTTTTGGAACAATTCCATCCACTTTATCCGGGATTATATCTGCATATAAAATTCCCCTCAGTCTTTCGTAACTATCCACCGCCGAAACATAGTACATATAATGCTGTTCCATAGAAGCGAACGGCTTATAAAACTCTTTTGAAATTACCGCAAAGATAATAAAATTAAGGACATCAAGATTTCCCTTTACAACAAATATTGTTCCGGAGGTTAAAAGAACTAAATATCCAATATCCAGTAAAAACCCAAATATAGATAATTGTTTTGCCTTAAATCTTGAAGCTGCTTTGCTTGTTTCTCCAAACTTTTTCGTTTTGTTCATAAGCTCATTATCTAAGCTCTTATTCTCCCCAAAACTCTTTAATACAGGTATTCCTCTCACATATTCAACAAATAGGCTAACCATATCAAGAAGTGCTGAGTTGTTCTGATTTTCTATTCTTTCAGATTGCTTAATTGTCATATATAGAAAGGCAAGTACAATAGGAACGGACACTGCCATTATCAGTGCCAACTTTATATCAATACTTGCAAGACCGATAAATACCACTATTGCTATTAAAAAATCACTGAACATTCTTGACCACATATGTCCTACAACAAGGGACATATTATCAACATCCTTGTGTAAAATTGTATTGATCTCTCCCAGTCTTTCGTTGGTATAAAACCCCAAACTGAATTTCTTTAATTTGATAATCATGCGTTCTCTTATTTGCTGAACAATATCAAAACCGGCACTATGCTTTTTCAGATCTGCTATCATATTGCAAATGCCTTTTAATACAACCAAAAGAGCGATAGCAATAAAATATTGATATAGACATTCTAAACTTGTTCCATCAAATATCTGAAACAGTATAGAAAAGACAATAACAATCATCGCTATGGAACTTAATCCATAAAGAGCAAAGAATATACTTGATATAGCTAAATCTCTTTTGCCAGTTTTTGTAAGTAGTTTTAACATTTCTCTAAACATTTTCTATTACCACCTCCGTACACCCCAGATCCGCCTCGCTACTTGCTTGTGAAAGACTATCGTCCTTCAAATGCCATCTGTCTACCTTGTTCTGTGCATCAACCATATCTTTATAGAAATCACATCTTAGCATTAGTTCTTGATGGCTTCCGCTATCCAAAACAAGCCCCTTATCCATAACAATAATTTGATCCGAATCTCTTATCGCATTCAGATGATGAGCAATGGTAATGATTGTTTTATTCTTGCTTAAATCACGGATTGCTTCTCCAATAAGTCTTTCATTTTCACTATCGACGGCTGCCATTGCTTCATCTAATATCAAAATCGGCGCATTTTTCAGTATCATTCTGGCAATGGAAATTCTTTGTTTTTCTCCACCGGATAACTTAACGCCCATTTCACCTACTCGTGTGTCATATCCATTTGGTAATGCTGAAATAAAATCATGGCATCTTGCTTTTTTAGCAGCTTCTATCACTTCTTCTGTTGTCGCATTTATTTTTCCGATTGCTATATTTTCAAAAATACTTAAATCAAAAAGGATAACTTCCTGCTGCACACTACCAATCAACATTGAGATGTTTTCTTGGCTATAATCTTTTATATCTTTTCCTTTTATCTTAATTTGTCCGCTGTCTGCATCCCAAAATCCCATAAGCAAATTAGAAACCGTACTCTTTCCGCAGCCACTTGCTCCTACAAAGGCATTTAAGCTGTTTGGTTTAAAAATAAGATTGATGTCTTTTAGCTCAAAACTGTTTTTTCCGTATGCAAAATTTACATTTTTAAATTCTATATCTCCAAAATCTAATCCTTGTTCTGTTTTCTTATTCGGCAACGGAACCGTTAAAACTTTTCCAATCCCTTTCAATGCTTCCTTAAACACAATAGAAAAATGCTGTAAAGTAGCTGTCTTACTTATGGATGCAGTAAATGCAGATGACAAAATAATAGCAAGAATATAATTAGGTGCTGTAATATTTCCTTGATATAGAAATATACTGCCTAAAATCATGACAATAACTACTCCAATTTCCATAAATATATCAATCAAGCCCATTGGAATAGTAATGGCCCCCATACTCTTTTTAACCCAATAAATATACTCTCTTGCCGTTTTTAATGTTCTTTCACTGATTTCCTCTTCTTTTGCAAATGCTTTCACAACCGAAATATTTTTTACATATTCCATCAGCTCTTCCCTCATCCTGCTTTCATGGCTCAAGTAAATTGCAAAATTCTTGTTCATTGTTTGCTGCGAAAAAACCTTTACCAAATACATAAGAGGAACTCCGGCAATCATTCCAAGGGCAAGACGTAGATCCACAAAAATCATTGCTATAAAAATGATGGTGGGTAGGAGCGTCACTGCCATTATTTCCGGTAGCCCATGAGCAAGGTATACTTCTACCTGCTCTACATCATGTTGAACGATGTTGGTAAGTTCCCCGGTATTATGTTCTTTGAAAAACCCTAAACTTAGCCTTTTCAGATGACTGATAATACTAAGCCTAAGTTCTGTCAATTTTTCGTATGCTTTTTCATGAGCAATTTTTGTAGCAAAATAGTAGAACATTCCTTTGAATACAAAGGACACAAGCATTCCAAGAAAAATATATTTCAGTTTTGCCTCACCCATATTCTTTGTAATCAAAGAACTTACCAGAAATACAAGTAATATTTGTGGTATCAAATCAAATATTATTTTTAATGTTAAAGCCAAATTGGATAAAGTATTTTTCCCAACTACTTTTTTTCTAAGCTCTTTTTCAGACATGAAACAATTCTCCTTTCAAAAACGAATAAAACCGAATTTTAATTCAATATTAAAACTTAAATTAAGACTTTGCTGGTTACACAAAGTCTATCTTAATGCGAAATACTTGAATTTTCGGCTCATTATTTTATCATTGACTTTTTCTTTTTGCAAACACCTCTCCATTTGTAATCCATGTTTTACCTTTATCAAAAGATGTCCTATTTTCCCAATGAAATTGGGCGGTGGAAATATCATCAAAAATCCATACGTTTAATCCATTCTCATTGCTTAAATTCGTCAAAACAATTGTATCTTCTACTTTTTCAGCTTCCAAATAAACCATTTTCCCTAAACAAGTGTAGCAAACATCCCATTTTTTCTTTTCAGGATTATATACTCTAATTGTTGTTCCATATTCTGCATCAGGTTGAGGGTTGGATATTCTTTCTTGTCTTGATGGGCAAATAAACACATCTTGTATTCCATCACCGTTTAATATTTTAGAAAATATCCATTCACCAATAACATGCCTTTCATTCTCAGTGCCTTTCCCATCGACCCATTCAATTTCCCACACTCCAATTAAATCACTGAAAATATTTGTTTTCGTATCATCTTCTCCGATTAGTGCCTCATAAAATTTCATAGGTAGTCTCCTCCAAACTTATTTTATCGCATCTGAAACCTACTTATAAGGATTCCACACCTTTATAATAACATTTCGCTATCAGCTTTAACATCTCTTTTGCCCACTCTTCACTTTGATAGTGCCTTGCAATTTCAAGAAGTCCCTCTGTAAAATTATTGGCTAAAATATGGGCAAGCATCGGATCATATCTTTCTTCAGACTGTCTATTGAGCCCTTCTTCAATATGCACTTGCATTTGATCAATCAACTTTTGTTTTGCATCCATATGCTTCGTTCCGTAACTCTTATCCATAAGAATGATAAGTTTTTTACGATCCTTTAGCAGCTCATCAATATACTTTGCACCGGCAATTTCAAATCGTTCGGAAGCGGAACCTGCTTCTAAGGATTCTTCTTCATCAAATGCAGCTTCAAAATTTAAATAAATGGAGCCAACCACTGCATCAAACAAGACTTCCTTATTCTTAAAGTAAGTATAAATCAGTGCAACAGGAATATTCGCTTCCCTTGCAATTTCCGTTAGTTTTGCACTCCTGTAGTCTTTCTCGTAAAATACTTTTTCTGCCGCATTAAGTATCCTGTTTCTGACTTCTTCCTTTAATACCTGTGGCATAGCAAACCTCTTTTTCTAATCTTAATACCGAATATATATTTAATAATAAAACTGAATTCAATATTTGTCAAGTCTGATATTGAATTTCTTTCCTATCTTTCCTATCTTTCCTATCATTGATATAATAAATTGTAGAGTTTAATACATGCTTAACTTTTACAGCAGGCACATAAAGAAAATATTCCTTTGTCCACCCGATAATCCTCCTTTTTCTACTCTCTGATTTTGGTTTTTGAGCATAAAAAGGAGGACCTCTACACTTTGGCGTAAACAGTCCTCCTAATTCAAAACTAAAAGTAAATATATTATGTTGTAACCTATTTCTCCATTTCCAGTAGTTATTTTTATCAAATTACAACTACTCTTAATTTTATTCTTGCTTTGCTAATTGTTTTATTCCAACCATTGTCAATAAAAAGGATGCCATAAGCATAAAACAAATTGGCAGCACCTCAATCTTTCCATTTATCACCGATATTTGTAGATAATAAAGTGGTGATATATGAGCGATGGCTTTCATCCACTCCGGCATATATTCTATTGGAAATAAAATGCCGGAACAAATTCCAAGCGGAAAAATAATTCCTGATGAGATTCCCCATATCAGTCCTTCATTTTTAATCAATCCGGCAACAAATATATATATTCCGGTTGAAATTAAAAGTGCAATGGTAAATATAATTCCCAAATCAACCACATTAGACTTTCCGAAATCATAGTTTGCAAATTTATAAAACATTAAAATTGCAAGTGTTGCAATCTCATATACAAACATAATCGCCAAACTCTTTCCCAAAATATAGGTGCTTAATTTTGTTTTAGAATTTTTCACCCTCAATATGATTCCATTTCCTTTTTCTTGGATTAAAACGGTTGCAAGAAGTCCTGCCGCTGTTAAAAGTTTAAACAGCATTGTTCCAATGGAATAGTTTATGTTTGGTCTTTCTGTGAAAGCCTTCGTATTTTTATCTGCATTTTCTATCAAAGGTATTAACGGATTGTTTTCAATGCTACTGTAATATTTTTCCACTTCTCCTTCACTGTTTGTCTTTATAACCAAAGTCCCTTGTGAAATTCCTAAAAAATAGTCTTTTTCTTTTTCCTCTATCTTCATCATTTTTATATTTGTTACATTCGGAGCTTTTTCTCCGATATATGCAACCGTTGGGACCTTTGAATATGCCAAAGTTATACTTACAAGCAATATCATAAATATAGGCATAATTATCATTGAAACAATAAAACCTTTTGTATTTTTTAAAGCCTTGAAAGTAAAATTAAATGACTGTACCATTTTTCATTCTCCTTTCTATAAAACAGGTAAATAATCCTGCAAATCCCAAAATAAAAACAATCCAAATAAATAGCTCTCTGCCCATATTTACATTTATCAAATCTTTGTAAATCAACTTATTTGCTATTGTCAATGGAGATATATACATCAAAACATTCATGAATTTTGTATTTGACAACACGGAAGTTAAGCTCAAAGCTCCACCAAAAAATCCCATAAACATAACGATCATTAAAATCGTATTGGAAAGCATTGCCCTATTTTGAACGATTAAACCTATCAAAATTCCAAAAAGCATACTAACAATCGGCATACTTAAAAGAATTAAAATTGACTTTAAAGGTGTTTGCATACCAAAAATGATAGCAAATAAAACCAGATTGAAAACAATCATCACGACCGAAAATCCATAGTGAGCGAAGAATTTAACCAAAACAAATTTTCGCTTATCTACAATCCTATCCCATATATGCAGTCTTCTCTCCTCAAACACACTAAGTCCAATCAAAATCGATGCCATCAAAAGCATAAAGTTAAGTTCACTCACCGCAAATTGTATTTTTGCATCTAAAATCTGTCCGCTATATAGAACGATTTCTCTCGTAGCATTTAGCTTATGAGTAAACTCAGGACGCTGCAATAAATAATTTTTTGTCCCTTCACTCATAATAAATGTAATGATAAAAGGTAGCATCATGACAATGTAATAAATGGGATTTTTAACGATTCCCTTTATCTCTTTTTTAAGCATATTCACCACCCCTTAAGACTTGCATAAATAAGTCGGAAAGATTGGATTTTTCGTGCGTAACCTCTGACATTTTAGCAATCAGCTCCTTTGTATCTCCTTCCAGAATTAATTTTCCTTTATTCAAAAATATTATTTTATTACATAAAAATTCAACTTCGTCCAAATAATGAGAAGTATAAATGATATTTAAACCTTCATTTTTTAGTTCTTTCAGATACTCTAAAATTTCATTTCTGGAAATCGGATCGATTCCAACACAAACCTCATCACAAATGAGTAGTTTTGGACCATGAACTAAGGCTGTGATAAGATTTAATTTTCTCTTCATCCCTCCGGATAAGTCCTTTGCCATTGTAGAAATTTTTTCTTTCAAACCGACTTTTTCGATCAATTCCAGACTTCTTTCCCTAGCATATTTTTTTTCCATTTTGTAAGTTGATGCAAAAAAAAGCAAATTATCCAAAACAGAAAGCTCAGGATAAATCGCAAGTTCTTGCGGAACATACCCAATCTCCCAAATACTCAAATCTACAAATTTCAATTCTCCCTGAAATGAAATATTTTTTGTAATACAGTTAATCAATGTACTCTTTCCTGCTCCGTTGACTCCAAGTATTCCATAAGCATTTTCATTTTCAAAGCTATAAGAAAAATCTGCCAGAGCAAGTAATTTTTTATAACTTTTCATGATATGTTTTAATTCAATCATAACTTTCTCCTTTTAAAATTTAAAAATATTTTTTACAAACTTTCTTTGCAATAGCCACTCCGGAAAGTATTATCCTTCCAATATGGGATTCCGCCAAATCCCCATATTACACAGTAAATTAATATAGCTCCTTTCTCAACGAATATTTTTTAAGTTTTATTCATTGAGATGATTATAGCACTAATCACTAATAAAGTCAATGAATATAATCTTCTTTAAATTCATTGACTTTTTCTTGCATACTTGCTAAAATATAAATATAATTTTTAGACAGGAGGTGAACTAATGCCCGCTAACTTTACAAAAGAAGAAAGAGCTGTTTTAATAGAGAAATTCTACACACAGGGATATATTCTTCTAAAAAAATTCGGATATAAAAAATTAAAAATTATAAATATTGCATCTTCTGTCGGAATCGGCACAGGAACTTTCTATAATTTTTTCAAAAGTAAAGATGAATTTATTATTTGGCTTATAAAGAAAAGAAAAGATGAAGCAACAGCACAATTCTTATCACTATCTAAAGAATATCCGAACGGAATTCCGATGGCAATTTTTGAGCAATTTCTATTTGATACCATTTCACACAAGAATATTTACAGATGCCTTACCCAAGAAGACTACAATATACTACAAGAAAAATATGGACTTCTTGATAATCGAAATGAAAAAATAAAGGAAAATGCTAAATTTATGATGAGTAAACTAGCAACCACCAAATCTATTGATGATTTTTTTCTGTTTTCAGAAGCTTACACAATCATCATTATCGGTACTTCTGACTTAAATAAATTAAATCCTAAAATTATCAATACGGTTGTTAAACAACTTATTCATTCAGCCTGTCAATTTTTATATTAGCGTTTTACTTTCTTTAAGAGTTCTTGGTCGGTACTTTCATCGGCATTTTCAAAGGTGTAGTTCTCTTGACTTTGCTCAATAAAGCACCTTCTCTTGATTTCATGGACTTTGCTTCGCTGTTCCTGTTCTTTGGCTTTTGCAATACGCTGTTCATCGCATTGGCAGTTCTTTCGGATGCTTTGCTATTCAAACTTGACTTGAACATTCAAGCAATAAAAAAACAGTAAATCTCTTTCGACTTACTGCTTTGTGTAGTATTTTGTATTGTAAAATTCTTCTGTATATCTTTTGGTTGCTGTGTTTATTGT
>RQYD01000031.1 GCA_003858485.1 Clostridiales bacterium COT073_COT-073
AAAAGGAGGAGCTTGCGTTTCATGGCGGACTTTTCGCAGGGCCGGGGCCGAAAACTCGACTAAAATATGAAAAAAGAAAGATTTGAGCGAGTATTCGGTTCGGCCAAAGAGAAAAGGTAGCCAGGAGCGTGCTCCAAGGCATGATTTCTTCGTAAGCTATATGAGCGGCCAGGACAACGAAAAATGGGCACATTTTTCGTTGCACTCACAGCGAAAAAACAAAGGAGTGCAGCTTACGAAACAAGCCATTCATGAAAATGTGGCATATGTTGGCCGGTGTCGCGCCAATTTATTTTAATTAAAATACCGAAAACTATCGTGATAGTAGGCATGGATTCACATCATTTTGTATATTTGTGGGAAAATTTATAGCATATATTAATTATAAATGTTATAATAGAAAAAATTAAGCAAACGCCAAGGATAGGAATCGCTGGTAAGCATCGGTGATTTTCTTTAAAAGGAGCCAAAAGTATGGACTATAACCAATTAAGTCTGGAGTTACATCAAAAGCATCATGGAAAAATTGAAGTCAGGTCAAAGGTGGCGGTGACAAATCGGCAAGAGTTAAGCACTGCCTATACACCAGGAGTAGCCGCTCCCTGTCTGGAGATCGCAGCTGATAAGAAAAAAGCATATCAATATACTGCCAAAGGGAATTTGGTGGCAGTGGTAACTGATGGTACGGCAGTACTGGGTCTGGGAGATATCGGCCCGGAAGCAGCCATGCCGGTGATGGAGGGAAAAGCCATCTTATTTAAGGAATTTGCCGATATTGATGCCTTCCCGATCTGCCTGGCCACCAAGGATACAGAGGAAATCATTCAAACAGTCAAAAATATTGCTCCCGGCTTTGGCGGCATTAACTTAGAAGATATTGCCGCCCCGCGCTGTTTTGAAATTGAGCGCCGGTTGCGGCAGGAGCTAAATATTCCGGTCTTTCATGACGATCAGCATGGCACGGCAATTGCTCTGTGTGCCGGTTTGATTAATGCCTGCCATTTGACTGCGAAACCACTTACAGAGCTGAAGGTGGTGATCAGCGGAGCGGGGGCGGCCGGAGTGGCCATTGCCAGGTTATTGCTGGCTTTTGGTTTAAGTCAAATCGTATTGCTGGACAGAAAAGGAGCAATTGCCCGTGATGATCAGAGTTTATCCCCGGCCAAGCGGGAGATTGCGGAACTGACCAATCCGCTGATGGAAAAAGGCAGCCTTGAGCAAGTGATTAAGGGAAAAGATGTCTTTATCGGTGTTTCTGCCCCCGGCATCCTGACCGCTGATATGGTTAGGAGTATGGCAGCCGGGCCAATGATCTTTGCGATGTCTAATCCGGTGCCGGAAATTATGCCGGAGGAGGCGCAAAAAGGTGGGGCGGCCATTATTGCTACTGGTCGTAGCGATTTTCCAAATCAAATCAACAATGTGTTGGTATTTCCGGGAATTTTCCGGGGTGCACTCGATGCCGGTGCATCGGAAATCACCGAGCAAATGAAAGTTGCAGCTGCCCGGGCAATTGCCGGTATTATTTCCCCGGCAGAATTAACAGCGGAATATATCATTCCTGATCCGTTTGATAAAAGAGTGCCGGTTGCCGTAGCTAAGGCCATTGTCGAGCTAGTGGGGAAGTAGAAAATTAATGATACATTCATCCTTTTTGACTGCCGTTGAGGATAGTTATAATTTAGGTTGTATGCCATGGCAGAAGTGGACAGCCTTTTGAAAAGCATCATATGCTGCACACCGCCTTAAGCAATATGCAGTAAAACAGGGGGTTCACCGGCCAGATCATATGCCCTGTCAAAAATATGAAGTTTTTAACAGGGGATGATCACCAACGATCTTATAGGGAAAGCTGCAAAAGGCAGGCTATCACTCTGGCAAAAAGGGAGAGGAAAATATGCCATCAAAGGCATGAGAGAGAAAAAGTCGGGCAGTTAAATGATAAAAAGAAAGTGAGGGAAGATGATGCAGAAAGGAATGGGAATTTTTTTAGCGATTTTGGCGGCAGTTTCAGTGATAGTGATTTTGGGAGCATTTCTTTGGCTGATGAGTAATCGTGATCAAGGGGAGATCACTAAGAAAATCAGTGAACAAACAGGAAATAGACCGAAAGGAGATTTAATTGTATTTTCTTATTATCATGGTGGAGGAATGGATGGCAGACGCTATTCTTTAAGGATTTATGAAGAAGATGGTCAGGTTAAAATTAAAGAGACAAGGCGGATGGGTGTTCGTTTTACAGAGATTGAATATGACTATCTTTGCCCGGAGGACAGCTTAAAGCGCTTGCAGATGTTTATGGAAGAACAGAAGTTGTGGCGTGCAAAAGAAATACCGAATGGGCCAATGAAAATAATGGATGCTGCGTCAACGAGTTGGAGGTTTCAAACCGATAAAGACTTTTATACTCTATATTCCGGTGATAATTTTCCGGAAAAATATGCTGACCGATTTGCCAGGTTAATCGATTTGCAAAATGAAATTTTTCAGCAGTCCCAGTTAGTGACAGATCTTAGTCAGCCGGTAATTGCCAGAGAGGACTTTTGTGGCCTGGAGATCAGACAAAAAAAAGAGGACCAGTGGCTGGATTTAGAAGTTACTCACAGTGCAGCCAATGATCAAATCATGATTTTTCTTAATCATCAGGACTATCCGGCATCGCCGGAGCTGGTGGAGGAAATTTATCAAAGGCTGGCCAGTCAGCAGGAAATGCTGACCATTTATCCCATCGGCGAAAAAAGTGGCAATGAGGGGGATTATATAGAGTTAAATCTGCGTATCATCAGTCGGAATGAATACAGCAACAGCCGTTCGTATGAATTGGTAAAAAAAATAGACTTGCACGATCATCTTTCTGCCGGACAGACAGAACTAGTAGAGGAGCTGATCGAGTATATTCAGCAGCAGATCCGGTAAAGCGAAAGTTATTGGCAGGAGCTTACAGCCGGCTTTGATCGGAGTGGGCAGTTGACTTTGTTAAATTGTTTTTAAAAAAAATCAAAACAGGCCTATTCATTTGGTTATAAAATATATTCAGGTCTTTTACTTGTTTGAGTAAGATCGATCACTGATCATTTCAACAAATGCATTGATGAATACTGGATAAAGGCAGATATTGCTGCCGGAAGTGATTATCAGAATCAGCAAAAAGGAACATTGCCCTGAGGAGTACCAGGCAATGTTCCTTTTTTGGTTAGGGATAGGGGGATATCCCGTGAAAAGAGGTTTGTGTATCTATATTAACTTCTTTGAAGTACGCAAGCAAGTGAAACGATTGTAAAATGGTCATTTACATTTGGCGGCACTTCACCATCAGAAAGAGGGTGCAAAGCACAGCAAAGGTGAAGCATTTGTTCTGATGGTGGCAAACCGGCGTGAACTTTTAATTTAAAGTGTCGCACTTCAAAGAAGACTAAGTGGTTTGTTTATTCATTCTCTTTTTTTGTTGGGGCTTGATTTAATTGATTGTTATTTTTAGC
The DNA here is from genome assembly GCA_003858485.1 of Clostridiales bacterium COT073_COT-073. Lineage (GTDB taxonomy): Bacteria > Bacillota > Clostridia > Lachnospirales > Vallitaleaceae > W11650. The sequence goes on from RQYD01000031.1 coordinate 3,480, forward strand.
ATTGACTTCCCCAAAGGAGGTGATGACTGCTTCTACTTCAAATACTTTGTCATTGCGGACCAGGCCAATTTTAACATTCTCTCCAAGCTTTAATTTACCAATGCTGTCAAAGAGCATATTAGCATCTTTGATACGGGTGCCATTCAGTGAAAAGAGGATGTCGCCTTCTTCCACACCGGCTTCAGCAGCGGCGCTGCCATCATATACCTTGGTCACATATACACCAAAGGGTACGCCGGTTTTAGCGTAGATATCACTGGTGATGGCTGAAAAACCAATGCCTAAAAATGGGCGGTCATCACTGATGGCATAAGCAGCATCGCCATTGCCGTTTTTCATAATTTTTTCTACTACCGGAATGGCTACACTGCTGGGGATGGCAAAGCCCATGCCTTCAACTTTAACATCTAAGTATTTGGCGGTATTAATGCCGATCACTTCACTGAATTCATTGACCAAAGCACCTCCACTGTTACCTGGATTAATAGCGGCATCGGTTTGAATTACTTCCAAGTCCTTGATATTTTCGATATCCAGGGTCCGATTAACTGAACTGATAACACCGGCGGTAATGGTATGGTCATGGCCTTCACCCAGAGGGTTACCGATCGCTACCGCCAGTTGTCCAACTTTTAATTTAGTTGAATCTCCAAAAGTGGCTAAATGAATTGCTTTATTTTTAACTTTGGTCATATCAATTTTCAGGACAGCCAGGTCATTGCGTGAGTCATAGCCGACCACTTCAGCCGGAGCACTTTCTGTATCATGGAAAGTAACACGGATATCATTGCCATTTTCGATCACATGATGATTGGTGATAACATATAGATTATCATCTTCCAGTTTATATAAGATCCCGCTACCATAGTTTTTGAAAGTTTGAGTTTGCGGCTCAAAGAAAATATTGGCGCTTTTTACATTGACAGTAGTGGTAATGGTCACCACTGATGGGGCCACTTGTTCAGCGATCGCAACTACCGGCGAAACCGAATTGGAACTAATCACGGATGGTATTGGCGCAACGGTCACTTCTTTTTCCGCTGATTGGGTCGATTGAATGGGAGCGGTTGGCTGTACCGGCGTAACTTTGGCATTATTAAGTTCGGCTTTAATGTCTGCCAATTTTTTGTCCATGCGCTGCTCAGCCTGATAACTGCCAAAGCTGTAAGTTCCATAAAATCCAAGAATTAAAGCTAAACAAGCAACAAAGGTGCGAAAGGCTCTGCCCTTTTTTTGGCGTTTGGCCTTGACTTCATGGTAGCTGGGATTTTGTTTATCCGGCACCGGCTCGGCAGTAAAATAAGGACTGTTTTGAGCATAAGTGGCACCATATCCATAGCTGCTATAGGCAGTTTGATAATTTGGCCGACCAGTTTGAGTTGACTGCTCGAACTGTGCTGGCTGAGCCTGATAATAATAATTTTCATTGGCCGGGTTTGCAGTCGCATCCTGATAAATCGGATCAATTTCCGGCGCCGAATTATTTGAGAAATCCATCTCATAAGAGCCCTCTAACGCTTCTTCGGTCATTTGCGGACTATTTGCTGCTGCTTCAAAAGCAAAGCTGTCATTGTATGGGGGATTATCGGTGGCTATATTTTCCGACTTACTTGTCATTTGTTGATTTTTTTCCAATTCATATTGATTATTTTGTTTTTCCATAATCCTTCTCCTTTTCACGATTTATTGAAAGCAACTAAAACACGACCTTAGGGTTGTGCTTCAAGTTGATACTTTTAACGAATAAGCAAATTATAAAACAAGAATGTGAAAAGAATGTGTTAGAAATGTGAAAATATTGTGAAAAAAGAATTCGGTCAGATCAGGAATTCTTATCTGGTTATTGCGAATGGTTTTTAAATGCTTAGTCTGCATATACGAAAGAAAGCAAAATCAAACATGATCTGGAAGAAAGAGGATAAGAAAATATTAGGATTGACGATTTTGATGGGAACATGTATAATAAATCCAAAAAATGTAAACGTTTTCATAAAATAAGAGTAGATTTTTAAACTTTATAAATTTAGACATAGATGTACAACATTAAATCAGAGCAGATAAAGCGCATAAAAGGAATTGATATCAAGAACGGAAAGTGTTATTTAGAGGTGTGGGATGCCAGATAAATTGAGAAAAGAGAAAGGACTTTTGCTGGAAATCCAAAGGTTTTGCTTACATGACGGGCCGGGGATTCGGACAACGGTATTTTTTAAAGGCTGTCCGCTTCAATGTAAATGGTGCGCCAATCCGGAAAGCCAAAGCTTTGTTCCACAGCTGCAATTTTCCGAAATCGGTTGTATCCGCTGCGGACGATGTATTAAAGTCTGTCCGGTTCAGGCGCTTTGGCAGGATGAGATGAAAAAAATCCATTATATACCGGAAAAATGTATTCAATGCCAGGCTTGTGCAGCGGTTTGTCCAAGCAAAGCACTGCGCACTGCCGGAAAGTCCTGGACAGTGGAAGATGCCGTATATGAAATATTGAAAGATAAAGTTTTTTTCCGTGAGGGAGGGGGAGTTACCTTTTCCGGAGGAGAGGTCTTAGCGCAGATTGATTTTGCTGAAGCGCTGGCAAATGCTCTGCATAGAAACGGAATCCATATTACCTGCGAAACCTCAGGCTATTCTTCGGAGGAAACATTTGCCAGAATGCTGAAATGGTGTGACCTCTTATATTTGGATTTAAAACACTGGGACAGCCAAAAACATAAAGCACAAATCGGAGTGGGCAATGAAGTGATTTTACAACATTTGACCATTGCCCAAAAAGCGGGAATTCCTTTGGTTATTCGAATTCCGGTGATCCCCCGATATAATGACTCGCCGGCCGATTGGCAAGAATTTAGCCGGCTATTGACGCAATATCAGGTGAAGGAAGTCCATCTGCTTCCCTTTCATCAGTTTGGAGCAGGCAAATATACACAATTTGGTATGAAATATGAATATGCCGGATATCCATCACTAGCCAAAGAAGATTTGACAGAATTTGCTGAAACACTGAGCAAGGTTATTCCCAAAGTACAAATCGGCGGATAAAATAATCGAAAGTTATATCCCGTATTTTCCAATGCTGTTTCCTTTGTGAAAACTAAGCTTCAACTCCACATCCTTGATCTTGCTGTTAGGTTTATTGAGGCGGTTAATGATAATTTTAGCTAACTTTGTCGCATAGATGTCTTCTCTTTGCAAAACACCGGTTAAGGGAATTTCGCTGATGTCGAATTCGGCAGGAGTTGCAAAGCCTGCAAAAGAAAGGGCTGAACGATAACCCTTTAAAAATAATTGATTTCTTTCCATTAAAAACCAATTTAATTTTTTAGGAGAAGGGATCAGGGCCGCAGAAATTTGATTTTGCATCAAAAGATGATGAAATTCCTGACGGCAGGCCGCTTCATCTTGAGTAGTAATCAGATAATAGTGTTCGCTGGTCAGACCGTGTTTGGCCATAGTTTGCTGAAATCCTTCATAGCGGTATTTGGAAACGCTGGAGTTTGCAGTGCCTGACACATATGCGATTTGATGATGACCGCGGGATAAGATATGTTCGGTTAGTTGGCTGCATGCGGTATAGTCATTGGCATATAATTGGTCAGCAGCAATTTCTTCTTGCTTCCGGTCGAAAATGATGACCGGTGTGGTTCGGCTGATCTCTTTTAAGAGTTCGTGATTGGCACCGGTGGGCGCAATCACGATTGCGTCAACTCTTTTTTGCAATAAGCGATAGAGATACTCTTTTTCTTTTTCTCCGTCTTCATTTGAATTACAAAGCAAAACAAAGATTTTTTGCTCAAATAAAAGTTCTTCAATAGATTTAAAAATATTAGCAAAAAAAGCATTGGAAATATCCGGAAAAATGATCCCGATAATTCGTTCATTTTTTGAGCGTAAGGCCCTGGCATTGTCATTGGGGATGTAATTAAAGTGTTCGATCGCCGCTTTTATGCGCTGGGCTGTATCAGGATTAAGCTGCCTGGATTGATTGATATATCGGGATACGGTGGCAATGGATACATCCGCATACTTGGCAATGTCCTTAATAGTAGCTTTATTTTTCATAATTATATCCATTCCTTTCACCGAATTAAAAGCAAAGTAAGATGCTCAATGATCAGACCGAAGTATCGGACTGCTGAATCAATGCCTTTATTTTAGCACATCGCTTCTTGGTTTTCAAGACAAACCAGGAACCTGAATTTTCAAGGGAAAAGCATAAGAATAATTTGAAATTTCAAACAGGATCAAGAATGAAAAAGAAAAATGCAAAAAAAACTTGTAATTTTTATAAAAATATGATAGTCTATACATGGAAAACGTTTACATGGAAAACGATTACAATAAAAGATATGGAATTTGTAATAGGAGTAAGAAGAGATAAGATATAAGAGTTTTAGAGCCAAAAAATAGTATGATTCAGGAAAGGATCAGATAAATATGGAGATCAGAAAACTTAATGAACGGATTGAAAGAATGCGACAAAGGATTATTGATCAGCCAGCTTCCATTTGTCCGGAAAGAGGAGAGATCATCACCAAGGTGTATCAGGAGTATGAATATTTGCCGGTCATGCGCTTAAGAGGAAAGAGCTTGGAAGAAATTTTAAAGAATATGACAATTTATATTGATGAAGATACTTTGCTGGTTGGCAATCAAGCAAAGCTGGATAAAGCAGCGCCGGTTTTTCCGGAGTACGGAATGGACTGGATGATCAAGGAACTGGATGAATTTGCCAAAAGAGATGGCGACCGCTTCGAAATCAGTGAGGAGTCAAAACAAAAAATCAGGGATTTTGCACCTTATTGGGAGAATAAAACATTAAAGAAGAAGGCGCTGTCAATGATGACAGAAGAAGCCAGACTTTATTATGACCAGAATATTATTAAGGCAGAAGGATGCATTACTTCGGGCGATGGCCATGTAGCGATGGCCTATGATGACATTTTAAAAAATGGCTTGCTGTATTATAAAGAGTATGCAGAAAAAGAGTGTGAGCGGCTGGATCCTTCTAATCACACCAAATTAAAAAGTTATCATTTTTATCAGGCCTTTATCGGTGTGATTGACGCAGTCATTGCTTTTTCTCATCGCTATGCCGATCTGGCGGAAAATATGGCCAAACAGGAAACGGTTAGTGAAAAAAGAAAACAGGAATTATTAAAAATGGCAGAGGTTTGCCGGAATATTCCGGAGAAACCGGCGACCAGTTTTTACGAAGCCGTGCAATTTGTGTGGTTCATTCATTTGATCCTGCAGATTGAGTCAAATGGCCATTCCTATTCCTATGGCCGTTTGGATCAATATTTATCTCCGTACTATGAAAAATCGCTTAGAGAGGGCACGATTACCGAAGAAGAAGCACTGGAGCTGCTGCAGAATCTATGCATCAAAACTTTGACGATCAATAAGATCCGGAGCTGGGAAATGACGAAAACCGGTGCCGGTATGCCGCTTTATCAAAACATCACCATTGGTGGCCAAAATCCGAAAACCAGGAAAGATGCAGTCAATCCGGTGACCATGTTGATTTTGGAGGCAGTGGGGGCGTTGCGTTTACCACAGCCGAATTTGACGGTCCGCTATCACAAAGGGGCCACGCCGGAATTTATGAGAGCTTGCATGGCGGTAGTAAAGCAAGGTTTTGGTATGCCGGCATTTAACAGTGATGAAATTATTATTCCATCCTTTATTGAAAAAGGAATTGAAGAGGAAGATGCCTATGATTATTCGGCGGTCGGTTGTGTGGAAGTGGCCGTACCGGGGAAATGGGGCTATCGCTGCACAGGCATGAGTTTTATTAATTTTCCGAGAACTTTGCTGACTGCTTTAAATAATGGAATCGAGCCGACGACCGGTGTCAGGATATTTGAAGGAACAGGACATTTAAAGGATATGACATCATTTGAACAAGTGATTGCTGCCTGGAAAAAGGGAATCAAGGAAGTGACAAGAGCATCAGTCATTATTGACAACTGTGCTGATGTTTGTTTGGAAGAAGGATACCCGGATGTGCTCTGCTCAGGCTTAACGGAAAATTGTTTGGAAAGAGGAAAGGCATTAAAAGAAGGCGGCTCAAAGTATGATTTTATCAGTGGATTGCAAGTCGGGATCGCTAATTTGGCCGATTCTTTGGCGGCAATTAAAGATGTGGTATTTGAGCGTCAATTGATCACACCGGCTGAATTGTGGGAAGCGTTAAAAGAAAATTTTGCTGGTGAAAGAGGCCAGGAGATCCAGCGGATGTTAAAGGACAGCCCGCATAAATACGGGAATGATGATGATTATGTGGACTCATTGATTGCGGCGGCATACTCCGATTATATTTCGGAAGTGACCCAATACAAAAATACCAGGTATGGACGGGGACCGATCGGCGGTGGCTATTATGCCGGAACTTCTTCGATTTCGGCAAATGTCCCGCATGGAGCTGCCACAATGGCGACTCCGGATGGCAGAAATGCCGGTGAGCCTTTAGCTGAAGGCTGTTCGCCGGCGCATAATTGTGATATCAATGGGCCGACTGCTGTGTTTAAGTCAGTATCAAAGCTGCCGACTGAAAATATTAGCGGCGGGGTGCTGCTCAATCAAAAAATCAATCCGCAATTAATGCAGGACAGCAAAAATGTGGAAAAGTTAATTCTTATGGTTAGAGCCTTCTTTGATGATCTGAAGGGATTTCATGTCCAGTTTAACATTGTTTCCCGTGAAACTTTGCTGGATGCACAAAAACATCCGGATAAGCATAAGGATCTGATCGTTCGGGTTGCAGGCTATAGCGCCTTCTTTAATGCGCTGTCGAAAATGACCCAAGATGACATTATTGCCCGGACCGAGCAAAGTTTTTAAAATACATGGAAGAAGCCACAGATAATCAGAGTTTCCGATAGGGAGAAATGAGGGAAAAATGAAAATATTGATTGATACAGCGGATGTTAAGGTAATAGAAAAGCTTTATAAGATTTACCCATTTGACGGAGTAACTACCAATCCCAGACTTCTGAGCAGGATCACCGGAAAACCAGTCGAGATATTAAAAGAAATTCAATCGGAGATTCCTGAAAGTGCGGAATTGCATGTCCAGGTCGTTTCCAGTGACAGCACAGAAATGCTGAAAGAAGCGGATCATATTGGTCGAACTTTGGGTGAAAATGTTCATATCAAGGTGCCGGTATGTGAGGCCGGCTATCAGGTCATTCACCAACTGGCAAAGGATCAGGTGAAAGTGACAGCAACTGCAATTTTTCAGCCGATTCAGGCATTGTTGGCCGCTGCTGCCGGAGCATATTCGGTAGCACCCTATATTCACCGCATCAATAATAAGGGGGGGAATGGGATCGAGGTGGCAAGAGAGATTCAAAGACTGCTGGAAGCACATGGTTATCAAACACGACTTCTGGCCGCTGCTTTTGAAAACGTGCGCCAGGTATCGGAAACTTTGGCTTTTGGTGCAAAGTCGGTTACGGTAGCGCCGGAGCTGTTAAATGAAATGCTCAGGAACGATTTGACGGAAATGGCAGTGACAGGATTTTATCAGGAATTTAAAGAGCATTTTCAAATGCAGACCATGATCAGGTAAGAGAATTTTCCTTTTGCGATTTACCTGATCATATTACTTCCCGGGTCATGATCAAATATCCATGACCCGGTTTGCATTTTGACTTAGAATATCGGTTTACAAGCAGAGTTTGAAGTTACGGACTTTTACAGAGCTTTTTTTTACTCAAACAATTTCATCACTTCTTCCCGGTTCATGCTGGTCAGGGCTTTGCTTTGGCCACCGATCAGCTGCTCGGCCAGTTCCCATTTTTTATTTTGCAGTTCAAAGATGCGTTCTTCAATGGTACCAGCTACCAGCAAAGAGTAAACCTCAACTGATTGTTTTTGACCGATCCGGTAGGCTCTGTCGGTTGCTTGATTCATAGCTGCTTTATTCCACCAGGGATCAAAATGAATCACCGCCTGGGCGCTGGTCAGATTAAGTCCGGTACCACCGGCTTTGAGTGAAATCAAAAAGACTGAAAAAGCATCATTTTGAAAATCATTGACCAATTGATGCCGCTGTTCTTTTGGAGTTGAGCCTTGCAAAATATTGTGGCTGATACCGGCTTTTTTTAATTCAAAAGCCAATAGATCAAGAACTTTGGTAAAGGAAGAAAAGACCAAAATTTGCCGGTTTTGCTTATTCAAATCTTCAATCATTTTCAGGCATGCTTTGACTTTGCTGCCGGGAGCGGTGATAGTGTCCTCAACTAAACTGCGGTCACAGCAGAGCAAACGAAGTCTGGTCAGTAGGGCCAGGATTTCAATGCTGACTTCACCACCGCTTTCTTGCAACAGTTTGCTGACCTCTGTTTTAATGGAAGCTTCATGAGCTTGATAGACTCTTTTTTCTTCGGGACTGGGCGTGATCGTTAAAATGGTTTCATATTTTTCGGGTAAATCATCCAGCACATCTTTTTTTAAACGACGAAGAACAAAGGGTTTAACCATATTGGATAATTTTTTGGTCGCTTTTTCATCACCTGCCCGGACGATCGGCAGTTCGAATTGTTTGCGAAAACGGCTGTAAGAATAAAGATAACCAGGCATTAAAAAATCAAAGACCGACCATAATTCGGCTAAATTATTTTCAATCGGTGTTCCCGACAAGGCCAGGCGATGCTGGCTGCTTAGACGCTTAGCTGCTTTAGCTGACTTGGTCTGCATATTTTTAATGCGCTGTGATTCATCTAAAACTACATAGTAAAAGGGAATGTTGATCATATCTTCAATATCCCGCAGCAAATAATCATAGCTGGTAATGATCAGCTGATAACGCTCAGCCGTCTGCCAGATGGCCAGGCGTTCTTCTTTTTCTCCAAGAGTACAGGCAATGGTCATCTGAGGGAAAAATTTAAAAACTTCATCCCGCCAGTTGTAGATCAGCGAAGCCGGACAAATAATCAAAGAGGTTTGACTGGTTGTTTCAGACAGTAAGGTCAGGGTTTGCAGGGTTTTTCCCAAACCCATATCATCAGCTAAAATTCCATTGAAATCAAGAGCTTCAAGCAATTTTAAAAATTGGACGCCTTCTTTTTGATAGGGTTTCAGCACCGGTACAATGGCTGGCGGAAGGGGGAATGTATGGCTGCCATGTTCATGAAAATAATCTAATTTTTCGCTTAAATGAGGTTCAAAATCAATGTTCATTTCTGTTTCGGCTGATAAGGAGAGCAGCTGATACATGGGCAGCTGTGTTTCTTTTTTTTCCAGGGCAGTTAAGCGGATGCCTTGATTATCCAGGAAATCAGAGAAATTTTGCCAGGAATCATGGTCTAATTTAATGGTTTCGCCGTTTTTTAGCCTGTGATATTCCTTTTTCCGTCGAAAACTCTTTAAAATGGCAATGGTTTCTTTAAGGTCAAATTCATTGGATTGAATATCAATGGACAAGAGATTTCCATTTTGACGGACACTGATATCAGCAGGCGCTTTATAAATTCGGTGATAGGCTTTTAATTCTTCAGACACCCATACTTCACCATAATTGCTAAGATTTTCCGTTAATTGATTCAGCAGTTCCTGATTGATCCCACTAAAATAATAAGCGTCATTTTTGAAGGCAGCACCATTGCAGCGCAAGGCATTTCCAACTGCTTCAGCCAGAGGAGAAGAAGGATTTCCCTCAATTTGGATCCGGATATTGCGCTTGTCAATATCCAGCTTATAGCGAAGAATGGTGGTGTCAGCAATTGTTTCGCCATTGGCCCTTTGTACTAAAGTAAGAATTTGCGGATAAAGACTTTCGCCAAAAATTACTTGAGAATGCAGATAACCATTTAAGATAGTCAACAGATGAAGGGCGGAGATATCATGGCAGTGCACCCGGCTCAAAACGCCATCACTAAAGAAATAGCCATATTTTGACATTAAAGTCAAATCGGCAAATGATTCGGGCGAATGCAGGATATAATAATTTGGCTCATACTCGCTGATTTGAAATTCAAAAGTTTGAGTAATTTCATCTAAGTTCAAATCAAATAATAAATCAGGATTTTCTGAAAAAATATCAAATAGGCTGTCTAAATCCAGATTATATAAAAAAACAGAAGCAGTGGCTGTAGATACAGCATCATTATTCATCAGCAGAGCGATCAGTCGGCGGGCAGTGGGAGTGAAGCTTTCCAGGGTATGATAAAATGCCAGTTTTTGCCCATAGCGATAAAATTCCCCGCCCCGGATCAGATTTAAAAAGCGGGTCAGGTTTTTAATTTTATAAGCAGCCTCACCAATCACCTGAAAGCTCAGGTAAGGCATGGCATTTTCGTAGTGCAGATAGGCAGCAATATCAATTCCGCTTTCCATCTGATTTTGTATAGAGAAAAGAGGAATTTGATTTTCGGCCCTTTGTGTTTGGGCATAAAATTTTTCGGTCCGCTCTGCCTGAAAAACCAATTTTTGAAGTTTTAATCGCTCTTTTTTTTGGTCCATGCTTTCCCCTTTGGGAATGGGAAACAGGACCGGAAAATCAGCCGAAAGTTCTTTCTGATAAGGGATGTCCTGGAGCGGCAAACGCAGATCATTGATATGATGCAGCAAAGCATTCAAATGCAAACACAGTCGGTGATCGGATGCGGACTGAAACTCCGGGCAGGTACAGGCAAAATTATTGATCCGGAAATCAGGGTCCAGCAAAATCGACTGAGTTTCCCTGGTGGTAAAGCCATTAAGTCCTTCTATTAAATAAAGTCCTTCTGGAGTGTGGGTGATTTTGCAGTCATTAAACAGCGGTGCCCGATATGGACTGTTGCGGTAATTACTTAAAGTGGTATATAGCTTGATTTCATTTTCGCTGATCTTTAATATTGGCAGGATTTGTGCTTTGGGGTTAGCCTGTGCTTTGGACAGGGCTTTTTGGCCGGCTTCTGGCTGATAAGAGCTGATGGGATCTGGAAAAGTAGAAGTACAGCTATCTTCCAGAGCATATAAAACAGCAGCCATATGTTTACAGCGATAGCCGGAAGCAGCATGAGGGCAGCTGCAAGTCATTTTCCGGGGTTGCTTTTGGCCGGGGATCATGCGCACCAGATAAGGATCATGTCCGCTTACGATGGCGGTAATGATCGGTTCGGAGGAGGATAAGAGTTTTACCCGACCATCATCATAGTAGTCCCTGCCTTTTTGCAGGGTGGTGAAATCAAATAAATGTTGCCAATTCATAGCTTGTCCTTTCTTGCTATAGATAACTGGATCAGAAGCCTTTTGGCTAAAATCAGATCTGGATATAATGGTTTTAAAGGATGGCTTTAAATAATTGGAAAAATTACTTAAAGCAAATAGATTCATCAATTTTATACAGCTTTTTGGCATGATGACATCTGTTTTGCCATTTATTAAGATGGTTTTGCGGCACAGATGCAAAAGGCTGCTTGGAAGAACCAGAGAAGATGGAGCGGAGTACTTAAATAGTATATCATATTTTGGAGAAACAAAAAAGGAGGACGGCAGCTAAAAACAGAGAAATCGGTCTTAGCAGAAAAATCAGTGAATTTACGGATAGCTGACCAGCGCGGGAATTTTTGATAAAGTCATCACAAAAGAGGAATTTGAAAAGAGTCGGACTTTATGATATGGTTAAAGCAACTGAACAGATTGATTCCAAAGGAGGATGTTATGAAATTTGAATTGCCATCACTACCCTATGCTTATGACGCATTAGAACCGCATTTTGATGCACAAACCATGGAGATCCATCATACCAAGCACCATGCCGCTTATACCGCTAATTTTAATGCAGCCATTGAAGGATTGGATGTGCCCAGCTGCCCCCGCAGATTATTGGCGCAAATTGAAGATATCCCGGCTGAGAAAAGACAAGCGGTCATCAATAATGGCGGTGGCTATTATAATCATAAATTATTCTGGGAAAATCTTTCACCCAATGGTGGCGGCGAGCCAACCGGTGAATTAGCAGAGGCAATTAAGGAAGCATTTGGCTCTTTTGCCGAATTTAAAGAAAAATTTAATACAGCCGCTAAGACCCGCTTTGGATCAGGCTGGGCCTGGCTGACCATGAAAGATTTAAAATTGGAAGTGCTTTCGACTGCCAATCAGGATTCGCCGGTGCAAGACGGCCGCCGGATCTTATTAGGACTGGATGTTTGGGAGCATGCTTATTATCTCAAATACCAAAACCGCCGTCCTGATTATGTGGAAGCATTCTGGAATGTAGTTAATTGGGATGAAGTAGCAGCCCGATATGAAAAGAGCAAGAAAAAACAAAGCGGTGGCTGCGCTTGCGAAAAAAATTAATAAAAATGAATAATTAAAAATGAATAATTAATAATCAGGAGCTGTTGCTCTTGGGATTTTAATCAAAGATATCACAGAACGCCATTTTGATGGGAAATGATATTTGCTGAAAATCTCAAGTTAGCAACAGCTTTTTTGCTTTTTATTAATTATAAGAAAAAAATTATTTTTATTCATAAAAAACAGAAAAAATTTTAAAAATACTAATAAAAGATTGAAAAAAGTCGATAAAAGTAGTAAAATATAAACAGTACCCGGAATTACCACCCGGCCAATTTAAAAGGCGATCATATGAATAGTCTAAAAACTCACCTTTTGCTAAAAAAGATTTGATCGATTAAGCAAGTGATTTGCAGGCATGGGCAGTAATTTTAAAAATATTTTTTAGTAAAGAAAGGAAAGGAAGAGAGTATGAAAGAAATGAAAAATAATTGGCAAACTTATTTGATCAAAGCAATCGGCTTTGCCTTTGCGCTATGCCTATTGCAGTTGGGGTTTATTTCTACGGCTCAGGCTTATGCAGGAGATGGTGAGATAAGAGTTACCAAAATCTGGGAGAATCAGCAGCCAGCTGTAGGTGAAGTTAAAGTAGTAGTGCAAGGCACAATACCGGGAGAAGATTTAAGTCAGGCTGATTTAAATAACCTGAAATATGAATTTACACTTGATGATGCAAATAGCTGGGTTGCAGAGATTAATACTGCGGTAACGGAGTATAACGGTAAAAAAGTTGAATATGATGCTACTGAAATAACACAAGTTCCTGATTATACCAGTGGAATAAGAAAAGAGAAAACCACAGTGCCTAATCCTGTTGCTGGATCTGAAAAAACAAGATGGACGTTTATTGTGACCAATTCTAAGACACCTTTAGAGCCATATAACCCACCGCAGCCGGATCCAGAGCCACAGCCGGATCAGTATCGGCGAATGACCCTGACCAAAGAATGGGTCGGCGGTGAGCCGGAAGGGGTTGAAGAAGTCTTGGTTCAGGTTGTTGGTACAGTTGAAACAATGAATCAATTATCACAAGATATCCAGGACAAATTAACCTATACTTTCCGTTTGACCAAAACAGATAATTGGACCGAAGACCTTAATGTTCTCTGGTATGTTTTTAACCCGGCCAATAAAGTTAAGTACACCATTACGGAAGTAACTGAGGTGCCCGGTTATACCAGTCAGGTTGGCGAACTGAAATTAGTGGATGCTGATCCGGTCAGCCAAAGGGAAAAAGAATGGACCTGTACCATTACTAATACCCGGACAACTGAGGAATCAGCCAGACAACTAATGGAAATCACTAAACAATGGATTGGTGATGCAACTGTTGATGAAGTGGTGATTGAAGCGCAAGGAAGAGTGCCGGGAAAGGATCTGTCAGACAATGAGTTGGCAGCATTAAAGTATACATTTACACTTAGTAAAGCAAATAATTGGAAAGCGGAACAACTAGTTATGTCTGTCTGGAATGGCGCAGAGGTTGTGTATACGCTCAAAGAATTAACAAATGTGCCCGGTTATACCAGTCAGGTTGGCGAACTGAAATTAGTGGATGCTGATCCGGTCAGACAAAGAGGAAGACATTGGACTTGCACCGTTACCAATACTAAGGTAGAAGAGTCAAAACCGAACCCAAATCCCGATCAGCCGGAACAAAAGCCCGAGTCTAAGCCGCAATCAAAACCGGATGAAACTTTGGGTGATGATGGTACGCCTACCGGAAGCACCGAATTGCCAAAAACGGATGGAATTTCAGCCAGTGTGGCATTGCTGATGGGTGCAATGATCGTCAGTGGTGGATATGTGTTGAGAAAAAGAAAATAAATCAGGGAAAGAAAGAATGATCAGAATCAGAAAATAAACTTAGACCATTTTTTCTGACAAAATAATAAAATTGATTTTAAAAGCAGCTGCTTTTAAGGCTTTTATCTAGGACGGGATTGATTTTTCAAAACCGGGATAAAAGTTTTAGGTGGCTGCTTTTTTATTAAGTTTTTAATTCGGCTTTCCTACGTTTTTTTGCTTCTGTTCGCCTCTTTTATAACTTCTCTGCCAGATTACTTTCGGGACAGATTCTGGAGCGCAGGCGCTCATTTAACAAATCAAAAAAAGATTGTTCCAGGGAATCTGAAAAACTTGATTTTTTAAAGAATAAAAAATTGTTTTGCGGAAAGGTATTTTTATGATATACTTATTAAAATACATAAATCATTCGGATTTTTGGCGCCCGGCAAAGAAAGGAGGACAGCGGGCGGGACAGCAAAGTTTCGACATTTGACTATTAATAAGGAAGTATGAAGCATGACTGACATCTGATGCCATGACCTGCTGATGAAAATTCCCAACAATTCAATCTTAATTTCATATCATATATGGAGGATTTAAATGAAAAAAATTGCATATTTATTAAGTGTCATAATTTTTTGTTCCATCTTTACCGCCTGTGCTCAGAAACCGGCTGAAAAAACCGGACAAGATAAAAAACAAAAAGTAATTTTGCTGCTGCCCGGAACTTTGGGCGATAAATCCTTTTTTGATGCGGCCAATGCCGGTATGGAGCTGGTCAAAAAAGAATTGGGTGCTGAAACCAAGGTAGTGGAAATGGGCACAGACTCGACCAAATGGGAACCGGCTTTTGAAGATGCTTCGGAAGGTGACTGGGATATTATTATTTCCGGTAATGAAACAACTGAATTAATGAATAAAATTGCTCAAAAATATCCGGATAAAAAATACATCAATTATGATACTTCGGAAACGGAAAATCCGAAAAATGTATATTCGGTTTCTTATAGTACCAATCAGTTATCTTATTTGGCGGGAGCGCTTGGCGCAATGGTGACCAAATCAAATATGGAACTGGCTAACCAGGAAAATGTGATTGGCTTTTTGGGCGGCATGGATATTCCAGGAATTAATGACTTTTTAGTGGGTTATATTGAAGGTGCCCAAAGTGTTAATCCGGATGTTAAGGTTCTGATCTCCTATGCCGGTGATTTTGGTGATCCGGCTAAGGGCAAAGAGTTGGGTCTGGTCCAATATAAATCAGGGGTGGATATCAGCTTTAATGTAGCTGGTGGAACCGGTTTGGGATTAATTGATGCGGCAGCCGAAACCAATAAATATGTGATTGGCGTTGATTCTGACCAGGCTCTGCTATTTAAAGATTCTGATCCGAAAAAAGCCGAACATATCATTTCCTCAGCTTTAAAAAAGATTGACCAGGTCATTCTCAATACCGTTAAGCAAACAGCAGAAGGTAAGTTGGAATACGGAGTTCATCAGGTGATGGGTATTGTTGAAGGCGGGGTTGATTTGGCTAAAAATGAATATTTCCAAACCTTGCCTCAGGATATCAAAGACAAACTCACAGAAATTGAAGAAAAATTTAAAAAAGGTGAGATCCAGGTTAAAAGTGGCTTTAATATGTCAACTGAGGAAATTGACCAATTGCGTAATTCGGTAAAACCATAAAAATATCAGCCCGGCCGATTTTCGGCTGGGCTGAATTACAACTGTAAAAATCACATATGGAAAGGTGATTGTTTAAAAATGGAAAATATATTGGAGTTAAAAGATATTGTTAAAATCTATGGCAATGGTATCGTGGCCAATAAAAATATCAGCTTTCAATTAAGAAAAGGTGAAATTCATGGGATCGTTGGTGAAAATGGAGCCGGAAAGTCAACTTTAATGAAAATTTTGTTTGGCATGGAGCAGCCGACTTCCGGAGAAATTTTTTTAAATGGTCAGTCCATGAAGATTGAAAGCTCCAGTCAGGCGATTGATAAAGGGATTGGCATGGTTCATCAGCATTTTATGTTGGTGCCTTCTTTTACGGTTGCACAAAATATGATTTTGGGAATGGAGCCGCATAAAGGCTTGCGCATTGATTATGATAAGGCCCGACAAATGATTAAGGCTCTGGCCGAAAAATACAATTTTCAACTGGATGTGGATGCCAAAGTGGAAAATTTATCAGTTGGCATTCGCCAAAAAGTTGAAATTTTAAAAGCTCTGCTGCGGGGTGCTAAAATTTTGATTTTGGATGAACCGACTGCAGTCCTTACACCACAGGAAACGGAAGAATTATTTGTCCAGCTCGATAAATTACGGCAAAGCGGACATACTATTATCTTTATTTCTCATAAATTAAAAGAGGTCAAAAGCATTTGCGATCGTGTGACAGTTATTAAAAAAGGGCAGACACAGGGAACTTATGACACCGATCAAATCAGTGAAAGTGAGTTATCCGGTCTGATGGTCGGCAAAAATCTGGAGCTGAATTACCAAAGGCAGGAACTGCCACAGGGTGAAGCAGTACTGCGGGTGGAAAAACTGGAGTATCGCCAAAAAAATAAGGAGATCCTTAAAAATATTTCATTTACTGTTAAAAAAGGCAGAATTTTAGGAGTCGCCGGGGTGGAAGGCAATGGCCAAAAGGAATTGATTGAATTGCTGACGGCTGCTAAAAAGCATTATGGCGGCAGTATTTTAATGAAGGGGAAGGAAGTCGGGACCTGTGATATTGCCATGCTCCGGCAAATGGGTATGAGTTATATTCCGGAAGACAGGATGCTCCAGGGCGTGGCAGCTGAAGCCAGTATTCAGGATAATCTAATTGCCAATCGCTATACTCAAAAGATTTATCAACAGGGACTGTTTTTGAGAAACAAAGTTTTTGCCGATCTGGCTAAAGAGCTGGTTGGTAGTTATGATGTGGTTTGTCGGGACAAAAATCAAAGAATGGATAATTTATCCGGTGGAAATATTCAAAAAGTGGTGGTCGCCCGCGAATGTTCAGTTAAACCGGAACTATTGATCGCCGAGCAGCCGACTCGGGGAGTTGATGTGGGGGCAGCATATTTTATTCATCAGGAAATGCTTAAATTGCGCGACCAAAACTCAGCCATATTACTGATAAGTGCTGATTTAAATGAAGTTATGCAGCTTAGTGATTCTTTGATTGTGCTCTTTAATGGTGAGATCGTGGCTTATTTTGAACAAGCAGATGCAGTTTCAGAAAAAGAATTGGGACTTTATATGTTGGGATTAAAAAGACAAACGGAAGCAGAAATAGTGGAGGCAGTATGAATCTTGAAAAGAAATTTGAAATGATACGAACGCTGACAGCGGTTGTGATCTCCCTGTTGGTTGGTTTTTTAATTATTTTGCTGGTGGGCAGAGAGCCGGTGCAAACCATTTTTTATTTTGTACTGGGACCGGTGACCAAATTCCGTTATCTTGGCAATGTCATTGAATTGGCTATCCCTTTGATATTTTCCGGTTTGGCAACGGCGCTGCTCTTTACTTCCGGCCTTTTTAACTTAGGGTCAGAAGGGATCTTTTATTTTGGTGGTTTACTGGCTGCAATTGTGGGCATTACCCTGCGGCTGCCTTCTTTTATTCATCCGCTGGTGGGGATCTTGACATCGGCTTTGGCCGGGATGGCGGTAATGGCGGTAATTGGTTTTTTTAAGGCCCGGTATAATGCCAGTGAGCTGGTGATTTCCCTGATGTTTAACAGTATCTTATACGGAGTTGGTTTATATATTTTAAATTATAATTTCCGGGATCCGTCAGTTTCCGGATTTGCTTCCTTAAAATTACAGACCACTGCTCTGTTGACCAATATTATACCCCGGACCCGGATTCACAGCGGACTGTTGCTTGCCCTGGCGATGGCAGGATTTTGCCATGTGTTTTTATATCATACTAAATGGGGATATGAGATCCGAATGCAGGGATTAAATTTTAAATTTGCTGAATATGCAGGCATGAAACCGGCTAAGATCATTTTGTTGACCAGTTTGCTGGCCGGAGCGCTGGCCGGCATGGGTGGAGCGGTAGAAATCAGTGGAATGTATGAACGCTTTCGCTGGGCAGCACTGCCAGGCTTGGGCTTTGACGGAGCGTTGATTGCCATGCTGGCTAAGAATAAGCCGTTGAATGTGATTGGTGCAGCTGTATTTTTAGCCTATATTCGGATTGGCGCTGATTTGATGGCACGCATGACCGACATCCCCTCAGAAATGATTTATATTTTGCAGGCAGTGATCATTCTTTTGATTTCTGGCCGCCGATTCCTGGAGAATTACAGACAACGGGCACTGATACGGGAGGTGGAAAAAAATGGATAGTTTTTGGCAGATTATATTTACCACTGATTTTGCATTTTCCGTTGTCAGAGTGACTACTCCGATTTTATTTGCGGCTTTGGGGGCACTGATTTCCGATAAGGCAGGAGCAGTCAATATCGGTCTGGAAGGAATCATGCTGATGTCGGCTCTGACCGGAGTTTTAGCAGGGGCCTACAGCCAAAGTGCGCTTGTGGGACTGCTGGCTGCGATTTTAACCGGTATGTTAATGGCCGGGGCATTGGCTTATTTTACTTTGAAACTAAAAACTGATGTGATCTTAGGCGGGATTGCCCTCAATTTTTTTGCCAGTGGGGCAACGATTTTCTTCCTTTATTATGTGACCGGTGATAAGGGCACCTCATCTTCTTTGGCCAGTAAGGTTTTGCCGGATATTCATTTACCGTTGATCGAAAAAATTCCGTTTTTAGGTCCGGTCATTTCCGGTCATAATATTTTAACTTATATTGGCATCATATCGGTGTTCGGACTTTGGTATTTGCTGCATAAAACCGGTCTGGGCCTGAGGATTCGATCGGTCGGGGAAAATGAAAATGCTGCCAAATCGGTTGGCATCAATGTAATGGCGATTCGTTATCTGGCTATGATTTTATCCGGTGCATTTGCTGGTATGGGTGGTGCTTTTTTATCAATGGGCTATGTCTCCTGGTTTTCCAAAGGCATGTCAGCCGGACGGGGCTGGATCGCTCTGGCAGCTGAGGCCATGGGCCGGGGAACAGTAATTGGAACAGTTTTATCAGCCCTTTTATTTGGAGCAGCCGATGCTTTATCCAATACTTTGCAGCTTCTGCAAATACCGGCTGAGCTGATTAAAATTATTCCTTATGTATTTACCGTAGTTGGCTTGCTGGTGTATGCCGTTGCCACTACCAGAAAACGTAAAGCGGAGGAATGACCACTGTCAGGTGGCAGAATAAGGAGGATTTATTGATGGTACGAGATATTATTATTGACTGTGATCCCGGTCATGATGATTCAGTTGCTATTTTAATGGCATTAGCTCATCCGGAAAAATTAAATATTTTAGGTTTAACAACGGTTGGCGGAAACCAGCTGCTGGAAAAAGTGACCAAAAATGCACTGCGGATCCTGGAATTGGCCGGTAGTCATATTCCAGTGGCCGCCGGAGCAGAAAAACCCTTGCTCAGGCCACTGCGCACAGGTGCAGATGCTCATGGTGATTCGGGTATGGATGGGCCGGAATTATTTGAGCCACAGAGACGGATTTTGGAAATGGGAGCAGTTGAGTTTTTATATCAAACAATTTCCCGCCACCCGCGTCCGGTCACTTTGGTACCATTGGGGCCACTGACCAATATTGCCCTATTGCTACAAAGTTATCCGGAAATTAAGAGTAAAATAGAAGAGATTTGTTTGATGGGCGGTGGAATTCATGTCGGTAACCTGACAGCAGCAGCCGAATTTAATATTTATGTCGATCCGGAGGCAGCGGCCATTGTATTTGAGTCAGGCATACCGATCATTATGGCCGGGTTGGATGTGACCCATCAGGCAATTATGACTTTGCCGGAAATGGAAAAATTAAAAGGGCAGGGAAAGGTGGCGGATTTTGTTTATCAAATGTTGGTCTTTTATGAAAAGGCTGGTCGCCGTTTTGGCTTTGAGGGGGCAGTCATGCATGATCCCTGTGCCATTGGTTATTTATTGGCACCGGAGTTATTTTCCGGAAAGGAATATGCGGTGGTGGTGGAAACCAAGGGCGAATGGACAAGCGGCATGACTTTAGCGGATGAAAGGAAGATACCGGATAGACAGCCAAATGCCTTGGTTTTACTGGAAGTTAAAAGAAAAGAATTTGCGGAATTGGTTCTGGACAGCCTTTTGAGCAAGAAATGGGATAGGCAGTAAAATAGAAAAGACTCAGAATTTCTTTATTTGTTTTTCGCAAGAGAGTGTCCGTCGGCTTTAAAACCAGAACTTATTTTGAGAATTATCCGGAAAGCGGAAAAATCTGAAATTTTAAAATTCACTTGACAGCATCAACTACATATGTTAAACTACTTTAGTCTGTTTTCAGGGGATAGTTATGCCCTGAACCAGACATAAGCAGCACTAATTAATTTATATTGGAGGTGAAAGGAATGCCAACATTTAACCAGTTAGTCAGAAAAGGAAGAAAATCTGCAGAGAAAAAGTCAACTGCTCCAGCTCTTCAAAGAGGATATAACTCCTTGACCAAGAAGGCAACCAAGCAATCTGCTCCGCAAAAGAGAGGCGTTTGCACCGCAGTTAAGACCGCAACTCCAAAAAAGCCGAACTCGGCTCTGAGAAAGATTGCCAGAATTCGTCTGACAAACACAATGGAAGTTACCGGTTACATTCCGGGTGAAGGACACAACTTACAAGAGCACAGCGTTGTTTTGATCCGTGGTGGTCGTGTTAAGGACTTGCCAGGTACTCGTTATCATGTTATTCGTGGTACACTTGATACCGCTGGTGTCGCTAAGAGAAAACAAGCCCGCTCAAAGTATGGTGCAAAGAGACCGCAAGAAAGCAATTAATTGCTTGCAACAGTAACAAATCGATAGGAACATGGAACTCCACAATTAGTGCTGAGATAATATAAAATTTCTCGTGCACGAACAGAGGAAGTATCTGAGTACCGATGATTTAATGATTATTAAGGAGGGAAGTAACGTGCCACGTAAAGGACATATTGCAAAAAGAGATGTTTTACCGGATCCGATTTATGGCGAAAAAATTGTCACCAAGTTGATCAACAACATTATGTTGGACGGTAAAAGAGGAACTGCTCAAAAGATTGTATACGGAGCATTTGAAAAAATTTCGGAAAAAATGGGAAAAGAGGCAGTTGAAGTATTCCATGATGCATTAAATAATGTAATGCCTGTTTTGGAAGTAAAAGCACGCCGGGTTGGCGGAGCGACTTATCAGGTGCCGATGGAAGTGCGTCCGGATAGACGCCAGGCTTTGGCGCTGCGTTGGTTGACTTTGTATTCACGCAAAAGAGGTGAAAAGACAATGATCGATCGTTTAGCGGCTGAATTAATGGATGCAGCCAATAATACCGGTGCATCGGTTAAGAAAAAAGAAGAAATGCATAAGATGGCAGAAGCAAACAAAGCGTTTGCACATTACCGCTGGTAAAATAACTGAGATCCGGAGATATTTCGGTCAAAAGTTACGGAGAAGAGATACTAATTAATTTGAAACCAAAGGGAGGAAACAACTTTGGAAAAAAGACAATACCCATTAGAGCGCACAAGAAATATTGGTATTATGGCGCATATCGATGCTGGTAAAACAACTTTAACAGAAAGAATTTTGTTTTATACCGGTCGAACACATAAATTAGGGGAAACTCACGAAGGCGCAGCCCAAATGGACTGGATGGAGCAAGAGCAAGAACGTGGTATTACCATTACTTCGGCTGCTACCACTTGTGCATGGAATGACAATCGCATTAACGTTATTGACACACCGGGACACGTTGACTTTACTGTAGAAGTAGAGCGGTCTCTGCGTGTGCTGGATAGTGCAGTTGGTGTATTTTGTGCAAAGGGCGGTGTTGAACCGCAATCAGAAACAGTTTGGCGCCAGGCAGATAAATATAATGTACCGAGAATTGCTTTTGTAAATAAAATGGACCGTTCCGGTGCCAATTTCTTAAATGTAGTTGGCATGATCAAGGATCGTCTGGGTGCAAATGCAGTGCCGATCCAATTGCCGATCGGTTCTGAAGAAAATTTTGCCGGTATCATTGATTTGCTTAGAAACCGTGCGTTTTACTACAAAGATGATTTAGGCAATGATATTGAAGAAAGAGATATTCCGGCTGACCAGGCAGATGAAGTCGAGCTTTATCGGGCGGAAATGATCGAAAAAATTGCAGAAACTGATGAAGAATTAATGGAAAAATACCTGATGGAAGAAGAGATCACAGTTGACGAACTGAAGAAGGCACTTCGCCAGGCAGTTATCAGCGTTAAGATCATTCCGGTGCTTTGTGGTTCTGCATATAAGAATAAGGGAATTCAAAAATTATTGGATGCGGTAGTCGAGTACTTGCCGGCACCGATTGATATTCCCGCAATCAAAGGTGTAAAACCGGGAACAGATGAAGAAGTAGAAAGACATTCTTCTGACGAAGAACCATTTTCGGCCTTGGCATTTAAGATTATGTCCGATCCATTTGTAGGAAAATTGGCATTCTTCCGTGTATATTCCGGAACCACCAACTCCGGTTCTTATGTATACAACTCTACAAAAGACAAGAAGGAGAGAATGGGCCGCATCCTGCAAATGCATGCCAATAAGAGAGAAGAAATTGATAAAGTATTCTCCGGTGATATTGCAGCGGCAGTAGGATTTAAGTTTACTACAACCGGTGATACCATCTGTGATGAAAGAAATCCGGTTATCTTAGAATCAATGGTCTTCCCGGAACCGGTTATTTCGGTTGCGATTGAACCGAAGACCAAGGCTGGTCAGGAAAAAATGGGTCTGGCGCTGTCTAAATTAGCAGAAGAAGATCCGACTTTTAAGACCTATACCAACTCAGAAACCGGACAAACCATCATTGCCGGTATGGGTGAGCTGCACCTGGAAATTATCGTTGACCGCTTACTGCGTGAATTTAAAGTAGAAGCGAATGTCGGTGCTCCACAGGTAGCTTATAAAGAAACCATTACCGTTCCGGTTGATGTTGAAGGTAAATTTGTTCGTCAGTCCGGTGGACGTGGTCAATATGGCCACTGTAAAGTTCGCTTTGCTCCAATGGATGTCAATGGCGAAAAAGAATACGAATTTATCAACTCGATTGTTGGTGGTGCAATTCCGAAGGAATACATCCAACCGGTTGATAACGGTATTCAGGAAGCAATGCAATCTGGTGTGTTGGCAGGATATCCGGTTGTCGGTATCCAGGCGGATTGTTACGATGGTTCTTACCATGATGTTGACTCTTCGGAAATGGCCTTTAAGATTGCCGGCTCCATGGCTTTAAAAGAAGCTATGAGAAAAGGCCAGGCGATTTTATTAGAACCGATTATGAAGGTTGACGTAAGTGTACCGGAAGAATACATGGGTGATGTTATTGGTGACATCAACTCCCGCCGTGGTCGGATTGAAGGTATGGACGCAGTTGCCGGTGCGCAAAATGTCCATGGTTATGTACCGTTATCAGAAATGTTCGGTTATGCTACCGACCTTCGTTCCAAAACTCAGGGACGTGGAACTTATTCAATGGAGTTCCATCACTATGAGCAATTACCAAAGAGCATTCAGGAAAAGATTTTGGCAGGTAAAGGCGCAGAATAATCCAGCGATTTGAATGATTTTTAGGCAGCCTTTTATAAAAATGGCTGAATTCCTATAAAAAATAAAGAAAAGACTTGCAAAAATCAGTAATATAAAATATAATTTGAAGTGATATATAGTGAGCTTGGTTCGTTCCTTGTCCGGCAAGGAATGAACCGGCTAATTAACAACTAAGGAGGATTATAGAAATGGCAAAAGCGAAATTTGACAGAGGTAGCAAGCCTCACGTTAACATCGGAACAATTGGACACGTTGACCATGGTAAAACTACTTTAACCGCGTCCATTACCAAAACTTTACATGAAAGATTAGGAACTGGTGAAGCAGTTGCGTTTGACAAAATTGACAAGGCTCCGGAAGAAAAAGAGCGTGGTATTACCATTAACTCTTCTCACGTAGAATACGAAAGCAATGCTCGTCACTATGCACACGTTGACTGCCCAGGTCACGCCGACTATGTTAAAAACATGATTACCGGTGCTGCGCAGATGGACGGTTCGATCTTAGTAGTAGCTGCAACTGACGGTGTTATGGCTCAAACTCGTGAGCATATCTTATTGTCCCGTCAAGTAGGTGTTCCTTACATCGTTGTATTCATGAACAAATGTGATGCAGTTGAAGATGAGGAATTATTAGACTTAGTAGAAATGGAAGTTAGAGATCTGTTAAGCGAATACGGATTCCCGGGAGATGATACTCCAATTATTCGTGGTTCTGCACTTCGTGCTTTGGAAGACCCAAGCAGCGAATGGGGTGACAAGATCTTAGAATTGATCGAAGCTTGCGACAGCTACATCCCTGAGCCGGTTCGTGATACCGATAAGCCTTTCTTAATGCCTGTTGAGGACGTATTCTCCATTACTGGTCGTGGTACTGTTGCTACCGGTAAAGTAGAGCGTGGAACCTTACACGTACAAGAAGAAGTTGAAATCGTTGGTCTGATGGACAAGCCAAGAAAAGTTGTTGTAACCGGTATTGAAATGTTCCGTAAGTTATTGGACGAAGGACGTGCTGGTGATAACGTTGGTGTTCTTCTGCGTGGTGTTCAAAGAACTGAAATCGAAAGAGGACAAGTTTTGGCAAAACCAGGCAGCATTACCCCGCACAGCAAGTTCAAAGCTCAGGTTTACGTATTGAAGAAAGAAGAAGGCGGCCGTCATACTCCGTTCTTCTCCAACTATCGTCCGCAATTCTATTTCACCACCACCGATATTACCGGTATCATCAACTTACCGGAAGGTGTTGAAATGTGCATGCCTGGCGATAACGTAGAAATGACCATCGAATTGATTGGACCGATCGCTATGGAAAAAGGTCAAAAGTTCGCTATCCGTGAAGGTGGCAGAACTGTAGGCTCAGGCTCCGTATCTGAGATCATTAAATAAGTAAGAAAAAAACGAGAGTTTTGCCTTCGGGCAAAACTCTTTTTTTTGTATGCTTTAGCAACAAAAAAATCAGCTATACTGGGGGAGAAGAAAGCTTTAACTTCAAGGAAAAAACTTCCTGTGATATTTTGTTTATTAGAGTGTTCAAGTCTTTTATTCAAAAATGACTGGATTGATTGAGTAAGCCAGAGCTTATATTGTGTGTATTGCCTGAGAAATTATGAAGATGTTAAATATGTTCAATAAAACAGTGGTAGAGATTCTAAATGATCAAGATGCAAAGAGATAAAAAAATATTGATATACAGAAAGGAAAAAGTCTAACTGGGATCGTTGCAGATAATTTCAAATCAGCGGAAATGGCAGCAAAGTGGGAAATGCGACTATCAGAGATTGCTCAGGGGAAATCATTAAAAAAAGAATTTTTAGAGATGGTAGAAAGTGAGATAAATGAGGCAATTGCAATATATATATAGTAAGTAAGTAGGCACTAATTTGGAAGTGGAAAAAATACTATAAAAATGCTATAATATATTAAAATATTTTTTGAAAAGGAGGTATTATGCAGCTTTTAGATATCAAGAGAATAGCTCATAACATTCTTGAAAACCAAAACATAGAAAGCAGTTTTATCGAATATAAAAAGTCGGTAAATTTTAAAGATAAAATCCTAAAAACGGCTTGTGCCTTTGCCAATAACTACATGAATAATGAGATCGGATTGTTGTTTGTTGGAATTGAAGAAGTTGATGATAAAGAAACGGGAGAAAAGGCAATTCCTAAAAGACCGATAGAGGGTATAAAAGAATCTAAAATTGAAGGGATTGAAAATGAGTTAAAATCTCTCCTTTCTAATATCCACCCTAAAATAAACTACCGGATTATTACTGATAAAATTGATGATGAATACTATATTGTCATTGCGGTAGAAAGTGGCAGTAACGGACCGTTTCAAACAAGTGAAAGGGCGGAAAAGGACAAAGACATTCGATTAAAGGTAGGAAGATATATTAGAGTCGGCAGAGATTCAAGGCTTCCAAGTCCAACCGAAGAATTTGAACTTTTGAAGAAATTTGCAAATTTTTCTTTTAGTTCTAATCTAAATGATACGGCTACCATAGATGATCTAAGTTATGAATATATGAAAGAATATCTGCTTCAGACAGGAGCGAAAAAAGATATTAGAGAAATGTCAAAACTTGATATGGCAAAGAGTATGGGACTTATCAGTGAAAGTGAATATGGAGGTTATAGAGCTAAAAATTTTGCTGTGCTGATGTTTTCGGAAAAACCGAATAAATTTATTCCAAATGCCCATGTTGAAATCATCAGAGAAATTGACGGGACTGATAAAATGGAATCGAAAAGATTTGACGGTCCGGTTTGGATACAGGCAAAACAGGTCAGCAAATATTTTGAAGATAATATTATGGCTTCCTATACGATAAGAGAAGCGGATAAAATTGAGCATAAGATTATCTATAATTATCCGCTTACAGCATTTGAAGAGCTTGCTACCAACGCTATTCTGCACAAAGAGTATGATACACCTGAATATGTAGGAATCTATATTTATAGAGATAGAATTTCTCTCGTAAATCATAACAGACCGCTTCCGCCTGTAACCATCAAGGCTCTTAATCGAGATCGAAGTTTTGATAGAAGGCAGTATCTGAATAAAGAGCTTAAAGATATGTTCTTTTCATTAAATTTGATAGAGTCTTACGGATCGGGCATAAGGCGTGCCAAAGACTCGCTTTTAGAAAATGGCTCTCCTGAACTTAAGTTCTATCCGGATAACGAGGAAGATAACTATACCAATGCAGTTATGGAGATAAATGAAGAATTTTTGAAGGAGTTTAATGGTAGTACTACCCAAGAAACTACTATAAAAACTACTACTAAAACTACCACGAAACAAGAAGAAATTATTAAGATGATTGCAGAAAATCCACATATAAGTGCAAAAGAAATGGCAGAGAAACTAAATCTTACCATTGATGGTGTCCGTTATCATCTAACTAAAATGAGAAAAGCGGGGCTTATTCGATATGAAGGTTCAACAAAATTAGGTCAATGGGTAATTATCAAGCAACAGTAAGTTGCAATCCCATAATTCTTATATGGAGATAGCTCTGTGTGAGATGAAATCTAGAGGAAGTCGAATGGTAAATCTTCGCCAAGTGTTTTTGCTACAAGTGGGTATGCTTAGTCAATTTTATGATTGAATATAACTGTGTGATGCACAGAAGTACAGGTTTGAAGCTTTCTGATATGGTTAGAATAATTGCACGCTTTACAAAATGAGTAAGCAGGGGGGCAGTTCCTTATAAGGATTGTGGTAGCCTCTATGATGAGGACAGATTAGATAAGATTTATGCGGAACATTGAGACTGGGATGAATAGAAAAGAAGTGTTTTTATTCTATTATTCATGATTAATTGAAGAGAGAAGGAAAAGTGGTTGATACTAGAAGAAAAGTTAAAAATAGCATGTGTAAAATTGGTTCTTTGCCAAATGGTGTTGGTAAAGAATAAGATCAAGTTTCAGGAGGCTGTTGCAAAACAGCCCCTTTTTATGCGTTTATCATATGAGTGCCTAATGCGTGAGTAATTCGGCAGTGTTTAAAGATTTGAGCAGGTCCGCAATGCTTGGAGCAAAAGCAGTTTCCTCTGCCAATCTGCGCCGTGAATCGTCTACGAGAACATCGGATTTTGCTTTGTAAAACCGATTGTCTGACAATGAAGCACCGAAAATGTCTATTTCACAGTCGCCTCCATTTTCCTTAGCAGCTTTCATTTAAAATTTAATGATAATAGAAATTGACAGATGGAGATTCTTTTTTATATAATAAATAAGTTCATGAATATTTAATAATAATATGATAAAGATATAGGGAGGTTATATGAAATCAGGAAAGAAAAAGTATTTGCAACTGTTGTTTATGGTTATGCTATGTGCAGTTTTGCTTTTATCAAGCACAGTACTGGAGGCGAAAAGCAAACGCAAGGCCAAACCAAGTGGCATACCGGCACAATTGTCAACCTTAAATTTAAAAGTTGGTGGCCGGGAATTTGATAGCTATGACATCCCCGGCTATGTTATTGACTATAAAAGCTATTATCGCTTAACCGATTTAGCTCAGCTTTTAAGCAACACCTACAGTCGGTTTAACATCGTCTGGAGCCCGGAAAAAATGCGAACCGAATTAATAAAGCATACCTTATATCGCAGTCCGGCAGAGGCAGAATGGGATTACCCGGAGGAATTAATTTATGTTCAACCGGCTTCAGCGCCAATTGAAGTTGAGAATGTGGTCCAAGATTTGCATGGATTTTTATATAAAGGAGAATTTTATGTGCCATTAGAGGAAACCATGGCCATGATCAATGTCAAAGTAAAATGGATGCCAGAAAGCTTGAGCTTAAAATTAATTTCAGAAATTCCGGAGAATGTATTTCCCTTAGATAAAGAGGACTGGGAAATTACTTCAAATATTATCTATGATGCTCGCTGGGCCAGCCCTAAACAGAATTTTATGTTTTATCAGGAGGGCCATTATTTTCTGATTTATACCAGTAGTTACCGTGACAGTAAGGAGGATGGCTCCCGAACCTCCGAAGTAGTTATTAAGAAATTATCCCCGGCAATGGAAGTTGTTGATACCTTTAGCCTGCCCTATCAGGGAGAAATTTTTGGCGGCTTTTATCATGGCCGGGAGCATAATTACTTTTTATTTGGCAATAACAATCCAAAAGAAAAAAAAGATGCCACAATTTTAAAATTAGTTAAGACCAATCATCAATTTAAACCTGTGGCCAGCCTGGATATTAAAAATACCTATACCACCAAACCCTTTGAGGGTGGTTCGGTGTCGATGTCAGAATGGAAAGATACTTTGGTTATTCATACAGCCAGAGAGCGCTACCGAACAGAAGATGGGTTAAATCATCAAAGCCAATTGACGGTGGTGGTTGACAGTAAGTTAATGAAAGTATTAAATGCCCATGATTTGGGTCGATTTCAGATTAATCATGTCAGTCATTCCTTTAATCAGTTTGCCATACATGATAAACAAAATGGAGATTTGTTCTTAGTTGACCATGGTGATGGTTATCCCCGGGCGGTGGTGGTGACTAAGCTGGATTCGGCATCCAGGCAGGTTAAAAAAGAAGCCAATATAATCCCAATTCCCGGAGAAATAGGGGCCAATCAAACCGGTGTTTTTATTGGCGGTGTGGAACAAAGCAGGGACAATATTTTAGTGGCAGTAAATCAAATTGATTATGGCAAAGCCAAAAGCTTTGATAGTTATACCATTACTGGTGAAGATGTCAGTCGCCGGGACGTTTATTTATATACCATCAATAAAAATTTGACAAATGGGCAAAAAAAGAGTTTAAAATTAACCGATTATTCCCGGGAGGAGGGAGTTTATTACTCTGTACCCAAGATAGTGGCCATTGGTGAAGATAAATTTTTCCTGATTTGGCAAAAAAAGCGAATAAATGAAAACATAAGTGACTATGAAACAGAGCTTCAATATACGATTGTAAATGGCAATGGCCAAATCATTAAAGCCATTACCACTCTGCCTTGGTATGGAATTGGCAGGGGCGATTTGCTTTATCAGGATGGTTATGTTTGGTGGCAGGTGCGCCAGTACATACAGGATAACCATGATGATACCACGATTTACCGGGTGAAAGTAAAGGAATAGAGATCGGAATTATAGTTTTTCGATGTATTTTCCAAATTTATGATATAATATCCGCGAAAAAAGCACGAGTGCGACATCTGAAGTATCAAAACCGCTATGCTTGCATAGAAGGTTTTGAATACGGAAGATGGCATATGAGAGCCCTCGCGA
>RQYD01000032.1 GCA_003858485.1 Clostridiales bacterium COT073_COT-073
AAAGGGAAAAGTAGCTTAATGATATTCGATAGACATGCGAATTTAAAGTATAAGTATGGGAATCGAAATTTCTGGTGTCGAGGATATTATGTAGATACAGTAGGAAAAAATGCGAAGAAAATACAGGAATACATAAGGAACCAGCTAGTAGAAGATAAGTTAAAAGATCAAATAAGTTTAAAGGAATATATGACCCGTTCACGGGTGAGCCGGAAAAAGGAAGCAAGAAGTAAACCGCTTTAGCGGTAGCTGAAACAGTATGCGAGAGGCAGACCTCCAGTGCGCTTACAAGCGCAGCCAGTAACAGCCCCTTACAGGGGCAGAGCAAACCGCCGGCTGAGCCGGCGGTTTTGATTGCCGTCAATTAGCGGGCATTTTTAATTCGACCGCATCATCACTGGCTGCCCTGGGACTGATAACAGCTGCTGGTTCAGCAATATCAGAAGATTCGGTCAAGGGCAGGGCAGAAGCTGGTTGATAAAAAAGTATATTTGGCCGGGAGAGGGAATCGGAAAAAATGCGATCTCGCTGGCCTTGATCTTCCTTAATGACCGGCAAAGGCATTTCTTTTTTTAAAGACATTAAATGATCTTCGGTTGGCGGCAAAACCTGAATATTACCGGCGTGGGAAGTAATATATAATCTGGGATCGAGCTGATCGGTCAGCTCAAAGTAGCTGCTGACCGTACCATCAACAGTACTTAAATAAGTAGAAGGATTTTGACTTAAATAGGTTAAGATATCGCCGGTCAGGGTCGAAATATTCAGATTGTCAGGCAGTTTCCGGCCAAACAAATGAACTTTACCAACATTACTTTGAATATTACCGGCAGTTAAACTGTCATTAAAAACTACAGTGCTGTTACCAAAGCTGTTGATCACATAGAGGGTGTCAATTGACTGCTCAAAGTCTAAATAAGCATTTCCCAAATTGGAAATCAAGTCAAAAATCTCAACCGGTGCCTGAGTTAAAACAGAGCAGTTACCCAGATCTGTTTCGACCGAAATTAATTTTTTAGGCTGGTTAATCACAAAGCTGATATTTCCCATGGAAGAAGTCAGAATATAACTGTCTGCATTTTCATAAAGCATATTTTGCTCAATATTCAGGCCCGAAGTAGTTAAGGCCAAAGTTTCCAGTTGCAGGTCTTTGGGCAGATGGATTTCGATCGATCCCCGGTAGATGCCATCTAAGTCAGCTGCTGAAAAAGGCAGGGAATTTTGCTTTTTGGCTGTTGTGGTCGCAATAATTTGAATTTCATCACGGATAAAAAAAGCTTTAAAATCAATATGGTACTCCGGTGCATGGGGATGACGATAATCATAGACCACTAAAATATCCTCTCGGTTTTCCTCGACAAAGGAAATGTTTTCGATGTCGACTGTTATCTTTAGCTTTTTAGAAACCGGAAAATTCATTTCCCGGTGTAAGGTTTTAATCCCTTTGGTAAATTTTAATTTGGGCAAAGTCAGACTGGTGCCGTAGATATCTGATTGCTGCCAGTAGTCATTCCAGCTTAAATTATTTTTGGCTAAAAAAATAAAGAAAAGGGTAAAGGCTAAAAGAATCAATCCGCAAAAAAAGGCAATAAAGAAAAGAAATAATCGATTAGTTTTCATCCATCGGCCCTCCAATCCATTTGAGAGTCCATTGACAATATTTTTTGGTGATACTTAAAAAGAAGGGAACAAATTTGCTCATGAAAGCTAAAAGCAAACCACCGGTACCAATAAAAAAACTGGAATAAGCAAATAACAAAAGGGCATGCTCATAAAATCCATTAGGAATTAAATTGATCCGGAAAGCCGCCAGATAGCTGAAAATTAAAAATAAGCCACTTAAAACACCGGAAATGCCAAAAAAAACCAGCACAAAAGCACTGACCCAAATCAGTAAGAAGGGCAGGAGCAGCAATAAATTTAACAGAATAGCTAAAAATAAATGACTGAATTTTATGCTTGTTTTCATGGTTTCTCCTTTAATGGATTGGCTGGAAATTTAGAGTTACTTACTTTTAATAATCCGCTCAAACCTCAAAGTGTCTTGCAGGACTTTTAACGATGTCAGCTTCAAACCGGAATATTTCTGTTTAAGCAATGAATGGTTGACCTTTCAGCCGGCTGGTAAAAATAAGCAAAAAAGCTCAATTTAATTTTAGCAAAAACCCTTTAGAATCTAAAGAGAACAGCCTTAAAAATTGATTAATTTTTAAATAAATTTTAAACAGCCAGAATCAGAAGCGGTCACGGCAACAGAGATCACAGATGCAGTTATAACTGTAAATAAAGGCTTGCCGGCATTAAAAAAGCGGAAGCAGCTGAGTTAAGAAATTAACCTAATTTTTATAGAAATAAAGAAATGAGTATGATATACTAAATAAGCAATAAAAACCGAGCAAGAAAGGATATTATGAATCAAGCAATCAGTATTGGAGCTGTATTTATCGGAGGCTTGCTTTCTTTTTTCTCTCCTTGTATTTTGCCGGTCCTGCCGGTTTATATCGGCATTTTATCGGATGAGGACAAAAAAGGTAAAGAATTTAAGATTGGCTCCTTGCGAATACAGACCATCAAATTAATAAAAACGATATTATTTGTATTGGGAATTTCAGTGGCTTTTTTGATTTTGGGATTTGGTACCAGCTTTTTGGGACAGCTTCTTCAGGGAAAATACTTTTATCCGGTCGTGGGCGGGATTGTAATTTTACTGGGCTTACATCAAACCGGTCTGCTGAAATTGAGTTTTTTGGAAAGAGAAAAAAAGTTGAGTGTTAAAAGCACACCAAGAAATCAATATATTTCCGCCTTTTTACTGGGACTGCTGTTTAGTTTCGGCTGGACACCCTGCATTGGTCCGATCATGTTTTCGGTATCAGCATTAGCGGCCAGCGGCGAGCAAGGCATGTATGCGGTTTCTTTAATTATGATCTATGCAGCTGGGCTAATGATCCCATTTTTTCTGATTTCCGTGTTTTCTGATGTGCTTCTGACTAAATTGAGTGGTACCAGAAAGCATTTACCCTTATTAAAAAGGGCTGGTGGGGTTTTGATCATTTTTATGGGAATTTTGCTGATGAGCAATGGCTTAAATGTAATTACCGCCACTGTCCAAAGGTGGTTTCAGTAAAAAGGCTCTCAGAAATTTGTAGAATTAAGGAGCCAGGCGGATAAGTATATTGGGCCGGATCTGCCTGTTTCAAAATTTGGAGCGGGATAGAGCCAAAAAAGACTGTGGAAAAGTTGAAGTATTAATTAAGACAAAGAGAGGAATATTTATGAAAAATAAAATCAAATATGTAGCATTATTAATGTTTATCATTATTTTCAGTGGATGCAGCATGACCGGTCAAACTGACAACCCACCGGCAGCTGATGGTCAACAAAATACGACTTCAACCGGGGAGAAGAAAGAGCAGACTGAAAAAAGTGAAAGTGAGCAAAAAAATAAAGGTGTGGCTGCACCAACTTTTACTTTAAAGGATATGAACGGAAATGAAGTGGCCCTGGCAGATCTGCAGGGCAAAAAGGTATATTTGAAATTTTGGGCTTCCTGGTGCCATTTTTGTACCCAGGGAATGCCGGATCTAGCCGAGCTTGTCGATCAGGACAATGATTTTGAGATTTATACAATTGTTGCTCCGGGGTACAATCGTGAATATTCGGAAGAAGAATTCAAAACCTGGTATGAGCAGCAGGGTTACTCTGAAAACATTAAAGTTTTGTTTGATCAGGATGGCACAACAATGCGGGCTTATGGTATCAGTGGTTATCCAACCAATGCTTTTATCGGCAGTGATGGAATTTTAGTTTCTAAATTACCGGGTAGTGCCCCAAATGAAGATATCAAAGAAAGAATGGGAAAAATTCAGTAGTCTTGATATCAGATTAATGCAGGCAGTTATGCAAAAAATCGACGGGGAATATGAGAATACTCGTTTAAAATGGTGATCTTTTGATGTAAGGGAGGACAATATGAAAGGAAATTATAAAAGTGCGGCGGTGATTATGCTTTTGCTGATTGGTTTGGTCAGCTGTGGCCCAATGGAGAAGCCTCATTCAGGCAGTACCCTTCCAAAACAGGAACAGCGGATTCCGGAGAAAAATAATATTCCGCCAGTTGAACAGTCCAAGCCAGAAGTTAAAAGCGAAGAAACAAAAGCCGATCCTGCCCCAAATCAAGAAAAACAGGAAAATCAGGCAAAGCCGAAGGAGCAAACAGCAGCTGTGGAAGAACCCGCAACTGAATCTGATCCTAATACAAATCAGCCGGAAAACAGTGACATTCAGGCATCAAAGCCGGAAGAAGCCGG
The DNA here is from genome assembly GCA_003858485.1 of Clostridiales bacterium COT073_COT-073. Lineage (GTDB taxonomy): Bacteria > Bacillota > Clostridia > Lachnospirales > Vallitaleaceae > W11650. The sequence goes on from RQYD01000032.1 coordinate 4,311, forward strand.
CACTACCGGTCCGGTGAGCAACACTCCGCCGGAAATTGTTCATCAATTCAGTAGTCAGGCGGAATATAATCCGGATATTGATATTGATGCTTTAAGTCAGGAGCCGCAGTCCTGGGGCTTTAAGAGAAACAAAGAGCATCAGCCGGTAACTGCTTATTATAAAGCAGATTTGCCTAAATATGGCACCTATTATCTGGGTAATACCGAAGAAAAAGTAGTTTACCTGACTTTTGATGAAGGTTATGAAAATGGATTTAGTCCGGCAATTTTAGATACTTTAAAAGAAAAAGAAATTAAGGCAGCTTTTTTTATTACCGGCTCCTATTTAAAACATAATCCCGAGCTGGTCAAACGCATGCGGGCAGAAGGACATGTGGTTGGCAATCATTCACAGACACATCCTGATTTTACAACCAAGACTGATGAACAGGTGATGGAAGAAGTTGCGCAGGTTGGAGATCGATTTAAGGAGCTGACCGGCACAGAAATTGATCCGTTTTTCCGCTTTCCCAGTGGAAGATACACCGAAAGAGATCTGTATATTATCCGTAAAATGGGCTATCGCAATGTCTTTTGGAGTATGGCCTATAAAGACTGGGAAGTTGACAATCAACCAGGCAAAGAATATGCCTTAAATCATGTGATGGAAAATTATCATCCTGGAGCAGTAATCCTTTTGCATGCTGTCAGCAGCTCCAATACCGAAGCACTGGCTGAGATCATCAGCGGTCTGGATGAAGCCGGTTACCGTTTTGGCAGTTTATATGAGCTGGAATAATTATGGAAGACCGGAAGATAAGATTACCCAAGCCGGCTTACTATTTAAGAGCAATCGATGATTTATGCCGATAAAAGCCCAAGATTTATCCTAAAGATTTGCAGAAATTATTAATGGAAACCGAGTAAAGTAAGTGGCACACAAAAGACACAAAATTTTAAACAGATTTTGTGTCTTTTTTTATGTTTTTATCCCCAAAATTCCAAAAAGAGATTGCGAATTCACGAAAAAAAGGGTATAATAAGATGTTAGAAAATGCACTTTTACAGAAGGTACAGAAGTATGTTTTCTGACAAAGAAAAAAATAAAATATAAAAAATAAAAAGAGATGGAAAAGAGGTGTCTCATGCTAGCAACAAAAGAAGATATTTTACAAATTGCCACCAGTAAGACCCTGACTTATCAGCAAAAGCTGTTTAGTTTAGCCAATGCAGCTGAGCGGATGATTTCACCGGTTGAGCTCTTAGGTTATACCGAAGAAGAATGGGAATATATTCAAAACCAAATGATTTGCGACTTAAACGAAGGATATGCGATTTATCGTCCCCGTTATATTTTGCCGGATTATTCCGTTTATATTAAAAATGGCTGTAAGTTCTTGGAATTGCCGGCACCTCAGGATTTGGAGGAATGTTTGGATGGTCTGTTGATTTTGTATTCGCATGTTCCGTCCATTACTTCATTTCCGGTTTTTATCGGTCATTTAGACCGTTTATTGGAGCCATTTATTACCGATGAAGAAGCTGACTTTAAAAAAATCAAGCGCTTCCTTAATCATATTGATAAGACGATTACCGATTCCTTTTGTCATGCCGATATCGGCCCATATGAAACCAGGGCAGGTAAATTAATTTTAAGAGCAGTGATTGAGCTGGAGAACCCAACTCCGAATATGAGTATTAAATATGATAAAAATAAGACTTCGAGGGAATTTGCCGAATTGGCGGCCAAAGCTTGCTTATTGGTATCCAAGCCCTCATTTGCCAATGATCTTTATTATACCAAGGATTTAGGCGAATATGCCATGGCCAGCTGCTATAATGCCCTGCCAATGGCCGGCGGAGCCTATACATTAACTCGGCTGCGCCTTGGTACCATTGCCAAAGCGGCGACTTCAACTGACGATATGGTCGAAAACTGGATGCCGAAAGTGGCTAAGCTGGCCTTGTCGACTATGGATAAAAGACATCGTTTTCTGGTCGAAAAATCCAATTATTTTGAAACCAGCTTTTTAGTTAAAGAGGGCTTTATTCATGCCCATAATTTTACATCCATGCTGGCCATTGTCGGGCTGGCTGATGCGGTCAATCATTTGCTACGGCTGGAAGGAAGTGAAGAGACCTTTGGCATGTCAAAGCGTGGAGATGAAATTGCCACCCGCATTTTAGATCAGTTGGAGGCGACCAATGCTGCTCATACCGGTGTTTATGTGCAAAGAACCAATAATCACTATTTGCTGCATGCTCAGGTTGGTGCCAGCTTGCATGAGGAAGATAAGGACAACACACCGGCTCACCGGATTCGGGTGGGAGAAGAACCGGCACTGCTTGAGCATTTAAAGCAATCAGCCCCATTCCACCGCTATTTTCCATCCGGCACCGGCGATTTATTTGCTTTTGATCAAACTTATGTCGACCATTTGGATGCCATTGTTGATATCGTCGATGGTGCTTTTGCCCTCAATTATCGTTATATTACTACCTATTTAAAAAATACCGACTTAATTCGGGTCACCGGTTATTTGGTGAAAAAAAGTGAAGTGGCAAAAGCCAGAGCTGACCAGGCCGTGCTGCGTGATACTACCTGGTTTGGCTCGGGAACGGACTTAAATGCCCATGTCTTTGACCGCAGTCTGCGCGAACAGGAAGAAATTTTACTTTAAACAGACAGATCTGTTGTGATGGCATCAAAAATTGGAAACGAGAGCCAGAAAGCTGTACCAGGGCACTGCTTCTGTAGTGGCAAATTGGCTGGAAACGAAAACCACTTTTTCAAGATAGGCTGATTTTTAGCGGTTAAGCTGAAAAAGTGGTTTTTTTTATGAAAAAGAAAATGCAGATGCATATAGGTCGGGACAGGCTTTGTCATTTGGCCGGGTTGTCCGTCAAATGGTCTATGGAAAATGGCTGTGAGCAGAGCATTTGCTTTGGAGGAGTAATGAATGTCCAATTTATCTGATATTTACTTACCGGTGCAGCGGATTATACCATTTTCCAATGTCGAGGGGATTGGCAACCGAACCAGTATTTTTTTACAAGGTTGTAATCTGAACTGTTTATACTGCCATAATCCGGAAACGATTGCCATGGTTTCGACGACTGCCCGGCTTTATTCGCTGGCTCAACTGATTGAGGAGATTAAGGCATCAATGCCCTTTATCCGGGGGATTACAGTTTCCGGAGGCGAGCCGACTATCTATGCCCGAGAGCTGACACTCTTATTCAGGGAAGTGAAAAAACTGGGCCTTAGCTGTTATCTGGACAGTAATGGTTTTTTTCCATATGATGCGATCATCGATCTGATTGAAGAAACTGATAAATTTTTATTTGATATTAAAGGCAGCGGCCAGGGCCTGAAAGAACTTTGCTTTTCCGGAAAATATTTAAAAACAAAAGCAGCCGACCAATCACCGCAGTTGGTGGTGCAAACAGAGGGAAAAGATCTGGCAGCAGAGCCTTTGCCTTTGAGCAGACAATCATTTGCTCAGTCCTCAAACCCAGCCGGACAACGGCTGGAAGGCCAGACATTGGTCGGCAGTGAGTCGGCCGAGATGCTGGGCCGTAACTTTCAGAATTTGCGGAAATTGCTGGCTTTGGGAAAAATTGAAGAAGTACGGCTGGTCCATATCAAAGGCTATTATGATGAACAAGCAACGGTTCGCCAGATCGCCAGCTGCTTGCAGGACTATCCGGAAGTTTTATTTAAATTGATCAGGGTTCATGCCAAAGGTTCCAGAGGAGCGAAGGATATAGCGGCGCATTTGCCCAAGCGGGAAGAAACGGAGCAGTTGGCGGCTTATGCCCGGCAGCAGGGCCTGATCAGGCAAGTGGTCATTTTGTAGAAATTAAAATCAGGAAGCAACGGACCTCCTTTGAAGACAGAGGCAGCCAAAGAAGAGGCTGGGCGATCGCAAGAGTGGTCTTGACAAAACAGACAATTATTTTGTAGACAAGAAAAGCAAGGAGTAACTGACCGATCTTTTGAATGTAGATACAGCCGGTAAAGGAGCTGGATGCAGGGCAAAGGTGGTCTTGACAAAGCATAGACAAAGGGGTAAGAAATGGACTATATTATTGAAATGCTGGGAATCACCAAGGAATTTCCCGGGATTCGGGCGAATGACGACATTACCTTACAGTTGAAAAAAGGGGAGATTCATGCTCTGCTTGGCGAAAATGGAGCAGGTAAATCTACTTTGATGAGTATTTTGTTTGGTTTATATCAGCCGGATCAAGGAAAAATCAAAGTGGCCGGTCAGGAAGTGAAAATCACTGACCCGAATATTGCCACGGCGCTGGGGATCGGGATGGTACATCAACACTTTAAGCTGATTGATGATTTTACGGTGGCGGAAAACATTGTTTTAGGAGTCGAGCCGAAAAAAGGGATAGTTTTGGATCTGGAAACGGCTCGCCAAAAAGTAAAAGAAATCAGTTTGAAATACGGTTTGGAGGTTGATCCTGATGCTAAAATCGCTGATATTTCGGTCGGCATGCAGCAGCGGGTAGAGATCCTGAAAATGCTTTATCGCAATGCCGAGATTTTAATATTAGACGAACCGACAGCGGTTTTAACTCCGCAGGAGATCCGGGAACTGATCAAAATTATGCAGCGCTTGATTTCTGAAGGCAAATCGATTCTTTTAATTACCCATAAATTAGCCGAGATTAAAGCGGTGGCTGACCGCTGTACCGTTTTGCGCAAAGGTAAATATATTGGAACGATCGAGGTCAAAGATACCAGCGAAGAACAAATGGCAGAAATGATGGTTGGCCGGGAAGTTTCTTTTAAGGTCGATAAGAAACCGGCTGAACCGACTGAGGTGGTGCTGATGGTCAAAGACCTCAATGTCAAAAGCAATCGCAATCTGCCTGCCGTTAAAAATCTTAGTCTGGAAGTACGGCGGGGTGAAATTTTTTGTTTGGCCGGGATTGATGGCAATGGCCAAATGGAATTAATTGAAGCGATCACCGGTTTGCGTAAAGTCGAAAGCGGCAGTATTCATTTTTTAGGACAGGATATTACCAAGGCACCGATTCGTCAGCGAACCATGGCCGGGATCGGCCATATTCCTGAAGATCGGCATAAGCATGGTTTGGTTCTGGATTTTACTCTGGAAGAAAACATGGCCCTGCAAACCTATTTTATGGAGCCTTTAGCGCAGAAAGGACTGATTCAATTCGGTCCCAGACGGGAATTATCTGACCGTTTGATTGAAGAATTTGATGTTCGTTCCGGTATGGGCAGTGAAACCATTGCCCGCTCGATGAGCGGTGGAAATCAGCAAAAAGCAATTATTGCCCGGGAAGTCAACCGCTCACCGGAATTGCTGATTGCTGCCCAACCGACCAGAGGTTTGGATGTCGGGGCAATTGAGTATATTCATGAACGTCTGGTGGAAGAACGGGACAAGGGACATGCCGTCTTTTTGATGTCTTTGGAATTGGATGAAGTTTTAAATGTGGCTGACCGGATCGCGGTCATTCATAGCGGTGAAATTGTTGGAACAGTCATGGCAAGTGAAACCGATGAAAATGAGTTAGGTCTGATGATGGCTGGTAAGCGAAAGGAGGAGAAGGAAGATGGACGATAGATCACGATTAAAAAAACTCAATCGCTGGATGCCGGTTATTGCGGTGCTGCTTGGTTTTTTACTGGGAGCCTTAATTATGGTAGTGACCGGTGAAAATCCATTGATTCTTTTTAAATCAATGGTCCGGGCGGTACTGGGTCTTAATTTGGACAATATTGGTACCGATAAACCCGTTTTTTCCGTTCGGACTTTGGCAACCCTGCTGGTTTATGCCATGCCGATCATTATGACCGGCTTGTCAGTGGCCTTTGCTTTCCGCACCGGATTATTTAATATCGGTGCCGAAGGTCAGGTGCTGGTTGGCTCAATGGCAGCGGCAGTAATTGGGGTCTTATTTGATGGCCCGGCTCTGCTTTTATTACCTGCCACCGTTCTGGGCGGAGCTTTGGCCGGTGCAATTTGGGGCTTTATTGCCGGGTATTTAAAGGCCAAATATAATGTTCATGAGGTTGTAGTGACGATCATGCTCAATTATACCGCCCGATATTTATCCAATTATGTATTAAAGGCATTGCCGGGTTCCAGTTCCAATGAAACCGTACGTTTGCATGAAAATGCTTTGCTGCAAAGCAAGTTTTTAAGTGAGATGACCGGACGTTCTCAGTTTCATTGGGGATTTATCATTGTTATTATTTCTATTATTATCTTTAGCTATATTATTAATAAAACGACCTTTGGTTATGAATTAAAGGCAGTTGGCTATAATCCGCATGCCGCCGAATATGCCGGTATGAAGGTCAAGCGCAATGCGGCTTTATCTATGGCCATTGCCGGTGCCTTTTCCGGATTGGCCGGCGTTCTGCTGGTCAGCGGATTATTTGGCAAGGGCAGGGTGCTGGTGTCCTTTGAAAATTATGGTTTTGATGGGATTGCAGTGGCTTTGATCGGTGGTAATACGGCCATTGGCTCATTGTTTAGTGGCCTGTTACTGGCGGCCTTAAAGGTTGCCCAGCCCTTTATGACCGCTCAGAAGGTGCCGGATGCAATTGCCGTCATTATTTCAGCCTCGATTATTGTTTTTGTAGCCATGAAAACCGGCTTGGTTGAAATGATTATGAAAGTAAGGAGGGCAAAATAATGGATTTACTGATCTCAATTATTCAAGCGACCTTGATTTACGGAACACCGATTATCATTGCCGGAATTGGCGGTCTTTTTTCTGAACGCTCGGGCGTGGTCAATATTGCCCTGGAAGGAATTATGATGATTGGCGGTTTTACGGCCGCAACTTTAGTTTATTTTCTGGAAATTGTATTGCCCGAGCCGGTGGATGTGTTTGCTCCCTGGATCGCCATTGTCGGCGGCTCGGTGGCTGGTTTGGTGATTTCGGTCTTACATGCTTATTTAAGTATTAATCTGCGGGCCGACCAAACCATTTCCGGTACTGCCATTAATATTTTTGCTGGTGGTTTTACCGTTTATATGGCTGGTATTATTTTCCACCAACAACGGACTGAAGCTTTCAGTAAGGGCTTTTTAAAAGCACCGATCCCGCTGCTGCATAAGATCCCGCTGATTGGGGATATTTTCTTTAATAATATTTATCCGACCGTTTATGTGGCCTTTGTGGTAGTAATCCTGGCCTGGTTTTTACTATATAAGACTGCATTTGGTTTGAGACTGCGCGGCACCGGTGAAAATCCGCATGCGATCGACAGTTTGGGCATTAATGTTTTTAAAATGCGTTATTTTGGTGTACTGACTTCCGGATTTTTAGCGGGATTAGCCGGTGGTATTATGATCTTAACGCAAAATACCCAGTATACCATTATCGGGATTCATGGTACCGGCTTTATTGCCCTGGCCGCTTTGATTTTTGGTAAGTGGAAGCCGCTGGGAGTTTTGGCCTCCGGCTTGTTCTTTGCCTTTGCCCAGATCCTCAGCAGTTATGCCGATTCTTTGTCATTAGCACTGAAAATGCCATTTCTGGGTCAATTGCCAAAAGAGCTTTATGATGCGATCCCCTATTTACTGACAATCATTGCCCTGATCTTGTTCAGCGGTCGTTCGGTTGGTCCCAAGGCAGCCGGTGAGCCTTATGATAAGGGTAAGAGATAGATTCAGGAAATAACCAAGAATAAATGTCGAAGATTATGAGATAAATAAGATAAATAATCAGAAATAGTTATTAAATCCTACTAATAAAATAGTTAATTATAGCTAAAAGGTTTACAGAATATTCTGTGAGCCTTTTGCTTTTGATAGGTTAAAAACTATAAAAGTGGAGACATAAGATTTTTTTAATAAAAGAAATATCAGAAAAAACTAAATTACTCAACATTCCTATTTTCCGTAGAACAATCTTTTTTGGCAGGATAGACGCCTGCGCAAAAACGAAGTTTTTTTGACAGACTTTGTTAAATCGCTGGGAACAACTACAATTTTACTTAGCGAATTGCGATAATGAAACTCATATTCCTGTTCTTTAGTGTGATATAGAAGCAAAAAATGTTGGGAAAGTTGAGTAAGTTCTATAAAGAAAAGTATTTCTTTAACAAAATAACACAAAAAAACAGCAAATTTCATAAAAATTAAGGCAAATGCTGGTAGCAAGCGAAATTCATATAGGCATAGAAGATTAGAAAAAAATAAAAAAGAATAAGTCTATTGACTTATTAAAAAAAATATAATAATATATGTTTTGAAGTTAAAAAAAGAATTAAAAACAGGCAGAGTATTGATCTTACAGCTGATATTAATCATGAGGCAGTCAATTACAGGCTGAAGAAATCACTAAAAAGAGGATAATTGTAGACAGATTAATTTCAGAAAAGCTAAAATAAGAAAAAATATGGGCAAACCAAGAGAAATCTTGGGACGCAAAATCAGGAATCTAAGGGAAACTATGATCGTCCGATTGCAGGAAAACACAAAATTTGTGTTATCAGCTTGCAATCGAGACGGAGTTTTTCTTTTTCTTTTGAAGAATTTCAGATACTTTCGTTCCTGTGATTATGATGAAAGGAGGAAGAAAAAGGTTTTTTGAAACAAGTTCGTTTGTTGCCGACAAAGGGAGAGTTTTCTAGAGAAATTAGTTTTAATAAGTGAGAGGAGTAAAAGCATGACTGGACAAGGGAATAAGTTTAAATCCATACTGGCTAAATTATTGGTTTTGATGATGACCATTAATCTATTACAGGGAATGGTCAGTATGCCGGTAGTAGCAGAAGAAGACTATGAATACACACTGCAGGGTGACAATCCGGTAGTCTTGGAACAAGATGGCATTACTTATAAAAGACAAGTTACTAAAAAAGAAAATGGAGTATTTGAGGTCATAACCAGTTTTACTGGCAGTCAAACTGAAACCACACAATTAAAACCAACCGATGTGGTTCTGGTAATTGATACTTCAGGCAGTATGAGTAGTTATAGAAGAATGGAAACAGCCAGACAGGCTGCCAAGAATTTTGCCAAAGGTTTGCTGGCTAAAAACACTGCCCAGCACCCCGATTTATTTCGAGTGGGAGTGGTGTCGTTTGACCATTATGCTAAGAAAAATATTGATTTAACTAAAAATTATTCAGATGTTGAAACCGCCATTAATTCCTTAACTGCAGATGGAGCTACTTATACCCAGGATGGTTTAATGCTTGGTAATTCTTTGTTTAGTAGTAATCGTCAAAAAGTGATGATTTTGATCTCGGATGGAGAACCAACCTATGCTTATGATGCAAATGCATCTGATCCGGAGTTTGCTCATCATGAAAATCATCAGGCTGATTCTGATACACCAAAACCTGGTTTTGCTATCTATTATAAAAAATTCCTGGGTGGCTGGGGAGCTGGACATAGGGGCGGAATTTGGAAAAACAGAAACTGGTATATCAAATTATTGAACAGGATTGGTGATGGGCAACAAATGACAACTGTCATCAAAGAACGGACTTTAACAGAAGCTCAAAAAGCAAAAGATAATCAGGTTAATATTCTGGCAATTGGCATTGGTATGGATAGTGATGAAGGGAAAGCTGTCATGAATGGCATTGCCTCCAGCGGAACATATTCTGAGGCTGGAAATGAAGGACAGGATTTGGATAAAATCTTAAAATCCATTCAAGAAACTTTAATTAATAAGCGTGTTTCGGATGGTGTAGTTACCGAAAAAGCGAATTTGCAATTTGATGTAATTGGCGGGAAAGCCATAGTTACCGGTCAAAAGACCAATGGTACCAATGAAGAAAAAGAAAAATTTCAACAAATGGTAGCAGCCATTGCCAATAGTTTTGATTCGGCCAGCAATACTTTTCAATTGTCTAATTTCAGTTTGGGTGCAGAGGAAACTTTGACCTTTACCTATCAAATAAAATTTAATCAGACTGGTCAGGAAAATACATGGTATTCGATTAATAGCGAAACAGAATTAAAATTAAATCAAAACGAAACTCTTAAATTTGCCAATCCGCTTAAAATAAAATATACCAGATCTCAAATCACAGTGGAATTGATTAAAAAATGGGTAGGTGATTTGATTCCGGATGGACAGACTGTTATTGTTGATATCAAGGATTCAGACAGTGGAGAAATTGCGGCGACTTTAGAATTAAGCAAAGATACCAACTGGCAAAAAGAAATTAATGTACCAAAATTTAAAAATGGTGCAGAAATTGTTTATAGTGCAGTAGAAAGAGCCATAGCAAACTATGAACAAGTAGGTCAGCCCAAAATAGACAAAACCAATGATAAAATTACTTTTACCATTACCAATAAAAATGTGGAAAAACGACTTATTGTAGTTACCAAAAAATGGTTAGGCACAATGCCGGAAATGCTTGAGCTTGAAGTATATCAAAATGACCAAAAATTTGAGCGGACGATGACGATTACAGATGTAAGTGGCAGTGGCAATATTGATTCAAATTGGAAAGGTTTTTACACCGAACAAGTAAGAAAATATGATGATGAGGGTAAGCCCTATATCTATAAGGTGAAAGAAATTGGTTTGGATAGAACCATCTATCAAGCAGATAATGGCGGCGAAGTCATTATGACTGAAACTTTTGATCCGGATTTTAAACAATTAGTATTGGCCGGTACCTTAACCAACCGCAATATTGAAACCATTGCCCGGACAGTTAAAAAAGAGTGGAAGGGTGATCCCAAAGCAGTTGAGGTCACTTTGACCGGTAAAGTTGGAGATGTTACTGTTCATGAGGAAACGCAAACGATTCCGGCAGAACATAATGCCCAAATAACCTTTACGGCTCCAAAGTATGATAGCCTGAAACGGTCAGATGGCAGTGAGCCAACCGGTCAGGAAATCAGCTATCAAGTAGCTGAAGTAGAAGGCACAGGTTATAAGCAAATTGATAAACAGGAAAACGGCAATGAGGTTACCTTTGTCAATCATAACACCGAGGAGAAGAAGATCACCATTACCAAAGAATGGGAAAATACACCACAGGTGTTGATTGATCAGGCACAAGTCAAAGTCCAGCTGAATCGGCAATCCGGTAATGGCCAGCCACAAGAACTTACGGTTATTACATTAAATAAAAATGATTATGATCAGGCACAGGAAAAATTTGTGAAAGAGGTTTCGGTACCTAAATTTGATACAGCCGGAAATACATATACCTATACTATCAAAGAGTTGACCATCAATGATCAGACACCGGCAACGGCAGGTTATGAAGTCACGGAACGGGACTTAACTATTACCAATAAAAATGTGGAAAAAATTACAGTAAAAGTTAAAAAGACATGGGATGGTCCAAAGAAAGATGTTGATTTTAGCTTATATCAAGGAACTCCGGATACCGGAACAGTAGTAGAAACCAAGACTTTGCAGTCCGGAGATTCAGAATTAAGCTTTGCTCCGGTTTCCAAATATGAAAATGGAAAATTGGTGGACTATTATGTGAAAGAAGGTAAGCTGGAAGGCTATAAAGAAACTGAGGCTCAGAAAGTAAACTCAGAAAAACCGGAAGTTACTTTTGCAAATAAGAATACGGAAATGGCAACCATTACCGTTAACAAAGTCTGGAAAAACACACCGGATGAGCATAAAAAAGCGGTAGAGGCGGTTCTTTATGTTGAGGACTTAAATGACAACCAGAAGATGGTAGAAGCAACTCCGAAACAAACCGTTATTTTAACCAAAGATCAATTAAGTGGTACTTTTAAGGCCCCTAAATATGATGCAGCTGGAAATAAACGGAAGTATCATGTTTTTGAGGCCAAGGTTGGAGATACGGAATTAAACATTGAGGAACAAAAAGATAATAAGCAGCAATATCAAATTGCCGGCGAAAATTATCAATTAACCATTGACCGAGGAACAGATGGCCAAAATTTCAAAGTCACTTTAACCAATAAAAATATTCAAACAACTCAGGTTACAGTTACAAAGCAATGGGATGGGCCAACAGCCAAAGCTAAAATTGCTTTATGGAAAGGGACAGAGACCATAGCAGTAACAGAAATTAACGGCAATCAGTCTTTCATTTTTACCCAGGATAAAAATGGAAATTCGTTACCAAAACGGGAAAATGGTCAGGTCGTCAGCTATGGTGTAAAAGAAGTTGATCAGCAGGATCATGCCCTTAGTGATGGCGAGAAGATTACTTTGAATAATCGTCAATATCAGATTAAGATCGAGCCAGCAGGTGAAAATCAGTGGAAAATTACCAATACTTTTGTTTCACCGAAAAAAGAAGTGAAGGTAAGAAAGGATTGGGTAAATACACCAAATGAATTAAAGAAAAATGTAAAAGTACAGTTATACCGGAAAATTGAAGGTGAAACTGTGGCGACAGCCGTTGATCCTGCACAAATTCTGGAACTGAATGCCAATAACAATTGGGCGGAAACTTTCCAGAATGTCGATGAATGTGATGCCAACGACAATCCGTATAGCTACTCTGTAAAAGAAACTTTGATTAATGGCAAGGCAATTGATGATAGTCAATATCAGGTTGCTTATGATGAAGTCCAAGGTACATGGGTAATTACCAATACCAATATTGAAACCATGACCATTAACGTGGTTAAGAATTGGCTGGGTAATGATGCAGCGGCTGACGGTGTAAGCTTTAAATTATTGGCTGACGATACAGAGAGTGCAAGCCTAAGCCTGAATAAAGATACACCAAAAGGTTCCTTTACCGGTAGTTTCCCGAAATATAAAGCAGGTGAATTAGTCCAATATACCATTAGCGAAGAGAAAATCACCGGTTATAAGCAAGTTGGTGATATCAAGACAGACGTGAATGGCAATACCATTACCTTTACTGTCACCAATAGCAAGCTCAAGGATATCACCATTGAAAAGACTTGGGTTGGCGCAGCTGCTGATCGTGTCAACTTTGGCTTATATCATGGCGATAAGCAGATTGACACATTGACTTTAACAGCCAATGACTCAAAGAATGGTGTTTGGACCAATTCCTTTAAAGACGTTTATGTTTATGACGAAAATGGCAGAGTCATTGATTATGTGGTCAGGGAATTGAATCAGGATGGAACTCCGGTTTTACCGGCGCCGACAGGATTAAGCAAAGCCACATTGGACGGCATTTCGTATCAAGTGGAAATGGCAGTGACAGGTGATGTCCATAAGTTCACCAATACAGCTTTGAATGAAATTGAAGTGGAAAAAGTTTGGAAGGGACAAATAGCCACTGGATCCGCTGTGACCTTAGCCCTTTATGATGTCAAAGATCCGGATATAACTATCCGGCCAATTCAGTTAATTAAACTGCCACTGGCTAATGGAAATTGGGCGACCAAATTGCCAAATTTACCAACCAACAAGGCCGACGGTGAAAAAATCAGATACACCGTTAAAGAAGTGCTGGTCAATGATGTAGATGAAGTAACACAAATTATTCAGCCAAATACGATGTTTAAACTGGATAATACAAAGTATCAATTAATGGAAAGTGAAGGCAATGGCAAATTTGTCTTTACCAATGTTCAGTACCTTGATATCACCATGAAGAAAGAATGGGATGATAAGTTTCCGGCAATTCTCAGGAAAAATGTCAAATTAGCTTTATATTCCTTTACTGATGGAACTGATGATTTTACCAGACTGGAAGAATTTATTCTAAATGATGGCAATGGCTGGACACAGGTAAAAACCGATCTGCCAAGATGGGCGAATGGCAAGTATATCAGCTATCGGGTAGTGGAAGAAAATATCAATGGCCAGGCGATCCTGATGCCATGGGATTATCAGAACATCTTCCGTTACAAGGTATTTGCCATTAAGATTGATCCAAAAGATATTACTGCTACTGCCGAAGTAACTGTCACCAATGGTATTACTGAGGTTAAGCAGCCGGATGACCCGAATTATCGGAATTTGCGGGTGGTTAAACTTTGGGGAACGACAGCCGAAGAACATCAAAAAGCAGTTAAAGTTGAGCTTTTTGTAAAGAATGAACAAGGTAATCTGGAATCAACTGGCCAAACCTTGATCTTAGATCAAACAAATAATTGGGTAGCTATGTTTGATAATTTACCAAGATTCTGGGCAGACAAAGTTTCGGCTGATAAGTTATCGACTACCATGGAGTTACCAGATGAGGAAGTACCGGCCGGTGCACCAAAAGCGGAAAAAACAGAAAAATCGGCAGAAAACGTTGATGATGCTAATGAGTCGCATACCCAAACTGACAATGATTCTGAGCTGATAAGTGAAGAAAATACCGGACTGTCTGAAGAATCGTCTACAACTATAGAAACCACAGAAAATTCAGTTGCCGAAGAAGTGACTGAAACAGAAAGTCAAAATGGCGGCAGCACTGATTTAACTGAAGTTGCGGAAACACCAAAGGCCGAAGAAGGACAAGCTGAGGAAACTTCAAAAATTGAGGAAGTACAATCCGAAGAAACTTCGCAGACCGAAGAAAAACAATTAGGAGAAGCTCCAAAAGCCGAAGAAGGCCAAGCAGAGGAAGCACCAAAGGCTGATGAAGGCCAAACTGGGGAAGCGCCAAAGACTGAAGATGGACAAAACGAAGAAGCACCAAAGGTCCAAGATAGTCAAGAGCTAACTATCGTGAAAGAAACATTACCATTGGGTAAACCGGTAGCTAAGCGGGAAATTGAGTACTTTGTGTTTGAAACCGAAATAGATGGCCAAAGCATTCCATTTGTTGCCAAAGAAGGACTAGCGGATTATCATTTTGGTGATTATCAAATCAAGATTACAGCGGAAAGTGATACCGTTTACATTGAAAATCTCCATGTAGATGCAATTCCTGATAGTGAAAAAATTAATATTAATGTCACTAAGGATTGGACCGGTGCTAACAAAATCAGAATTAAAGATGTAGAAATTACGCTTTATGTTCAGGCAGGCGATACCCTAAAACAAGTGGTAAAGGAACCTTTGATACTTGGTGAAGCCAATAATTTTAGGGGTGTATTTGCTAACTTACGCAAGCAAAATGATGCCGGTGAAGAACTGAAATACTATGTTTTTGAAACCAAGATCGGAGAAGATAACTTGAGTATTACTCCGACCGTTGATTTAAAAGAATATAGTTTTGGTGCTTACCGGATCACGATCATTGATAATGGCAGCAGTCAAGTTACAGTTAAAAACTTTTTTGTTGAGGAACCGAAGGAACCTTATGATCCGGGAAAAGAAGAGGATGATCAGGATAATCCAGGTAAAGGAGAGGATGATCAGAAAGATAAGCCGTTGCCGGATCCGTCAGACAATGATCAGCCAAAGACTTCAACTGAAACGGAAAAACCAAAGGAAGAAACCATCCTTGAACCGATTGTTCCAGAAGGTAAGCCAACAGACGAAGTAGTCAAGGAAGAAACTATGGAAGAAGAAACCATTCCACAAGGTAAAACTGAGTTACCCAAGACAAACGGTGTGGCTGGTAGTTTATTCTTACTGTTGGGTAGTGGTTTGATGACTATGGGTCTGAATTTGCGTAAGAAAAAAGGAAAAGATTTATAAAAATGTCTGACAATCATTGCCCTGATCTTGTTCAGCGGTCGTTCGGTTGGTCCCAAGGCAGCCGGTGAGCCTTATGATAAAGGTAAGAGATAGGGCGTTGTATTGGAGCGGATTGGGTTTGAAAACCAATAAAGTAGTGATACACGGCTTAAAATAGGCATAAAGCTGTTTTAAATTGTAGAAATAAATGCCTATAATAATAGGTCTTAAAATTAACTGAATAAATATAAAAAAGGTTAAAGAGGCATCCGATATTTGCTCTTTAATCTTTTTTATTGTAAATTTTACAGGAAAAATTTGAAAAAAGCTTAAAAATAAAGTTTGAACCCTTTAAAGGAGAATGCTTTAAGCAATTATATTTTTTCTTCGGCAAAAGATAAAAAATATACAATATTAATAATAATTGGAATATTTCCTATAAATATCAGGACTTTTAATAGGTTTCTCAGATTAAAAAATAAAAATAAGACTATTGACTTACTTTGAAAAATAATATAAAATATGGTCATAACATAAAAGAGCAAACCAAGAGAAATTTTGGGACGCAAAATCAGGAATCTAAGGGAAACTATGATCGACCGATTGCAGAGTGTTAAAGCCTGGCTTATTGTCAGGCTAAGATCTGAATTGGAAATCAAGATAGTTTAGCATAGATTCTTTTTTGTTGCTACAAATTCATGGTGGTGTGGATATGGGATAAGCAGATATTTATCAGCTTTGGATCAATATTATCAACATATTTTAAGTATAAATTTAGCCGTGATTGATAAATAAAATATAAAAATAAGACAAATAGAAAAAAATCATAAATAATATTAACAAAATTAAGAGAAGTTTGTGAAAAAACTAACTTCCTTAAAAATAAAGAAACAAAGGGACTTAAAAATTAGCAAGAGAGGAGCAAGATTATGAGTGGAGAGAAAATCAAGCTAAAATCCATTCTGGCCAAATTGATGGTGCTGATCATGACCATTAATTTGCTGCAGGGTATGGTTGCCTTGCCGGTCACGGCGGAGGCGAGTGAAACAACGCATGTGAAAAATCAGGGTTCGGTTATGGGAACAGACAATAATGAGGGCATTACGATTGAAAAATCGGCCTCTGACTATAAGAATGGTCAGTTTAAGGTTAAATTACAGGTTGAGGGTTCAGAAGTTGCCACCCCAACCTTAGGGAAGCTGGATGTAATTCTGTTGATTGACCGTTCCGGCAGTATGAAAGGGCAAAGAATTACCAATGCGAAAGATGCAGCTAAAAAATTTGTTGATAAATTATTGGTTGATGGACAAACGAATGTCCGGGTAGGTGTGGTCAGTTTTGCCAGTGCTCACAATGGCGCGCAGGCAGTGACAGTAAATCATGACTTATCTATCAATAAAAAAAACTTGAAAAAAGAAATTGACAAGATTCAGGCGGTTGGTGGAACCTATGTCGATATGGGTTTTGAAAAAGTGGAGCAATTATTTGCCAATGCCAATAATCCGACGGCCAAAAAGCTGATGGTATTGATTGCAGATGGTGAACCGACTTTCGCGTATGATCGTTCAGAGGTAAATGTGTCGAATGATACGCCACAGCCAAATCATGAACTTTGGCATAAAGAGAATGCTCTCTTCTGGAGAAAAGGATTTAACCAGGCAAATAATAGTTATCAGGTTAATTTGACTCATAAGAGCAATCACATCGGGACTGGAAATAGTAATGGTGATATTGGCCGGGTTGTTAGAAATTCGATTATGACAGCTGATTTTGTTAAAGCCAAAGATATTGAAATTATTTCTGTTGGCATCGGAATGACTCAGACTATTGAAGAGTATTTTATGAAGAGTGTTTCTTCTAATGGTGAATATCTTAATGCCAATCAAACAGCCAGCAATTTACAGCAAATTTTAGATAAATTGCATGGCACTTTAATTGAAGGCAGGGTCAGAGATGGTGTTATTACCGATCCGATTGCTGATCAAATTAATTTTAGCGGCAATATTAAGGATATTAAAATTGAAGTTAAAAACACACAAAATGGTCAGAACATTTCCCATAACATTGAGAAAAGATGGGAGGCAGCGACTAGAACCATTACTTTAAATAAGATTAATTTAAAGAAAAATGAAAGATTAATTGTCACTTATCCAGCCACTTTAAAAGAAGAATGGATGGATAATAATTGGCATGATGCCAATAAAGAAACGACTTTAAAACCGACACCTGGTTCGGCACCAACGGATATTATGAAATTTAAAGTGCCGAAAGTCAAGGACTTTAAGTCAGTGGAAATCGTGGTCAATAAGACTTGGACGGTTGCTCCACCGGCACATTTAAGCAGTATTGATTTTTATATTAAAAAACAAGTAGGTAGCGGTAATTTTGAAACTTTGCCGGAACCAATTAAAGTAACTAAGGCCAGTGGCTGGAAAGGTTCAAAAGCGGATTTGCCGCTATATCAGAGTGGCTGTAAGGTTACATATAAGGTTGAAGAAGCAGCTCTTACCGGTTATGAACCAATTTATACCGAACCCCAGGGAGTTGTTAATGGCCAACTGATTTTTGGTGTTCAGAACAAAAATGTAGAAATGCAGAAGGTTAAGATTAAGAAAAACTGGCTGGGTGAGCCGGCAGCATCATTGACTGTTGATTTATATCAAGTAAATTATCAAGGGACAGAAACCAAGCTGACCAGCGCTACTATTACTAAGCAAAACTTTGCAGGAACGACTTGGGAATATACATTTGGCCAAGCTGTCAGAAAATATGATGACAATGGTAAACCCTATACCTATAAGGTCAAAGAAATTGATTTAGACGGCAATTATCTGGCCGTTGCGTTGGAAGTAGTTGCAATTTCCATGGACGGCGAAACTGCATTAGTATCAGAGTTTACCAATCGCAATACTTCTAAAACCCAGATTTGGGTAGAAAAACAATGGAAGAACACTCCGGCATCTTTGCAGACTCCGGTGACCGTTGAATTATGGCGGAAAGTGGAGGGCGGACAGGAGCAAAACACCGGTCAAACACTGCCATTACAGCCGGGAAAAAAGAAATCTTTTAATAATTTACCGGTTTATGATATTGAAGGCAATGCTGCTACCGGCAAGCCATTTATTTATTCAGTTAAAGAAAATGGTGTTGATTTAGGTAAATACAATGTGGAAATTACCGGTGCGGGTACAGAAACCAATCCGTTTGTGATTACCAATACCAATAAGGAAACCACCGAAGTTAAGGTTACCAAAGCTTGGCTGGGCGAAGGTTCAACGGCAACGATTGAGCTATATAAGGGCGGAACTAAAATTAATCAGGCTCAGGTAACAGATAGTCATACTTTTACAACAGATGAAGATGGGGATCCATTACCGAAATATGAAAATGGTCAAGAAGTTGTCTATACTGTAAAAGAAATGGCAATGCCTGATTATAACAACGGGCAAGCAGTAACTCCAAGCGGTAGTTTGGGACAAGGATTTACCTTTACCAATGTAAATACCAAAAAAGATGTTAATGTAACAGTAACCAAGAAATGGGTCGGTAAAGTCGGTACATCAATTAGCTTAACCATAACCGGTGACCAATTAGTTAACGGCCAATATCTGACTGAAACAAAGGAAGTGATGGGTAGCGGCTCAACTTGGACATATACTTTTACCGGTTTACGTCGCTTTGGCGATAATGGTATAGAAATTAAATATACTGTTTCCGAAGCACCGCTGGCAAATTATGAAACTACTGTTGATGACAGCGGACTGGTCTTTACCAATACTTATTCCAATAAAGAAACAACCAGCGTGACAGTGAAAAAGCTCTGGAAGGGGAATGTTGGTACTAAAGCCAAGGTTCAACTGTTGGCCAATGGAAAGACAGGCATTGAATTAGTTGAAAATGGGCAGTTCCAGTCACCGGCACCACAGATCGTTGATTTAGTGACTCCGGACTGGAAACATACCTTTGCCAATCTTCGCAAAGAAGATCAGGACGGCCAGCTGATTGTTTATACAGTCAAAGAAATTGAGGTGGATGCCGGTTATACAGCCGCAGACCCGGTAGAGACAGGCACCAATAACTTTAGCATTACCAACAGCAATCAGGAAAAAGTCAAGGTTACAGTTAATAAAACCTGGCGCGGCACGGCCAAAAAAGTGATCTTTGAATTACTGGAAAATGGTGATTTCAAAGGTAGGGAAAAGACTTTAGAGGTCGGTCAAAACAGCGTAGAATTTACAGACTTACCGAAATATAAAGATGAAGAAGTGACAACGGCGACCGCCCCGATTGTCTATACCATTCGGGAAAGAGGCCAAAATGGTAATAATGTTACTTTAGAGGGCATTATTTATCAAGTGGTAATCGGACAGCCGGAATACGATAATGACGGGAATGTCGCTTTCGCTGTAACCAATATCAGCCAGGAAAAAGTAAGCATTAGGATTCAAAAAGAATGGGTACGCAAAACGGGTACCAGCATTGAAGTGGAATTAATTGAAAAGGGAACAAATAAAGTAATTGCTACCAAAACCATTAAAGAAACTGATAAAGAGTGGAATGATCAGCCGTTTAGTGTGGTTTTTGAAGTCTTAAAGTATGATCAGACAGATGGTCATGAGCTTCAATTTGATGTCAGAGAAACTAAAATTAATGGTCAGCCGATTGCAGATTATACCTATCAGGTTGTACCAGTTGGTACTTTAGGTAAATGCTTTAAGGTTATTAATACCAATACCGAAAGCACCAGCTTGGCAGTGGGCAAAGATTGGGTTGGCGGTGCCAGCAAGCAGCCGGAGGAGATTACGATCACCTTGACTGCTACAGTTGGTAATGATCCGGCCAATGTGATTGATGTAGTTTTGGCCGGCTGGGCAAATGCTCCGGACAAAGTTAAAACCCTGAAGAAGTCAGAAAACTGGCAATCGGTTGTCTACGCTAATTTACCGAAATACTATAATAACCAAGTGGTTACATATTCGGTTAAGGAAACTCCGGTACCGGGCTTTGCTACTCAGGTTAATGTTTCCGCTAATGGAGTCATGCTGGTTAATACCTATCAAGTGATAACGGCGGATATTGAGGCCACCAAGATTTGGTTTGGCGGTACAGCTGAGCAGCATAAAGAAGTGGTATTAACTCTGCAATACCGCGTAAAAGGCAGTAATGATGCTTGGGCTGATTTTGCCGGTCAGGCAACAGCGGTAAAAAAAGATGATAACACCTGGAAATATACCTGGAAAGATGTTCCGCAAACCGATAATAACGGTAATGCTTATGAGTATCAGGCAATTGAAAAAGATGTGCCGAATCATTATGAAGTAACTCAACAAGGTTTAACTGTGACCAATACTTCGATTGAAAAGACATCATACAAAGTGATTAAAACCTGGTTGGGTGATGCCAAGGCAGTTGAGGTCACTTTAACCGGAACTGTTGGTACAGTTAAGGTTTATGAAAAAACTGAGACGATTTCGGCAACACCTGATAGTAATGGGTTATATCAGTTTGAATTTACTGATTTACCAAAATATGATACCAAACGTCTGGATGATTCAGATCCGACCGGCAAAGAAATTCTGTATAGCCTGACTGAAAAGCCGGGTATAGGTTTTGAGCAAGTTGGTGCCATCGTTTATAACGGGAATACCAATGCCTTTATGATTACCAATCGCAATACCGAAAATATGGATATTACGATTACGAAAGAATGGAAAAATACCCCGCAAACCTTTATTAAGGGTGCTACCCTGACCCTGCAATTATACCGGCAGGTGGCAGGGGCTGAGCCGGAAACTTTTGGCGATCCGTTTACTTTGGAATATCAAGATTTGATTGGACATCAGCTGAACAAATCTGTTCCGAAGTTTAATCAGCAAGGGAAACCATATACCTATACTGTTAAAGAAGTGGCAATCAATGGACAAACTCCGGCAACATTGGGTTATCAGGTAGCAGAAAATGGTTTGACCATTGTTAATACCAATCAGGAAACTATTATCATAACAGTTAATAAAAAGTGGGATGGTCCGAGAAAACCGGTAACCTTTGAATTATATAAGGGTCAGGTCAGCGGGCAGCCATTGCAAACCAAAGAATTAGCAATAACAGAAGATAGTGTTAGCTTTGATAAAGTTCCAAAATATGAAAATGGCGAATTGGTTCAGTATTGGGTGAAAGAACAAGGTTTAGAGGGCTATCAGGTAAATGCTCCGCAAAAAGTGGAGGCTGATAATCCGGTTCTTACCATTACTAATACCAATACCGAAAAAGTTCAGGTCAGAGTGGTCAAGAAATGGGTCAATGCTCCGCAGGCTCATCAACAAGAGGTCAAAGCCGAACTTTATGTTTCAAATGATGGTGGTCAGACTATTGTGAAAGCCAATCCGGAACAAAGCATTACATTAGTAGCCGGTACCAGTCATACTTTTGAAGCTCCGAAATATGATGCAGCCGGTAATCCGTTGGTCTACTATGTGTTTGAAACCAAAGTCGGAACAACCGAATTAGATGCAACCAATCAATTTGATAATGAAGATTCCTATCAGTTAAAGGGTGAAGATTATCAATTAAAGATTACCCGCGATCCCAGCAACAACGGCGATGCGACTGTAATTTTAACAAATACCAATGTTCAAACCACAGAAGTTAAGGTTAAAAAGCAGTGGAATGGACCGCTAGCCAAAGCTAAGATTACCTTATGGAAGGGACAAGAAGAAGTAGCAGTAACAGAAATTGAAGGCAATAATTCCTTCACCTTTACAAAAGACAAGAATGGAAAACCATTGCCGAAGCGGGAGAATGGCCAGGAAATAACATACACTGTCAGCGAAGCGGTAATTCCTGGTTATAATGGTGATGCTGAAGTAAATCCGCAACACCAAAGTGATGGTAGCTATCTCTTTGTTAATAACTACACCAAGACCAGAGATATTACCGTTGAGAAGATTTGGAAACCGGCTTATACGGAAGTCAAACAAGTTGAAATCACTTTAACCGGTAAGGTTAATGGTGATACGGTTGTAGAAAAAACAGCAGTATTAAAGGCTGATCCACTTCCGGATAAAGACTGGAAACATACCTTTACAGGACTTCCGGAATATCACGGTGCGGATGAGATTGTTTATACTGTGACGGAAAAGGCAATCGAAAACTATCCGAATCCGGATATTGTTGATGACAGCAATAACCAAAATGCAAATGATCCGAATGCCTTTACCATTACCAATACTTATAAGAATGATGATACTGTGGATGTCAAAGTCACCAAGATTTGGAAAGGCTATAAGACAGATGCGGTAACCATAGTCTTACTAAGAGATGGTGTGGAAACAAGCGCTACGATTGAATTAAATGATAACAATAGGTGGACAAATGATTTTAAAGGCTTAAAGAAAAATAATCCAAATACTGCCAAGCCTTATATCTATGATGTGAAAGAACTTGACATTGCAGGCTTTGACTCGAAAAAGACAGGCAGTATGGAAAATGGCTTTACCTTTACCAATACTGTCGAGCCAACCATTCCGGGACATAAGATTACTCTGGAAGTGGAAAAAGTCTTTATCGGACAAGAGCAAGACAGTGTCAAGGTACAAATCCTGGCAGACGGAAGGCCTTTAACAGAAACCTTAACTGTAACCAAGAATGCAGAAGGCAAATGGATTGGCAGCAAAGAATTGCCAAAATACGATGCCAGTGTCATAGTGACCAACACCGATATGGGACAAATCAAGCCGATTGTCTATACGATCAAAGAACTGGATGATACAGATAGGGCATTTGACAGCGGAAACATTACTTTAGGCGGTCATAGCTATACACTGAAGATTGAAAATCCGGAAACCAATAAGTTTAAGATTACCAATATTAGTCAAGCTAAGACAACCATTTTGATAACCAAGAAATGGGTTCGCAAGATTGGTACAAAAGCTGAGTTTGACTTATTACTGGGAAATGGCAATGTCTATACAAGCTTAACTCTTGAAAATCAAAATGGCGATACCTGGACCGGTCAGTTTGAAGTGCCTACCTTTGACGCTCAAAGTGGCGAAAGAATTGCTTACCAAGAAGTAGTAGAAACCAAGATTGACGATGTAGAAGTGGCTAATTCGGCTTATACTTCCGAAAGAACAGGAGATTTGGCCGGTGGCTATACCTTTACCAATACCAATAAGGAACTCAAGGGAGATGGAAGAATTACCATTACCAAGAGTTGGGAAGGCGGTCATAGCCAAGTACCGGAAAGCATTACCGTGAAGCTTGTAGCACTAGGTTCTGCCGGCAAACTTGACCTTACAGAAGTGTTGAAGGAATCGGAATATATCGGTGAAACTACTCTTACATTGAAGAAAGCCGATGGCTGGACACTGATTGTCGATGGATTGCCAAAATACTTCAACAATGAAGAAGTAACCTATTCGGTAGAAGAAATTGATGTACCAGCCAACTTTACGGCGAGAGTTGATCAAGCCGGAGCCGGTGAAAAGGAAATTATCATCATCAATACCTTTACATCACCAAAGACCGAACTGCCAGTACGAAAAGACTGGTCCAATACTCCGGATGCGGAAAAGAAAACTGTCACCGTTCAGCTTTATGCAAAGACCGCAACGACCGATGAAGTACCGGTAGTAGGCAAGACATTAGAGCTTGCAGCTCCAAATTGGAATGGTACCTTTACGGATCTTGACGAGTTTAATGCAGCCGGTGAAAGCTACAGGTATTCGGTAAAAGAAACATTGATCGGTGGGCAAGCAGTGGATGCAAACCAATACGAAGTCGGTTATGCCGATGTATTGGGTACCGCAGTTGTCACCAATACCAATGTCGAAAAAATGACCATCAAAGTAGTGAAGAAGTGGCTTGGAGATGATGCATCACCAAATGGAGCAAGCTTTAAACTTTATGGCAACAATGCCGTGACGGAATTAAGCCTGGCTCAAAATGAAAGCGAAGGCACATTTGTCGGTGATTTCAGCAAGTACAAAAACGGCGAATTGGTAGAATATAGCCTTGTAGAAGAAGCGATAGAGGGCTATAAACAATTCGGCGAAATCATGAAAGAAGTAAATGGCAATATCATTACCTTTACTGTAACCAATTGCCGAGTCAAAGATATACCGGTCGAAAAGACCTGGGTCGGCGCAGCGGCAAACAGTGTCAGCTTTGGCTTATATCATGGGGATGAGAAGATTAAGACATTGACCTTAACCATTGATAATGCCGAAGAGGGAATCTGGAAAGGTAAATTCACCGATGTCTTTGTCTATGATAAGAATGGCGAAGTAATTAACCATCAAGTCAAAGAATTGGATGAAAACGGCAACGCAGTTGAAACAGAGAATGTTGATCAACCGAAGGTAATTCTGGATGGTATTACCTATCTGGTAGAACAAAATCAAGTTGAGGAAGTATTTAAGTTTACCAATACCGCTTTAAATGAAATTGAAGTGGAAAAGGTTTGGAAGGGACAAATAGCCACCGGAGCTGGTGTGACCTTAGCCCTTTATGATGTGGCTGATCCGGAAGAAAATACAACTCCGATTCAAACAATAGAACTTCCAATTAATGACAGCTGGAGTGGTAAATTTGAAAACTTACCGACCCATACACCAGCCGGAGATAAGATCAGTTACAGTGTTAAAGAAGCTAAGAAAAATGCAGATGGTACTTATCAGATGATTCAGCCAAACACAATGTTTGATCTGGATGGAATTAAGTACAAAGTGATAGAAAGCACCGATAATGGTAAATTTATCTTTACCAATGTTCAATACCTTGATATCACGATGAAGAAAGTTTGGGATGATAAGTTCCCGGCAATTCTCAGGGAAAATGTCAAATTGGTTTTATACTCCTTTGAAGACGGAACCACTGATTTTACCAGACTGGAAGAATTTATCTTAAATGAAGCAAATGGCTGGACACAAACAAAGACCGACCTGCCAAGATGGGCGAATAACAAGTATATCAGCTATCGGGTGGTGGAGGAAAATATCAATGGCGAAGCTACTTTGATGCCATGGGAATATCAAGATATCTTCCTGTACAAGGTATTTGAGATTAAGATCGATCCAAAGGATATTACCGGCACAGCAGAGGTAACAGTCATAAATGGTGTTACCGAGGTTGAGCAGCCAGATGATCCGGACTATCAGAACCTTCGGGTAGTTAAGTTCTGGGGAACCACCGCTGAGGAACATCAAAAAGAAGTAGAAGTTGAACTTTATGTAAAAGATGAGCAAGGAAATCTGGTACCAACCGGTCAGACCTTGACTTTAAATAAGGGCAACAACTGGGTAGCAATCTTTGAAAATCTGCCAAAATTCTGGGCGGACAAGGCCAGCGCTGACAAGTTATCAACCGAAATGGAGTTAAAGGATGAGGAAGTACCGGCCGGTGCACCAAAAGCGGAAGAAACGGAAAAACCGGAGGAAACCGTGGATGGTGATAAGGAACCGACCACCGAAACCGGCAATGATTCTGAGCCGATAAGCGAAGAAAATACCGAAGGAACAGAAGATTCGTCCACAACTACAGAAGAATCAGCTGCATCGGAAGAGGCTGCTACACTGGAGGAAACCACAGAAAATCCGGAAACAAATGAAACCGCAGAAGGTTCCAATACTGAAGAAGCGACTGAAACGGAAAATCAAAATGGTGGCAGTGCAGATCTAACGGAAACTGAGGAAACACCAAAAGCGGAAGAAGGTC
Organism: Clostridiales bacterium COT073_COT-073; assembly: GCA_003858485.1. Taxonomy (GTDB): domain Bacteria; phylum Bacillota; class Clostridia; order Lachnospirales; family Vallitaleaceae; genus W11650. The sequence goes on from RQYD01000032.1 coordinate 30,519, forward strand.
AAGCTGAAGAAGCACCGAAGGCAGAAGACGACCAAGCTGAGGAAACTCCAAAAGCTGAAGATGGTCAAGCTGAGGAAGAGCCAAAGACGGAAGACGGACAAGCTGAGGAAGCACCGAAGGCAGAAGACGGTCAAACTGAGGAAGCACCGAAGGCGGATGAAGGTCAAGCTGAAGAAGCACCGAAGGCAGAAGACGACCAAGCTGAGGAAACTCCAAAGGCTGAAGAAGGTCAAACCGGAGAAGCGCCAAAGGCTGAAGACGGACAAAACGAAGAAACACCGCAGACCCAAGATGGTCAAGATATGACCATTGAGGATGAAACATTACCATTGGGTGAGCCGGTAGCGAAACGGAAAATTGAGTACTTTGTGTTTGAAACCAAGATTGGCGACCAGAGTATTCCATCTACTCCGGAAGAAGGTTTAACGGATTATCAAATTGGTGAGTATCAAGTCAAGATCGTAGCACAAGAAAATACGGTTTACATTAAGAATCTGCATGCCAGTGCAATTCCTGACAGTGAAAAGATCAATATCAATGTTACCAAGGATTGGACTGATGTTAATCAAATCAGAATTAAAGATGTAGAAATTACTCTTTATGTTCTGGAAGGCGATACCTTAAAACAAGTGGTAAAAGAACCTTTGGTACTTGGTGAAGCTAATGATTTCAAAGGCGTATTTGCTAATCTGCGGAAGAAAAATGATGCAGGTGAAGAATTGAAATATTATGTCTTTGAAACCAAGATCGGAAATGAGGGATTGGCCTTTGAACCGGCAGTTGATTTGACTGAGTATGATCATGGTGACTATCGGATCACGATCATTAATAATGGTTCTACTAATGTCACAGTCAAGAACTTCTATCGGGAAACACCACCGGAACCATGGAATCCGGGTGGTGGTGATGACGACGACGATGACAATGACGATCAGGATAAACCAAAGCCGAAAGATCCGACCCCGGATCAGCCAAAGCCGCCGGTTGTACCTGATGAAACAATCCCGGATGCCGATGTTCCGGAAGGAAATCCAACGGAAATTCCGACCAAAGAAGAAACGATAACTGAGGAGGAAATTCCGCAGGGCAAGACCGAGTTGCCAAAAACTGACGGTGTGGCCAGCAGTTTATTCCATCTTTTAGGTGGCGGCTTGGCAGCATTAGGCCTTGGCTTAAAAAGAAAGAAAAAATAAGAAATAAATAAAATCCACTCAATCTTGCTTTAGAGGCTGTTGTAAAACAGCCTCTTTTTTAGGTTATCTATGGCTCTTCGCCAAATGGTTGGCAAAGAACAAAATCGCAATATTGGGTGGGATAATGAAAGCCGGTCAGAATATTTCTTATACAAATTAAGGAGCAGGTTTATTGATTGGCCAAAAACGAGATAAAGAGGGAAATGTTTTCATTATGCTGTTTTTGAAATAAGAATAGGCAATATGGAGATTGAAATTGAGCCATCACTAACTTTTCCGGCAGACATCGAGTGGATAAACCATATATAGTATAATCATAGGATAATAAGAAGTATAAAAACAATATCTTGTGTTTATATCTTATTATAATAGGAAGAAACTCGTATCAAAAATTAAAATGATCGCTTTATGATAATGTTTTATTACTTTCTGGTATATCTTGAGATTATCATCTTATAAGGAGCTGTTGCATTTTAAGATTTTTACACAAGATATAGGATAAAATTTCTGTGTTTTGTAACAGCCCCTTATTTGTTGCTCTGAAAATTATCTTTGAGTTTTCTGTTAATTAGCTGTTCAGGACTATCAATCTGTTTTCCGCATATAGAAAATGTTGGCTGGAATTTAGGAATATATAGAATTTACTTTGAGAATTAACATTGGAAATATTTTTTTAAAAAAGCCAAAAATAGCCTTGACATTGACTGGGCGATTTGATATAATACTTTTTGCACTTGGCCAATAGCCATTAAGTAATGGCGTAGCTGCCAGTTCTATAATAAAATAAGAACACTTTGGAGAAATACTCAAGAGGCCGAAGAGGTACCCCTGCTAAGGGTATAGGTCGGGAAACCGGCGCGAGGGTTCAAATCCCTCTTTCTCCGTGCAAACTTAGTCAGCAACAAATTATTTTGAAAAAAATAAAAAAAGTTGTTGACAAACAAAAAAGAGTTTGCTATAATAATCTTCGTTGCTCAGCAAGAGTGAGTAGCAAAAGGCGTAAAAACGCCGGACTTTCTGAAAGGGGAGTCAAATATCTTTACAATTTCAAAGAGAAGAAAAACCAAGTAATGCCAGTCAATTCTGAAAGGAAT
>RQYD01000033.1 GCA_003858485.1 Clostridiales bacterium COT073_COT-073
AAGGGAGGTCAATGCTCGTTTTATTTTAGATTTCCCTTAAAATTAAGTTTCTTATAAGATTTTGTAACAAAAATATAGGTAGTTTTTGACACTACCATGCTTCAAATGGAGGGGGATAGATGAAAAATGATAATACTTTGATATCTATGGAGGAAACAAGCATTACCAATCTGATTTATACTATTCGTGGAAAACAAGTAATGCTTGATAGTGACTTGGCTGAATTGTATCAGGTTACGACTAAGGTTTTCAATCAGGCAGTCAAACGAAATTTAAATAGATTTCCAGAACGCTTTTGCTTTCAATTATCAGAAGATGAGTATAAAAACTTGAGGTCACAATTTGTGACCTCAAGTGAAAACGTTAAGCATGGTGGAAGACGATACAGGCCATATGCTTTTACAGAACAGGGGATTGCGATGCTTTCTTCTATACTTAAAAGTAATGTTGCAGTAGAAGTCAGCATCAAAATCATGGATACTTTTGTTGAAATGCGCAACTTCTTGATTTCAAACAAAGATATGTTTTCGCGCCTTGAAAGGATAGAGTTGAAACAATTAGAAACCGATAAAAAGTTCGAAGAAGTATTTAACTATATTGCTAATAATACAGAAGTAAAACAAAAAATCTTCTTTGATGGACAGATCTATGATGCCTTTAGTTTTATAGTCGATCTAATTGGAAAAGCGCAGAGAAAGCTGATTTTGATTGATAATTATGTGGATATAAATACTCTTAATATTCTTTGTAAGAAAAACGCAGGTGTTGATGTACTAATTGCTACAGCAGGTAAGGGCAGTTTATCAGCAAAAGATGTTAATAAGTTTAATGCCCAGTATCCAAATTTAAATGTGAAAATAACTACCGATTTTCATGATCGCTTTTTGATTATTGATGATACGGAAGGCTATTTTATTGGTGCATCGATAAAAGATGCCGGGAAAAAGAGTTTTGCGATAGCCAAAATAGAGGATGAAGATTTGATTCAGAGTGTGATAGATAGGGTATAGAATCAGAGTCTGACGGTGAAGCGCCGCGAAATGAATATGTCCGCTGCGCGGCCGCATTTCCCTTTCGCCATTTGCTACGTAAGATGGCTTTCGGGTCACACGCATTTACGCTTGCGCACTTCAAATTTATTTCTTGACTAGTATTTACTTTTCCGAGTATAATAAATAGGACGAAATTTTAAATATACAATGCAGTCAGGTAGAGGATTTTGTAGTCACTGACTGGAATTATCTATGGGGTTAGTACTGGAAGTTATCATTAAATTTGTGGCATTCAGGATAATCATTAAAAGCTAGCTTATGTAGCAAGCGCCGGAGATAGCGTATTCTGAAAGGTGTTTTGTGTAAGAAACTGTAAAAGGGCAGGCTAAATTAGTTGACCCAAAAGCCATCTTACTAAGAAACTGAGAAAGTGCATGTTTTCGGAAGTAATTGTGGACAGCAAGCTGCCAAAAGCATAAGACAGAAACAAAATAAGGCGGAAAGTTGGGTGAAATAGTAAGATGATTCAGATTTTGGTATATTAAAATAGTGACTGCAAAAAGCAAATAAAATTCAGAGAGGAGCGACAATGAAACACGAATTAGTGATTGTGTTAGATTTTGGCGGGCAATATAATCAATTGATTGCCAGACGGGTGCGGGAAGCCAATGTATTTTGTGAGGTACTGCCCTATGATACACCAGTTGAAAAGATCGTTAACAAAAATCCCAAAGGAATTATTTTTACCGGCGGACCAAACGTTGTAACGGAGGAAGATGCACCAAAGGTAGAGGCAAAATTATTTGAAACCGGAATTCCGATTTTGGGAATCTGCTATGGCTGCCAATTAATGGGATATATTCTGGGTGGTAAAGTCGATAAGGCGGAGCAAAGAGAATATGGAAAAGCCGATTTAAAAATTACAAAGGCAGATAGCAAGCTGTTTGCCGGCGTTAATTCAACTACCAGCAGCTGGATGAGCCATACTTATTTTGTCAGCAGTGCTCCAAAAGGCTTTGAAGTAACGGCTACTACTGATACATGTCCGGTCGGTGCCATGGAAAATGCGGAAAAGAACCTTTATGGTGTCCAGTTCCATCCGGAAGTAGTGCATACTCCCGAAGGCCAAAAAATGCTGGAAAATTTCTTATATCAAGTTTGCGGCTGCAAGGCAGATTGGACGATGAAACAAATTGCTGAAGAACAAATCGAAAAACTTAAGGAAAAAATTGGTGATAAAAAAGTGTTGCTTGCTCTTTCCGGTGGTGTAGACTCCTCTGTGGCAGGTGTGCTCTTACATAAAGCAGTTGGTAAGCAACTGACCTGTATCTTTGTCGATCATGGCTTAATGCGCAAAAATGAAGGTGATGAAGTTGAATCTGTTTTTAAAAAGCAGTTTGATATGAACCTGATTCGGGTCAATGCCGAAGATCGTTTCTTGGGACGTTTGGCTGGTGTCACGGATCCGGAAACCAAGCGGAAAATTATTGGCGAAGAATTTATCCGGGTTTTTGAAGAAGAAGCCAAAAAAATCGGTACAGTTGATTTCCTGGCTCAGGGTACGATTTATCCTGATGTGATCGAAAGCGGTACCAAAGATGCGGCGGTGATCAAATCACACCACAATGTTGGTGGACTGCCTGATCATGTAGACTTTAAAGAAATCGTTGAACCGCTTCGGGATTTATTTAAAGATGAAGTTCGTAATTTAGGAAGAGAATTAGGAATTCCAGAGTTCCTGGTATCTCGTCAGCCATTTCCGGGACCGGGCCTGGCAGTACGGGTGATTGGTGAAGTAACCAAGCACAAGCTTGATATCTTAAGAGATGCTGATCTTATTTTCCGTGAAGAACTGGAAAAATCAGAACTGAAAAATACCATTGGACAATACTTTGCAGTTCTGACTAATCTTCGCAGCGTTGGCGTGATGGGCGATGAAAGAACTTATAATTATACTCTGGCTCTGCGCTGTGTCGATACTTCTGACTTTATGACCGCAGATTGGACCAGAATCCCTCATGATATCCTGGCACGGGTAAGCAACCGAATTGTCAATGAAGTTAAAGAGGTCAATCGGATCGTGTATGATATCACCAGTAAACCACCGGCAACGATTGAATGGGAATAGTTAAAAACAGCCTCTAAAGCCTTATAAATAGCTATTTTGTGAGCATTGTGCTTGCAAAATGCTTGCAGATTAAAAATCGCCAAGGGAATTTAAATATTCCTTTGGTGATTAATGTTATTAATCAATATGTATTTTGTTAAGGAGATAAAATATGACACCTGATTGGGCAATGGTGATTATAACATTTGTGTATGTAATTGCTACAATTTTTATTAGTTGGGCTAATTTTAAGTCTGCAAAAGTTTCAAACGAACAACTTAAAGAAATGCAAAAACAATTTGAGGAGAATAATAGACCACATATTGAAGTAGAGTTTATTTATGTAAAACGTTCCTTCTATGGATTGCGATTTATTAATAATGGAAATGTTTTAGCAAAAAATGTGAAAATAAAATTATCCTCCGATTTTGTGGATACTCTTGAACTTTCAATGAAAGAAATATTGCAAAAGCAAGAAGGTAAAAGCTGTATAATAGGCGCTCATCAGAGTTATGATTTATATTTTGGAACAAATGAATATTTGAAAAACGATCGTAAGATTGCAGCTAATGGGGAAATTACTTATTATGCAGGTGGTAAAGAGTATGAAGAAAGCTTTTCTATAGATTTAGAAAATTATATGACATTATTTTCCGTTAATTCTGAGCATGAAGATTTGCTGAACATAATAAAAAAACAGAATTCTATACTAACAGAATTAAAAAATTCTATTGATAATGTGAGTGGTATTATAAAATTTCATAATAAAGATGATGAAAACGTGTGAAATTAAATCACACGTTTTTTTGAGTAATAAACACTTTGTATGGAAAATCAGCAATTTATGTTTTACAGTAAGTTATTCTCTTTCAAATACTCAATCCTCTTCTTTAGAATTTCATCACGACTTAGTTCCTCAAATTCTTTCTGTGTTAGTGGTAGAGAATAATACTCTACAGATTTATTTTTCATAGAATCAAACTGTTCTTTTGTAATGGAGTAGGATTCCAAGTCAAACAGGTTATCAGACAACTCTTTTAGGATATTGCATACGTCAGCATTAAAAGCGTGTTCTTTATCATTACCATAGAACACAAGCTTAACATTCCATTTATTTTCATCGGTTTCAATATCGTTAGGGAATTTATCTTCCACAATTATTTCAAATCCGATTTCTTTTTTCATTGCCAGTTCATACATAAATAATACAAAATCTCTCATACTTGAAAGACCGAATGTGTAATCACTTCTTCCGGCAAGCCAGTCTAAAGATACTTTACATTTATCGGCAATATCTATCAGAACATCTATTGTAGGATTATTTTTTCCATTTTCATATGCAGACATGGACGGTTGAGGGATTCCTAGAAATTCTGCAAACTCTTTTTGTGTTTTTTTATTTATAGAACGAAGATATTTCAATCTTTCCGATACAGTATTTTCACTCATATTATAATCTCCTATATTTATTATTATGTATTATAACATATTGTATACTAAAAATAAAGAGAAAAACTGATAAATATTAAAAATAACTATTGACATCCGCTATATAAATTATTATACTAATATATATCGTAAGTCTAAATATACTGAGAAGGAGGAAAATATGGGAAAAATGTATGTTGATGTTGAAGAAGTCAGCAAAGATTGGGGAGTTTCAAAGCCTAAAGCATACAAAAAGATAAAAGAATTAAATGAAAGAATGCTTAGAGGTAATCCCAATTTGATTGTGATTGCAGGCAAAGTGAATCGAAAATTTTATGAAGAAAACTGCTATGGACAAAGACAGGAAGGATAGGAGGTGATGAAGTGTCAGCCAGCAAGGATAAAGCAAGAGGAACATGGAAAATCTATTTAAGATATATTGACTGGCAAGGAAAAAAACAAATTCATACGAAACGAGGTTTTGCAACAAAAAAAGAAGCTTTGGAGTATGAAAGGGAGTTTTTGGCGAGTAAGTCGAGAGATTTGAATATGTTATTTGAATCCTTTGTTGAAATCTATCTGAATGATTTAAGACCGAGAATCAAATACAACACCTACTTAACAAAGGTGCATATTATAGAAACGAAAATAATACCTTACTTTGCCAAGAAGTCCTTATCCGAAATAACAGCTCCGGATATTTTACAGTGGCAAAATGAGTTGCTTAAAAAGTCGGACAGTGAAGGGAAACAGTATTCTCAAACTTATTTAAGAACGATTCAGAATCAACTGAATGCAATCCTTAACCATGCAAGCAAATATTACGGACTGACAAGCAATCCTGCTCATAAAACGACAAAAATAGGAAAATCAAAGGCACAGGAAATGTTATTTTGGACGAAAGAGGAGTATGAAAAATTCGCTGAAAGTATTAAAAGCAAGCCGGCTTCATATTATGCCTTTGAGATACTTTATTGGTGCGGTATTAGAGAAGGTGAGTTACTGGCTTTGACTAAAGAGGATTTTAATTTTGAAAAGAAAACTTTGAGCATCAATAAATCCTATCAGAGGATCAAAGGAAAAGACTATATCACTTCACCCAAGACGGAAAAAAGCAATCGTGTGATTCAATTACCGCAGTTTCTATGTGATGAAATGGCTGATTTTTTCGGAATGTATTATCATTTGGGTTCAAAATCAAGGCTGTTTCATTTTACAAAGTCACATTTGCATCACGAGATGGATAGGGGATGTAAGTTGTCGGGAGTAAAAAGAATCAGGGTTCATGATTTAAGACATTCCCATGTTGCTTATTTAATAGAGCAAGGCTTTTCACCGGTGGTAATAGCGGATCGTTTAGGGCATGAAAGCATTTCAATCACTCTAAATTACGCACATTTGTATCCGTCAAAGCAGTTGGAGATTGTGAACATTATCGAAAAAGAAAGGAATTAGGAAATTTAAGATGAGTAAGATTTTTAAAAGAGAAAGTCTACATACAAAAGGTAGAAAGCTGAAAGTCGACAAAAACAGGAAGAGAAATATTATAGTGAATTTCAGAATGTCTTCGGAAGAAAAAAGTTTATTGGAAGAGAAAATAGCATTATCAGGATTGAACAAACAGGATTATATGATTCAAATGAGCCTAAATCATAGCGTTGAAGTGTTCGGGAATATAAGAGTGTTTGATGAATTAAAAGAGAAACTGAGAGTGCTTGAAGAATATTTTGAAAATGTAAATTTGGACTGCGGTATGGATGAAAATAAACTTGAACTTCTTGCATATATTCTGGAAATGTTTGAAACGGTCAATAGAAATAAAAATGACTCTACCTACGGCAATAGATAGAGCCGGGAAGCAACCTGATAAGATTGCAACTCTTAAAAATATTTTATCAGGTTGTACTTCTATTATCAACAAAAATATGGAGGTAGCAATGATAAACAAAGAAAAATATATTAACAATATTCCGCAGGAATTAAAAGAATACAAGCAATGGTTATGGTTTAAGGTTTATCGAAACAAGGATAAAAACGGGAATATAAAAATGATTAAGATACCGATCAGTCCAATCACTTGTGATTCAAACGATTGGAACAAAAAAGAGAATTGGTCGGATTTTGAAACCGCATTTGCAGGTTTGGAGAGAAGCGGATGCGATGGATTGTCTTTTGTTTTGACGGAGGAAGATTCCTTTGTTTGTATAGATTTGGACAAGGTGAAAGAAAAGAATTTTGATAAAACGAGAGCAATTATAAGTAATTTTGCAGAGACTTATAAAGAAATATCCGTATCCGGAAACGGAGTGCATATTTTTGCTAAGGGGAATATTCCGAAAAATCTCAATAATCAGGATGATCTATTCGAAATGTATAAATCAAATAAGTGCATTGCTATGACAGGTAATGTGATAGGAACTTGCATAGAAATAAAGGAAGAACAATATAAGCTGAGCATCCATTATGAAAGATATGCAATCAGAAAAAATATCGGAGAACAGATTTCATATTACCGAAATGTGGACAGCGATGTTCCCGATATTGAAGATATTATGAAAGCAATCTATCGGACTAACAGAAAGGGAAGCGGACTTTTCACAGGAGAATATTCTACGGGAGATCCAAGTAAAGATGATTTTCAGCTTCTTCTTGTGTTGAACAGCTTTACACATGGAAATGCCGACTTGATGTTGGAAATCTTTTTAAAATCCGCATTGAATCGTATGGGAGATATGAGCAAAAGGAGGACGGAAGCGGCGTATCTTAAGTATCTGAATCAAAGTATAAAAAAAGCACAGGAAGTCGGAGGAACGAATTATTGGGATTACAACTACCACAGGAAAAACAAGGAGGTGATTCGTTGAAAGCATACACGATAGATACGGTATTTGATGTTTCCGATAAGTATGTAGTCGGTAATATTATTGCAAGGAAAAGTATAACCCTGATTGTTGCTTCGCCCAAAAAAGGAAAGACTGCATTGGGACTTAATCTTGGAATATGTATCAATGAGGGAATTGATTTTCTGGAAAACAAGGTGAGGAAAACAAAGGTTGTTTATTATTGCAATGAGTTATCCGGAAGTCTTATTCAAGAGAGAGTCGGCAGATTGGATTTACCTTGCTCAAGTACGATGAAATTCTATGAAGGCACAAGTTATGTGGATTTTGATGAGTTTGAAAAAATCATAAAATTAGATGTTGAATCAGGCTATGAGGTGTTTATTGTCGATACTTTTTCCAAGATAAAATATGACAGGAAATACAATGCAAATGATTACAATGATACCTATGAAGTCATGGCGAAATATTATGAACTCATTGACAAATACGGTTGTACTTTTATCATGATGTATCACACAAAAAAAGATTCTTCGGTAAAAAGTGTCAGCGAGAAGGTTATAGGTTCTCAAGCCTTATCCGGTTCGGTAGATACCATCATTGCGATTGATAAAGCTTCGGAATTTGATACGGAATTCAAGTTGGATGTAACAAGCAGGCTCTTTGAATCGAAAGCCTATCAGGTAAAAATACATCCTGTGAGAAAGATATTGGAACTTGATAAAATAGATCCGATTGAAACATTGGAACCGCCTATTCAGAAATTGGTTCAAATGATGCCAAAGCTGAAAATGATGGAAGGAACGATAGTGGATATTTGCTCTAAGATTAATCTTGATGTTGAAAGTCCGCAACAATTCGGGAAAACTTTAAGTCGTAATAAGGATATTCTAAAGAAAAATGGAATCAGCATTACGATGAAGCGAGGTAAAAACAATAACAATTACCAAGTTAAATATAATTCGGAGGATGTGATTTATTAAAATGCCGTTCAAACCGTTCGTACCGTTTGATGTTTCGTATATAAGAGAATGTCGTGCGGTATGAACGGTGTAAACGGTAAATGAAGAAGTAACATCTATTTTTTCTGTGTAAGTTAAAGATGAATTTATAAAAATCACGAATTATAGGTAGATAGCAAGCATATACTTTTTGACCACAGTCCAAAAAGTAGGCTTGTAAGCTGGGAATTCAGCTTAACCAATTTTAGGGAGAACCCTAAGACCCCGAAAAAGAAAGGAGTGATGAAAAATGGCAAAGAGCGTGAATCGTAAAAACAATTGCACCGTTCATTTTATGGTGAACGAAGAAGACATGAATGAGCTTAACCGAAGATTTGCAATGACCAATTTTAAGAGTATGAGAGAGTTTTATCGAGATAGTATTTTCAAGAACAGGATCATCAGCATTGATTTATCCGGTGAGTTTCGAAAAGAACTGAGGGAGCTTTCTTCTCTTATCAGTCGCAATTCAGCGAACCTAAATCAGATAGCAAAGGCGGGAAACAGCACAGGAATTATCTACAAAGATGATATTGAGAGCATCAAGAAAGCTTTGCAAGGAGAACTTCTTTTCTTGTCCGAGCTTCGAGAGAAAGTTTCGGATTATATCATCAACGAGGTGATCAGCTGATGGCGGTTACAAAGATACATCCGATCAAGACTACACTGAAAAAAGCGATAGACTATATCTGCAATGGCGATAAAACCGATGATGAAATCTATGTTACGACCCACCTTTGCAGCAGAGAAAAAGCTCACAAAGAGTTTGAACTTACAAAGAAACAGTTTAAGTCAAGAACCAAGACTTTAGCTCATCATCTGATCCAATCCTTCGTGCCGGAAGAAGTTAGCTTTGAAGAAGCTCATCAGGTAGGAATTGAACTCTGCGAAAAGATTTTAGAGGGAAAATATGAGTATGTTTTAGCGACACATATCGACAAAGACGATATTCATAACCATATCATCTTTAACTCCATAGATATTGATGAAGGCAAGGTTTATCATTCCTATTATGGCTCTTATATGAATATCCGAAGTCAAAGCGACAGACTTTGCAGGGAACATAATTTGTCTGTGATCGACCCAGAAACACAGAGGGAAATCAATGAGATTAAGAGACGAAAATTTGTAAGTTGGCATGATTGGAATGAGGATAAAAAAGGCAGTAGCTATAAGTCGAGACTTCAATTTGATATTGATAGAGTAATTCAAAAAGCAATAAACTGGGAACATTTTCTTAAAATAATGGAACAATATGGATATGAAATTAAGTTTGGAAAGTATATTGCTTTCAAACAGAAAAATCAGCAGAGGTTTACCAGAGTGAAAACCATAGGGGATAATTACACAGAAGAAAAAATCAAAGAAAGAATCCGAAATAAAGATAAAGAAATAGGAGAGTTGGTTGATAAAACCAAATATGGAAATCAGGATTGGGTAGTTCATACCAACATGCAAGTAGCATCCAAAATTCTGTTAAAAATAAGAGATAAAGGCTTTACCTCTATGGAAGCATTGGAAAAAGGAATTCAAAAAATATCATTTCAAAAAAATGAATTGAAACAAGAATTTGATAAACTTTCGTGGGAACAAAAGAGGATAAAAGAAGTAGTAAAGCATATTCAAATCTGTATCAGCAAAAGAGAGCATTATCAGGGTTATCGCAAAAATCCGAATGATAAAATTTATATGATGATGAACCGAAAAGATATAGAAGCCTATCAGAAATCCTATGAGGAAATAGATATTTTTCTTAAGCAATTTCCGCATTTGAAAGATATTGTATTAGAAGGATTGAAGAAAAAATCAAGTAAAAATCTTTTTAGGAAATTGAATCAGCATTCCAAGGATTTGGGATTAAAACAAGAAAGAATAGCGAGACAGCATGATTCTTTAATGGAGGAGTTTACCGAGCTGAAACATCTTAAAAATAATATGGATGATTATCTGGGTAGAGAAGAAAAATCGGAGAAAAAACCGAGGGAAAGCATCCTGAAACAAATTAAGGATATCGGGGAAGAAGGTCGGGAAAGAAAGTTACCTAAAAATCGAGGTGTTGAAAGATAAAATCGGGATTTCATTTTTAACAAAAAAATGTTATAATAAAACATAGAAATTCTATGTGAATGAATAGAGAAGAGGAGTATTATGAAATTCTCATAGAACAAGTTATGGAAGTTGTTAATCGACAGAAATATGAATAAAGGCGATTTGCAGAAATTAATAGAAATCGGTCCGTCCACCATTTCAAGAATGGGGCGAAACGAGCCTGTAAGACTTGAAATCTTAGGAAGAATATGTGAGAGATTGAATTGTAACATTGAAGATATCATTGAGTATGAAAGAGGAAAACAAGATGTATAAATCAATTGATTTGTTTGCCGACTTTTCGTGTCAGTGTTTTCTATTGCAGGACAAAAAAGGATTTTGAGGATGGTGAATGAGGTGAAAAAAATAATATTTGGACTAGGGAAGAGACTATTGTTGCTTTTTATGTATATTGTATTATTCCGTTTGCAAGCAGTAGTAAAACAAACCCGATCATTATTGATTACGCAAATATGATTTCTAGAAGTCCTTCTGCACTTAATATGAAAATCGGGAATATTGGAAGGCTTGATCCTGAATTGAAAAAGAAAGATATTACAGGTTTAACACATGGAGCCAAAATGGAAGAGCTTGTGTGGAATGAATTCAATAGTGATAGAGAAAAACTTGTTTATGAGGCGGAAAAAATTATTGAGCAGCTAACTAATCAATCCGTTGAAAATATTTATCTTCAATCAGAAGAAATAGACTATTCGAGTCAAGATAAAATTAGGCTTGTGAAGACTAGAATAAATCAAAACTTTTTTCGTTCATCTGTGTTATCGGCATATAATAATACCTGTGCAATAACAAAAATAAAAATCAATGAGTTTTTGGTAGCAAGTCATATAAAGCCATGGGCAGAGGATAAAAATAATAGACTTAACCCACATAACGGGATATGTCTTAATTCAATTCATGATAGAGCTTTTGATAGAGGGTTGATAACAATAAGTAGAGATTATAAAATAATTATTTCAAGTAGACTGAAAGATTTTTATACAAATGAATTTATTGATGATGTATTTAGAAAGTATGAGGGACATCAAATTTTAATTCCTAAAAAATTCAAGCCTTTATCTGAATTTTTGGAATATCATAATGATGTTATATTCAAGGGAGTGTAGGATGTATTTTCCGCATAATTGTAAAATCGAAGATTTTTTAGAAAGTGATGCAAGACTGTATTTCCCTATCATTAAGATAATAAGAGAAGAGAATAAAGGTGAAATCAAGGAATATGCTACAGGAGAGATCATATCCATATTCATTAACGGTTCAAAAGTGAAAGAATTACTTGCGACCGAGTTTGAAACGCAGTCCGAACTGCTGTTAAATGAAATCAACTCTAAAACTTCAAAAGGAGCATTTTCTGTAGAAAAAACGCAGAATTTTATGGATAAAATTTTGTGCTATAAGCTGTCTGCACCTGCGACGGACAAAAGTGATATTACAATTAAAATAATCGATATAAATACCGGATACAGCCCTACGGTAGGGTTTTCCATAAAATCGGAATTGGGGTCTTCCCCTACTCTGTTAAATGCCGGAAAAACCACAAACTTTATTTATAAAAACATCCACAGTTATCCCGACTTGGTTCGAGAAGCAAATGAAATATATATCGTATCGGCAGGTAAACATCACACGGATGTCAGAGGACGTATCAATAAAATAATTGACGAAAACGGGCAATTGAAATATTGGAAAATGAATAATCAGACTTTTAGCGATAATTTGGTATTGATTGACAGCAATATGGATAAAATCATCGCCGAAACTCTTTTGTATTTCTATAGGGACGGAATCAGCAATTGCGATGAAATGGTTGCAAAACTTGAACGTGAAAATCCTATGAATTACGGAAATGTCAACGCTTACAGGTATAAGTTCAAGAAGTTCCTGACCGCCGTAGCATTGGGAATGAAACCTGCTACGGTTTGGGACGGTGTGGATGAAGCGACCGGAGGGTATATTGTCGTAACGAAAGAAGGCAATGTTCTTGCATATCATATATACAACAGAAATTACTTTGAAGAATACTTATTGAAGAACACAAAATATGAAACGGCATCTACTTCAAGGCATGGTTTTGGAGAAATATACAGCGAGAACGGGGAAGATTTTATTAACTTAAATTTGCAAGTGAGATTCAGATAATGAAGAAAAAGAAGCCTATGACCAGAAGTCAGAATATGGCAAGAGTGAAAAGTAAAAATACAAAACCTGAAGTTTTCTTGAGAAAATTTTTATGGCATAAGGGGTTCAGATATAGATTAAACTATAAGGAGTTGCCCGGAAGTCCTGATTTATATATTCTTAAATACAGAGTTGCTATCTTTGTAAACGGTTGCTTTTGGCACATGCATGAAAACTGCAAATATTCATCTATCCCTAAGAGTAATTATGAATTTTGGAAAAATAAACTCGAGGGAAATGTTGAAAGGGACAAGAAAAATTATGCTCAGCTTGAAAGTATGGGAATTAAAGTGATAGTGGTTTGGGGATGTGAAATTAAACAGATGATGAAAGATGAGGTAGTCGCAATGGAGAAAGCGGATAATCTTGTATGTGAGATTATAAATTAGTGACTTTACTCAGTATTATTTTGTAAAATAGACATCTAATTGAATGAAAATGCTATGAAATAGATTGAAATGGAGGAAGAAATGGCTAATCAAAAAAGTAGGTATTTAGAGGCGAATTTATTAGAGAAAGTAGATTCAACGGAAATTGATTTAGAGTTAGAAACAGAGACGGAAGTTGAGCTAAATGAAGATGATAAACGCAAACTTTATGTTGATAAAGTGGATAAGTCTACTTCAGACCTGTTTAGAATGATAGTTGAAGGTGAATTGAATTTACAACCATATTATCAGAGAAGATTTGTTTGGGATAAAAAAACTATGTCTAAGTTTATTGAATCTTTATTATTGTCAATACCAATTCCAACTGTTTTTTTGGCGGAAAATAGTGATGATACATTTGAGGTTATTGATGGTCAACAACGTTTAACGACTATTTTTGCGTTTATGAAATCTAAATTAGTTGCTAATGAAATTGAAAAGTTGCCATACAATTTGCGAGAATTAGATATTTTAACATTGAATGGTTTAGAAACGCTTAAACAATTTAATAGAAAAAGTTATTACGACATGGTTGATATGCAAAGAAAATTTAATAATGTTTCGCTTCCGGTTGTAATCATAAAGAAAGATTCGACGGAGGATATTAAGTATGATATCTTTTCACGAATAAATAGTGGCTCAATAAAATTAAACAACCAAGAGTTACTTAATGTTATGTATAGAGGGGAATTAATTGACTCATTAAATACTGCATCTCAGAAAGAAATTGTAGACGAATTGTTCGGCAGACGTCCAGTTCTCAAAAAGCGTTTTGGATACCACGAGATTTTATTAAGGGCGAAAGTTATTGAGGGTTTTGTTAATAGTGACGATTGGAAATTAAGAGAAATTAGGGTTAAAAATAAAAATAATCTGAATAAAGAATATCGTACATATAACGGTAGGCTCAATACAGCGATTTTAGAATACCTTAAAGAGTATAGAAATGATATGCAAGAAGCTTCAAATCTAACTAATTTTATTGCAGATTCTATAGATAAAGTTAATACTGTATTTGGAGATGAAGCATTTATCAGAATTAGCAAACCTGGTTCTACAAGTATCAATAAAACCATTGCTGAGTTACAATTAGTAGTTTTGTCAAAATTTAATCGTTCTGAGGTAGTTGAAAATAAAGACAAAATAAAAAAATCATTCGAGAAATTTTTAGAAGATATTGATGAAAATATTTTTTTGAGAGGAACAAATAATACAACTAATGTTGAAAAAAGATATGAATGGGGCAAAATTCTTTCTAATATTTTAAAGGAGGCTTAATTAATGCTTTCTGAAATTAATGAAAAGTATCAATCATATAAGGAGATACATAATAGAGTGCTTCCTATTTTGGATGGAGATAGAAGCTCGGAATTAGCAAGGGTTTTATTAGAAAATTCATTATATTTATCTGTTTTTACAACATTTGAAAATTTTTTAAAAAGTCTTATAGACAATTATATTTATAATAAAGAAAAAGTGGGTGTTAAATTTATAGATTTATCAGAACGGATTGCTCATTCACTGTTTTCTAATAAGGAATCGCAAATCAAGTTTATATTTGATGATAAAAATAAAGATAAGAACAAATCGTTTGATACATTTTTTAAATGGTTAACTGAGAATGTTGATAAAAAAACATTAGAAACTCATATACATTTTGAGTTTCTACATAAAGATAAATTGAATGGTTATTATAAGGATTTATTTCAGGAAATTTTGGGTGATAGTGAATTCTTAAATAATTTAGAACTTACACAAAATGTTGATGATTTTGGAGGTTTATTGAATAAACAAATTCAAAGTAATGCAGCTACTTTTCTATATGAGTATACAGATAAAATAAGAAACAATATAGCTCATGAAAATGAGAAATTTAAAATCGGAGAGTATTCTTCATTTGATGATATAGTAGATGCTTTTTATAGTATCATAGTTAAAATTGATGAAAAATATAGGAGTAATACAGGGTTTGATTTAGAAGAGGAAATTAAGATTAACATGTTAGATGATTGCTAGTACAATGTAGTATATTGAATCCGTGCTTGCAATATGCTTGCAAAAAATCAGATAAACAGAAATAAAATGGATAATAGGGCTAAAACAGAAATTTAAAAACTTGATTTTATGCCATTTATAAAAAATAATATCAATGGACATATCGAGTGGGAATAGAGTAATAAATATGTTTCTGCTATAAAACTGTTGAAAATACAGTATTTCAGCGTTTTGTAGGAGCAAAAAACTCCTTAGTGATACTGTTTTGATACTAAAAAGGTGAAAAAGTAGGCTCAAAAGGGAGTTGTTGAATTTAGGTGAATTCTTTAAAGCCTTCCATCATTTTGGTGGGAGGCTTTTGTGGAAATAGTGGGTGACGAATTAGAAAATTAGAATTTGTTATTGCATATGGAAGTTATGAGTGGTATCCTTTACTTAATATATTATGAAAGAGGGGTGTTCAATTATGAAGAATAGAAAAGTCAATTTTAAATCTGAATATCTTTTGAATACCTCGGTTATTCTGAATTGAGAAGTAGTTTGCCGTGGTTTTATAAGCCACGGCACTTTTTTTATCTTTGGTTATTCATAGATATTCATACAAGACCATTTTTAAATTATTAAAAGAGTTTATGGAGGAATTTATGATTAATCTTAGAAAAATTACAGAAGAAAACTTTATTGATGCATTTAATCTGAAATTGGGGAATGGACAGGAAAAATATGTTTCCAATCCAATCCGTAGTTTAGCCCAAGCCTATGTTTACCGTGAACAGTGTCAGCCTTTTGGAATATATGATGAAGACAAAATGGTTGGTTACGTTATGGTCATATATGATTACGATATTCCAGAATATGATATTTGGCATATGATGATTGATTATTCCAATCAGGGAAAAGGATACGGAAGAGTCGCACTTGAACAAATAATCGCTTATATTAGAGAGAAGCCCTTTGGTGATTCAAACAAAATTACACTTACTTGCAATAAGGATAACAAAGGTGCTTTGAAACTATACCATAATGTTGGATTTGCAGAAACAGGTGCGGAAGACGAGGATGAAATTGAGCTTTCTATGGTATTACAGCAATAAATCCAAGTTCGTCTAAATCATCGAATAGTGTAAAAACAAAGCACATAACTTTAAGATTATAAATCTTTTAGCTATGTGCTTTTTCTGTGCTTATTTTATATCCGGTGGAACCTTCGCTCCGATACCACTTTTATAGAACTTGACATTGCTTTCTTCAAATGGAACATAATCTTTTTTCAAACTATCGGGATAGTTTGCTTTCCAATCCTGTAATGCCTCTTTTGTAATTTCGTTATTCTCATATTTTTCTTTCATTTCCTGCCATTGGTCAAGCATATTGCGGATTCTTAGAATAGCTTCACTGCCAAAATATATACCTGTGATAGTGTATTCCGGATCTTCATCATTTACAATAACAGGTCTTATATTGACTTCAATGCTGTCGTCCAGCTTAAAAAAAATCTCATCAAATCATGTTCCGTGTAGGGATATCTTAGCAACACATATAGACAAAGACCATATCCATAATCACATCATTTTTAATTCGATAGATGTGGATGAAGGTAAGGTATATCACTCCTATTACGGCTCCTATATGAATATCAGAAATCAAAGCGACAAGCTATGTAAAGAGCATAATTTATCTGTTATCGACCAAGAAACACAAAGGGAAATCAACGAAATTAAGCGAAGAAAATTTGTAAGTTGGCATGATTGGAATGAGGATAAAAAAGGAAGTAGCTATAAGTCGAAACTTCAATTCGATATTGACAGAAGTATTCAGAAGTCCGTCAACTGGCAGAACTTTTTAGACGGGATGGAAAGCTCCGAATATGAGATAAAATTCGGGAAGCACATTGCCTTTAGAAAGGAAGGTCAGCAGAGATTTACCCGATCAAAGACCATTGGAGACACCTATACCGAAGAGCGGATTAGAGATAGGATCCTGAATAAGGACAGAGAACTTGACAATATCATCGACATCAAGAACAATGAAAAAGTGAAGTCAAGCGAAGGATATGAGCGTTGGGCTACGAAACATAATATGACGACCGCAGCGGGTACGATGATAGCAATTCGAGATAAGGGTTTTCATTCAATGACAGAGTTAGAATCTGAGATTAAGAGATTATCATCCCGAACAAACCAACTCAGGAAAGAGTTTAGAGATAAAGAATTTGAACTGAAGAAAATTCAGGAAGTTACGAAACATCTGCAAACCTGCATCAATAAAAAAGCTCATTATGATGGATATAAGAAAGATTCCAATGACAAAATCTATATGATGATGAATAAAAAAGATGTAGAAGCCTATAAGGAAGCTTATTTGGAAGTAGAAATTTTTATAAAACAGTTTCCACATCTAAAGAAATAATGGAAGGACTAAAATGAGGTGATGGAAAGTCAATCTTTAAAAAACTAAATCAATATTCAAAGAGCCTAAACGACAAACAGAAAGAACTTGCAGAAAAACATGATAAGTTACAAGAGAAGCGTAGTGAATTTGAGTTACTTAAGACAAATATCGACTAGTACCTTGGACGAAAGGAGGAGTCTAAGAAAAGTATTATTCAGCAGATAAAAAGAGAATCGGATAAATCTACAGAGGTAAAATCAAATTCTCGAACAAAGGATATGGAACGATAAGAGTGATGCACATGGTGAATGAAAATTTGTCATGTGCATTTGCTTTTTTGGAAACTTAATATCAGTAATTTCAATCAAAATAGAGTTATCGCTATATTTTAATTTGAATTTATGTTATAATGTAAAAGCTTTTTATAGATTCGTGGAAGGTCGGTTCATCATGAAAGCTAATTATAAAAAACTATGGCATATTCTGCTGGACAGGAATATGAAGAAGAAAGAATTGGCAGAACTTGCGGGGGTCAGTACATACACGATTAATAAGCTCAATAAAAATGAGAATGTTACTGTGGAAGTCCTTGGGAAGATCTGTAAAGCATTGGATTGCAGCTTGGATGATATTATGGAATTTGAAGAAGATAACAAAAAAGAAGAAAAAATCAAGTAAGGAGAAATCTAAAAGGGGCATTAATAACTCAAATAAGAGAGAAAGAGAAGAATTACATCATGCAATATGGTCGATTGCTAATGACTTAAGAGGAAGTGTTGATGGATGGGATTTTAAGCAATATGTTTTAGGTATGCTCTTTTATAGATACATATCAGAAAATATCACCGAGTATATTAATAAGAATGAGAAAGAAGCTGGAAATGAGGACTTTGATTATGCGTCAATTGATGACGATATGGCTATATCAATTAGGCAAGAAATAGTTGAAAGTAAAGGTTTTTTTATTTTGCCAAGTCAACTTTTTGAAAATATATACGAACAAGTTTCTACCCAAGAGAGTTTAGAAGATTTGAATGAGAAGCTTGAAAAAATATTTAAGAGTATAGAAGAGTCGGCAATAGGAAGTAAGAGTGAAGAAAATTTCAAAGGGCTATTTGATAATATAGATGTAAATAGTAATAAATTGGGACCAACAGTAAGAAAACGAAACGAGCGTTTGGTAAAACTGATAAATGGAATTGCAGGGATGAAACTTGGTAGCTATAAGCACAACTCGATTGATACTTTCGGAGATGCATATGAATTTTTAATGGGAATATATGCATCAAATGCCGGGAAAAGTGGTGGAGAATTTTTTAGTCCTCAAGAAGTATCTGAGTTACTAACTAAAATTACATTGGTTGGAAAAACGGAAGTAAATAAGGTTTATGATCCGGCAGTGGGGTCTCGTGTCATAATTATGACAACGGCATGTAGTAGCGATAGAATAAGGCTTTTCAGCCCTTTGCAAAAAAATAAATAGGAGAAATATATATGATTTGGATATTAATAAGTGCAATTCTTTTAATTGCTTTTGTATTAGTAATTGCAAAAAAAATAAGACCGTTTTGGAAAAAACTCATTCTAATATTTTTAATTTTAGTAGGAATTTTATTATCGGTTTTTAAATTTGTTTTCCCGTTAAATGAAGGACCAAAACCAACGGGGCCTTATGGAGTTAAAAATGAAAAAAGTTATTACATTCATAAAACGGAAATACCAAAGATGGCAACTTCCGGTAGCGATAGAGAAGTACCAGTATCATGGTGGTTACCAGAAGATGAAAATACCAAACATCCTTTAGTTATTTTTTCACATGGTTCATTTGGTATAGAGGATTCTAATTCATCTCTTTTTGAAGAATTAGCTTCGAATGGATATATTGTTGCAAGCTTAGGGCATCCTTATCACTCTTTTATTACAAGTTTATCTGATGGAAGTGATGTCTATGTTGATAGTAGCTTTTTTCAAAGTGTGATGAATGCTCAAGGATCAGAAAATTTAGAAAAAACTAGAGAAGAATTTAATGAATGGAAGAGTATAAGAGTAGAAGATATTTCATTTGTTCTTGATAGTATTCTTTCAGATGAAAAATATTCAAGCCAAATTGATCAAGAAAAAATATTCTTATCAGGTCACTCACTAGGAGGCTCTGCAGCTTTAGAAGTAGGTAGGAACCGAGCCAATGCTTTATTAGGTGTCATTGCTTTAGAATCGCCGTTTTTTGGAGACATAGTTGGCATTGAAGGTGAAAAGTATCTATTTACTGAGAAAGAGTATCCACTTCCGGTTTTACATTTTTACTCTGATGCATTGTGGGGTAGACTGGATGAAATTACGACTTATGAAATGAATCAAAAATTGCTGCAATCTAACAATCCAAAGTATGTAAATGTTCATGTTGAAGGAAGCGGACATATCGGTTTATCTGAACTATCCTTGGCATCGCCTTTTTTAACAAATCTATTTGATAATGGAATGAATTCAAAACCTGCATTGGAAAAGATAGAAGAGATCAATAAGGCGACATTGGAATTTTTAGATAGGCTGACAAAGTAGTATTCCAAGAGCGGAGCATGAATATTAGATTCATTGTTTGGAACATGAAGAGTGCATATGTCGAGATCCGTGAGAATGCCGTTCATGCTAAACAGGAAGAGTTTATCATTGACTATATCCATGAGACGAGGTTATCCGAACTCAAAAATACGGAAGATGTGTTGGAGTCATATTATCGACAAGCTACAGATGAGGATATTAGAATATTTTGTCAAAGTAGTTGTTTTTATGTTAATGATTTAGATTCTCTGGTAAGTGCAGCAACAATTGGACGCGAAAAAAGATTGCATATATTCTTGATACGAAGGTATTAGAGACTAATTCAATAGATTTTATACTTCAAGATGCTAAAGAATTGGGATTACAATTTCAAACCAATGGAGAAAATAAGATTGTATTTCCAGAAGATTTAAAGGCTCAAAAAGAGTTATTGTCATATTTAGCAGATGAAATATATAGAGGGCGCCTGACAGATGATGTATATTTGACAAATTCCAAAAGAGCTTTGAAATGACATATTAGAATGTGATGGTGAAGTAGTTTTGAAGTATTTTGCTCGAAAAGCCTGTATAAAAACGATGAAAATACAGAATGAGTACAAATGGGAACCTTAAAAATGCTTATTTTGTAATGGGCAGTAGGCTTTTTAGGAAGAGTGGGAATAACAGACGAAATTTTCTAAAGTAAGTAAAATGAATACTTGCGATCGATAAACTTTCTCTACCGGTACGCAAATGGTAGAAATCAGCAAAAAGAATAATTGAAATAATAGCCTCCAGTGGCTTGTATTGGGATAAAAAATGAGACCGTAGCGTGTTACGGTCTTTTTTAGCTTTTTGAGAGAAGACATTTTATTCGATATCACTTCGCTATGCCGCTTTTCTGATTTACATCACAATGATATCTCTTTCATAATTTTGGAAGCCAAGTCAGAAATACCTGCTGCTACATAAACCACTTTATCGGGGTCGTGGATATAACAAATTATCTGTCCTTTTTTCCCATCTGTAGTAGGATTAAAGTCCATCATCAAATAGCAACTGTTACAATACTGAGCAAATGGAAACCATTTTTTGTTGAAAAGATAAGGATTAATCCTTTTATCTTTAAGTCTTTCAATATCCTCAGCTGTGAAATAATCCGGAAAATCTGATAGTAAGGCATCTTTATTTTGGAAGTAATTTTTTATATCATCCATTTCTTTCAAACTCATTAGGCAAAAAGTCATATCGGATTTGCCGATTACTGTAGGCAAAATACAAAAAATCGGCTGCCATTTTTGTATTGATATAGCTCCTTGAAATCATCCGGTAAATCAATATGATACTTTTTCTCAAAAGTAACTATCTCTTCCTGTGAAACGCCTGAAATCTCGCTATATTCCGAAAAATATTCTTCTTCAACAGGGGCATCTAAATCCCACTCATCAAAATGATTACACATATATTGTTCAATCTGCTTGATATAGTTAATTATTTCCATAGGTAGTATCCTCCGACTTCAAATTTGATTGTTTTTCAACTTTTGAAATATTTTACTACATGACTCTACAATCATTTCAGTTATGTCGTGTGTATTACTGTTTGTCTATCTGCCTCTCCTCAATAATCTTGATTTCTTAGGATAAGATAGCTTCCAATCTTCAAATTCCTCATCCGTAATTTCACCGTTATAATGTTTCTTTCTCATCTCATCCCATTCTACAAGAAAATCGTTGAAGTTCATATCGTGTGAGAGTAAAGCACTGGTGGATCCGTCTATCAGTGGTCGGAGCTTCATTTCTTTTTCGTAGTCAAAAATAATATGGATAAACTCATGGATGTAGTTCGGTTCGTGGTCTGTGAGGGCAGAAATATCACAGTCTAATGCCTGTGCTATTTTTTGCATTTGCTCTTTCGTTGGAGATCTATTTCCAAGTTCATAATTTCGTATGGTAGCATCGGTCAATCCGGTTTTGATTGCAAGTTCCTTCTGGGTAAGGTTTCTTAGTAATCGAAGTTTTTTTAATTTTTGCCCGGATATCATAGGGAAGCTCCTTTCTATAAATAGGCAGATTTCATTTCGTATATTCTATCACAAAATCACACAAAACACAACAAAAGTGTTCTGTATAAGGCTTATAAGAACATTGGAGTAAATAAGGTTATAGAAAAATAAATTTTAAAATCACTATTAACAGAACGAATATGAACGGTTATAATGAAACTAAACAAAACGATAATGAACTGTTTGAGCGCAAGCTAATGAAATTGACGCTCGTCCTAATTCAAAATAGGAATGCAGAATCTTGCGTCATTTTTGAATGAAAGGAGGGGCTAATATGCACAAGGTATTTATGAACGCAAAGGAAGTGCAAGAGTTCTTGGAAGTAAGTAGAGCTACTGTATACCAAATGATCAATGAGATGAACGGCGAACTTGTAAATCACGGTTATCGTGTACAAAGAGGGAAAGTGAATCGTAGGTATTTTATGGAAAAGTACTGCTATGGCGGGGATTCAAAGAAAGAGGTAATATGGGAGCATACAAGGATGAAACAAAGAATGGAACTTGGTTTTGTAAGTTCGCCTATACCAATTGGAAAGGGGAAAACTCACCAAGAAAAAGCGTGGATTTGCAACAAAGAAAGATGCTTTAAACTGGGAAAAGGAGTTTTTGATTGCTCATTCTGATTCCGTAGAAATGACCTTTCGAGAATTTTTTGAACTGTATCGGCGAGATAAAAAGCCACGAATTCGAGAAAATACTTGGAGAAAAAAAGAAGCAATTGTTGAAAGCAAAATAATGCCGTATCTTGGGGACTTGCTCTTAACTGAGATAAGCAAGGTTTCCATCATCCAGTGGCAGAACGAGCTGATGAAGATGAAAGATGATAAGGGACAAAGTTATTCCCCGACTTATTTGAGGACAATACACGCACAACTGAGCAGTATCTTGAACACTTTTGTGAAGCGGGTGAAGGAGGCATTTTTATAAGTCTTCCCTGTTCTTTGAAAGTAATTTTAGGTTGTGTTTTCGCTATTTTATATGGTATAATTAAAACAATTTTGGAGGCTTTATGAGTGCTTCTTATAAAAAATTATGGATCCATTTATATAGAAAAGAATCGACCTGATCAAGCTTACTGGCATCACATCAAATACCTTAGCTAATATGGGCAAAGACGAATATACCTATGTAAAATAGAAAAAATATATAGCAATGAATCTGACTCTGAGTGATATATTGGAACTTGAAGTGTGTAAGCACAAATGAATGCGACCGCAAAGTGGGTATATTCATTTTGTAGAAATTTACCGTTAGACAGAGAGTGTGAAGCACCGAAAATGCATAGAATTTAGTCTAGCGGTGAGATTCCGCTATAACTTGGGATTTTGTGGAGGGTTAGTACATGAAAGATGAGAATATTTTGATACCGATAGATGAAACAAATATTACCAATCTGATCTATACCATTCGTGGGAAACAGGTAATGCTTGATAGCGACTTAGCAGCATTATATCAAGTTGAAACAAAGTATTTGAATAGGCAGCGAAGCAGGAATGCTAACAGATTTCCATAGGATTTTTGTTTTCAATTGACGAAAGAAGAATATGAAATTTTGAGGTGCCAAATTGTCACCTCAAAAAATGAAGAAGGTTCTGGCGGTAGAAGATATATGCCATATATGTTTACAGAACAAGGCATTGCTATGCTTTCATCGGTTCTTAAGAGTGATGTTGCAACGAAAGTAAGCGTAAATATAATGAGAGCTTTCGTTGAGATGAGAAAATTCGTTCTTTCCAATAGAGAAATGTTTGCTCGCCTTGATAGAGTAGAATTAAAACAGCTAGAAACCGACAAGAAACTCGAAGAAGTATTCAACTACATTGCGAGCAATACAGAGGTAAAACAAAAGATCTTTTTTGATGGTCAAATCTATGATGCCTTCAGTTTTATTGCAGATCTAATTGGAAAAGCACAGAGCAAACTGATATTGATCGATAATTATGTGGACATCAATACCCTTAACATACTCTGCAAGAAGAATTCAGGAGTTGATGTATTGATAGCAACAGCAGGAAAAGGGAACTTAACAATAAAAGACATCAACAAGTTTAATGCACAGTACCCGAGTTTAAACATGAAAACGACTACAGATTTTCATGATCGTTTTTTGATTATTGATGATAAGGAAGGATATTTTATTGGAGCATCAATAAAAGATGCTGGCAAGAAGAGTTTCGCGATAACAAAGATTGAAGATGGAAAAATGGTTCAGTATTTGATCAATAAGGTGAGGTAGAAAGGAATGTCAGATTTAATTTTTGATAATAGAATATAATATTTTAGAAAGTCTTAGAAAAGAGAAATAGTAAAACAATATAATACGATTTTAAATAGAAATTCGGAATGAATCTTAGGAGTGACAATATGAGTACAAATATATCAAAACAAAAGCGTGAGGACTTGTTGAATAAAATTAAAGAAATCCGAGCATTTATTTCTGCTGCCCCGCAGGACAAGAACACAGGCAATCTACTTTCTTATCTTTCTGACATTGAAAAAGATGTAAACGGAAAAAAATATGGTCTTGTGTTTGAGGAGCACCGTGAGGAAATTGATGAGGTGTTGGATACACATACACCCGTGCTAACTGAGAATAAAGACCTTTTTATTGATAACGGTGGACAGATGAATTTTCTCATTGAAGGGGATAATCTTGCTTCATTAAAGCTGCTACAAAAAACACATAAAAATAGTATTGACCTTATTTATATAGATCCGCCATACAATACTGGGAACAAAGATTTTATATATGATGATTGTTATGTTGATACAGAAGATGGATTCAGACACTCAAAATGGATTAGTTTCATGTCGAAAAGACTTGAAATTGCTCGCTCCCTTTTAAACGAAAAAGGTGTAATATTTATTCAGATAAGTGATATAGAATTATCACAGCTTCGTCTGATGTGTGATTCCATTTTTGGAGAAGAAAATTTTCTTAATATAGTAAGTGTTAATATGAAGAATATTGCCGGAGCATCTGGCAGTGGCGAAGATAAGAAATTAAAGAAAAACTGTGAATATATACTAATTTATGCAAAGCAATATGCTACAATGCCCCTTTTTAATGGTTCATATGTATATACTGAACTTTCTGACCTTATACAAACATATATTTCAGAAGGGGTAAGTTGGAAATATACTTCTGTTCTTTTTGATGAGGGAGACAAAGAGTACATTAGTAGCACAGTAGATGGTGATGGTAATGAAATTAAAGTTTTCAGACGAAAAAATGTTTTAATTAAATCCATCAAACAAGCAGCAAAGGATGATGGCATTTCTGAAAAAGAGGCATATAAAAAATATGGTATAAGGGTATTTCAGACAACAAATGCCCAGTCTTCAATTCGTACCCGTGTAATGAATTATAGAAATGAAAACAATATATCTGATGATGTGATTTCTATTGAATATATTCCTAAAACTGGGAAAAACAAAGGTTGTGTATATGAACAATTTTATAAGGGTGAAAAATGCAGGCTTTTTGTATGGCTTAAGGATACAAGTGAAGTGATTGATGGTGAACTATATAAGAAAGATTTACAAGGAACGTATTGGGATTTTAACGGTGCGATGAAAAATCTTACCAAGGAGGGTAATGTTGAGTTTGGAAATGGTAAAAAGCCAATTGATTTATTAAAAAGAATTGTTTCGCTTTATCAAGATAAAGACATTTTCGTCTTAGATTTTTTTGCGGGCTCAGGATCAACGGGACACGCTGTAATATCTCAAAATATTGAAGATGAAGGAAATAGACAATTTATACTTTGTACCAATAATCAAAATAATATATGTAGAGAAAAAACATATCAAAGACTTTCAAATGTCATACGAGGTTATACCACAGAGAAAGGAAAAGTTTTTAAAGCAATGCCCGCAAGCCTTAAATATTATAAAATTGACTATATTCCCATCTCCGATCGTATGTACTATGAATATGCGGATGAATTGTTAAAGCACATCCGTGAACTTGTTGAACTTGAAAACGGTGTGAATTTTACGGGTAATGCTGAAATTGGTATTGTGTTAACCGAAGAAGAGCTTGATAATTTTATGGCAAATATTGAAGCCTACGACAAATGCCGCAAGCTGTACATGGGGCATGATTTGTTACCCGATGTGGAGCAGGAACAGTCCCTTAATGATCACGGCATTGAGATCAATATTATTCCCGATTACTACTATCAGGATTTACAGGAGGTATAAACGATGCAACTGAAAAATTTTCAATTATCGGCTGTAAAATCTCTTTTTGAGGCGATGGACAAACCTGTCCGTGATATTATCCTGAAAAGCCCTACAGGTAGTGGCAAAACCATTATTCTCACCTATTTTATGCACCAGTATGTGCAATCCTATCAAAATACAGTTTTTGTATGGCTCACTCCCGGCAAGGGTAATTTGGAGGAGCAGAGTAAGGAGAAGATAGATAAGTATATTCATGCCGCACAGACAAAGCTACTCTTGGATGTAATGACGAGTGGCTTTGAGGAAAACGACAGCTGTTTCATTAACTGGGAAAAGTTGACGAAAAAAGGCAACAATGCCCTGAAAGACAGCGAACGTACGAACTTTTTGGATCATATCGAACATGCTCTGAATGTAGGTCTTCGTTTTATCGTTATTGTAGACGAAAGCCATCAGAACAACACTGTGAAAGCGGATGAAATCATCCAGTATTTCCATACGGATAAGATTATTCGTTGTTCTGCTACGCCAAAAGGTATTAATAATGCGGAAATCATCGAAATTTCCGAAGCGGATGTAATTGCAGAAGGGCTTATTAAAAAAATGCTTATTATCAATGAAGATTTTCCGCAACATGTGGAAATGGAGAACGCAACCCGCTATTTGTTGGAACAGGCGTATGATAAGCAGCGTGAAGTCCGTGCGGAGTTTTTTTCCATTGGGAAGGACATCAATCCTTTGATCGTGGTGCAGATTCCAAACAAATCCGAGAAATTGCAGGATGATGTGGAACGCTGGTTTGAAACGCAAGGCATAACTTATGAGAACGGTCAGCTAGCAGTGTGGCTCTCTGATATGCACGAAAACTTGGAGGGAATTGAGGAAATCAATGCTCCATCTGTTGCTGTTATTATCAAGCAAGCTGTTGCCACGGGCTGGGATTGTCCGAGAGCCACTATTTTGGTAAAACTCCGTGACAATATGGATGAAACCTTTGAAATTCAAACCATTGGGCGTATTCGTCGTATGCCAGAGGCACAACACTACGGCAAAGATTTACTGGATAGCTGTTATCTCTACACTTTTGATGAGAAATTTACCGCCGGTGTCAAACTTAGCCTTGGCAAAGGGGCTTTAGAAGCGGCTACCCTGTTCCTTAAAAATGAGTATAAAGACATTACCCTGACCTCCGAACAAAGAACAATGGTGACGGATTACCGCAATCCCAAAAAGGCTCTGCTCTCTGTAGCAAAATATTTTGAAGAAAGATTCAAGACCGGGTCGAATAAGGCGGAGAATAAGACGCGCTTACAGGCGATGGGTTTTGATTTTAGTGTCGATATTCTGCGTCATACTCTTTCGGGTGAAACCACAACCTTGAATTTTGCTTCGTCAGATATGAATACGGTTATCATTACCGAAAGGTTGAATACTCACGTTCATGGTCATATGTACCATCAGAAGGTGGGTAAAATCGGTATGGAGATTGGAATGGAATACAGCTATATGAATACGATTATTCGTAAGTTGTTTGATTGCAATTTTACATACAGCCGTAAAATTCTCGAAATGGGACCGAGGGAAGTCTACGCCTTTGTAATTAATAACGCCGAACTGCTACGCCATACTGTGCGTGAAGCAATGGCAGCGGAACTTAAACAGCTTACCCTCGATATTGATCAGATATCAAAGGTGCCATTCCGAATCCCACAGTCCTGCTTGTTTACCTACGACGGGACAGCAAAAACACAGTTGGAAATGAAGAAGAATGTATATCAGGGTTACCTTTCCTCTGCGGAAGTTCGGTCTTCCTCGGAACGCAAATTCGAGAAATTTTGTGAAAAGTGCAATGCTGTGGAATGGGTATATAAAAATGGTGATAAAGGAAGTGAGTACTTGTCCATCGTATATGCCGATAATTCAGGCAAGCAGAAGAATTTTTATCCTGACTATATAATCAGCGTAAAAGGTGAAGTTTGGATTGTGGAGACCAAGGGTGGCTTTGATCGTAGTGGCAATAGCCAAGATATTGACATTTTCACTCCTAAAAAATTTGCTGTATTGAAAGATTATTTGGAACGCTACGATTTAAAGGGCGGCATTGTTTGCTATGACGAAAAAATTGAAGAACTTTGCATCTGTATGGACAGCTATTCTGAGTATATTAATAGTGATAGTTGGGTCGTGCTGAGTGATGTTTTGAAGTGAGGTGAAAGTCTTGAAAATAACTGAACACAAGGTATTAACAGAATTTTCTCCTGCAAGAGTTCAATTTTTCAGAATAGATCCCGAAGATATTTCGCTAACATTATCAGATATTTTGCGTACCCTTATGAACTTGTCTTGGCTAAGTAAATTTGATCAAGAATTTGAACAGAAAGCATTCGCCTCTCGTGCAAAAAAAACTATTGATGATATTAAAGAGAAGTTTGCTAAATGCGTTGATGACAGTATCAGCAAAGATGCTGGTGAGTATGTGGTATCTGAATTAGCCAGAGAAACCCTGGTATTAAAACTGGACTATTTAGATATTCCACTTGATGAACTGGTTGGTAAAAAACGTTCTGGAAATCCCGGCTTTGATTTTCATTCGCAAAACCAAATTACAGATACAGTTATTTTCGGTGAAGCAAAGTATATTGCTACTACAACAGCGTATTCATCAGCATTGCCACAAATCGTTGATTTTATTAGAGATGGAAAAGATGTCGAGGATCTTCCTGAATTGAAGCCCTTCTGTACAATATCGGCTTTGAAAAGAGCGGCTGGTGGAAGTAAGGGATTTTCTGCTGCATTTTCAGCAAAAACTACAAAAACAGATAGAATAATTGCTAATATTACGAAACGCCCAGATTTTCAATCGTTACTTCAATATGAAGAACTTATTTTGGTGGCGGTAGACTTATGAATACTGTTTTAGAAAAGGGAAATATCATTGCCAAAATCCTAAAAGGAGAAGATTTGGAACAGATTATAGACTGTGTCAAATCTGAGATTTATCAGAATGGACCCAATAGCTCTTTGATTTTGGAAATAGTGTCATATTTCAAATTGTTCCAGTCAAAGTTTTTTGAAAAGGAGGAGCAAGAGATTATTGCCACGATGGGATTGTTTTTCAAACAACCCAAAGTCGAAAACCTTACAGGATTAGTCTTTGATATGTATCATCAGCAACTAAAAGATGAATTTGGTGATGACTATACGCCGATGCAAGCAGATATTCTTAAGAAAGTACGTGATTTGCAGTATTTTAGTTTTTCGGCACCAACAAGTACGGGGAAATCATTTGTATTTCGACATCTTATTTCTGAATGTTTTAATGATGTGGTTGTTATTGTCCCCTCTAGAGCACTCATTAACGAGTACTACGACAGATTGAATAGTCTTATAGACATTAAAACTGTAAATATTTTGACTTTTGTTGATAGGATTAATACAAAACACATTCACAGAAATATTTTCATACTGACACCTGAGCGTGCGAAAGAGTTATTCAAAAATAAAGATTGGCTAAAAATTAATTTGATTCTGTTTGATGAAGCCCAGCTTAGTGATGAACAATCGGTGCGAGGTCTCTATTTTGATAGCATTGTGAGGCGAGCACTAAAGTATTTTCCTGATGCAAAATTCGTCTTTGCGCATCCGTTTGTTGAAAATCCGGAAGCACAATTGCAGAAAAATGGTATTGAAATCATCGATACAACTGTAGCATACAACAATTATGAATTAAAGAATGTAGGACAGATTTTTTATGCCCATGACACCGCAAATAAAAAGTTCTATCATTTTGGCAGTAATCCTAAAATACTGGGAAAACAGAAGATGGAAGCACACATTGATCCTATTGAGTCCGCATTGCTTAAGGGTGGTAGTGTATTGATCTATGTGCCAAAGTCGCACATTTATAGTAAGCAGATATATAGTCAATTTCAGAAGTATATTTCTATGTGTCAACCAATTAACGATCCTATTGCAATAAAAATGATAGATGAACTAAAGGAGTATATCGGCGCTTCAACAACTGATAAGTTATTCTATAACTCTGATATGCTAGAAAAATTGAGATATGGGATTGTTGTTCATCACGGATCGATGCCATTGACAGCACGTTTGATACTAGAACATTTTACACAGCAAGGCTTCTGTAAGATCTGTTTTGCTACTTCTACACTGGAGCAAGGAATAAATATGCCGTTTGATGTGGTCTATCTTGACCGATTCGAAGAAAGTAAAATACTTTCCATAAAAAATTTGATTGGTAGAGCTGGTCGGTCTACAAACAAGCCTGTATTCGATTTTGGTAGTGTCATTTTGCGATCAAATGCGATGAGTAGATTCCGAAAAGTGTATCGTAAGAAAAGTACTCTTACGACTAAATCTCGATTAGATATCGCAGATGATAAAATTGATGAAAAGTATGAGGAGTATAAAGATGCAATTAATAATGGTGAATTTTCTGATGAATATAATTTGACAAACAAAGATTTGGAAAAATTAAAATCCGATAGCATTACAACGCTTGTGCCAACTCTACTTGATATGATGTTTAATGGTGCAGATTTTGTACTGCCTAATGCAGTCGCAAAAGAAGTTTATCAAGATTTTCAATGTTTATATAGGCATTATTTAGGAAGGGATTTAACATCAGCAGAGAAGTACGTTTTTGACTCTGCAATAAAAATAATGATCTGGAAAGTGCACGGAAAAACATTCAGCAAAATATGTCAGGAAAGATATGCTTATGTTTCAAAAGCAGCAGAACGACGCTCACTATCGAAGAAGGGACATCAGGAAGACGCAGATAATCTGACTGTTAGCTATATTGCGGGGTATAATGACATTCCGAATAAAGAGCTAAGAGCCTATCCACTACTATCTGCTAATACTAAAGGAAAAGATGTAGACTACGACCGTATTGTCTATGATACATATGATTTTCTCGATAAACTTATAGGGTTTAAGCTGAGCGATTTGTTCTATGCGACGTTTCATCAGTATTATCTTGCGTATCACGATGATCGTGCTGAGAGGTTGGCAAAGTATATCAAATACGGGACTGAAGACTTAACTGAGATATGGATGTTACGATATGGGTTTTCTTTCGAGGAAATTGAATGGTTGAAGCCTTGTGTTGAAAAAATTGATCAAACAGAAATTAAATTTAACGAAAAAGTTGAAGTTCTCAGTGATGCTCAGAAAAGTAGTATTTCAAAATATATTTTTTAAAGATGCATAAGTTTTGAGAACCTCTTACAATCTGTATTTGAGCTTAAGAAAACGAGGACAAGTTGTTTCCCTTTCGCTGATATAAGCTAGCTTTAAGTTATGTCGTGATTTAAAATTTCTGGTGCTTTGCATTGGATGTTATCCATTCGTGTAACCTACTCCATTTGATTATTAGTCGTATCGGCAGAATGACATATGAATACGCATTGGAAATATATCAAATGTTTGAAGGGATACGATAAATGAGGTAAACCAAGGTGGCGATAATATTTGTAACTACTTTTACTGGAACCGGTACTGGAACGGGCAAAAAAATTAAAAACGAGCCGAAATCAGAAGATTTGCCCATCACTTAAAGAACAAGAAGTATGCAATTTGAACACTTTGGTATATAATGAACAGTAGAACAAGAAGAGTGGGAGTAATACAAAAAAGGTGTAAAAGCCTTTTAAATAGCCGTTTTGTTAGTGTTGTGCTTGCAAAATGCTTGCAGATTTTAGAAATGGGTCACCTGAAGAGTAATTCTTTGGGTGATTTTGAAGAAAAAGGGGCTGTTGCAAAACGATAAAAAAATCGTTTTAGCAACGCCCCTTTTTTCTGCCCTTAAAATAAATAGGTTTGTTCCTTTTAAAAAATATTTCAAAGTGATACCTTTTCTTAATTTTGGGTACAACAAAAAAGCCATCCCTTTTCCATCAAAA
>RQYD01000034.1 GCA_003858485.1 Clostridiales bacterium COT073_COT-073
GCCGGGAGCGAAAGCAAGCTTGCGAAGCAAGTTGCGAAAGCGGAGGCACGAAAGCGAATATATGAGCGATGAGCATCGCAAAACCTGTGTGAGAGTCAGCTAAGAGTTGTCTAACACACGTTTAGTTTTTGCAGATGGTCATAGTGCCGGGAGCCTTTGAATTAGATAGTTTTAAAAAAAAATCAAGAAAATTAGCGGATTTTGAAGAAAAAACTTGACAAATGCAGCGGAAACAGTTATAAATAGTATAAGAAGCATATTTTTTGCTTTAAGATAATGTTTTAACTTATTCAATGTTTTCAATTTGTACAGGAGGAGTTTAAATGAACAAAGCAGAATTAGTTAGCGCAATTGCTGAAAAAGCGGAATTAAGTAAGAAAGATTCGGAAAAAGCACTTAAGGCTTTTATGGATGTTGTAACCGAAGAATTAACCAAGGGTGGAAAAGTACAATTAGTTGGTTTTGGTAATTTTGAAGTTGCAGAAAGAAAAGAAAGAAAAGGACACAACCCACAAACCAAACAACAAATTACAATTCCGGCTTCTAAAGCGCCGAAATTTAAAGCTGGTAAAGCATTGAAAGATTCTGTAAATGTACCGGCTCCGAAGTCGAAGAAGAAGAAATAAGTATCCCAAAGGTAATAAATGCAAAAGATCTAGTCCTCCGGATTAGGTCTTTTGTGTTTTCCGTTACCGGAAATTAAGATGTCAGTGATAGGAATGATATCAGCGGTGTCAACAAGTTCGTTAAGCAATACGGATTTGATATGGGAGAATTACGGAAATAAGGAGTGACCATGAGAAT
This sequence comes from Clostridiales bacterium COT073_COT-073, assembly GCA_003858485.1. Lineage (GTDB taxonomy): Bacteria > Bacillota > Clostridia > Lachnospirales > Vallitaleaceae > W11650. The sequence continues at coordinate 805 of RQYD01000034.1, forward strand.
AGATAAATTTTTAAAGGTATCCCGTTTAATTAAAAGACGGACAGTTGCCAATGAAGCGGCGGCAGCCGGTCGGGTAAAGATTAATGATAAGGTGGTGAAACCATCGGAAGAGGTCAAGGTTGGCGATATAATTGAAATTGGTTTTGGCCAGAAAAGTGTGAAAGTGGAAGTGCTTTCCGTTCAAAATGTGATCCGCAAGGAAGAAGCTGGTGAAATGATCAAATATTTATCAGGAGAAGAATAGTTGCATGGAAAAAGAAAGAGATAAACGTTCAAGGCTGTATATTTTGTTTGTGGTATGCATATTGGTAGCGGCTGTTACTTTTCAGCTGGTAGGAGTTTTCCGTGAATATAATGAAAAACAGGGAGAAATTGAAGCACTTCAGCAAAAAATCAAAGAAGAAAATGAAAAAAATTTAAGGCTTAAAGAGCATGAAAAATATATGAAATCAGATGCCTACATTGAAGAGAAAGCCAGAGAAGAATTTAATTTAATTAAAGATGGAGAAGAAATCTATATTCTCAAAAAGGAATAATTTCATGTTAAATCAGCAAGCAGTAAGAGAATGGATGCAAACGGAAGCGATGCTTTTGCCCAAAGAAAGGATATTGGCCGGTTTTTCGGGTGGAAGCGACAGTGCTGCCCTTTGTCATATTTTAGCAGAGCTTCGGAGAGAACTCGATTTTTTTCTGGAGCTTATTTATGTGCAGCATAATTTGCGGGCTGAAGAAAGCAAACAGGAAGAACAATTTGTAATGGAATGGGCGGAAAAATACAACTGTCCATTGACGATTGTGCCAGTTAATGTTTCGGCCAAGGCCAAAGCTGATAAGATCTCCATTGAAACAGCCGCTCGTCAGCTTCGGCATGATGCGTTTCGGCAAAGAGCGGTTGCCGGTAAATTTACGAAAATTGCACTGGCTCATCATGCCAAAGATCAGGCAGAAACAGTGTTAATGCATTTTTTAAGGGGCAGCGGAGTTAAAGGCTTGGCGGGCATGAAGAAAAAGAATGGCCTTTATTTACGGCCGTTGCTGAATTATACCAAACCGGAAATTGAACAGTATTTATATCAGAACCGGATAAAGTGGTGTGAAGATAGTTCTAATCTGGATTTGAGTTATCGCCGGAACCGGATTCGATTGGAATTGCTGCCTTATTTGCAAAACTATTTTAATCCTAATATTGTCAAAGGTTTAACCCAAACAGCCGAGCAAATGCAAGAATTGGAAGATTACTTATTGCCCCAAATAGAACTGGCATTTAAAAATACGGTGAGCATTAAAGGACAGTCGCACCTGAATGGATCAAAATCCGGCGATCACAGTGAGGAAAGGATTGCTTTACAGGTTGAACGGTTGCGGCAATTACCTGTTTATCTTCAGCAAATGGTAATTCGCCGGGCTTTGGCAGCGATTAAGGGGGATCATGTCAATTTGGAATATAGTCATGTGAAAAGAGCAATTTCTTTGCTCGATAAAAGTCATGGCAAACGGGAAGATTTGGTCAATGGTTGGCAGGTAAGAAAAAGTTATGAGAATTTAATTTTTGAAAAAAAGTCATTAAATGACCAGAAAAGCCTGAAAAATAAAGAGGATAGTGGCGATTCGGAGTTTGCGTTCGGACTTGACAGAATCACCGGAAACAGGTATATTAAAGTAATTAAGGATTTTATCCTGATAGGTGAAATAGTTCAGGAAAACAGAACAGAAAAGAATCAGCAAAATTGGAGCGCAGCTTTTGATTTTGACTGTTTACCGATAAACTTAACTTTTCGTTATGCACAGCCGCACGACTATATTCGGTTTAATGCTTTGGGAAATAAAAAAAGATTGAAAGACTTTTTGACAGACCAAAAGGTACCCAAAGAGGAGAGAAGCCGAATTTTGGTGATAGCAGCCGAGCAGGAAGTGATTTGGGTGGTGGGACACCGAATTGGTTATCCCTACCGGGTCACTGCCAACACCCAAAAAATTTTAAAATTATCTATCTTAACTTCTTCCCATTGTGAGAGCTGATCAGTGTGGTGCATTATTTGGCTGGTAACACAGGCCAAATGCCGACTATTTATGTCAACAGATGGAAAGAAACAATTGTTTTAGGAGGACAGGCAAGTGTCAAAAATTAAGGAAAGAATTTCAAGAGCAGAAGTAGATGCCCGGATCAAAGAGTTGGGAAAACAAATCAGCCAGGATTATGCTGATACCGGTGTGCATTTGGTCTGTATTTTAAAAGGGGCTTTTATGTTTATGAGTGATTTGGCCAAGGAATTAACTTGCCCGGTGACTGTAGACTTTATGGCAGTCAGCAGTTATGAGGATCAAATGGAAAGCACAGGCATTGTGAAAATTGTAAAGGATCTGGATGGCAGCATTGAAGGCAAGCATGTACTGGTGGTTGAGGATATTATCGACTCCGGTCGGACTTTGCATTATCTGATGGAGATTCTGGAAAAGCGAAATCCCAAATCATTGCGTTTGGCGGCTTTTTTGGATAAGGAACCACGACGTGTGGTCCCGGTCAATGTTTCATACTACGGCTTTAAGATTGAGGACTTTTTTGTCCTGGGATATGGCCTTGATTATAAACAAATGTATCGTAATTTACCATTCATTGGAGAAATGGAAAGCTAGGTGCTGATACAAATAGTGAATTAACTCAGAAAGGAGAACTGTGTGAATAGAAATATGCGTGGGTTTGGCTTTTATGCATTGTTATTAGTAGTCTTGTTTGTGGCTGCTTATTTTGCACAATCGGCTCAAACCTCAGTAACTGAAATTAATTATGGACAAAAGGAATTAGTGGCCGATATTGAAAAAGGCAATGTGGTTGAAGTAGTAATTTATCCTATGGAACAGCCTCCGATTGGCAAAGCGGTGGTTTTATTCAAAGACCCAACTGCTCCCCGGGCGGAGCTGAACTTGGCTAATACCGGTGAATTTGAAAAAGAAATGCTGGGTAAAAATGTCAATGTTTATATGGGACCGGTTCAAAAAGCCAGTCAATTTTGGAATATTGCACCAATGGTGATTATTTTAATCTCCATGTTATTTTTGCTTATTTTTGTGATGAGTCAGGCTCAAGGTGGCGGCGGCTCAAAAATTATGTCATTTGGCCGTTCCAGAGCCAGAAAATCAACGGACAAGGATAAAAAAGTAACATTTCAACAGGTAGCCGGACTGGAAGAAGAAAAAGAAGACCTGAAAGAAGTGGTTGAATTTTTAATGAATCCACAGAAATTTTCCGAATTGGGAGCCCGGATTCCTAAAGGTGTACTGTTAGTTGGCCCTCCGGGAACCGGTAAAACTTTGCTGGCCAAAGCAGTGGCTGGAGAAGCGAAAGTGCCATTTTTCAGTATTTCCGGTTCTGATTTTGTGGAAATGTTTGTTGGTGTCGGTGCTTCGCGGGTTCGTGATTTGTTTGATGAAGCCAAGAAGAATTCACCATGTATTGTCTTTATTGATGAAATTGATGCCGTTGGCCGCAGGCGTGGAGCCGGATTGGGCGGCGGACATGATGAAAGAGAACAAACGCTTAACCAATTGCTGGTGGAGATGGATGGATTTGGTATTAACGAAGGAGTTATTATTATTGCCGCTACTAACCGGGTGGACATTCTGGACCCTGCTTTGCTTCGTCCGGGTCGTTTTGACCGTCAGGTGATGGTGGGTCGCCCTGATGTCAAGGGCCGTGAGGAAATCCTGAAAGTTCATGCCAAGGGAAAACCGCTGTCTGATACTGTTGATTTAAAAGAAGTAGCCAGAACAACTGCCGGCTTTACCGGTGCTGATTTGGAAAATTTGCTGAATGAGGCAGCCATTTTTGCAGCACGTAAAGGAGCCAGAATTATTGATCAGGATAATTTGCGCCAGGCTTTTGTTAAAGTTGGAATTGGAACGGAAAAGCGCTCGCGTATTATCAGCGAAAAGGAAAAGAAAATTACCGCTTATCATGAAGCCGGTCATGCCATTATTCACCAGGTGTTACCGAATATTGACTCGGTTCACAGCATTTCTATTATTCCGACCGGCTTTGCCGGTGGCTATACCATGCCAATGCCGAAAAAGGATGAAATGTATTTGACCAAATCTAAAATGGAGCAAGAGATTGTAGCACTGCTGGGTGGCCGGGCTGCGGAAGCCTTAATTATTGGCGATATTACTACCGGAGCTTCCAATGATATTGAAAGAGCAACCAAGATTGCCCGCAATATGGTGGTCCGCTATGGTATGAGTGATGTGATTGGGCCGATTCAGCTGGGTCAGGATGATGATGAAGTCTTTATCGGACGTGATTGGGGCCATACCCGTAATTATGGAGAGAATATTGCCGGTTTGATTGATGATGAGATCAAACGAATTGTGACAGATGCATATCAGGAAGCAATGGACATTTTGGAAAAATATATTGATGTCCTGCATGCCACTGCGGAATTGCTTATTCAGAAGGAAAAGGTGTACCGTGAGGAATTTATTGCCCTGTTTGGTGATCGTTTACCTAAAGAAGAGGAAGAACCAGAGCATACTTCGTTGAAAGAGCAAACTGAAGCATTGCGCCGGGAAAGAGAAGAAAACCAAAGCTGGAGTGATATGACCAATCCTCCAATCTCTTAAGTTATGTTTGGCTAAGAGGGGAGCCATATGCCGAAATCGATATTATGACGGCAGAGATGGTACTTTCAAGAATATAATTAAAAAAGGCTGTCCATTGGGCAGCCTTTTTTAAGTGCTTTTTTTATCGAGTTGCTTAGAATTGCTTTCCAATAGACAATAAGCATGTTCTAATTGTTTTTTGCGAATCTGTCATTGATATGTGTAAGGCTTGCTAAACCCGTCTTTTCCTCTGCTGAGAACCGTTTCTCCAAGGCTTTTTCCTTAAAGTGTCCTTACTGTTCCCATACCCTGGCATGCAAGAAAGACCGGAAACACTTTATCATTCATAAATGCGTCAATCCCAAGTGCTCCTATTATTTCCATAACCTCAAAAAGGTCGATAACGATGATTATGCCAAGAACAAATATAAGCTTTATTTTACAATTTTTAGAAATTTGACAAAAAATAAGCTGTTTTATTAGCTTTTATCCAAGTTTATGAAGTAGCAAGTGCCGAACTCCCATTTTGGAAAAGAGGACCCCCCTGTGTTTGTTTCCTGAAGTGAGATAGAATCAAAAAATGTGGGAGGGGGGGATCACTTAATTATGCAATTTGATAAAAACAAAATCAGAATATAAATTTGTTTTGGTGATAATTCAGACTCTGTAAAAAAATGCTCAAAGAAAGTTTTGGATTTTCAAAAAGTTTGGGCAGACTTTTGGCAGGGGGGATGCTATAATGCAATCATACCTCAATAGAGTATTAAGTTTTTACTACCCCAAAAACAAAATACCTTCTCCTTAAAAGGCTGTCCACTGTGACAGCCTTTTTTATGGATGGATTTAGCAGTAGAAAAGGTAGATTTTAATGATAGGATGTCAATTCAGAAAGTAATGGATAAAAATGACAGAATTGAGTGGAAGATTTGGCAGCGATGCCTGAGGATGGAATAAAACACTGGAAAACTTATTTTACAAAGTAGAAATTACAAACTTGCTTTTTAGCAGGGAATATTGTAAAATAAGGCAAATGAAAAGGCATTTTGCCGTTATTATGAAAGAAAGACAAGAAGAAATCTTGTTAGGGAGGACTTTATGGATATCAAGCAGATGCTGGGTTTTGAAAAACTATTTGCCTATATTAGCACCAGGCACCCGATATTGGAAGAAAAGGCGATTTTTTGTGATGAAAGTGAAAATTATCGAATTCCGCAGGAACCGAAGGCGGGAGAGGCGGTAAAATTTCGCCTGCGTACCAAAAAGAATAATGCCGAGCAGGTTTTTCTGCGCTATGAAGAAAAACGCTTGCCGCTTAGTCTGGAAAGCTCAGATGGATTATTTGACTATTATACGATTACCCTGGAAAAAGTAACAAAACCAATGCAATATTATTTTGAATTACACTCCGGACGATATCGTATTTATTATAACAAAAAAGGAGCAACCAGAGAACCGGACCATTATTTTAATTTTAAGCTGGTACCGGGTCTGTCCACTCCGGATTGGGCTAAAGGCGCAATTATGTATCAAATTTTTATTGACCGTTTTTATAATGGTGATAAGAGTAATGATGTAGTTGATGGTGAATATCGTTATATTGGAAAATTGGCGAATAAGGTTGAAGATTGGAATAAATTACCGGCGACCGAGGGCATTCGGGAGTTTTATGGTGGTGATCTGCAAGGACTACTGGATAAGCTGGATTATCTGATGGAACTGGGAGTGGAAGTTATCTACTTAAACCCGGTCTTTACCTCGCCTTCCAACCATAAATATGACACCCAGGATTATGAGTCAATTGATCCGCATTTTGGAGTGATTGTCAAGGATGGTGGGGAAGTGCTGACAGGAGAAGAAGAAAATGTGAATGCCACCCGTTATCAGATCCGGTCAACTGATAAGGCTAATTTAGAAGCCAGCAATCAGTTTTTTGTCAAAGTTGTGGAAGAAATTCATCGGCGTGGGATGAAGGTTATCTTAGATGGTGTCTTTAACCATTGTGGTTCTTTTAACAAATGGCTGGATAGAGAGGGAATTTATGGCGGCAGTGGAGACTATCCGACCGGAGCCTTTGCCTCAGCTACCAGTCCATATCATAGCTATTTTCATTTTCATGAGCCAAATGGCTGGCCGAATAATCCGAATTATGATGGTTGGTGGGGGTATGACACATTGCCAAAACTCAATTATGAAGGTTCACCGGGATTGTATCGCAAGATCATGAAGATTTCACAAAAGTGGGTGAGTGAGCCCTACAATGCTGATGGCTGGCGTTTGGACGTGGCTGCCGATCTTGGCTATAGTAAGGAATTTAATCATAAATTTTGGCGTGATTTCCGGCAGTCAGTTAAAGAAGCTAATCCGGAAGCTTTGATTTTAGCTGAACACTATGGAGACCCATCTGATTGGCTGAAAAACGGTGATCAATGGGATTCCGTTATGAACTATGATGCTTTTATGGAGCCTGTTTCCTGGTTTTTTACCGGGATGGAAAAGCATTCGGATGAGTATCGGGGGGATCTGCATGGTAATTATCAATCTTTCCATGATGCCATGACTTATAATATGGCTAAATTTCATATGTCAGCCTTGCAAGTGGCGATGAATGAACTTTCTAACCATGACCATTCCCGCTTTTTGACCAGAACCAATCATCGGGTGGGCAGGACGCATACCGTTGGTGCGGAAGCAGCGAGCGAAGGCCTGAATTATGGAATTATGAAAGAGGCAGTTGTTGCTCAGATGACCTGGCCGGGTGCACCAACGATTTATTATGGTGATGAGGTTGGAGTATGCGGTTGGACGGATCCGGATAATCGCCGGACCTATCCATGGGGACAGGAAAACACAGAGCTGCTGGAAGTGCATCGCCAGTTAATCGGCATTCGCAAATCAATTCCAACTCTCAGAAACGGCTCATTAAAGTTGCTGGGTGGAGATTATAATATTTTGACTTATGGTCGCTTTGACAAGAATGGAAAAATAGCAATTGCTTTTAATAATAATGCTGAAGCCAGACAAATTTCCATTCCGGTTTGGGAAATTGGGATTTCTGATGATGAAGCCTGCCAGCGTATTTTTGAAAGCACAGCCGATAGCCATAATACGAAAAAGGAGATTTATCCGGTTAAGAGCGGTAAGATCAGAATCAAAATGAAACCATTTAGCGCCGTGATTTTAAAAGCGGTTGGATATTGATTTTTTGGCAGAATAGCTAAGAGAATGTTATCGTGAAAAAATAAAAAAAGACAGCTACCCAAAAGGAGAGCTGTCTTTTTTTATGTTTTTTTAATTTATTTTTCTGTGAAACTTTATGAAATTCCGCAACCAGCGGACGACTTTTGGATTTTATTTTATTATAATCATAATGTAAGGGCTGGTCAAATCTCCAAAAGTATTTTATAATAAAGGAGCAGGATATGGAAAAAGAAAATGCAAATAGCTTAAACCAAAGACAAAGTAAAAAGAATGCTGCTGCGAATACAGAAAAGAAGCTAAAAAAGTCAAAAATAGAGAAAGAACAAGAATTAAGTCAACCCCATGATATTTTCTTTAAAGCCAATATGGGCCAAAAAGAAATTTTGACGGATTTCCTGCAAAGCTATTTACCAGAGGAACTGCATAAGAGAATAGAGTATTCTTCGCTGATTCCGGTTGACCCGAAAAATATCAGTTCTAATTTGAAGCTAGGTGAAGCGGATTTGTTGTTTCGCTTTCGGCTTGAGGATATGAGCGGTTATCTGCTTTTACTGATGGAGCATAAAAGCTATGAGGATAAATATACCCCGATTCAAATTTTGCGCTATATCAGTGAAATTTGGCATCATGATTTATCCCGAAATCAGATGCTTTCACCAATTTTGCCATTGGTTTTTCATCAAGGCAGGAAACGCTGGCAATATCCCCAGTTAAAGGACCATTTATCTCCAGAGTTACCGGATAAATTTTTGTCATATATGCCGCTATATCAGGCTCTTTATTATGATTTTTCCTGGGAAAATACAAGAGAGCTGGATAGTAGTGATTTGAGCTTAGAACTATACATATATTTAAAAACCATTATCTCTGTTTATGAACCGGAACAGGCGGCATTTAAGGAGCAAATCCTGGAACTGTTCCGGATTATAAGCCAATTTGAGACAGATATTTTAGTGGAAATCGCCACCAAAACGATTACCTATCTGGGAGCAACCAGAAAAGGATTTAATGAAGAAAAAATTATTGAATTAGTAAAAGAATCGGGAGGTGAAAAAACCATGGAAACAATTTTTGATAGAGTGGAACAACGTGGAATTACGATTGGCGAGCAGCGCGGTGAACAGCGTGGAATTATGATTGGCGAGCAACGTGAGAAACTGACTTTTGCCCTGAAAATGAAAAAAGACTTATTTCCAATTGAAAAGATTATGGAATACACCGGACTAAGTCGGGAAGAAATCTTAGATTTGTAGATATTAACAATACCAAAAAAGACAGCTACCCAAAAGGAGAGCTGTCTTTTTGCATTGTTTTTGGTTTTTATTCTCCTAAAGTAGTCAGCAGCATGGTAAAACTGCCATTTAGCGAGTAAATAGGATGATCGGCACTAATAAAGAAACTATCGCCTTTTTTTACTTCATAGCTAATTTCACCATCGGTCAGGCGGCCATTTCCTTCCAGAATCAACAGCGAGTGAAAGCTTTTCTTGCCATGGAAGTTAGCCGGATCACAGTGCAGCTCAGAAGATACTGTCAATTTGTCAACAGTAAAATATGGAGTCTGGCATAAATGTCCATTAAAGTCAAGTTCCGATTGGGGCGGTGTCAGATCAGAAACCGCAATTGCTTTGTCAATATGTAGTTCCCGTAAATTTCCCTTGGCATCGCGTCGGTTAAAGTCATAAACCCGGTAGGTAACATTGGAGTTTTGCTGAATTTCAGCAATCAGGATACCGGCGCCAATGGCATGGATTGTGCCAGCCGGAATAAAGAAGAAATCACCGGCTTTGACCGGCACTTTGTTTAAAACATCAAGGACAGTACCATTTTCAATGGCTGACCGGAATTCCTCTTTGGTTAGATTTTTATTTACTCCATAATAAATGCTGGCATTTGGCTTGGCATCTATAATATACCAACATTCGGTTTTGCCAAATTGATTTTCATGGGCCAGAGCATATTCATCATTCGGATGAACCTGAATTGAAAGGTCTTGGGCTGCATCAATGAATTTGATCAGGATCGGCAATTTTCCTCTTTTTCCCAGTGCGTCAGGATGGTCTGCCAGATATTCAGCCAATGGTCGATGGTTATAAGAACTTTCTGTTTCAGTGATGATGGAATGACCATCCGGGTGAATTGATAATTCCCAGGTTTCGGCAACAATACCATTAAAATTTTTGCCAAATTCCTCACGTAAGCGGGTTCCTCCCCATAGATAATCGGTATGAGCCGGTTGTAATTTAAAAATTGCCATAATTCCTCCTGATTATAAAAAAGTTGGTTGACGGTTTTAAGCGGATATAAAGACAAGGAAACCGGATGGCTTCCTTGTCGGAATTTATTTTGCCGGTTTAGAGGCAGGACAAAGTCTAAAAGACGGCTATTTACATAGCTCCATTAAAAATGTTTCCAGTTTTTTGCCGGCTTCGATGGCATTGGCCATAGAAGTGCCTAAAACACCATAATATAATTTCATCTTGGGCTCGGTTCCTGATGGACGAACGCAGACCCAGGCATCCTTTTCCAGGACATAATAAATAACATCTGATTTGGTCAGACCGGTTGGCTTGGTGGCACCGGTTACACAATCGGTGATGGTTTCTGTCAGATAATCCCGAATTTCCAGGACTTTCCGGCCATCAATTTCAGCTGGTGGATTTTGGCGCAAGCCGGATAAAATGCCGTTCATTTTATCTTTGCCTTCAATTCCCGGGAAACTAAGTGGCAAAGTAGCTTCACTATAGTAGCCATATTCATCATACAAAGCATCCAGGGCCTCTTTTAAATCCATGCCTTTGGATTTATAGTAAGCCGCCATTTCACAGACAAACATGGCCGAAACAACAGCATCTTTATCCCGGGCATGAGTACCGATCAAATAGCCATAGCTTTCCTCAAAACCGAATAGATATTGGTAGTTGCCGCTTTGCTCAAATTCCTTGATTTTTTCACCAATATACTTAAAGCCGGTCAATACCTCAAAGACAGTTACTCCTGCTTTTTCCGCCATTTTTTTTCCGATTTTGGTGGAAACAAAGCTGTAGATTAAGGCGCCATTTGCCGGCAGAGTGCCTTTTTCGGCATGTTTTTTCAAGATATAATCAAACATCAGCGGTGCGATCATATTGCCGGTAAAACGGAAATAACTGCCATCGGTGGTCTTAGCCATCACGCCCAACCGGTCGGCATCGGGGTCAGTCGCCAGCAGAATATCGGCCTGCACTTCTTTGCCCAAACGCAGAGCATATTCAAAGGCTTTTTCTTCTTCCGGATTGGGATAGGAAATGGTTGGGAATTCTCCGTCCGGCTCAATCTGTTCTTTAACAGCAAATACTTTTTGATAGCCAAGTTCGTTTAACACCCGCAGAACCGGTCGGCCGCCGGTGCCATGAAGCGGAGTATAAACAATGGTCAGATCATCTTTTTGAGCGGCAATCACATCAGGGTCAAGGGTTTGCTTTTTAATGGCGTTGATATAATCGGTATCTTGTTCCGGCCCAAAGACATGATACAGCGCTCCCGGATTAGGCTCATATTTGACCATTGAAAAATCGGTAATCGCCTTGACTTCATCAATGATTTGCTTATCCCTTGGATAGGTAACTTGGGCTCCATCTTCGCCATATACTTTATAGCCATTATAATTGGAAGGATTATGTGAAGCGGTCAGGACAATGCCGGCAATACAGCCTTGATTGCGAACTGCAAAGGAAAGTTCAGGAGTTGAGCGGACACCTTCAAAGACATAAGAGTGGATGCCATTGGCATTTAGAACCAAAGCAGCCTCCCGACAAAATTCCGGGCTCATCCGCCGGGAATCATGAGCAATTGCCACCCCACGGCGTTTACCTTCTTCACCGGCTGTTTTTAAAATATAATTAGCCAGTCCCTGGGTGGCTTTACGCACCACATAAAGATTCATCCGATTGGTTCCGGCTCCAAGGATGCCACGAAGTCCGCCGGTACCGAATTCCAACTCGGTATAAAAGCGATCTTCGATTTCTTTTTCATTTCCGGCTAATGCCTGTAACTCATTTTTGGTAGCTTCATCAAAATAATCATTGCTCAGCCATTCCTGATAAAGATTTTGGTAATTCATAAAGACCTCCTGTTTGGTAAAAGCATATAAGGAATACTTTTTCTGTGTTTTCTTGCTTTTATTTTACCATTGATTGGAGATATTCTCAATCAAAAAAGAAAGAGAATCCAAAAGAAAATTCTTTTTGATTCTCCGAACAGCTTTATTTTTCTTAGATATAAAGGACAGGAGCTTTGGTGAAAGCTTAGCTGGCTCCTTTATGGCTGACTGTATATTCGGGGAAGCCGTCACTGTCTGTCCATTCGGCCTCACAGTCCATCCAGTAGAGAGCGCCTCTGGGGCCTTTCCATTTGGTCACCTGAAAATTAAGAATTCCATTCTCGTTTTTAGCAGAAACAGTTTCGTTTGCTGGCTTAATGGTGATGTGGCAGCCATCTTCCCAGCCATATTCAGCGATATAGCCATCTTGTTTCAGGCTGTCAATATCTCCCGCGACTGTATCGACCTGGTGAATTTCCCCAAAACGAATTCTTAGTGCGGTTTGGGCTGCCGGTGAGAGATTGCCGGGCAGATGGCTAAAGTCAAAGCCAACGGTTTTCCCATTTAAGGCAGTATCATCCTGCCAGACATCATCCAGTACCTTTAAGTAAAAACCGCACAAATCAGGAAATTCCCCTTTGGGCAGGGTTTTGACTTCTATCTCCGTCAAATCCATGATCTGCATCGGAAAACTTTCAGCAATTGGTCCCTGATAGTGGATGGCCAGTATCATGCCATTTTTCAGGTCCTTGAGGGTAGCGGCTTGCCCATCAATAGTAACAGTAGTCTTGTCGTCTGCTCCGATCGTATAAATTGCACCGGGATTATCGGTGCTATTATCAGCCAGCAATAAAGTACCATCGGTTTGGTCAACCAGTAATAGATTTTCCAGCCGGAGCTCTTGATTTGTTTGATCCGGCTCTTTTTCTAAGGTCGAATCAGTATCTACCGGAGGCGTTTCTTTATCTTTTGATTTCTCTGTTTGACAGCTGCTCAGCACCAGGCAAAGCATAACTAAAATAATAAGATAGCGTTTCATCATATCCCTCCTTATAACTGGCAGTCGTTTACTGCCAGTATGAATTGTTTACCAGTGTGCTTGAAAATATTTGCGACTGATCATGTGGTTAAGTATCTTCTGCTTTTCCGCCAATTATAACCGTCAACCTATATGTATATGACATCTCCTGCTTAAAATGAAGATGATAGGTTAATATCCGGTTTAATTATTAAGCGTCAGGTAAGAGGGATTTAGTTTCAAAATTTATCCTATTTCGCCAACTTAATCTTAAAAGTCTTAATCTCAAATGGTTTGATTTCAAAAGTGAAAGTATTGCCATTGGCAGTCAGTTCTTCCAGTACCTGACGTTCTTCCAGATCACATTCGCAGACTGCGGTAATTGGCAGGTAGGTGGAAATGGTGGTTTTGGTCCGTTTATTATAACATTCATGTACCCGGACAATCAGTTCATCAGTATATTCCGATTTTTTGACCACTTCCATTACCACATTTTCAGCATTAGTTTGGGCAAAAGATAGCTCAGCCGGTAGTTTTCCATCCTGTGCTTCCACTACATAGCTATGTAAAGGCTGATTGAGGAAATAGGCTTCCGGTACTACGCCACCTACCCGGAAATCGCCGCTGTGCGGGAACAGGGAATAGGTAAAATTATGAACTTCCCGGTCAGCATCCTCGTTGGGAATGATGGCTGATTTTAACAGAGTCAGACGCATCACATTATCTTTGATATCATGACCATATTTACAATCATTTAAAATACTGACCCCATAACCATATTCGCTCAGGTCAGCCCATTTATGGCCGCAAACTTCAAATTTAGCAGTATCCCAACTGGTATTCCAGTGAGTTGGCCGTTCAACATTGCCCAGCTGGATATCATAAACTGCTTTTTCGGCATGAATATCAACTGGAAAAGCAGCTTTTAACAGGATTTGCTTTTCTTTCCAATCAATTTCGGTTTCAAAATCAATTCTGGGAGTATGGGCATAAATGGTGATCCATTGGGTGATGGTCGAATCCATAAATGGCCGCACGATCTTCAGCACAGCTTTTAGCGGCGTTACCCGGGATACGCTGATACTGGTAACATCAGTGATCTCCCACATTTTTTCCTGATAGTAGATATTAATATCCCAGGCATCCCAGTTATGCGGCCGATCTTCAAAGGCCTGCAAAACATTACCCCGCTTGCCTTTGGCCAGAACTTCGCGGCCGGCTTTCTTATCATAGATCGAAGTAAATAAACCTTGTTCATCCAGTGTGATCGACAGGAATTCATTTTCCAAATGAGTGGGGCTGATCGTTAAGTAGTTTGGCTTAACGGCTTCTGCATCTTTTAAGCGATAGACTTTATAGCCCTTGGCCGGAATATGATCAGCTAAGAAAATCAGTTCCCGGCAATTCGGGCAATAATAAGAAGATGCTTTTTCCTCACCAAAATAAACCGCATGATCCTCCGGCAGAGGCACACTGACTACATCGGTCCGGCTAAAGGCTGCCGGATTAAAGACCACTACTGATTGGCCATCGGTTTTAATGAAAGGCAGCAGAGCACCTACTGCATTTTCCTTTAATTTCTTCCCATCAGCCAAAATCTGCTCGTATTGCTCTTTGGAATCATCATACACCTTTTTGATGGAAGAGCCGGGAATGATATCGTGAAATTGGTTTAAGCAAATGATTTCCCAGGCATCATTAATTTCCTTTTGCGGATAGTTCTGGCCGCTCAGCTCCCATGCCATATCCGATAACCATTCAATTTCTTCATATAAAAATTCAGACTTACGATTGTACTTTTTGTTACGGGCCATGCCGGTTAAAGTACCGCGGTGATATTCAAAATAAAGCTCACCCACCCAGCTGGGTGTTTTTTTGTTGGCTTTGGTCTTTTTGTCCAAATTCTCAAAGTAGGATAAGGAATTAGTAAATTCAACTTTCGGTACAGTGGGAATACCTTTACTTAAACGTTTGCCATATTCCAGCATTTCCTTGGTGGCACCGCCGCCGCCATCACCCCAGCCATAGCAAACCAAAACTTCATTGTTTAATTCTTTTTGCTGATAACGCTCCCAGGCACCGCGAATTGAGTTGGCATTGATATTACCATTATAAGTAGTAAAGAATTTTTCCGGTAATTCATCAAAATTAGCAGTGGTAATGAAATGCGTTAATACACTACTGCCATCCAGACCAACCCAACGGAAAGTGTCATAAGGCATTTTGTTATATTCATTCCAGCTGATTTTCGTAGTCATAAAATAAGGAATATGAGCTTTTTGCAAAATTTGCGGCAGGGCAGCACTATAACCAAACACATCCGGCAGCCACAGGATTTTGCTTTCCACTCCGAACTCTTCCCGGAAGAAGCGTTTTCCTAAAATAATTTGACGGATTAAGGATTCACCGGAGCTTAAATTACAATCGGCCTCCAGCCACATAGCGCCTTCCGGCTCCCAGCACCCTTCTTTGATGCGTTCTTTGACCTGGGCATAAAGTTCCGGACGATTTTTTTGCAGGAAGCGGTAGAGCTGGGGCTGACTGGACATAAAGATATATTCTTTGTAATGGCGCATCAGCTCCAGGACAGTGCTAAAGCTTCGCTCCACCTTGTGTGCAGTTTGTTCCAGATCCCAAAGCCAGGCTACATCAATATGGGTATGACCAACACAGTTGGCGATGACTTCAGAATGACCGCAGTATTTGCCGTAAAATTCTTCTGCCAGATAGGAGATTGCCTGTCTGGTACTGGCATAAAAACTATCATTATAGGGTTTGCGCAAATCAAGGAAATTAATGGCATGGGTCAGGTAATCAAGTATCCGGCTGCGGTTATAATCACCCTTGGGCAAGAGTTTAGCAGATTCCAAAGGTACAAACAGGTCATAATAAAGCTGTTCAATTTGGGGGTCGGACAGGCAAACGGTGTTTTTACATTCGGATAAATGTTCTTCCATACCGCTAAAAGCCTGCAAGTCGATGGTGTAATCCTGCCCGGCAATGGCATTTTCAGTTAACAAAATTTCAGTATGGTTAACATCAAGGCCTTGGATTAACTTATTGTTAACAAATATTAAGAAGTTTGGATTTTTGGCATCCCATTCTCCCTCATGAGAAGTGGTAACCCGGTAAACCAAGCGCTTTCCGGCAAAATGGCCTGGTATGGTAAATTTAGTACGAAACCAGGCCCATTTATTCTTTCCGCCCCAACGCTCCTCAAAACCAAAAGGTCTCCATTCGGCTGCGGCTGCATCAGCTTCAGCGGCTGAATGGTAAAGGCCGTCTTTTTTTTGTATTTCCTTTAATTCCAATTTATCAACCGTGATTAATTCTTTTAAATCTTCAACAATTTTTTGGATTCTTTCTACTTCAAAAAACATGGATACCTCCTATATAGTATAGAAATTTGCGATCCTTTCCAGTATATCATATTTTGTAAAAAAAGCGATTAAAATTTAAATAATTTATAGATAAAGTAGTTTGCATTGTTAATTGAAAATCTTGCGATTCAGGAATTTGGGACTGAACTATTAACATCCCATCGCTTCAGACTTTTAAAGGGAGATGAAACCCGAATTAAAAATGAATTAAAAAGAAAATTTAAGTCATAAAAAATTTAAGTTTGTTGTTAAAAAGTTCGATATGTATTGTGGATTTGTTGTTTAATGAAATCATCTTTATCTTATCAAATAGATAAAATTTAAATATTTAAAAGATCAAAACAGGTGCTTTAATAGATGATTGATAGTTTTACTGAAATGGAGGAAAAAATGAAAAAATACAAAAGGAAATTGGCAGCACTGCTTGCCTGTTCACTGCTTTGGAGCAATTCGGTTCAAGGCTTATCTGATATTGAAGGACATTGGGCACAGCAGACTATTTTGTCTTTGCAAAGTCAAGGCTATATTAGCGGATACCAGAATGGCACTTTTTTACCGGATAAGGAAATCAGCCGGGCAGAATTTATAGCTACCTTAAATAAAATGATGGGATTTAGGGAAAAAGCAGATATTCTTTTTTCTGATGTAAAACCGGAAGATTGGTTTTGGAATGAAGTGGCGATAGCAGTATCGGCCGGCTATGTTAAGGGATATGAAGATGGAACTTTTCGACCGGAGGAAAAGATCAGCCGATTGGAAGCGGCAGTCTTTTTGGCCAGAGCCATGAAATTACCTCTGACACAAAATCCGTCGAAAAGAGCCTCTGAGTTAAAGGATTTGGATTTATTGCCAAACTGGGCAAAGGCTGAAGTTATAGCGGTTGTATCAGCCGGTGTGATGAAAGGCTATGAGAATAATACTTTTCAAGGAATGCGTCAGATCAGCCGGGCAGAAGCGGTTGTATCTATGGAGCGGTCGCAGCTTGCATATCAGGAGCAAAGCAAAGAGCTGGCATCCAAACAAGGAGAGGATAAAAAGCCAATCGCCCAACAGCCGGAAAAGGCAAAACCGAAAGCAAGTATTCCTTCTATGCCAAGTGCCCCTTCAGTAAACGGTCCTTCTGCACCAAGTACTCCATCTGCGCCGTCGGCCCCATCAAAACCGGAGATGCCAAGTGAGCCGAAGGAAATGGAAAAACCGGCTCCATCACAACCGGAAACACCACCGGCAGTACCGACCCCGCCGAAAGTGGAGGAGAATAAACCGAAGGAAAATACCCCGGAAGAAAAAAAGCCGGAAGAGAATAAACCAAAAGAAAATACTCCGGAGGAGAATAAACCAAAAGAAAATACTCCGGAGGAGAATAAACCGAAGGAGAATACACCGGGAGAAAATAAGCCGAAAGAAGATAAACCGGAAGGAAAAAATCCGGAAGAAAATAAACCAAAGCCACCGAAAAAACCAAAACCCCATAAGCCATCAAATCCGGCAGCTATTAATTTACAGGAAATTTTGAATCGGGGAGTGAATCAAAATCTTACCACCTATGAAAAAGAGGGACAAACCAGAAGAATTTTATGGGTAAAAGGGATTAATCCGCCGAAAATGGGAGAAAATGGAGATTTTCGTGAGGAAAAAATAGGTGAATTTATTGACTATAAAGCCGATTATGTAGCAGGCAATCATTGGTTTGATGTCAATAAGACAATAGATGGGGGAAATACGGAAATTGACCGGTATTTGTGCTATGGAGCAGTATCTTCTAATATGCTTCATTGGTGGCTGGATCAAAATGCGGAGTATGTTTCGCGATTTATTGAACAGCAAACAAATAAAGGAAAATTTCCGGAGAATTTGGCACCATTACGAGATATTCGTAAATTTGTAAATTCCTTTAAAAGTCAACAAGAAAGTTTGATTTTTGATTATTACAGAGTTGATTATGGCGGAAGAAAAAACGGTTTCTATGCTGATTTACTGCTTGATTTGTTTATCAATGGATTTGCGCCAAGCGAAAAAGGTGCCACCAATAATGACCGGGAATTAACCAAGCCGGATTCACGTGGCGGCTTCTTTTATGAGGTCTTTGGTTCCGAGATTTTGACGGATAGAAGATATAGTCCGGATTATAATAATTTTGGCAAAGTAATCGCAAATATATTAGCAAAAGGAGAGATTATCGGTCTGGAGCATCAAACAGCCGCTAAGTATACCAGCCATATTGTTACTTTGTGGGGAGCAGAATATGATGAGCAAGGTCTGATTACCGGCATTTATATTTCCGATTCGGATGACCAAAATGAGGGCAGGAATGTAGGGATGAAACGGTATAATGTTAGAAATGTAAATGGTAAACCGAAAATTTCAAGCAATGTAGTAAATAAAAATGCCGGTTCAGAGTTATATTATCTTCATGTTTTGTCATTGGCAAAAGACAGATGGGAAGAATATTTCCAAGCACAAACAACTGCTGAAGAGGTGTCGTTGCCGGAAAACCAAGATATGGAAGGAAAAGAGCTGATAGAAAAAAGCGAACTGCCTGAAAATAGTGAGTCAGCCAAGAGCGATTCAGAAGCAGCCAAGATGGAAGCGCCGGATCAGGACATAAGTGAAGAAGCCAAAGCAGCAGTACCGACTTCACCGACTCAGGAAATAGGTGAAGAAACAATAGAAGTAATAGAAGCAGCAGATCCATCCATATCAGAGGATTCGGTGCCGATTAGCGAAAAGGACACGGAAAAAACGGAACAATTAGCACAAGAAATCACAGCACAAACAGAATAAATGAAAAATGCTGTCAAATGATGAAACTGTCATTTGGCAGTATTTTTTTGCGTTTTTTCATAAGTTTAAGAAAAGAAATCGTTCCTTTCTACAAACAGTCAAAAAATTTGATAATGAGAAAAGGCGGAAACAATCAATTAAGGGAATGGAAATAAAATTATTTCTGGAATAATTATTGACAAACGATAATTATTGAGGTAGTATTAAGAAAATTATTGCAAAACAATAATTAATTGAATGGGTTGATGAAAAGTGAGACATGTGCCGCTGCTCCAGGGTGGCAGAATGGAGATTTTTATGAAAAACAAGGATTTTATGGTATTATTAGTGATTATCGCCGGTATTATCGGCATACGTTTTTTATTGGGCTTATCTTTTTCGGTGTGGGCAATGGATTTGCTTGGCTTTCCGTTTATACAGATCGGAGCGGGGCTGAGAGCGCTGTCGCTTCAAGGCGGGAAATGGAATATACTGGCGATCGTGATTTATCTTTTGCTGTCGGTACTGCCCCTGGCACTGCTGCTGTGGAGATTGATGAAAAAGAATTGGCAGCCGGAGGATAGCTTATTGGTGCTCTTGTCGGTTGGCCTATTTTATACTTTATATATGATGATTAATCCGGGATTATTGCCGGCAATGGGAAATCACAGCGGCGCCGGTCCCCTGACAAGCAAATATCTGCTGTGCGTAATTATGCATTCCATTGTGCTGGCATATTTGGTTATAACTGCCATCAGGCAGTTTTCTCAGAGTCAAACCGTGAAGCTGTATCAATATATGGAAATCTTACTGGCGGTTTGTATTTTACTGTTTGCCTTTTCGATAGTAGGAGCGGGTTATGATGAAATGATGCAGCGGGCTGTCAGGGTGGCAGAGCGGAATCAGGGTACTAATGGCAGTCTGAAACTGACTTATTTGTTTATTGGCCTTAAGTATTTGGTTGATTGTGTTCCTAAAGCGGTTGGAATTTGGATTGCCTTTACCGGAATGCAGTTTCTGGCAGAAATGAAAATAGATCAGTATTCTGTAGCGGCAGTTGGTGCAGCCGATCGCTTGACATGGAGTTGTAAAATCGGACTGATGGCAATGGTTTGCATCAATATGATTTTTAATGGCATGCAGTTTTTGTTTGTGAAACAATTACGAGATATCACCAGCTATGTGGAAGTACCGCTGTTTTGGATTATCTTTGCCCTGGGGGCAATGATCCTGTCACGAATGAGCAGTACTGGTAAGGCACTGAAAGAAGATAATGATAGTATTATTTAAAAAACTTAACTTTTCCGTGTTCCCGGGAATATTTTTTCAGGCCTGCGCTGCCAAAGCCATCTTGCGTAGTAACTGGCCAAAGGAATAGAACGAAGCCTTAAAAAAGGTGGAAAGATTAAGTTAAAAAATGGTTGGAAATACTTAGAGAAATGGAGGTAAAAGAATGGCGATAGTGGTCTGTCTGGAAGAAATTTTAAAACAGCGGGGAATGACCTCCAAAGAGCTTTGTGCCCGGATTGGCATTACCGAGGCCAATCTTTCAATTTTAAGAAGCGGCAAAGCAAAAGGGGTACGTTTTTCAACAATTAATAAAATTTGCTGGCATTTGCAATGTGATGTTGGGGATATTTTGAAATTTGATGGTAATTTGGAGGTGGAAGATGAATAGAAAATATGGCTTGATATTGATGATAATTGGTTGTCTGTTAGGTTTGAGTGCTTGTCAGCTGGCAAGACCGGAGAAAGGAGAAAGTGCCGGTGATCAACTAATAGGGGTGTATATCAGTTATGATCATATTTCGCAGGCAGAAGAAGTAAAGATCAATGCCGCTGGTCAGATCACCATTGAAGTGGATGATGAAAAAAGCCGTTTATATGCAATTAAGACGGAAGAAATCAAGGAAACAGAGGATGGTCAAAAATATATAAATTACGATTTTCATTTTCCGGAGATTGCCGGGATTAAAATGTTGGCAACGGTACTAAATGATCCCTTAAATCATAAGGCCAGGCAGATTTTTGTAGTGAAGGATCAGGCCGTGACCGAGGTAAATATGGAAATAAAGGGGGAGAGAGAAAAGAATGAGTTTGTTCATTTAAAAGGAATTGTCTATCAGGATGCAGATCTGGAGGGGAAAATGTTGTTTGTCAATCCGGTCTTTCAAACTGCCGATGGCAGGGTATATTTACGGTCAGGGAAAGGATTTGCGGTATATGGTGATAAGCTTTCCGGTAATTTCCGGCAAACCACAACTCTGCGCAATACGGCTGTGGTCGATGACGGAAATGAGAAGAAAGAGCAGGAAACAGTGATTGAAATGACCATTGTATTAGAAAAACCAGATGAAGAAATTGTGATCATACAAATGGACAAAAACAATGAAATAATTGATAGACAAAACTACTCGGTCCAGCAAATGTCGGACAAGTTTTGGCCGAAGCCGGAGGCTGAATATTTGCTGGCTGTAATTTCTAAAGCTGGTGGCATTAAAACAAAACCAATCATTTATACAAAGGCAGAAGAGGAATTTTCCTATCTGCGCCAAGGCGAGAATGGAATCTTGATTAAGGAAAGTGTTGAGATTCAGTGGGAACTTAAGTCGATTTTTGATTGATAAATTGTGTCAGGCCGGTCGGAAAGGGGCAGTTGCAAAATACGGATTTGACACAAGATATTGTGGCAAAACATCGGAAGTTTTCCCTTATATCTTGTGTCAAAATCTTAAAATGCAACAGCCCCTTAAAAAATTCGGAAGGATATTTTAGTTTATATGTTTTGAAAGAAAAGGGCTGTTATCTCCATCTAAAGGGAAAGTGCTTTGTTCGTATAGCAGATAAAATTCGAACCAAAAAAATTACATTCTCCATTATAAAATCTCCTGTTTATGCAATATTCTTATAATCGATTATATTGACAGATGACAGCATTTCCTTTGCTTTTTGTATAATTCCATCTAATTTTTCGGCAACTTCATCCGTGTAAAAAGATTCTCCGCAACAACTACACATCATGCAAGGCACATTTAAAACAACAATCACATTGCTGTTAATCGTTACCGTATGCGTCCTTGTAGAGGATTGATATTCTTTATTTTTGCAATATACACACATATCTTTATCTCCTTGTTTTCAAGTCATCATTAAAAATAATATTATTCGGCTCGTATACAGTTATTATTGTAATTCCTATATTCGTTAATCCCAGAACTACATGCAGAACCTTATTACCTTTTGTTAATCCATAAATTAAGCAACTGGGATGTGGAAAATCATTTGGATAATCCTCTAGTATTTCCCCTGCCTTTATACATTCTTTGACTTCATTCCTTGTTATTTTACGCGAATGCATACGCTCGAGACAATGAGCCGACCATAATATATTGCTTAAATTACTTATGATGTCTTTAATCTCCATCCTTTTTCAGCCTCTCTTTCTTTTTTCATTATAACACATCCCAACCATTTTTTATACTGTCGACCCCACACAAAAATACATACTGTCGCTGGTATATTTGTACAATATCCTATTTTTACATTTATACTAACGACTGTATATCATATAACTATAAACAGCAACAAGCACCTCCGTTCAAGTGTAGCATTCGCATCAAAAAAAGGAAAAAGAGAAAGGGATAAAGCGAATGCCAACTTGCATTCGGCGATGGGAAAAGCCGATAAGAGAGGCAGAGAATTGCGGAGCGATTCTCGTTCGACGAAAAAAGCCAGTATATAATCAGTCAACAAAGTAAAGGGTAAGCAAGTGTAGCATTCGCATCAAAAAAAGGAAAAAGAGAAAGGGATAAAGCGAATGCCAACTTGCATTCGGCGATAGGAAAAGCCGATAAGAGAGGCAGAGAATTGCGGATGAAGGGACTCCCGCCGCACGCTTTTAAATTTATTGAAAGAGGGGAGTTGTCGGGCGTGCTTTCAGGCCGGTCGGCACGTAAGTGCCACAGGCACTTACTAGCACCTCCGTTCGAGTGTAGCATTCGCATCAAAAAAAAGGAAAAAGAGAAAGGGATAAAGCGAATGTCAACTTGCATTCGGCGATGGAAAAAGCCGATAAGAGAGGCAGAGAATTGCGGATGAAGGGACTCCCGCCGCACGCTTTTAAATTTATTAAAAGTGGGGAGTTATCGGGCGTGCTTTCAGGCCATAGGCACTTACTAACACCTCCGTTCAAGTGTAGCATTCGCATCAAAAAAAGGAAAAAGAGAAAGGGATAAAGCGTGCCAACTTGCATTCGGCGACGGGAAAAGTCGATAAGAGAGGCAGAGAATTGCGGATGAAGGGACTCCCGCCGCACGCTTTTAAATTTATTGAAAGAGGGGAGTTATCGGGCGTGCTTTCAGGCCAGTCGGCACGTAAGTGCCACAGGCACTTACTAGCACCTCCGTTCGAGTCCCTTCAAAACCGCAATAAAAAATGGATAGTATGTACATATGTACATACTATCCATTTTTCCTGCGGATGAAGGGACTCGAACCCCCACGCGCAAGCGTCAGATCCTAAGTCTGATGCGTCTACCAATTCCGCCACATCCGCATAAGTATAGAAATCACACACAAAATGTGTGTGATTTCTGAAAATGAGCTATCCGGGACTCGAACCCGGGACACCTTGATTAAAAGTCAAGTGCTCTACCGTCTGAGCTAATAACCCATATGTAATTATTACTCTAAAGAGTACAGGTGAGAGATGGGGCTCGAACCCACGACCTCTAGGGCCACAACCTAGCGCTCTAACCAACTGAGCTACACCCACCATTTCAATCAGAACTCAGCTGATTGTCTATGCACTGACAAGTGATAGAACGAACGTGCCTGAAGGGATTCGAACCCCCGACACGTGGCTTAGAAGGCCACTGCTCTATCCTACTGAGCTACAGGCACAAAACTTTCGACAGGCTTTTGCTACCGAAGTCGAAAGACAAGCGTGTGATGGGAATCGAACCCACATATCTAGCTTGGAAGGCTAGTGTTCTACCACTGAACTACACACGCACACATCGGGGTGACAGGATTCGAACCTGCGACCCCCTGATCCCAAATCAGGTACTCTAGCCAAGCTGAGCCACACCCCGGGAGCAAAAGCTCAAAAGTTTGTCAATCATACATTTAGATTTTAAAGAAACGAAAAATGATAAAAACAAGATGATAAACTGTAAGTTTCCCAAAATATATATGAAAGACAACTTGTGGTTTGTTATAATTTTCAAACGCAAAAATGATTATACTAAAGAACACCCTAATTGTCAACACTTATTTTCAAAAAAAAGATATTTTTTTTGAAAAATGACAGAGCAGAAAAATAAAAATGTACTAAACTTACTATAGAAGCTTTTTTGAGGCTTTGTTTCGAAAAAAAATTTGGGGCAAAAACTTAACTTTTCAGGGCATTTAAATTTAAAAAAATAAAAAAAGATTGTATAAATTATAACTTTTTTTTAAAATATTCTTGATTTTATAAAATCATTATGATATTATGACAGAGGAGTTAAATGATAATGAAAATCAATATGATTTGCATTTGGAAATTGGCTCAACTTTCATCCATTCCTTAGAACATTTTTTCGATATGACTGTAAAAAATAATTTCTTATATAAGAAGGAGGAAATATGAAAAGATTATTAAAAAAAGGAATCAGCCTGATAATTAGCTTCAGCTTATTATTTGGCACATTTTCTTTTGCAGCCGGTGGGGAAGAATATCAAAATCACTGGGCAAAGGAAAACATTGAAAAAGCCAGGGAACTGGGAATTATTGATTTTACTCCGGGCGGTGAATTTTTACCGGATAAAAATTTAACCCGGGCCGAAGCGGTTAAGATAATGAATCGGACTTTTGGTTTCACAGCCGGGAAAGCTACCCCTTTTACTGATATTAAGGGACACTGGGCAGAAACAGAAATTGAAATTGCCTATGCGGCCGGCTATATTAAAGGAACATCAGAGAGTTCTTTTTCACCGGAAGGAGAGTTGACGCGTCAGCAGCAAGCGGTTATGCTTTATCGGGCCTTTGCTTTTGCACCGGAAAAGATGGAGAAGCCATTTAAAGACTGGGATACTATTTCCGATTGGGCAAAAGAAGCGGTTGCCACTTTGGCTGTTAAAAATATTTTTAAGGGTCTGCCGGGAGGAGAATTTGCGCCACAAGCCAGAATGACTAAGGCACAAGCAGCTACAGTAGCAGTGTCTTCACATCTGCTTTATCAGGAAGAACAAGTGAAAAAACAAAATGAGCAGGCAAATTTGGATCAGAAAATGAAAGATCAGAAACCATCTGTTTTGGCTGAATCAAAAGAAGAACAAGGTCAATATATTCCTTTGCCGGATGAAAGTTTAACCAATCCGATGAGATTCAGACAAGCAGGTGATGACTTTTATGTCCTGCATGTCAATGAAAATGAGGAGCTGACCAAAGTCCGTCAGGATATTTTAAGAAACTATCCAATGATTCAGGACGAAAAATTATATTTAGCCAAGGCATATAAGGACGAAAAACAAGTTCTGGCATATATTGAGCAAAGTGATATTCGTTTTCCGGCCCTTTCAGACAAACCCTTAATTATTGAGGGTCTGTATATTGCAGATGAGCATAGAAATTTAAGTTTGCTGTCGGCCGATCAGGAGCTGAGTGGGCGTCCGGAACTGATGCTGGCAGTTGGCCGGGTAAAAGGAACTAAGCCGCTGGTAGTTGGCCGGAAAATTATCGGTTATATGGAAAATAGTTTAAATGTGGGGTTGGATCTACAGCCGGAAACTATTTTGGTAAAAGGTTTGACTTTTGATTTGGAGCAGACCGACAAAGATGGATTGGTGCAGCAGGCGGCTATCAGCCAAAGCGGAATGGTGACCGAAATGCCTGAAGATCTAGAGATCATTAATAATCGGATCTATTTGGGTCAAAATAGTGTAGCAGTTAAATCTGGAATTCGAATTAAAATCCCGGTTAAAACGGGGAAACTGCTGATTCAGGGCAATGAAATCAAAGGGCATGGCTTTACTGGTGAAAAGTCCAGGAATGCCGAGGCAATTTCGCTGATCACCAGAGCCAGGCCCGATACTGAGGTAATCATCAGAGATAATTATATTAAAGATTATATGTTTCATGGAATCGGCATATCAGCCGGTCAGGATACAATTGTTAAAATTGAAAACAATCATCTGCAAAATATTGGCCAAAACGGAATTGGTATTTTTGTGTTTGATCATGTCAAGGAGTTGGCGATCAGCGGCAATAAGATTGACAGCTTTGGCACCAAAGAGATCTTATCCGGCCCATTTGGCACTGAGCCGAAAGTCAGTGCGGAATCAGAAACCGGCATTAGTCTTGAATACATTGATATGGTGTATGGAGTGAAAGTTAATCAGAAATATTATAGCCAAAAAGAACGTTTGACTCATGATTTGATGTTAGTTGATAATCAGGTGGCAGCCAAGGAAAGGAATGATGCGCTGGATGGTGTTCACGATTGTACACCTGTGTACATTGGTCAAAAGGGAAGATTTGGCGATCCGGTGGCAGCACTGAATGGTCGTGGGCGTTTAAATAAGAAAGAAGTAATTGTAGTAAAAGAGGAAAACGGAGATTTGGAATTGGGTGTAAATCCCAATGATCCGACTGCGCACAAACAGGTGAAAAGTTTACGCATTGTCGGAAATGGTTCCGGTCGAATCTTGTTAAGTGAAAATTTGGAAATATTGGAAGATTTGATTATTGACCTGCCAAATGCCTCTTTACAAAATAAAGCTAAAGTTCAGGGGAAAATACAAATAATTAATATCCGTGAAAATGATGCTTCGGCTTTTCAGCTGGAAATTGCCAATAATAAAATTTTCCGGGGGAGCAGTCAGCCGCTGTCAGTGGTGGTGACCGGAATTAAAAACAAAGAGGATCAACCGGTAGCTAAAGAGACTTCAAAGTTGGCCGGTAACTTGGTATTAAAAGCTGGAAAAGAAATAGTTTCAAGCGATAAGTATCAAATTCTGGATACGGAAGATACCATTATTTTAAGTAAAAATTATTTGGACACTTTATCAAAAAGTATAACTTTTACCTTGGAATATCAGGATCCTGAAAATCAAGTGGAAATGGTGAGCAAAAACTTTGACATTATCGTTGAAGATTTATCAGCTGGAAAATTGGGATTTGTGGCCGATAAAGACAAATCCATTATTTGTGCTTTTGCACCGGAAGAAGGTATTCAAATTAAAGTGACAGGCCTTAAGAATACCAAGGGTGAAGCTATTACTCCGGCCCAAAGTAATTTAAGTGCTCATGCCAAACTGATGATCAGTTATCAAAAAGCCGGGGCTGATGAACTTTTATGGGATGAAGAGGGCGATATCTTAACCATTAAAAAAGCGCTGCTGGATCGGGTGCCGTCACCGGCCTGGGGCAATACCCAACCGATTAAATTAAGCTTGCACGATCCGGCAAATAATATTGGAGAAATTGAGCTGCGCCTGGAGTTGCTGGTTTTAAATCATTCGGTCAATAAGGGAGAAATCCTGGGACTAACACCTTTGACATTTACGGAGGGAGCAGCTACTGATGAAGGACTCCGTTTTCAGATCAAGGATTTAAGAAATGCCAGGGGAGAAATTTTAAGTCCGGATAAGACCAATTTGGCTGATTATCTCGGAGTGGAACCATTTCCGGTGGACTGGAAATTGGAAATGACCGGTATGGGCGATCAAATTCGTTTCAATCCTGATCATTATCAAATTAATGATGATGAAGATATCATTACCTTAAAGAAAGAGTATCTGGATTTGATTAAGTCCAATGCCCGGGATACCGAGTTTGGAATTAAACAATATATCTTTAAATACCGGGATCCACGATATGGCACTGAATTCCGTAGTCAGAAGATCTTGGTGCATATTAAAAAGCAAATTATTCCTTTAAATAAGGAAACAAAAATTACATCCGACACATTGCAGATTATGGAAAATCGGATTCGGTCCGGTCAGCAGACATTAAGTGGAAGTGCGACAGTTGAATGGCTGCTGACTCAAATAAAAAGAGGTAATCCAAGGCAGACCCTGCGGATATATCCGGCGGCTCAAATTGTCGATGGCATATTGCCGCCGGCCAATATCTATCAATATAAAGATGAATATGAAAATATTGCATCAGGTGATATGCTGGTAGTTACGGCTGAAGACGGTGAGCATCGGGCTTATTATCAGCTTGACTTTGCAGAAGAGGCAGAAGAATCTTTGATTCAGGGGATTGCTGATGCCGATATTGCTTTGCAGTTGGGTAAGACTTTTGTTAAAATTCAGGGCAGTCATACTGTATCTGAGGTGTTAAGCGCCTTTACCTATCAGGCAGATGTGCAGAAAATGATTTTAGAAGGGGAAAAGGTGTTACCGGCAGTTCAAAAAGTTGATGAAAATATGATTTTGCAGGTACAAAAAGATGGCAAAACCGAAAAACGGCAAATTCAGGTGGTTAAAGAACCGGTATATCGGGCTTTGATTGTGGCCAATTCTGATTATCCGGGGGATAAAAGTGATTTAGCCGGACCGGTTGGCGATGCCAAATTAATGCAGCAGGTATTTGCTGCCCAAAGATTTGCCGGCAAAAAAATGAGTCAAATCGTGGTTAAAGAAAATCAGGAAAAAGCTGATTTCTTGCAGGCGATCAAGGATGCTTATGCCGGTGCCAATGAAAATGATATTTCGTATTTTTATTATTCCGGACATGGTTTTAATCATAAGGAAATCAGCTATTTATGCATGGTTGGGGCAGCGCTGGGCGAAGCCGATCCAATTGATTTATGGGTATCCGTCGATGAGCTGAAAACTGCTCTGGATGCGGTTCCGGGTAAGAAGATCTTGATCCTGGACAGCTGCAACTCGGGCGGCTTTATTGGCAAAAAGGCCTATGATGCCAATTCCGGAGCCACTCCAAAACAAGGTAAGCAGAGCCTTGCCTTTGTGGAAACCGTAGTTAGCCAATTTGCGGCTCAAAGTGTTAGTCAGCCGAATTACCTGATCAGTGACAAATATAAGGTTTTAGCGGCCAGTTCGGAAAATGAATTTTCGTATGAAGACAAACTGGAGAAATTAGGTAAGTTTACCAAAGCACTGGCTCAGGCGGCCGGAGTGGACGGTAACTTGCGGGCCGATGAAAATAATGACGGCAAGGCCGGTTTGGAGGAATTATTTGCCTATTTGGATAAACATGTAATTTATACCTCTCATATTCAGGCCTACCCACGAAAAGATCAATTTACCATTTTTGAAAATCCGGTAGCACCAAGACCTTTAAGTGATGATGTAGTAATATCGGCCAGGGATAATGCCTATAAGGTAATCATCAAAGGAAAACAAAGAATGATTACCTCAGATCGGATAACAATTGATACCAATATGACGGTGACTGATTTTCTCAGCCATGTGCAAAAAGGAGAAGAGCATCAGGAGTTGTTTGTATTGCCTGAATTGGTAGAGCTGGATAATACCAACGCCAAAGCGGATGAAGAAAAGATGGCCGGTTTGGATCGGCTGATGGTAATTGCTGAAAATGGGGATAAAGTTGCTTATCAGATTGTCGTTAAAAAAGCAGGCAGCAATAGCGGTACAGCCAGTCAGGCAGCAATTGCTATTCCTGATTTTGACGGGATTTATCAGATTTCTGCCAACAAAGAAATTACCAGTGGCAGCGGTGAACTGACAACGGCATTAACGGTGGGAGATTTTCTGGCAAAGCTGAAGAATAAGGCACAATATGATGAAATTAAGATTGGCAATAAAAACAGTCCTTTTGCCAATAAAGATGATGCACAGCCATTGGCTGAGGGAGATGTGCTGCATTTGCAAAAAGGCAGTAAGAAAGCCAGCTATTCTTTGCGCTTGAAGACTATTTCAGCCGAATTCCCATTACCTGATTTTGGCGGAAAATATAAATTATCCTTTGACCAAAAGAAAATTTTGGGTGACAGTGAAGATTTGACAACCGATGTCACAGTTGAAAGCTTTTTAAACAACTTTACCAATCTGTCGGATTATGATCAGGCTAAAGTTTTGAAAGCCTATGAAAATGAGATCGTCAAAAGTAATGAGATGAAACTGGAAAATGAGGATAAATTATTCCTGAAAAAAGGAAATATGGAAAAGACTTTTCTGCTGATGGTAGAAGAAGCGGGAAATGGACCGATCATTATTATTCCATAAAAATGGAGTTATTATAAGATTACCCGGGAAAAAGCACATGGAGAGAGGGGAAGCTCAATCCATGTGCTTTGCCTTGTACTACGTTTTCTTTCCCTTCATTCCGATAGAAGATTGAAGCAAGCAGGAAACCTGAGCGCAGAACCAAACCTTAAAAATGGTATGATATTTATAACTCGACTTTCCCACAGTCTTTTTTGGCTCCATCCCGCTCCAGGGAGCGGGCACATGGGTTCCCCCGCTTTCGCCACATACTTCGTAAGATGGCTTTCGCGGCACACGCTTTCGCCACATACTTCGTAAGATGGCTTTCGTTCCCACCCATTTAACAGGCCCTGTCGAAAAACTTCGTTTTTCTGCCCGGGTGGGCAACCTACCTTTCGCCACTTACTTCGCAAGATGGCTTGCGGTTACACCCTGCTTTCGCCACTTACTTCGTAAGATGGCTTGCGGTTACACCCTGCTTTCGCAACTTACTTCGTAAGATTGCTTTCGCAGCACATGCCTAAAAAAGACTGTTTCTAGAAACATTGGGGCGGAATGAAGTTTTGGGCTTCTGCTTCTGAAGTAAACTCAACCTCAGCCAGAACCAGTCCGGCAAAAGTATCTGTAAAAATATCAAGCTCAATGGTATATTCTTTATCACCCAAAAGATAGGGCAAATAATAGCGTTTTTTAGTGATTTTGTGTCCCTCTGCTTTGATGGCTAAATTCCGATATTGTTCAGCACTTAGTGGTAATTCATATTCCAGATGTTTGACCATACCGCTGCCTTTAACAGTTAAGATATAATTTTCACTGCATCGGCGAATCCGAATAACCGGTGAAGTACTGATGTAAGCCTGTTCAATTAAATCATACGGATAAGATAAGTAATCCACTTCAGATAAATCCACCAGATATTTGTGTTCGATTTCATAATTATGATGTTGCATAGCCTTCTCCTTGTTAATTTGTTTTGATTCATGATTTTGCTGTCTGCTCCTGTTTTTTCTATTATAATGGATATATGGGATATTTTCCAGTAGGAACAGAAAGATATAAAAGATTCTTTGGAAACAGCAGCGATTTTGGCAGAAGCCGGACGAAGGAACCAAAATCCTTGAAAAACCGCGTCAAATAGATTATAATAAACAGCAGACAGAAAAAGAAATTTTGATCTGTCAGAATATGCTAAAGTTTCAGGCAAAGGGAGATCCTGTGAAAAAACAGTGTTTCACAAGCCGGGAAATTGTTCCATATTCAGGAGCGCATAATCGTATAGATCCCAAAAAGAAGGCTTTTTTGGCAATTAAGAAAATCGATGAAAAGCGGCCAATTGAAAGGAGTACTTTATGAAAAAAGCATTATTGTTTTTAGCAGACGGATTTGAAGAAGTCGAGGCATTGGCACCACTGGATATTTTAAGGCGGGCAGGGATCAATTTGCTGACTGTTTCGGTGACTGGTCAAAAGACAGTTAAAAGTTCTCATCAAGTAGTGATTGAGGCTGATATACGACTTGAGGAATTAAGCGTGGAGCAGGCAGAAGCAGATGTGTATATTTTACCGGGTGGCATGCCGGGCTCACAAACTTTGGCAGACTGTCAGCCATTGCATAACTTGCTTTTACAGGCAAATGCCAATGGTAAATGGATCGCCGCCATTTGCGCTGCCCCGATGGTTTTGGGCAAGTTGGGATTGCTGGCCGGCAAAGAAGCGATTTGCTATCCCGGTGTCGAGTCGAAACTGGAAGGAGCCAGGATTTCTGATCAGGCAGTGGTCAAAGATAGTAAGGTGATCACAGCCAAGGGAGTGGGAGTGGCCTTTGATTTTGGATATGCCATCTTAAAAGAGCTGGCTGATGCTGAAACAGTGGAGCAACTAAAAGCGCAAATGATTTATACGAATAAATAATTCAACTTATCATCGATATGCTTTTGTACAGGAAAACAGAGTAGATTTAAGCGAAATGTAAGCAAATATATTGAATTTGGCTATAGGATAAGCCAGAGTATATGCAAAGGGAGCCTGTTATCGAGAAAATGATCAGTCTAAATTATGGATAATAGGTTCTGTTTGCCCATATCGCTAGCAAGCTAGAGTATGTGCAAACAGAACCTATTATTAAGCTGAGTTGTCAAGCCGGATGAAATATATTGAATTTGGCTATAGGAATAAGCTGGGGATATTATTAAAGCAAACTAACTGCCACCATAATTAAAAAAGTCAGGCCGCTGGAAATCAGCAGAGGCAGGGTGTGTCTGGATTTTGGTGAGGTATAAAGGTATTTTTCCTGAAGCACCTGTTTTAATTCAGAGCCACTATTGACAGCATATTCATCCATCATTTGGGTGCGGCTGCGTTTGAAGAAAAAGGCTTTGGCGTGTTTTAGAGAATAGCGGATGCCGTTAAATAAACCGCGCTCAGCCACCATGCTTAACAGGGCATAACAAAAAAGCGGGATATTAATATAGTAGAAACCGGCGTTTAACAGATACCAATAGGATCTGCCGGCAGAATTTCCAAACTGGTAATATAATAAGGAAGAAACTAGTACAGTCAGCCAGATCGTCAGCAAATATTTAAGGCTTTGCCTGACCAGCGGCCGGCGCAGAGGGCAGGTTTTGGCAGGGATTGATTCTTTGTTCATGGTATTTCCTTTCTTTTTAACGGTAGATGGTTTGACTTATTCTGCCAATCCCGAAAAAGACATTAGCTGATTTCTGGCAGATTGGCGTTTCTCTGAAACAGAAAAGGGCCTGTCTTTAAATGATGATGGATTTTTTTTATCATATCGTAAAAGAGCGGTTTTGAAAAGAGAAAAAGTAAAAAAAGGTCAAATTTTACAATTTTATATTCATAAAATTATCCAAACAGGTAGAATTATATTGCAAAAATGAATATTAAAAAGCAAAAACTTGCATTTTTGAATTGTGCAAACAAAAAAGCTTGAATCAGAAAAACTTTAAAATAGCATTTTGGTAAAAAACATAAAAAAACACCCAAAAAACTTTGCAAGTTTTTCTTTACAAAAATTAAAAACTGTATTATAATAACACCATTACACAAATACATGGGTAATAGTAAACGTAGAAAAAGGAGGATAATTCACATGAAAAAAGTTCTATCGTTATTAATGGCTTTCATTCTTGTTCTCTCAGTGGCGGCTTGTACTCCGACTAAGAAAGATGAAGAAAAGAAAACAGATGAAAAGCAAGTGACTGAAAAAGAAGCGGAAAAGAAAGAGGAAGAAAAAAAGGATGAGCCGAAAAAAGAAGAAGAGGCAAAACCTGAAGTCAAGAAGATTATCAATCTGATTGAAACTTCCAATATTCCGTCCCTGGTAACATGGTTGGCAACTGACTCAGTTTCTTTCCGGGTACTTGGTAATATTAACTCTGGTTTATTTACCAATGATACTAATGGTGTACCGGTAGAAGATCTGGTCGATAAATATGAAGTGTCAGCAGATGGTTTGACCTATACTTTCCATTTGAAAGATGCGAAATGGGTAACTGTAGACGGACAGGAATATGCACCGGTTACCGCCAATGATTTTGTGTTTACTGTTAAAAAATTACTGGATCCGAAAGAAGCATCGCAATATGCATTTATGGTAGCAACTGCCGGCATTAAGAATGGTGAAGCAGCGGTTGCTTTATCTGAAGGCATTGTTGAACATGAAACCAATGTGAAAAACTTGGCAGACATGAAGTTAAGCGATTTTAAAGATAATGAAAAAGAAACTGCGCAAGCTCAATTTGATGCAGCCAAAGCAAAGTTAGAAGAAGCTGTTAAAAAAGGCGAAGCTGATTTTGCTGATAAATATGGTTCTTTGGAAAAAGCCCATGAAGAAGTTCAAAAATTAATTGATGGAATAGGTGTAACTGCAGTTGATGAAAAGACAGTTAAATATGAATTGGCTAATCCGGTTCCTTATTTTACTGCTCTGATGACTTTCCCATCTTTCTTCCCGGCCAATCAAAAGTTTGTCGAAGAAAAAGGTGATAAATATGGAAGCAGTGTTGATAACTTCTTATATAATGGTGCTTATATTTTCAAAGACTGGAAGGTTTCACAAAGACATTACTTAGAGAAAAACCCAATGTACTGGGATGCTGCTAATACCCAAAATGATGGTATTGATTTCCGGGTAATTGAAGGTGTTGATAATGATACAGTAGTTAATATGTATTTGGGTGGACAACTTCACAGCGCCGGTCTTTCGGGTGAAAATGTTGAAAAATATGGCAATCGTCCGGATGTGGTAACAAGTGAAGATACAACTTTATTCTATATTGAAATGAATCAGGGAAAAGGTGAGCCAACATCAAATAAAGCTCTGTTAGCTAATGTTAAAGCCAGAAAAGCTCTTAATATGGCATTTGATAAGGACTATGTCACCAAGACTATTTTAGCTAACGGTTCTCTGACTGCAGATTACCTGGTACCGGTTGGACTGCATAGCAGCCACGAATTTGGAGATAAAGATTTCCGTGAAGTAGCCGGTGATTTATTTAACGGTAAAGAGGGATACAACAAATATAATGTGGAAGAAGCTAAAAAGCTTTGGGCAGAAGCCAAGAAGGAAACCGGAGTGGATAAAGTTCAATTAGAATTGATCATTTTCCAGGGAGAATCATCATCTAATATTGGTACTCACTTAAAGAATGAATGGGAAAAGAACTTAGAGGGTCTGACCATTGTCTTAAAGCCATTGCCATTCTCAGAAAAAATTGCTCGCGGAAATCGTGGCGAATTTGAACTGAACTTTGCCGGTTGGGGACCAGATTATCCGGATGCCATGACTTTCGTTGATTTATATGTGACCGGTGGTGGACATAATAATTTAGGCTATTCCAATAAGGATTATGATGCTGTGATCGCCAGTGCAAAATCGGGTGAATTAACAGCTCCGGACAAGGTCAAAGATAGATTTGAAGCTTTGGTAAAAGCAGAAAAGACTTTGCTTGAGGATGATCAGGTAATTCTTCCTTTATACCAAAGAGCCAGCACCGGCCTGCGTGATCCGAAGATCACTGGTTGGAAACTGCAAACTTTTGGCGCGGATTATATCTTTAAATGGGTTGGATTAGAAGACTAAAGTTATATATTAGTTCTGACGGTGAGAACAGTCCGACAAATGATGATTTATTTAGGCAGAGCCTTGCTCTGCCTAAATTATGTTATATCACAGGGTATTGTTGACCATTTTGCGATATAACGATCTTTAGAAAAATGATAAACATTTTCGATATTTGATGATATAGTTTATGAAATAAAACAGACTAAGAATAGCCCGGATTTGATTGGCAGGCTAAGCACATAATCTGTGCAAAGTGCTCTAGTTTTTGTCAAATTAGAACACTTTACGCAGAGTATGTGTAACTGACAGTGAGAATAGCTTGACAAATGATGATTTATCAGGTAAAGATAGCTGAATTATAAAAGTTTTTAGCAAAGAACAGTTGCAAATGGTATGATGGGGTAAAAGTATAATTGACAGAAAAGCGCAAAATAAGGAATGGAGGTTTTGTTAAAAAATGTTGCGATATGTTATAGAGAGAGTGCTGCTGATTGTTGTAACAATGTTTGTGGTAATTACCCTGAACTTTTTCTTGTTGCAATTAATTGATGGAAGCCCTTTCGACAACGGAAAAATTACACCGGTACAGGTGGAAATGATGAAACGAAAATATGGCTTGGATGCTCCGCCAATGGAGCAATATTTAAGATACTTAAAAGGAGTGGTGCAGGGAGATTTCGGCACTTCCTTTAAGTTGCAAAATAAAGAAGTTAAAGATTTAATTGCTGATAAACTGCCCAATACTGTTAAAATTGGCTCTATGGCTCTGATCTTTGGTGTCATTGTCGGTATTTTGCTGGGAGCATTAGCGGCAATTTATCGGAATTCTTTTTGGGATCACTTTGTAACAGTTTTGGCAGTGGTTGGTGTGTCAATCCCTTCCTTTGTTATGGCTGCTTTCTTGCAGTATTACTTTGTGGTAAAACTGGGCTGGTTTCCCTTCCTTTTTCAGGAACCGGATGTGGACAAAGGCATTACAGTTTGGATGTCTGTTCACTCTATGCTATTACCAGCGTTTTCGCTGTCATTTTATGTGATTTCGGCGACCATGAGATATATGCGCTCAGAACTGGTAGAAGTTTTAAATAGTGATTATATTTTATTGGCCAGAGCTAAGGGCTTGAATAAATCTCAGGTGATTATGCGCCATGCTCTTAGAAATGCTTTAATTCCGGTTATTACCATTATTGGCCCAATGGCCATTAGTTTGCTGACCGGTTCACTGGTAATTGAGCAGTTTTTTGGTGTGCCCGGATTATCTAAATTATTATTAAATGCGGTTTATCAAAATGACTATTTCTTAATTTTAGGTGTGAACTCGTTTTACAGTTTCCTTTATGTGGTCATTGTGTTGATCGTGGATCTTTTATATGGTGTGATTGACCCAAGAATTCGACTGAAAGGAGGCAATTAAATATGGAAAATAAAGAGAAAACTTCAGTTCTGGAAACAGAAAACCGGAACATCTCTACGGATCTATTTGTTTTAACCGATAGCCAGTCCGGTGAAATGGAAAAAATTGCCACCAAAAGTCTGAATTTCTGGCAGGATGCCTGGAGACGACTGCGTCAGAATAAAATGGCGATGCTGGGGATGTGGCTGATTATTATTCTGATCATCATTGCGGTGCTTGCACCTTCTTCCTTAATGGCCTTTAAGAATTCAGATGGTTCTCCGTTTCGTTATGATGCGGCACCGGAATTACTGGATGAAGATGGGAATGAAATTAATAAGGCAGATATTGCCTTTTTACCACCACGCATTCCCTATGTAGAAAAACTTGGAATTTTTAATGGAGTGGTGACTTTAGAGCGCGGAAGCTGGGATATTTTCATTGGAGATTTGCCGAAAACCGATGAATTTAAAGATTTGAAAAAACCTCAGAACCGCAAGAAATTAGTAGAAACCTTGGGGATTGCTTATCATCCGTTTGAAGTTAATGTCAGGGCAATTACGAAAAAAGATGGCGAAAAATATGTTACCTTATGGGTATTAAAAGATAAAAAAGAAGTGGAATTGCCGCTGAAAGAGATGATCAGTCAGTATAGCCGCTATCAGCCGGATACCTTTGAATTGGTTAAATCAGTGGTGGACGATAAAGGCGTGGAAATGCTGACCATTCATGCCAATGAATATGCCATTAAAAATGTAAATAATTTATATTTTTGGTTTGGTACGGACCGCCTGGCTTTAGATATCTGGACCAGACTATGGGTAGGAGTGCGAATTTCTCTGCTGATTGCACTGGTTTCCATGGTAATTGATTTTTTACTGGGCATTATCTATGGTACAGTGGCCGGCTTTTATGGCGGTACAGCGGTTGATAATGTGATGATGCGTTTTGTGGAAATTTGGGGTAGTATTCCGGCCCTGGTGCTGATGATCATTATGATCAGTATTGAAAAGAAAATCAGCATCTTTTTGACCGGATTATTTCCTAAGCTGGATTATCAGGGAATTCGGTTTATTATTTTGATTTTTACCATGAGTTTATCCGGCTGGATTGGCGTGGCCCGGATAGTACGGGCACAAATTTTAAAACTGCGGGATCAGGAATTTATTCTGGCGTCCCGGACTTTGGGTGCCAGTAAAGCGCGGCTCATGGCTAAGCACTTGTTCCCGAATATTATCGGTCAATTAACGGTTATGGCAACATTTTCTGTGCCAGGGGCAATTTTCTATGAAGCCTTCTTAACTTTTATTGGCTTGGGACTGCCAATTCCTATGTCATCACTGGGTGTTTTGGTCCATGAGGGCTATAAAGCAATCCAAAGTCGTCCGACTATGCTTCTTATTCCGGCATTTGTGATGTCGATCTTGATGTTGTCTATTAACTTGCTGGCAAATGGCTTGCGTGATGCGCTTGATCCAAGAATGAGATAGGAGGGGAAGAAAATGGCCAAAAAAGTATTAGAAGTAAAAAATTTAGAAGTCAATTTCCGAACCTTTTCCGGAGAAGTAAAGGCCGTGCGTGATGTTTCGTTTGATGTTTATGAAGGCGAAACTTTAGCGATTGTTGGAGAGTCGGGATCGGGAAAATCAGTAACAGTTAAGGCGATTATGGGCCTTTTAGCCAGTAATGGTTATTATAAAAATGGAGAAATTTTATTTGAAGGCAAAAATATTGCCACCATGCAGGAAAAAGAGCTGCACAATATTCGGGGAAACCGGATTGCCATGGTTTTCCAGGATCCAATGACTTCGCTGGACCCAACCATGAAAATCGGCAAGCAAATCATGGAAGTGATTCGTCTGCATCAAAAAGCCTCCAAAGAAGAAGCTTATCAAAAGGCCATCAAATTAATTGAATTGGTCGGAATCAGTGATCCGGAAGAAAGAATGAATCAATATCCGCATCAATTTTCCGGCGGTATGCGGCAGCGGATTGTCATTGCTATTGCCCTGGCCTGTGAGCCTAAAATTCTGATTGCTGATGAACCAACAACTGCCCTGGATGTTACGATTCAGGCCCAAATTCTGGATTTAATGAAAGATTTGCAAAAGAAAATCGGGGCTTCGGTTATCTTTATCACCCATGACCTGGGTGTGGTGGCCAATGTGGCCGACCGGGTGGCAGTTATGTATGCCGGCCGAATTGTCGAAGTCGGAACAGCCGATGAAGTCTTTTATGATCCCAGACATCCTTATACTTGGGGATTGATTGCTTCAATGCCGGATTTAGATACCCAGGGGAAATTATATGCAATTCCGGGAACGCCGCCAAACCTGGTTTCTCCGCCCAAAGGAGATGCCTTTGCGCTGCGCAGTGAATATGCTATGAAAGTTGACTTTGAAGAGCAACCACCTTTCTATAAAATCAGTAATACTCATTATGCGGCCACCTGGTTGTTAGATGAGCGGGCGCCGCAGGTGACTCCACCGGAAATTATAGTCAAACGCCGGGAAAAGATGAAAGGGGTGAGGTAAATGGAACAAAATGTACAGACCCAAAAGCCGTTTAATGAAGAAGTATTGGTCGAAGTTAAAAATTTAAAGCAATATTTTAAAATGGGCGGCGGAAAAGTAGTGAAAGCAGTTGACGATGTCAGTTTTAAAATTCATAAAGGCGAAACCTTTGGTTTAGTTGGTGAGTCCGGTTCCGGAAAATCAACTACCGGTCGGACGATGATTCGTTTATATAACCCAACCGGCGGTCAGGTATATATGAAAAATCGCTTGATTAGCGGCAAAATCCCCAAAGCGGATGCAGCTTATGTCAACCGCAACATGCAAATGATTTTCCAGGATCCAATGGCTTGCTTAAATCCACGGATGAAGGTTATTGATATTGTGGCCGAAGGCCTGGATATTCATAAATTGGTGAAAACCAAGGAAGAACGTCGGGAAAAAGTGGTAAAAATGTTAAAATTGGTTGGTCTGGATGAGCAGCATATTGAGCGCTATCCTCATGAATTTTCCGGTGGTCAAAGACAGAGAATCGGAATTGCCAGAGCAATGGCGGTTGAACCGGAGCTGATTATTGCTGATGAGCCTATTTCGGCACTTGATGTATCGATTCAGGCCCAAGTAGTCAATTTGATGAATGATTTAAAAGAAGCGCATGGTTTAACCTATCTGTTTATTGCTCATGACCTGTCGATGGTAAAATATATCAGTAATCGGATTGGTGTTATGTATCAGGGGAAAATCGTTGAGCTGGCAACGTCAGAACAACTTTTTGCCAAGCCGCTGCATCCATATACCCGTTCGCTTTTATCGGCTATTCCGCTGCCTGACCCGATTAGTGAGAGAACACGTCGGCGGACTGCTTATGTTCCGGCCAAAGAGCATGATTATTCCAAACAGGCTCCAACCTGGCGGGAAGTGACACCGGGGCATTTTATTGCTGCCAATGATCTGGAAGTAGAAAAATGGGAGGCATTGTATCGCTAGATATAGCTGTCAGAAAATGCGGATCACCTGGTAACCTTTAATAGAGAAAATGAAAGAAAGGGGCTGTTGCAAAACGATAAAAAAATCGTTTTAGCAACGTCCCTTTTTTCTGCCTTTAAAATAAATAGGTTTGTTCCTTTTAAAAAATATTTCAAAGTGATACTTTTTCTTAATTTTGGGTACAACAAAAAAACCATCCCTTTTCCATCAAAATTTTTTAAGCGATATGGTTTTTCTTGTATTTTGTGGGGCTAAAATCCCC
>RQYD01000035.1 GCA_003858485.1 Clostridiales bacterium COT073_COT-073
GGTTCCACTATCGCAACTTGCTTCGCAAGATTGCTTTCGTTCCCACCCATTTAACGAGCCTAAAAAAGACTGTTCCAGAGAACGTGGGAAAGTTGAGTTAATAATTATCTTCGGTTGGATTTAATTTGATATTGGAATTCGCCGGCGGATTAGTGACATTTGGTGCTGATGGCGAAATTCCGCTATTTGGCTGCTCGCTTTCATTACTGCCGATTCGAATCAAATCAGGAAAAGCATAATTCACATTTTTTCCATTATTTTCCACGGTGATCGTTTGATTCTTGGAATAATAACCTTCCTTACGGATGGTAATATTATGTTCTCCCGGAGTAATGGCGGTCCGCGCCGGAATAATGCCGACCCTGGCCCCATCAATATATAGCTCAGCTCCGATCGGAGTCTGCACTTCCAAATGCTGCGGCTCCATCTTCATATCGATGGTCACTTGCATAACTACCTGATTAACGGTTAAGCTGCTCTCCCATGGAGTATATCCCTCTTTTTCGGCCTTCAGTTTATATTTGCCAAAATCCAAAGTAACTTCACCATTGGCCACTGCCTGCTTTTCTTCATTGATATATAAAGTAACTCCCTCCTGAACCGTGGTAAAAGTGACTTTACCCACCTTCGGTTTAAATTCTCCCAAATCAATCACAACTTCCTTGCCTTCTTCAATAAATACATCATTGGAATATGGATTCATATTTTCCTGAGTAATAATTACTTTTTTTACTCCGGCTGAAACTTCGATCCGCATATCTTTATCAATTGTTCGGATATCCCGGTTTCCGATCTCAATGGTCCCCCCCAGAAAAGCATCGGAGTTTTTTAGCACCAAAAAGCCATGCCCGGCCACTACCTCAATTGACCAGACCATATTTTTATAACCTCTGAGGATCAATTCATCCGATCCGGAAACTTCAGCCGGTGTTATGGTTTTGCCACCTTTAAAAGTCATTAAAATACCGGGATCAAAACTATATTCATCGGTTCCGATCTTAATTTTATTTTGCTCAGTAGAAATAATTAAGGCACTTGGATTTCGTTTTTCCCAGGCCCGACCGGAAATTTGAATGCTAAATGCATCAAAATTACTCTTATCATACTTGCCTTCGATGATCTGACCCGGCCGGATTTGTGAAATTGCAATTTGTTCGCCATACTCACTTTTGATCACCGTACTGCCTTTAATTTTCAGTAAAATATCTTTTTGGGTTTCCAAATCATAAACCGGCAAAATGCTGTCAGCAGTCAATGGTTTTCTGATCAGAGCCAATGTCTTTTCGCCATTTAAGCTGTCTG
The DNA here is from genome assembly GCA_003858485.1 of Clostridiales bacterium COT073_COT-073. Classification (GTDB taxonomy): domain Bacteria; phylum Bacillota; class Clostridia; order Lachnospirales; family Vallitaleaceae; genus W11650. Next base: position 1,303 of record RQYD01000035.1, read on the forward strand.
CCTGAAAAGCTAATTCATTTTCGCCGATCTCCTGAGGAATGGTATGGTCCTGATTTGATATTTTGGGATTTTTTTCCTTCTCCGAACCGGAAAAACTCCAAATAACGGCAATGGTGAAAATAAGGCCGCCCAAACCGGCTGCACCAATTATCATCATTTTAGTTAGTAAATCTTTTTTCATATTTTCTCCTTTATTTTACTTTCCGCATTTCCCGGATTGTTATTCATTGGCTGAAGATTGTTATATAATTTTTGAAAATGTGTGTGCCATTGCTGCATCGGCCCGGTCATCTCCCATTGCGGCCGATGCCGGACATTTAAATTGGTAGATTTGGATTTTTCCAGTTCCCGCAGCCGGGCGGGGACCGATAAGATATCCTCAGCCACTGCAGCCATATCTTCCGGATGGGTCAAAGCATACGCATATTGAATTCGCATCAACTCCTGCCGGTGCTCAATCCAAAGCGGCGCCAGCTTGATGGTTTCCTTGCCATAAACCATGGCCGTTTCCAATTCTCCTTTATTATAATAATAATCTCTCAAAAAAGCAAATGTTTCAACATGATTTCTTAAAATATTCCGGAGTGAGCTCGCCATTTGATATCTTAATGTCTGATCAGCCGTTTCATCCAGCATAATCCCAATTTTGGCATCTTCAAAACCATATTCCGCTGCAATTCGGTAATTTCCCTGATAACTGCCCCATGAGGCAATTCCCAGTTCTACCGAAATCAGCACCAAAGTCAGACAAACTGACTGTAGCCAAAGTTCTCTTCCTTTGCTGTCTTTTTTTGCCATTTTCCATATCCGGGAAAATATATTTTTTGTTTCCTTTTGTTCTTTTTCAGCCTGCCAATCAGTAAAATCGATTATTGGCCAATGATCTTGCAGCCATTTTGGCCCTGATAATTTGTACTTCTTTATCGGCCCAATATTTTTATCCTGATCAAGTGCCTGCAACCTTTTAATTTTTAAGGACCGGGCATAAAAAAAAGTTAACCAAACAAATAATAAAATATAATTAAATTCAAAATCAAAGTCCCAAAAAGCATGTGCCAGCAAAGTCAAAAAGCCAAGCCCAACCCATTTGGCCCGCATATCCTGATGGTCCTTATTCCAAAACAGCAGGAACAAAGTTTGAACACTGATCCACAGGAAAATCCCGGCACTGATCATACCCCCATCCAAAATCAGCTGCAGTAAAAAATTATGAATATATTTCACTAAATAAGTGGAACCGGTTTGAAATTGCCTTTGTGCTAAATAATAACCATAATGCCCATAGCCCCGGGGCTGCCGCCAAATCATCGCCAGACCGTCCTTATAATAAAGCAGCCGGGTATGCAGTTCGGACGCCTCCAAACCTGCCTGCAAACGGTTTTCACCTAAGGTATAGCCAAGCATCATCACTCCGGCCATCAGCGCTGATAAAAACAACAGGTTAGCTCCTGCTATTTGCATCCATTTGCCTTTACTTTCCAGCTCTTTCTTTACTGAGCGCTGCTCAAAAAGCCATAATAAAAGTGCTGCTGTCAATAAAACCAGGGCCAGCAGCCAACCGGTCCGGCTGCCGGATAAGCCCAGACTCAATCCGCAAATTATCATGGCCAATTTATTTTTCCAGCCATAAATCGCATAAAAACCGGCCAGCAAAGATAAAATCGCATTGACATTAGCATACTGCATAAAACCGGTAAAACGGCCTTTAATTGCCACCACCGGAAATTCTACAAAAGCCCATGCCCCACTTGCCCACTGGTTTAAAGCCAGCTCTGATCCATAAATTCCCAAAGCAATGGCCAGCATCATAATATAGACTTTGAGCAGCTGCTCGATCAAAGCAAATGGCTGCCAATCATACATCATTGCCCAAATCAGCCAGAATGGGGCAAATACTTTGAGCAAACCATAATAATGCATTAAGCCGCTGCCAAAAAATGGAGTTACCAAGTAAAATAAGAAATACAAAAAGGGCAGAACCAGCTGCCCTTTATAAATGTATTGGTTTGATTTGGGGTCCGTAAATAAATGAGCCGGCATAATGACTGAGCCCAACAGCAGGAAAACAAAACTTTCATAATAAAAATAACCGCCACGGAAAAGCAGCAAAACCACAAATATAAAACCGGCTATATTTTTTTTGGAAATAAAAGATAACAGATTCCTATTCATGTTTTTCCTTTCTCCTTCCATTTTAGTCATCATGCCGGTCAGTGCAAAGTCTGTGATTTTATCTTTCTTCCCGGAAATAGGGCAAACTCATCGCCTCCGGTGCTGAATTTTTCTTATTTTCGCGGCCAATTGCCAATACTAAAATCGTCACCAGATACGGCAGCATATCCAAAATATGCTGCGATATGTTAAATTGCTGTAAACGAAAGCCAACGATACTCAGACCGCCAAATAAAATCGCCCCGAAAAAACTCTTCCACGGATTCCATTTACAAAAAATAACCAATGCAATTGCGATCCAGCCACGACCCGAGGTAATATTTTCCTGCCATTGTGGAACCTGGACCACTGATAAATAAGCACCGCCCAAACCGCATAATGCTCCACCCAGCAAAACATGAATATATTTATAACGGGTAATCGGAATGCCCGATGCATCAGCCGCCGACGGGTTTTCACCAATTGCTTGCAAATTAAGTCCCATATTGGTTTTAAATAAATATATGCCAATCAATATGCACAGCAAATAACTAAAATATACAAAAACATCCTGACGAAACAACATATCACCAATCAAGGGAATACCCGACAACAAAGGAATGGCCACCGGCCGGAAAAAGTCTGTCATCTGCTCCGACAGTTTTTGACCGATCAGCCCCGAGCCCATATAACTGGAAAAGCCAGTGCCAAAAATAGTCAGGGCCAAGCCACTAACTACCTGATTGGCACGCATGCTAATCGTCAAAATACCATAGATCAAGGCACCGCCAGCACCTGCTAAAATGGCTGCTAAAATCGCCAGCACCGGAGAACCGGTGTATAAGCCGGTAGCAAAACCTGCCACTGCACCCAGCAGCATCATTCCTTCAACTCCCAAATTTAAATGTCCGGCTTTTTCGGTAATGGTTTCACCAAGAGTGGCCAGCAGCAAAGGAATTCCGGCAATAATCGCCGCATGTAAAAATGCATTCATCTACCCTTTCTCCTTTCCAACAATCCTATATTGAATAAAAAATTCTGCCCCGATCACAAAAAACAAAATTATGCTTTGGATCACCGAAGCCGCTGACTGCGGAATTTGAAAAGCTGTTTGAATAAAATTACCGCCCTTGGTCAATGCTGCAAATAAAACCGATACCGGAATAATCGCTACCGGATTAAGGCCAGACAGCCAGGTGGTGATAATCGCCAAAAAGCCATAGCCGCCAGTTAATGACGGAGTCAAAGTATAATTTACTCCGGCTGCTTCAATCATTCCTACCATCCCGCAAATACCACCACTGACCGCCACCGAAGAAATAATGATCCGATTTAAATTCATTCCGGCATAGCGGGCGGTATCTTTGCTTTCACCGACCACGGCAATTTTATAGCCGATTTTAGTGTAACGCAGCAAAATCGTAATCGCCACTACCAAAATTAACATAATGATCCAGCCCATATGCAGACCAAAAACTTTCGGCAGCAAGGCATTGGCCGAAAAATTGGCAATTTTGGGAAAACCTTTGGAATTGGGATCACGCCATGGTCCATATTGCAAATAGGTAACTAAGTGAAAAGCAATATAGTTAAGCATCAGGGTAACAATCGTTTCATTGGTTTGCAGTTTGACTTTTAAAACCGCCGGGATCAAGGCCACCAAAGCACCGCCGGCAAAGCCCGCCAATAACATCACCAAAAGCAGGACTGGTCTTGGCCAGTCGGAAAAATTAAGAGCAAAGTAGGAGGCAAATAAAGCACCAATTAAAATTTGACCTTCTCCGCCGATATTCCAAAATTTCATTTTAAAGGCAATCATAATACCAACTGAGGTGATAATCAATGGCACTGCAATGATCATCGTGTCCTGAAAACGCAGGCGGCTGCCAAATGCACCCAGGATCATACTTTGAAAGACCTGCCAAGGAGAATGTCCCATTAATAAAACGAACAGTCCTGATGTCACCAGCGCTGCCAATACTGATAGGAAATAAATCAGTATCCGTTCCCGCTTTGAAACATGACCACGTTTGACTAATCTAAGCATATAGCTTTCCTCCCCCCATCAGCAAACCGATTTCTTCTTTAACTGCCGTTTCTCCATTGACGATGCCCTTGACTTCGCCATCATAAAGAACCATGATCCGATCACATAATTCCATGATCACATCCAGATCTTCACCAATAAAAAGAATGGCCACTCCCTTTTGTTTTTGTTCATTGATCAGCTCATAGATGGTATGGGCTGATCCCACATCCAAACCTCTGACTGCATAAGCAGTGATCAAGACCTGCGGCTCGGTTTCAATTTCACGGCCGATCAATACTTTTTGAATATTTCCGCCGGAAAGTTTGGAAATCGGATAATGCACATCCGGAGTTTGAATATCCAGGGCCTTAATCATATTTTCGCATACTTTTTCCAACGGCTTGCGCTTTAAAAAAAGCCCCTTTTGCTTATGATGTGCTTTTAGTAAATAATTATCGATCATGTCCATCGAACCGACCAGCCCCATTCCCAGTCTGTCCTCCGGCACAAAGCTCATGGTCATGCCGGCATTGATGATTTCAGCCGGACTTTTACCGATCAAACTCTCGCCATGAAAAGTAATTTGACCGCCCGACACCGGATATAGACCAGCCAATGCCTCGCACAGCTCTTTCTGCCCGCTACCGGCCACTCCGGCTACTCCCAGGACCTCACCTTCACGCAATTCAAAGGAGATATCTTTCAGGACTTTGGCCTTATCTTTATTGATCGCTTCCAGATGTTCGACTTTTAAAACAACTTTCCCCAGCTGCGTTTTCGGTCTTTCAATTTGCAGATCGGTGGCTTTACCGACCATTAAGTCTGTCAATTCTTTTTGATTGGTTTCGGCAGTAATCAGGGTTTTAACGGTGGAGCCCTTTTGCAAAACAGTGACCCGGTCAGAGATCTCCATTACTTCATTTAACTTATGAGTAATGATAACAATGCCGCAGCCCTCAGCTGCCATATTGCGCATTACCTGAAACAAAGACTGGATTTCCTGCGGGGTCAGCACCGCTGTCGGTTCATCCATAATTAAAATTTTAGCCCCCTGATACAGCACTTTTAAAATATCCACTGATTGCTTTTCCCCAATTGACATGGTATAAATTGATTTATTTAAATCAGCCGCAATATGATAATTCCTGGCCAGTTTTTCAACTTTTTGTATCAATTCTTTTTTGCGCAGGAAAAAAGAGCTTTCCTGCCCCATCAGGATATTTTCCAAAGCTGTAAATTTTTCTACCAGCTTATAATGTTGGTGAATCATGCCAATCCCAAGTTTGATCGCTTCTTTGGGCGAACGAATGGTCACCGGTTTTTCATGAATTAAAATAGAACCGCTGTCGGGTTGGTAAATTCCCGACAGCATGTTCATCAATGTTGATTTTCCGGCACCATTTTCACCAAGCAGAGCATGAATCTCACCGGCCCTCAGTTCAAAACTGACATCCCGGTTGGCGATCACATCGCCAAACGATTTTTTGATATTTCTCATCTCAGCTAATATGGTCATGTCCATACCTCTTATTCTATTTTCCCTTCTACGCCCTTAACAAACCAGTTAAAATTGAGTAATTCTTCATCACTCATTTCCTCGCCTGCTTTTACTTTAAGCTCGCCAGCCTGATCATAAATCGGACCGGCAAAAACCTTTAATTTACCATCCTTGATTTGTATCTTAGCCTCTTCCACTTTGGCTTTAGCCGCTTCCGGTGCATTAGCGGTAAGCGGAGAAATATCGACAATATTATCGTTAAAACCGCCCCAATATGCTTCCGACTTAAATTGTCCATTTAAGACAGCATTCACTTCGCGCACATAATATGGTCCCCAATTCCAGACAGCAGATGTTAAATTGGCTTTAGGTGCAGCTGCCGACATATCAGTGTTATAACCAATAGCAAAAGCACCACGTTCCTCTGCTGCTTGCTGTGGTCCGGCTGTATCCTGATGCTGCGAAATAATATCAACACCTGCATCTAACAGACTGATCGCTGCTTCCTTTTCCTTGGCCGGATCATACCAGGTATTTGTCCAGACCACCTTTACTTTCACTTCCGGATTGACCGATTGTGCTCCCAAAGTAAAGGCATTAATACCACGAACTACTTCCGGAATCGGAAAAGCTCCAACATAACCAATGCTATTTGCTTTTGTTTTTAATCCAGCCACAATTCCGGTTAAATAACGGGCCTGATAAATACGGCCAAAATAATTACTCATATTATCGGCTTTTTCATAACCGGAGCAATGAAAGAAAGTCACATTCGGGAACTCAGCTGCTGCTTTTTTAGTTCCTTCCATAAAGCCAAAGCTGGTTGTAAAAATAATGGTAGCTCCCTGGTCAACCATGTTTCTGATTTCTGCTTCAACCGCCGGCAAAGTTTCTTCTACCGATTCTTTATAAATCGTTTTGACTTTGTCGCCCAATTCTTTTTCCAGATATAAACGACCTTGATCATGAGCATAGGTATATCCGCCATCACCGACCGGTCCAACATAGATAAATCCTACCGTTGTCGGTTTAGCCTCCGTCTTGGTTTCCGCCGTTTGTTTTTGGGAATTCTCTGCCTGTTTTTTACCTGCTCCTTCAGCGCAAGCTGATAATAATAGAACTACAGACAGTAAAAGCACGAAAATTTTTTTCATTTTCAAATCTCCTTCTTTGAATCAGTAGCTGTCAAGCAAATATTTCGTCTTGTCAAATCTCCCGGCCGCTAATTCCGGTAACTCTGACTTTCCGGAAATATCCGCTTGACAATTTAAATCAGTTAATTGATATGTCTTTATTTGCTCAAACTTTTTACCTCTTTGCAAATTTAGCAAAGGCTGCCAAAAGTTTGATCTGTACTACTCTACTTTTTCTTCAAAAATAATTTCCTGTCCCTTAATTTCCTTGATAATTGCCAAAGACTCAATTTGAAAACCCATCTTCCTAAGAGCTTTACCGCCCTCCTGAAAACCTTTCTCAATCACAAAACCCAGGCCCGAAATTTGCGCCCCTGATTGCTCAACAATATCTACCAGTCCAAGTGCCGCTTTACCGTTGGCTAAAAAATCATCTAAAATTAAAATATGATCCTCTGGATTTAAATACCGGGCCGATACCTGAATATCATATTCCTTTTGTTTCGTAAAAGAATATACTTTACTGCGATAAGTTTCTTTGTCTAAATTGCGTGAGACCGTTTTTTTAGCAAATACCACCGGTACCTTAAAATACTGAGCTGCCAAAATTGCAATGGCAATTCCGGAAGCCTCAATTGTCAATATTTTAGTAATTTTTTTGTCTTTAAAACGCCGATAAAATTCTTCCGCCAATTGCTCTAAAAAATCAACATCAATTTGATGGTTAATAAAAGAATCTACTTTTACTACTTCTTGAGATACAATTTTAGCATCTTCGCGGATTCGCTCTTTTAATAATTTCACTTTATTCTCCTCCTTGTGATTGCTAAGCCTTTGTTTTCCCTCCATCCTCACCGAAAATCTCTGCTGTTTCAAATTTCAACAATGTCTTCTATTTGAAATTTGATAATAAAAAGCACGAAAAGTTCGTTTCCGAATATTTTCGCCTTTTTTATTTTTTATGCCCAATTGCCATTACGGAAAACCGGAATCATTTGTCCCTCATAAGTTTCACCCATGATTTCCAGGTCAGCTGTTCCAACCATAAAATCAGAATGCTCTTTTGACACATTGGCACCTAGTTCCATTAATTTTTCCGCACTTGCTCCGTCACCGCCTTCAACTGTGGTCGGATATGCTTTCCCCAGTGCCAGATGGCAGGAGGCATTTTCATCATATAAAGTATTAAAGAATAAAATTTTACTATTGCTGATCGGTGAATCAAATGGTACTAATGCCACTTCACCTAAACGGGCCGAACCCGAGTCAGCCTCTAACAATGCTTTCAGGAATTCTTTTCCTTCCCTGGCATCGTATTCAACCACTGTCCCTTTTTCAAAGCGCAGCCAAAATTGATCAATCACATTGCTTAAATAAACCAGTGGTTTTGAGCTATATACCACTCCGTCCACCCCATCTCTTTTAGGCAGGGTAAAAACTTCTTCAGTTGGCATATTCGCTACAAACTCTGTGCCTTTTCTGCTTTTTTCAGCCGCTGCCAGCCAGATATGGCCCTTCGGCAATTCGATCCGCAAATTGGTTCCATTGGCACTTTTATAATGCAGATATTTAAAGTTTTTTTGATTCAGTTCATCTGCTTTCTTGCTTAAATTAGCAATATGCTCTTTCCAGGCTGCTACTGGATCCTGTGTATTCATCCGGGTAACATTAAAAATTGCTTCCCATAATAGATCCATTGCTTTTTCGCCAGTTTCCGGTGCAAAAACTTTTTCGGCCCAGGCTAAAGTCGGAACTGATACAATCGTCCAGGTATTTTCACTGTTCATCAGCGCTGCCCGGCGTTTTTCCACTATTTTATCTAAAGTGTTTTTATTGGCGGTTACTTTTTCAACATCCAAACCTTTTAAGGCATTGGGATCGGCTGCTGAGACTGCAATATAGCAGGCATCCTGGTCCACATAAGTATCCTCCAGAAGTTTAAGCCATTCCGGAACCATTTTAAGCGTTTCCAAACTGGCATATTGAATTTTCATTCTGGATAGTTTATCATCTGCCCAGCGCATAATAACTTCGGATGCTCCTGCCTGATAAGCCGCTTCTGCTAAATAACGGCCGAATTCAGCTGCTTCTACCGGACAGCTGATCACTACCGGTTGTCCCTTTTGTAAATTAACACCAATTTCCACTGCCAATTTTGCATACTTTTTTAATTTTTCCTGAAAATTATTCATTTTTCATCCTTTCCAGAATAACATCATCTTAGATAATAATCCATTTATTTTTTCCTGGTTAATATAAATTAACCAGAAAGAATGTCTTTTAATTTTTCCTATTATATATGTTTCTTTTTTTTCTGTCAACCATAAAACATTTTTGAGCATCCCTTTTTTTAAATCCCTTACAAACAATTCAAAACCGTTATCTATAAAATGTAAAGTATCTGCATATGCCAAAGTTTTTATAAAGATATCATGTTTACACTTCTTTCTAAGTCAGGTCATTTGAACTCAACTCCTTTATCAGAAGCTTTTATTGCCTCCCATGAGTTCACTAAAAAATGAAGCAATCAAAAACATCATCGTTTCCTTGATTGCTCCATTTTATCGGAATATTATTTGCTATCCTATTCGTCTCCATTTTTCATGCTCGCTCCCTTTTCTGCATGGTACAGATATCGGGAAATCTCTGTTTATTCTGTCCATTTTTAGGGTTTTATTTCTTGACCTATCAATTTTACAACATCAAACCGGTGATTTTATAAATCTCATCCAAAGAGTAGCCCATTTTTTTCATGGTTTCTGCTATGCTAAGTTTACCTTTTTCCATACCTTTTTCCATACCCTTTTCTATTCCTTCTTCCCGGCCTTTATTATATTCTTCGGTTAATACCATTTCCATCGCTTGTTCCTGCGTAAACACCTGCATCATTATTTCCTGCACCTCTCTTTCTTTCTGACTTAAAAATTCTTTCAAAATATTTTGCTCCATACAATAAGCAATCGTTTTCCTCAAGGCTTGTAACCGTTTCTCCCGGCTGTCTGCTTCTTTACTATACTCATCATAAGTCTGGCAAAAGGTCATATACTCTCCTAAAATACTGTGCTCCACATCTGCTTTCGTAATAATATGGACCAATAACTCCAGTGAAATTTCTTTTTGCTCCTTGATCTGTTTGTCTTCTTCCGGGTCCATATAACAATCAGATAATTTTAGTAACTTTTGCTCAAAAATTCTCTTACCGGTATATACCAGAAAAAACTCTGGCCTGGGAAATTTAGCCCGTTTCGTCCCAAAAATATTCACTCCATAGTCTAAAATATAGTTATAGTATGTATTAGCGATATAAATTAGATATCTTATCGCCATATTGGGGTTGTAGGTACTTTGTGCCTCCACCAAGATAATCAACTTATCTTTCACCAAAATTCCAAGATCATTATACACATTATTGACCATGATATTTTCCAGCGTAATAATCTGAAAATCTTCCTCATTATAGCCTTCTTCTTCCGGATATAGACCAGCATATAATTGTTTTACATACTTAATGTCATGGAATAAAAAAGTAAACAGACTATCTTTGATATTATGCTTTACTCTTTTATTTGACGATATTTGCTCTGGCTGCATGGTATCACCTCTCTTTAAGATAATTATACTCTATATTCATCCATTTGACCAGTCTAAAATCATTGGCTGACTTATCTCCTCCAGCACAGCTAGGGGTGTTATTAAAGCAAACAAAAGCTGCTGCATCAAGCATTAAGTTCTTGTGCAGCAGCCCATGGTTGCCAATATCTGTATAGAAAATCAGCATTGGTTATGCTTATTGATCGCCTGTATTATTGGGATTTGGGCGATATCCTTGCAGTAATTGATTATTTTCCATAATAAAAGGCTTAGCTGTTGGTTGTCCCCACTCAATATCATACTTATTCATCAAGTAATCATTTAATTGTGTCCGATTTTGGAATTTTATAACTTGATATGGTTCCTGATAGCTTACTTTTTCCACAAAATATAATTCATTTTCTGACTTAGTCAGCAATAAACCAACATGACCAATAAATACATTGTCCTGCTCTGTTAAATTCTCATGAAAGAACACTGTGATCAAGCTGACTTTATTATTATTTTTAAATTTAATATCCCGGTCCCGCCAATCGGTCTGAACCTTTTTGACATGAATATCCACATCCTTTGTCTTTTCAGTGGGAATGGCTGAAAACAAGACTTTAAATTGCTCTAATTCTGCTTCTTCAGCATTTACAAACGGGCTTTCCTCAATACTGATCAAATCCGCTAAAATCCAGTCCTCCCGTTTAGGTGCATTTTTATCAATCTCAATCAAGTCTCCATACAGACCAAAAGAAGTAATCCGGCAATTATGACCATTAAAATCCGGATGTTTCTCCATCCATTCTGTCTGCAAAGAAAATACATCATATTTCGTTGTTCCCAGATCAATAATTTCAAAGCCATCACTGGTCAAATTTTCTCTTTTTACTCCTTCATTATAAAATTTAACATCTTCAAAAAATCTTTTTTGCCTTTCTGCAGAAATACCTGCATCCGTCATTAATTTTTTAACTTCTTTCTGAGTTTTATCATCTGTCAGATTGCTATACTCTATCTTAGTTAAATATTCCTGCTCTTTGGCAGTTTCTTTAACATCAGCGGTAGTACATGCACTGGCAGTGGCGGCCATCATCATCAGCGCCAAAAGCATGGCGGTTAATCTTTTGTTCATTTCTTTCTCCTTATCTTTGCAGATCGGTTTTAAGTTTAACAGGCTTTATTATATCTGAGTCGGCTTACTATTCGACTAGGGAATTCTTTATTCTTAATATAATTATTCTGAAAAAATGATTAAAATCTTTATAATGTTTACAGAAATTCATAGACTACCAATAAAATCCGCTTGCCATTTTATTAGCTTTCCTTTATACTGAATTTATTAATGACTACTTTCAATTTGATCAAGTCATTAATCGGTTTTCTCCAATTTCTAAAACGCTCCTTTGGCCAGGTGATCCATTTTTAGTTTCTAATCTTTAGCACTGGTACATCTCTTTGGGCTGTGATCAGAAAATTAAAAAATAAATTTCAGCCTGTTGATGGTCAAAGGTCTCCGGCTGGCACTTCAGTCCTTTGTTCTGCGGTGAAAACCTTTTAACAAATATTTTATGATTCTGGGAGGTATTATATGAAAAACAAACAACGGCAACTGATACTATTAAGCCTGGTGTTGCTTCTGATCTTCAGTAACCTGACTCCACTTGCTGCTAATTCAAATTACTCTTTTGCCAATTCTTATGGTAATTTTACTGTTAAAAAAACCTATATCGGCTTTGCTGATGTCCCCAGTAATGCCTGGTTTTTCCCCGGTATTCAAACTGCGTTTGAATTGGATTTAATGAAGGGTACCTCATTTAGCACATTTAATCCGAATGATACTTTATCCGTGGCCGAAGCAGTTACTTTGGCTGTTCGGCTTTATGAAATATACTATAATTATCCCATTACCGACTCTGCGGCCTCAAATCCCTGGTATCAAAAATATATTGATGCCGCAATTAATAGTAACATTTTAAATCCTGACTATTTTAAAGATTATACTGCTCCGATCAATCGCACAGACTTTGCCTCTCTTTATGTCAGACTCTTTCCTTTTGAGGAAAATGAGATCATTAATCAGCTTGTTCTTCAAAATATTCCCGATATTGATGATGGCATGATCCTGGCTAATGATATCATCACAATGTATAATTACGGCATTATGACCGGTGACCAGAACCTGCAATTTTATCCCAAGTCCAATATCAGCCGGGCAGAAGTAGCCACCATTATCTCGCGGCTGGCTGACCCGAAATCGCGTAAGTCGATCACACCCCAGCCGGTGATTGCCGAAAAGCATGTGGAAAGACCTTATGAATGGTTTTGTGACCAAAATCAAACCGGTCAATACAGCCATGAAAATTGCGGACCGGCAGTAACCTCAATGATCTTAAAATGGTATGATCAAAACAAAAATATTTCGGCTGAAAAATTGCGTTCACAAATTCTGCCGACCGGTGGCTGGTGGTATACAGATGATATTGAAAATGTAATGTCTGAGCATGGTGTTCCTTATCAAAAAATTAAGCTTTTTGATATTAAACAAATTACCGATGCTTTGGAGGACGATCGAATCGTCTTGATCTGTGTGGATGGCTACTATTTCAGTGAGTACTATGACAATGAAAATTCCGGACATTTTATGATAATCAAGGGCTATACCAATCAAAACGGGATCATCCGCTTTGAAACCTATAATCCGGACAGCCGCAAAAATCATTATTATTTTGCCGACAATATCAAAAAAGCTGCCGATATCTGGTGGTCGTACTTTTATGTTATTGGTAACTAAAAGTTACCAGGCTGAATAATAGTTTGACAAACCCAAAAAGTTTCAGCCGCTTTTTGATTTTATTCTTTACCAACACCATTTGACAAAGAACCCCAAAATTCAGCTTTTCTTTCATTAAAGCATACAATTAAAAGCGATTGATCGGACTTATCCGGTCAATCGCTTTTTGGCATCATATTTAATTTTATAAAATAAGGACAAGCTATCTTTGTGTCCGCTGCGCGGCCGCATTCATTTCTCCCCTTTCGCCACTTGCTTCGCAAGATGGCTTTGGGTCATATGCTTGCACACGTCAATTTCTAATTTATTGGGGTACTTCCACCCTTTCGCCACTTGCATGCAAGATGGCTTTCGGGTCACATGTTTTCGCGTTTCACTTTATTTTACTAAATCGAGGGTGTCTCTGGCGATCATTAATTCTTCATTAGTTGGTACTACCCAAATTTGCACTTTGGAATCATCGGCCGAAATCTTCGCTTCGCTTCTGGTCTTATTTTTCTCAGCATCCAGTTTAATGCCGAAAAACTCCAAACCGCCAACCAGACGTTCTCTCATTTCTGCCGAGTTTTCACCAATTCCGCCGGCAAAGCAAATGGCATCAACTTTCTTAAGTTCCAATAAATATCCGCCTAAATAGCGTTTTGTCCGATTGACAAACATATCTAATGCTAATTTGGCTCTTTGATTGCCTTCATCGGCTGCATTTTCCAAATCTCTGGCATCGCTGCTTAAGCCGGAAATACCCAAAAAGCCTGATTTTTTATTTAACATTTGATTCAGATCATGAGGCTTCATACCTTCTTCTTCCATAATAAAGGTAAGCACTGTCGGATCCAGGTCACCGCAGCGTGTTCCCATTACCAAGCCCTCCAACGGTGTCAATCCCATTGAGGTATCATAACATTTACCGTTTTTAACTGCTGCCAGTGAAGAGCCATTGCCCAAATGCACTGTAATAATATTGATTTCATCCAATGGTTTATTCAATAATTCAGCAGTCCTACGGGTAATGTATTTATGGCTGGTTCCATGGAAACCAAATTTACGGATCCGGTATTTTTCATAGTATTCGTATGGCAGACCGTACATGTAACTGCTGGCCGGCATGGTTTGATGGAAAGAAGTATCAAATACCGCCACATTCGGTTTGCCTGGCACCAGCGCCTCACAAGCTTCAATACCCATTAAATTGGCTGGATTATGCAGCGGACCAAATTTAATATATTCTTTAATAACATCTTTAACATGCTCGTCAATAATGATGGAATCAGTTAATTCTTCACCACCATGCAGAACCCGATGACCAATGGCATTAATTTCATCGAGTGAAGAAATCAAACCTTTTTCCGGATGCAGCAAAGCATCAAAAACATGCTTCATGGCTGCTTTATGATCTTTCATCTCGGCTTCCACCGTGTATTTTTCACCATTTACATTTTGGGTTAAGAGTGAGCCCTCTATTCCGATCCTCTCAACCAAACCTTTTCCTAATACGGTTTCATTGGTCATGTCAAATAATTGATATTTTAATGAAGAACTGCCACAATTAATAACTAAAATTTTCATTGATCCTCTCCTTTAGGCTTGTGCTTTTTGGTTTTGGGCTTGAACAGCGGTAATGGCTACTACTCCGACAATATCCTCAGCGGTTGCGCCTCTGGATAAATCATTGATCGGAGCTGCAATTCCCTGAGTAATTGGTCCATAGGCTTCGGCTTTGGCTAAGTACTGTACTAATTTATAAGCAATATTACCGGAATCCAAATCCGGGAATACCAGCACATTAGCTTTACCGGCTACCTTGCTGTCCGGTGCTTTGCTTTGTCCAACTTTGGCAATAATTGCTGCATCGGCCTGCAGTTCACCATCAATTTGATATTCCGGATATTCTTTTTGAGCAATCTTAGTAGCTTCTACCACTTTATCAACATCCGGATGCGAAGCACTGCCTTTGGTTGAATGACTGAGCATGGCTACTGTCGGCTCACCGCCAATTAATGATTTAAAAGTCTTGGCCGAGCTGCCGGCAATAGAGGCTAACTCTTCGGCTGATGGGTTTTGATTAAGACCACAGTCTGCAAAAATAAAGGTGCCGTTTACACCCAGTTCACAATCCGGTACTGACATAATAAAGAAAGTAGATACAATCTTGGTATTAGGAGCAGTTTTTAAAATTTGCAGGGATGGCCGCAGAACATTAGCGGTTGAATTAACTGCGCCGGCAACCATGCCGTCTGCATCTTTCATTTTTACCATCATCACGCCCAAAAACAACGGCTCAGTCAGCAGTAATTCTCTAGCTTTTTCTCTGGTCATTCCTTTTTTCTCTCTTAAGGTAAAAAGCATTTCTACATATTCATCCATTTTGGCGAAAGTTTTAGGATTGACGATTTCGGCGCCATCAATCTTAAGTGTTCCCGCTTTAGCTTTGATTTCACTTTCTTCACCAATTAAAATAACTTTGGCCAGGCCTTCCTTCAATACTTGTTCCGTGGCAGTCAAAGTCCGAATGTCCAAGGCCTCCGGCAATACGATTGTTTGCAACTCTGTCTTGGCTTTGTTTTTAATAATGTCGATAAAACTCATTGAAAACTCCTTTCCAGCTTACAATATTTTCCTACATTCTTTCGCTTAACCTCCCCATGAAATGCTTAAAAATACAGTTCCGGCGTTTTGAGAAAGTCAAGTGCCAATGCTAACCCATTGCGATTTTTCAGCAATCTTACTTTTGATTATAACATAAAAAAAGCCGGAGTGCCAGAAAAAAATACTTGCATTTTTCGATTGCTCACGCTAAATTTATGATATACTGGACAAATGAAATATGAGTGCGGATAAGAAAATGCCAAAAAGAAAAGATCATGCATTTTCAATGGTTCAGACGGATCTATGATATCGGAAATAGATAGAAGCCGGAAATACACAGAATGGAGAATGGATATGAAAGTTGCTGCCATCATCACCGAATACAATCCTTTTCATTGCGGTCATGCCTACCAGCTTTCGCAAATTAAGGCTGATTTTGTCATGGTAATTATGAGTGGGAACTATGTGCAAAGAGGTGAACCGGCCCTGATCGACAAACAAATCCGAACGGAAATGGCCTTGGCCGGCGGAATTGATTTGGTTTTGGAATTACCACTGGCTGCTGCCATCGGCAGTGCCGAGTACTTTGCCAAAGGAGCTGTTTATTTATTGACCCAAAGCCGAGTTGTCGATTGTTTATACTTTGGGGCAGAGCATTCAGAAATTAACGATCTACAGGCTATTGCCGAAATTTTACTAAACGAAAGCCTCGAATTTTCAGTCCTTTTGCAAAACAGTTTAAAACATGGAAATTCTTTTGCCTCAGCCAGGCAGGATGCAATTGAAGCCCTTTATCCTCATACTCCATATGCAGAAATCCTGAAAGGCTCTAATAATATTTTGGCCATTGAATACTTAAAAGCCTTGCGTTCTGATCAGAGTCCGATCATTCCTTATTTAGTCCCCCGGCAGGGACAAGCCTATCTGGACAGCACTTACCGGCCGGATCTGATCATGTCCGCTACTGCTATCCGCCGGCTGCTGGCTGACCCGCAATTTTCCGCCATCCATCCTGATAACTGTAATTTTTCCGCCCCTGGCGATTCGCTCTTGGCTGCTGACCGGCAATTTGAAGTATCTCCTCAGCCGTTTGAAAATTCTTTTTATCAGAAACTTAGCTCCGCTTTAAGTCAGGCTCTGCCACTTTCTTCCTATGAAATTTTAAGTCATGCCATTGCCCAAAAGAAAGGTCCAATTTACCCGGCTGATATTTATCCCTTTTTGCGTATGACATTGCTGCAGTCTGATCCTGAGGAATTATTAAAAATAAGAGAAATTAATTCTGACTTATTAAATCGCTTACTTAACGGATTAACCCAAAATCTGGATTTTGAAGACTATATCCGCTTTTGTTCCGCCCGCAATTTTCCGGCTGCCAGAGTTAAACGGGCGCTGCTGTATATTTTTTTAAAGCAGTTTCAGCCTCAGCCGTTAACTGCTGAAAACAGTTACCTGAAAATCCTGGGCTTTCGCCGTTCGGCTGCTCCACTTTTAAGAAAGCTTCAGGAAAATGCTGTCCTGCCGGTACTGACCAATACCCGGCATACTAAAAAACTATCTTCGGCTGCCTACACCAACTATCAGGCTGAGCTTAAGGCGGACAAGATCTATGCCGAGATCCTCCGCCATAAATATCAGACCATTTTGCCGCTGCCGGAACAAAATAATCCGATTATTTATCCCTAACTTTTTTTACTGCCGTTAACACCCTTTTTTAAGAGCCGGTGGTAAAAGCTATCTGCACTATTTAACCAGAGGATATGTCAGCCATAGCAGCTACTTATTTCAAAAGCCTGTGACAAAAGCTATTTGCACAGAAAATGGTGTATCTGGCGAAAATCATTTTAAACAATATAATAAAGCAGGATGGCTGCTGCTATCCTGCTTTTCAAACTTGATCTTGTTCTTGACCCACACCATTTGACAAAAAACCTTTAACTCTCTCATCTTTTGGCTCTATCCTCCGGAGAACACGGGACAGCTCCATAATTAATTTAACTATCCTTTAAAGTTTCTCTGTTATCTTCAATGATATCTAATTGATCCAGCAGAGTTTTTTCAAATTTATTATAGTCTGTATTGGATTGATTGAGTAATGCAGTAATGGTTTTTTGCGCCTTCTCTAACAACTCATCGGTATAACGATAGGCCTCCCGCCGGATTTCTTCACTTTCTCTTTGCGCCCGCTCTAAAATGGCAGCTGCTTTTTCTTCGGCCTGACGGGTGATCACATGCTCATCTATCATTGCATTAGCTTTGGCAATCGCCTCTGCTTCAATTTCAGCCAACTTATCTTTGGCGATTGACATCATATGATCTCTGTCATCAATAATGGCATTAGCCCTCTTTATTTCCTCCGGCAAAGCCAGTCTGATTTTGCTGATAAAGTCGTCAATAATATCACTGCGGACAATCACTTTATTGGATTGAAAAGGAATACCATTGCTGTCATTAATATACACTTCCATATCATCAATAATATCAAATACTTTACTATTCATTCTTAACTCCTTATCTTTTTCAATAGTGCTTGTCTGGATAATTCAGGTACCATATCACTAATATCTCCACCATAAACAGCTGCTTCTTTTACAAAACTGGAACTAATAAAGGAATATTTGGCATTTGATACAAAAAATACGGTTTCTGTTTCCGGACTTAATAAACTGTTGCCCTGTGCCAATTGCAATTCATACTCAAAATCAGAAACTGCCCGAAAACCTCTGATAATAGCATCTGCTTTTTCCTTTTCCACGAAACGCACCAGTAATCCGGTAAATGCCTCCACCCTGACATTAGGAATATCTTGTGTCAATTTCTTTAATAATTCGACTCTCTCTTCCATAGAAAGCAACGAAATTTTATGCGGATTGATCGCTACCGCTACAATCAGCTCTTCGGTCAGCTTTGATGCTCTTTCAATAATATCCATATGCCCAAATGTTGGCGGATCAAAGCTACCGGCATATACTGCCTTCTTCATACTAATCTCCATTCCGCTGCCGATAACCGGCAGCTCCAATAGTAATCATACTATTTTTCGACCTATTTTTCATTCTGATAACGCCCAAATACATATTGATTAGTTTTAAATCTTTTATGCTTTTCAATTTTTATTGTATCATAGTTTTCCAAAAAAGAAAAGTCAAAATCACTCTTTGCTTCAGCCACAATTAATGCTCCGGCTGCCAGGATATTTTTATCCAACATCAATTCAATTGCCTGCTGATATAGATCAGTCTGATGATAGGGCGGATCTAAAAATATTAAATCAGCCTTTGACCCATTCATCTGCATTTTTTGAAAGCCCAGGGAGAAATCTCCGAAATAGGTGATGGCCTTATCTGTCAATCTGGTTTTTTGTAAATTTTCTTCAATCACTGCCATTGCCGCCCTGTTCTTTTCACAAAAATGCGCCTGACTTGCCCCCCGGCTCAGTGCCTCAATACCCAGGGCACCACTGCCAGCAAAAACATCCAGAATCACCCGATCATAAATTTCATTTTGAATGATATTAAATAAAGTTTCTTTTAACCGGTCAACTGTTGGCCTGACCGTATCTCCCTTTGGTGCCTTTAAAGGGATACCTCTGGCACTGCCTGCTACAACCCGCATAATCTGTCTCCTTTGCCTTTTTATACTCTCTCAATCGCCAAAGCATTTCTTATGCTTATCGTTCTTATAAAACATTCTTAAATCCGCCTTATTTTTGCAATTTCTCCATCTTTTTTAGTCCTGACTCATCCCTTTTACCATTTGTTTCACAAGATAGCTTTCACAGCATATGCTGACAAGCTGTTCCAAAAAGCACAGAAAAGTTGAGTGCAATCTTTAAATTGACAATATTTCTTTTTTCCCACCATAATATAACTTCAACCATTCCTGCATGGCTGCTGAATCTTCAATCTCGGCTCCGGCTTTTTGGACCATTTCCAAAATCGGTAAATCCCGGTATAGATCCGCCAACTGTAGTAACGGCATTCCATGCTGTTTGACACCAAAGGCATCTCCCGGTCCTCTCATTTTTAGATCATATTCCGCAATATCAAAGCCGGAGGTATGTTTGGCCACATATTCCAATTTTTCCAGAATGCCTTTATCCTTCGCATCCGATATAAAAATACAATAACTTTGCCGATGTCCTCTGCCCACTCTGCCTCTTAACTGATGAAGCTGAGCCAGTCCAAAACGCTCGGCATTTTCTACCAGCATCACCGTTGCCCTGGGAACATTGACCCCGACTTCAATCACTGTGGTAGAGATCAAAACATCAATTTCTCCACCAGCAAAGGCATTCATCACTTCTTCTTTATCTTCTTGTCCGCCATATAAATAAGCAATTTTCCAGTCCGGGTATTTTTGGTGCAAAGCCTCAGCATAACTGATCACCCCGGTTAGCTCCAGTTCCTCATTATCTTCAATCGCCGGACAAATAATATAAATTGCTGCTCCCTTTTTAATCTCCTGTCCCATAAACCGATAAATCTTATCCCTGGCTGCACCGCTCCTTAAAAATGACTGGATCGGCAGGCGCTCGGCCGGCATACTTTTAATGATTGAAATATCCATATCCTGATACAAAATTAATGCCAGTGTCCGGGGAATCGGAGTCGCACTCATCACCAAAATATGCGGCAACTTTTCAGCCGCTCCTTTTTGGCTTAGCCGCTCTCTTTGCATCACTCCGAAGCGATGCTGCTCATCCGTTATCACCAGACCCAAATTAGAATAAATTGCTTTTTCCTGGATCAAAGCATGGGTACCGATGATGAAATTAATTTCCCCTGTCTGAATACCGGTATATATTTCTCTTTTTTCTTTAGCCAATAATGATCCGACCAGTAATGCCACCTGAATTCCCAATGGCTCCAGGCGCTGTTTGGCATCTATATAATGCTGCACTGCCAATACCTCAGTCGGTGCCATCAGTGCTACCTGATATCCGTTTTCCATCATCATGACTGACACCGCAAAAGCAACTGCCGTTTTACCACTGCCCACATCGCCCTGAACCAATCGGGTCATCCGCCGCTCACTGATCAAGTCTGATTCAATCTCAGCAATGGTTTTAGCCTGATCGTCAGTCAAAGCAAAGGGCAGGTTTTTGATAAAACACTGGCTCAACTCTCTTTTTACTACCGGAAAATCATTTGCCAGTATTTGCTCCGGTTTACGCAAGCCGGCTTGGAAAAAGAAAAATTCATCAAATACCAGCCGTTTTCTGGCATTATCAATATCAGCTTTTTGCCGGGGAAAATGAATAAGTTTATAGCTTTGCCATAAAGGCAATAAATCATATTTCTGGCAAATTTCATCGGAAATATAATCCTCTATCGGTGGCTTATCTGCAAATTCAGCAAAAATTTGGGTCAAATATTGTTTCAGTTTTTTCTCGCTGATTCCTTTTTTCAGGCTGTATCTGGCAACCAATGGCATTGCTTTTAACTGATTGACTTCTTCTTCGCTCAACACCAGCGGGTTGGACATATGCAGCTCATTTTTTTTCCAATATGGCCGCCCTTTAATAATCATCCTCCGTCCGGGAACCATTACTTTAGCCAGATACGGCTGTCGAAAATAAGTTATTTTTATACGCATTCCCATTTCATCAGCCACATAAAAATTCAAAGTTGACAACTTGCCAAAATATTGAAGTTTTGGCTGAGAAATAATTTTAACGCGCAGGCAATTATCTTCCCCCATACGAATTTCTGACACGGAAACCAATCCTGCAAAAAAATCATATCCCTTGGGATAATAACTGAGCAAATCATAATAGGAAACAATTCCCATCTCCTTGAGAATTTTCTCCGTTTTTATGCCAATTCCTTTTATCCGACTGATCGGTGTATTCATAACTTCCCCTTTTTTTGCTGATCACCTATGTAAATTACTCAGCTTCATATTGTTTGCCGACTCTTAACTGATATATTCCTTAAAATGGTAAAAAGCAAGCCTTTTCTTTGCGAAAAAGCTTGCTGCTTTTATTCCAATTATCCGGTAAAATTCCGCTCTATCATTTACTCAACTGAGATCAAATAATAATACAATGGCTGGCCTCCATATTGCAGCTCAACATCTGCTTCCGGATAGCTTGCTGCCAGATCATCAGCTACTTTCTGAGCATCTTCCGGACTGACTTCCTCACCATGGTAAAGAGTAATAATCTCACCATCCTCGCCCATCAACTCAGCAATCAATTCTTTCACCGCAGTATCTACATCTTTGGCTACTGACAGGATCTTACTTTCTCCAATAGCAATAATATCGCCTGTTTCAATGTTCTTACCTTCTAACTGAGTATCTCGGACAGCATAAGTGACCTGACCGGATTTAACCTGAGCCATTGCCTCTACCATCAAATCTTTATTTTCTTCAGCCGAAATCCCCTCTTCAAAAGAAATTAATGCACCAATTCCCTGCGGAATTGTTTTGGAGGGAATAACAATAACTTTGCGGTCTTTGACCAAATGCACTGCCTGCTCAGCCGCTAAGATAATATTTTTATTATTGGGGAATAAAAATACTGTATCAGCATTTATTTTCTGAATTGCCTGAACAAAATCATCTGTACTCGGGTTCATGGTTTGACCACCGGTAATCACTACATCAACACCCAATCCCTTAAATACAGCTTCAATTCCGGTACCGGCTGAAACCGCCACAAAGCCGTTTTCTTTTTTTTCAGCCGGCATAGCTTCTTCTGCCTGCTGCTCTGCGACTTCATGATTATGTTTAATCACCTGCTCAGTGTGCTGAATCCGCATATTTTCAATTTTCAAATTTGACAGATATCCCAAGGTCAACCCTTTTTGCAAAGCCAGTCCCGGATTTTCTGTATGAACATGGATCTTAATTAAATCATCATCACAAACAGCCACAATTGAATCACCAATTGTTTCCAAATAGGCTTTCAATTCCTCCGAATCCTTTTCGTTATTAGCTCCTGCTTTGGTGTTAATAATGAATTCAGTACAATATCCAAACTCAATGGAATCTGTTGCTTCCTGGAAAACATTGTTGAATTCTGCCTTCACGCCCACTGTTGTTTTTGTCTGTTCACCAAAATCAAAAGTAACTTCGCCACCATTTTCCAAAGCTTTAAATGCTCCTTTTAAAATATAATAAAGGCCTTGTCCACCAGCATCAACTACACCTGCTTCTTTTAATACCGGTAATTGATTTGGGGTATTTTCCAAAACCTTCTTCCCATGCTCTAAGATTTTCTTAAAGTTTTCCAAAATATCATCATTTTCCAGAGCAACTTCCGCCGCCTTGTCAGCAATGCCCTTAGCCACCGTTAAAATAGTGCCTTCCTTCGGCTTCATAACTGCTTTATAAGCTGTTTCCACTCCCCGGCTTAATGCTTCGGCAATGATCATTGCATCTAATTCTTTATGTTCCTGAACGCCTTTGGCAAATCCACGCAGCAATTGGGATAGAATAACTCCTGAGTTGCCTCTGGCTCCGCGCAGTGAGCCGGAAGAAATAGCTTTGGCAATTGCTGCCATACTGTTTTCATCTGCCAGCTCTACTTCTTTGGCTGCCGATAAAATCGTCATGGTCATATTGGTTCCGGTATCTCCGTCTGGCACAGGAAATACATTTAATTCATTGACATATTCTTTCTTGATTTCCAATAGTTTGGCACCTGCAAGGAACAAATTCTTGAAGGTCTTTGCATTTATCTTTTGAACTTTCATCCCATCCTCCTGCCTACTCATCGACCCGAACGCCCTCAACAAATACATTGATTCTTTTAACTTTCATTCCGGAAAATGTTTCCAGTTTATATTTAACAGTACTGATCAGATTTTCCGTCACTGCCCTGATATTTATCCCATATTCAATAATAATATGAAAATCAACTGATATTTCATTATTCTCAACCAATACATTTACCCCTTTGGTCAATGATGCCCGGCTCAGCATCTTAACCAAACCGTCTTTTAAACTGACCATTGCCATGCCGACAATACCATACAGCTCAATTGCAGATAAACCGGCAATCTGCGCAATTACTTTGGTATCGACAACCACGGAGCCCAGATCGGTCGTATATTTCATACTCATAATTACCTCCTTATTTATATACTTTCTTGTTCGTTTCCATTTTCAACCGGAGTTTTAACGAACAAATGACTAAGTCCTACATAGTATATCACAGTTTTTTAAAAAGGCAAATACTGCTTTTTAAAAATTTGATGTATCTAAGTAATCAGCTTTACTGGCTGGTCCTTCCAGGCATTGCCCGAAAAAAGCGGCCACAACCAGCATCTTTATTTTGCAACACATCCTCCGACATTGAATTTAACTTGCCGAATCCAAGTCCCTACAGGAAGTCGCCTGCAAATTGCCAGCAAACCACCGTAATTGCCTGAACGCAAAGTCAGGCCTGAACAATTTTTAAAATGGTTTCTACTACCGCTGCAATATCTTTATCGGAAGTATCCACTTCAATTGCATCCTCT
The DNA here is from genome assembly GCA_003858485.1 of Clostridiales bacterium COT073_COT-073. Taxonomy (GTDB): domain Bacteria; phylum Bacillota; class Clostridia; order Lachnospirales; family Vallitaleaceae; genus W11650. The sequence continues at coordinate 25,541 of RQYD01000035.1, forward strand.
GCTTTTTTTAGGGGTGATTCTGTCCGGTTTTGATCACGCTCATCCCTTTCTTTAATTTCCGCCACAATCGTCGGTAAGTCAGCCGGTAATCCACGCCCCTCTAACTCCTTACAACGGCGCTTACTTCTGACTTCAACTGAAGCAGTTAAAAATATTTTATAATCTGCTTTTGGCAGGACCACTGTACCGATATCACGGCCATCCATCACTACTGATTGATTGGCTGCAATTTCCTGCTGCAAACGTACCATGGCCTGTCGTACCTCTTTAATGGTACTTATTTTGGAAGCCCTATCGCCAATTTCCTGGGTTCTGATCTGCTCACTAATGTCTTCTCCATCCAGCAGTAATATTTGTCTGCCATTCTGATAATCCCATTTAATATCAGCCTGTTCTGCTAATTCAATTAAATTGCTGCGGTATTTGCTAATATCACTTTCTGTTTTCAAATCAATCCCCTGGCATAGTGATAATAGTCCGACCGCCCGATACATGGCACCGGTATCAACATAAATAATTTTCAGTTTTTGTGCCAGTTCTTTGGCAATTGTGCTTTTTCCTGCTCCTGACGGACCATCAATTGCTATTTGCATAATTTGCTTCTCCCAATCTGGTCGTAATTGTTTGGCATCTTCTAAATAAACATGATAGGGTTTATGCTTCATTTCCACATGCATTAGTACTCGAATACATCTTTCCAGACTGCCCTCTGCTTCCATTTCAGTATAACAAGCAAGTGCGGTCTGTGTCAATCCCATATTGCGGGCAGCCCGGGCAGGAGGAACCTTAGTTAAATCTTTGGTGACTGAAAAAAAAATGGAAATAATCTTTTCCTCCGTCAGCCAATTTCGTTCCATGATCTTGTGTAATAATTTTTCTGTTTGTTTCAAAATATCCGCCTCTGTATTTGCTTTAACGGTAATTGCTCCGCGAATGGCTTTCATTTTTCCTCCTTTTTCTGCCAATGTTGACTATCCCATCTCATTATTTTCTTACCTGGTTCCTATTTAAACACAGCCCGGACAGTCATTTAAGATTCTGTCAGGATATCTGTCAAAAGCATCTGGCACTGTCACTTTTATTACCCGGCCGTTATTGCGGTAATGCTTGAATTCCAGCCAAATATCCGGTTGAAAAGGCAATTTGCAAATTAAATCCACCAGTCAGTGCATCCACATCCAGTATTTCTCCGGCCAGATAAAGGCCCTTTACCAATTTGCTTTCCATGGTTTTAGGATTCACTTCTTTGACCCTGATTCCACCCCGGGTAATGATTGCTTCATTCCAGCCACGAACTCCCTTAATGTGAAATTGCAAATTCTTTAAACCGTCAATCAAGGCTGTTCTTTCAGCTTTGGTCATTTCTCCTGATTTTTTTTCAGCTTGCAGCCGGCAGCGCTTAAAAAGCAAATAAAGCAACCGCTGCGGCAGCAAAGAGGCCAAGGCTGCTGTCAGAAATTGATTGGGCTGAGCAGCAATTTCCCGAAGGATACGGGCTTCCAGTTGTTGCTGGCTTAGGGCCGGTTTTAAATCAATTCTGGCGATCAAATCTGTACCAATTTTTTTAGGCAGAAAAGAACTGGCTGATAAAGCCAAAGCACCACTTAAACCAAAACGTGTAAACTGAACCTCTCCTCTGTCAGCAAATAAAACTTTTTTTGCCTGCATAACTGTAAAGCCAACATTTTTTAAAAGCATGGGTGACAATTCTGCAAAATCCTGTTCCACTGTTTCCAATGGCACCAAACCAGTCGCCGGTTCTTCCAGGCTATGACCAACCGACTGTACCAAACAATATCCATCTCCGGTTGAACCGGTAGCCGGATACGCCAAGCCGCCCATTGCTATAATTACTTTTGAGGCCGTGATTGCTTCGCCGCTTTGCAGGCGAACACCCGTAACACGCTGTAACATTGCTGTTTTACGTTTATCCCCTTGTTGGCTGGCTGCCAAGCCTTCGGTCAGCAAATCAGTCACCACTGACTTCTTTTGAAGGCATACTCCATTTCTCAGCAATTCTTTTTCCAATGTTTTCAAAATATCGCTGGATTTATCTGAAACCGGAAAAACCCGGTTTCCCCGTTCAACTTTGAGCGGGCATCCGGCATTCTCAAAAAAAGCCATCAATTGACGGCTTGTAAATGCATTCATTGCTCCATATAAGAATTTTGAATTCCTGGGAATATTCTTTAAAATCTCCTCCGTATCTACAGCATTCGTCAGATTGCAGCGGCCTTTTCCGGTAATATAGAGCTTTTTCCCAATTTTTTCATTTTTTTCCAGCAGCAGGGTTTTTTGTCCGTTTTGAGCAGCAGCGATCGCAGCCATACAGCCAGCCGGGCCACCGCCAATAACAACTGTATCCCATTTATTTTTTGGATTCATCTTTATTTCCCTTTAAATATCCCGAAGTTAAATTATTGGTCCCTAAATCTTCATATACCTGATATTCCTGCCAAATATTTTCCAATTGTTCCAAACTGTCAATAATTCTGTCTTTTCTTTTTAATGACATGGCCACAATAATCGCATTGACCACACTTAATGGTGCCACCAGCGAATCAACCACAGAAGCCATCTCAGTACTGGCAAAAAGGGCAACATCGGCAAATTCAAGGCTGGGTGATTGATCACAGTCGGTTAAGGTAATAACTTTAGCTTTTTTGGTCTGCGCAAATGACAAAGCCTGTAAGGTGCGCTTAGAATATCTGGGAAAGGTAATCCCAATTAACACATCTTCTTCATTGATTCGTCTTAAATTTTCAAAAATTTCAGTACTGCTGTTGCTGTTTATGACTTTAACATTATCAAACATCAAATTAAAGTAAAAACCCAGAAAATTGGCCAAAGCAGCGCTGGCCCGAACACCAATAATATAGCATCTTCTGGCATCTAAAATGTACTGTATTGCCTGATTAAAATCATCTTCCCTCATTTCATCAAGAGTTTGTTTAATTCTCTCCCGATCAATGGTCAAAACATGACGCAAAACATTTCCTTCCTCAATTTGATCCTCTGTTACCTCGACCCGCTGCATCGAAGTCATTTTGGTACGGGCTGTTTCCTCCAAGGCTCTTTGTAGTTTAGGATAGCCTTCATAACCTAATTCATTGGCAAACCGAACCACCGTTGATTCACTGACACCAACTACCTGTCCAAGTTTCGCTGCTGTCAAATAAACTGCCTTATCATAATGATTAACGATATAATTGGCTAATAATTTTTGGCCCTTACTTAATTTAGGAAATTTTTTCCGAATTCTGGACAAAATGTCATTTTCTCTTAACATCTCCACATATATGCCTTTCTACTTACAATTCATGATTTTTGCATCCTGCTCCGACATCCGGACAATGTGTGTTGTTTCTTGTTTTAATCATACCCCTAAAATGAATGTTAGATGACGCAAACTTTCATTTTTTATTATATCTTATTTTGTCCTTAATTTCAATAGCCAATTGTTTTTGTTTGTTTTCTATCTTTAGCAACTTCTTTTTAATTATTCCATCATATCTGGCCAATAAATATTTTGCAAGAAACAAAAAACCAAACATCAAACTTAAAATTAATACCGATTTTAATGGTTTCCTGGTAAAATCGGAAATATTATAGCCAATCACACTTAAAAAGAAAATCATAACTGCCTTCCCCGCCAAAACTGCCATGGTAAATTCTCTTTTTCTGATTTCCGACAAAGCTGCCAGGACTGAAACCAAAACAGATGGTGTAAACGGAAAAGAAAATAAAATGATCAAGGGAAAAATACCTTTACCATAAAGCCATTCCTGAAAGCGATTATATTCTTTTTGCTTATGCAGCCAGGGAATTAAATGCCTGGCTCCTAATTTTTTCATAATAAAATATACTAAGATCGTACCAATACAGGTTCCAATATATGACAGTACATAGCCCATAAAAAAGCCAAAGCCCATAATATTGACTGTAACTAAAACCGCCAATGGCAACGGCGGGAAAAAAGCCTCAATCATGGCAATTAAAATACCGGCTAAAAATCGGAACGGCCCAAAGCTCTCCATAAATTGTACCCAGAATTCGGGCTGACTCATCATTTTAATCCATTCCCACATATTTTCCTCATTTCTATAACTTTTATCTCTATCCATCAACTATCCTATCATAAATTTGACGATTGCTGAATTAAAAATTGATAAGTCTTTTCAGAGAATTTTAATTTTTAGATATTATTTATATTTTTAGTGATTTTAATCGATTTTTACTTTTTCCAGAATTTCCAGATATTTGTTTTGCAGCTGGTCTAAAACAGGGATATGGCTGATCAGCTGACGACCATTTAAAAAATGATAAAGTCTTGCCTTATGATTTGGCGGCAACTGTAATTCCACCATTATCGGCCGCCATTGCCGGTAATTGATTTTCAGTTTTACTTTTGATGTTTCCTGTTCAATGATTTCCGGTTTGTGCGGAAAAATCATTCGGCGCTCCAGCTCCGGCCACAGACTGCCGCGCCAGTCTTTTCCGGCGGCAATTTGCCTTTCTGCCCATTCCTGAGCCACCAATGAAAAGGTATAACCATCATAAATCATAATCCCGATTTGCAACAAACAAATAATAACCAAAAAGTAAATTGGGATAATCAAAGCACTTTCAATTGTAATGGAACCGCGCATAGCTAATCCTCCTCTTGTTTCCGACAATGTTTGCATTTCTCCCTTTCTTTTTCTGCCTCAGCTAATGGTATTTCCCGAATTTGATGATGAATGGCTGAACATGTTAAATCAGCATGAAAAATTTTACTTTTATCAGTTTTATATACCTGACTGCCAAAATTTTTTCCTTTTTTTTGACATATTTCGCATGGTTTACAACTTTTTAAGCCATTCTTTTCTACTTGCTTTGGTTCTGCATAAATAACAAAGCATTTAGCATCTGTATGGTAAACTTTTCCTTTTTCGGTAATATATACCATTTCCTCAGCCATTTTCTCTTTTTCTTTTTTGCCATATTTTTGTCCCTGATATCGCCGGATATTGCCAACATAACTTTCAATATAAATCGGTTGAACGATTTGGGCATCCTTTAAAAATGGAAAGCGCAATGGAAATTGATAGCTATAGACCACATAGAACACGGAAGCCTTAAAATCATATAAATATTGCCCAGCTTTGATCTGCAATCGGCTTTCATTAAAGTCAAGATATTGCTTTAAGCTCTGACTGATCTTATGTTTGAAATATTTGCCAAAGATCATCCGGCTGACAAAAATGGTGGCTTCACTTCTACCGATCCCCGGCAGTTCTTCCGGCAATTTGGCTATTTTCCCGATCATGCTCTGTGACAGCTCGAGGATTTCCCGAAAATCTTTAAGCATTCCCTCCCTGGCAGTTAAATCAAAAGCCAGCGGCGGCTGTAAATTCCCCAGCTTTTGCTGAAGCGCCGTAATCTCTGCCGGTTTTAAACTTTGTCTTTGATATGTGTAATGAGCCAGAATATCGGCTGCCTGCAAATGATTAAGCAGATAAGAGTCATACGAAAAATCAAGGGCAGCGGTGGTCGCCGCTCTGCTTAACTGATAGTCAAAATGCAGATAGCTCATTAATCCATATAAAACTATGATAGAATATAAAACAAAAGGCATAATTAAAGCTGCTTCAATTGTAACAGAAGCTTTTTTTCTCATTCATATCCCCCCTCTGTCACCACGGTAGTGTCAAAAACTACCTATATTTTTGTTACAAAATCTTATAAGAAACTTAATTTTAAGGGAAATCTAAAATAAAACGAGCATTGACCTCCC